>CAKRLX010000027.1 GCA_934359835.1 uncultured Blautia sp.
GCAACACACCTGAAGGGAATCGAACCCCCGCACATGGTACCGGAAACCACTGCTCTATCCACTGAGCTACAGGTGCACGCATAAAAAAATCTTGTCATAAATATAGCACATATTTCTTCGTTTGTAAAGTTTTTGAATTATTCATTTTTTATGAACAAAAACAAAAGAATTCTTTATGCTTCAGTATTTATCGTCCTGTATAATTATTTTTCCAGACGATAAACACTGTAATTACCTACTGTTCCAAGTTCGGAATAACCATACTTTCCGACCTCATTTTTCTGATCTTCATTCAGTACAGCCAGCACCAGATAATCACATTCCTTGTGACTTGCATATTTTCCGATTTTGTTGTAATTTGGTGCCGGAGACTCCATTTCCCAGTACAGACGCCTGGTGATATTTCTTTCTTTTTTTCTCATTCCGCGACCTTCACGTCCCCACATCTGAAGAATTGAAGAATCATAAACCCGCAGATATGAAGAAATGTAATTATTCCCTGCCACGAAATATCTTTCTTTTCCAGCTGCATCTGCCTTTATTATCTCACAGATCCCGGGAATTTCGTCCGGAACCTGCTGATAATTATTTACCATATGGAAATATCCCTCATGACAGAATTCTTTTCCACTGAACATGATAACAACCGCACAGATTATAACTGATATAAACCTTACGATTCCCTTTCGTTCTTTCAGGAACTCTGTTATTGCAAATGCAATTACCGGAACCGAAGGGACGATCCACAGAACTCTCCAGTAAACCAGTTCGCCTATAAATTTCTGAATGATCTTCGCTGTTATCGGACAGAAAAAAACTGCAAGGGAAATCATAAGATAAAGAAGTATATATCCGGTTTTTTTATTTTTTCTTCTAAATATCAGAAGATAGAGCACTGCAGCCAGCAATAGATACTGGAAATATCCTTCTCCCCAGTAATTCTGCCAGAAAACCAGTGTCTGTTTCACGATTTCCTTCATTTAAACTCCTCTCACATTCCAAAAAGGCCAAGATAAAGAATCCCCAGCAAAAGCGACGGCAGACAGCACAAAACTGCTTTCCAGAGATGTTTGATATTCCGGTTACAGATCAGGCTGACCATAAGGAAACAGCCAATCATTACCGGTGTCAGTACGATTCCCATTGACGTCAGAAGACAGCAGCTTAAATCTGCCATTGCCAGAAAATACCAGGGATATCGCGGTTTCTTTTCCGTGAACAGACAAAAACACAGATAAAACACCAGCGGCAGGAGCATTGATGCCAAAAGTGCTTTTCCCTGCCAGATCCTCACTATCTGGAAGGAACCTGTATTAAATACGGAATAAGCCGAAAAGCCGGTCATAAGAACGACCATCAGCATATAGATTCCACGTGCATCTTTATTTTCACCCAAAAGTTTCTTTCCAATGAAACTCTGCACAAGATAGGATATCGGCACAAAAACCGCCGGAAATACCATATGTGCCATAATTGCCGAATGAAGTCCTCCACTGAGCTGGCTCACTACAGCCAGAAAAATCGGAAACGGTGAAAGTATATATCTCTTCGGAAGTTTCTTGTAAATTCCTCCTGTATATGCATTTACCTTAAATACACTGTCTGTCTGCACACTTGTAGTCGCTGTTGCAACATAAAAACAATCATCCGCATCCATATGTGCCATGACAGAACACATAACAACCTGTGCCAGTATAAGGATAACCGCCAGCCACATATATATAGAAATACCTGCAATTTTTTCCCTCCGGAAAAGCGGCTGTTTCTTTTTGCACAGGCAGTAAAAGCCCCACAGTGCAAGACCGACACCTGTAATACCATATGCCGTACTGAGTACATGCAATGGCAGGTGAAGCCAGGTTGCTGCAAGTGTAAAAATTTCTGTTATGCTGAACAGGACCAGATATCCTGACAGGATATATTCTCCAATCCCGCTGTCCTGTTTTTTCCCAAGCATCGGGATGCCTGCACCCATCGGGATCAGGACCAGCCAGAACAGCGCCAGCACTCCTTTTATGATAATTGCCATATTATTTCTCCAGTTTTTTCTTAAGGATTCCCATCGCAACCTTTTCCGGTGTGATCGGTAAATCCCTTACACGGATTCCTGTTGCGTTGTATACAGCTTCTGCAAGTGCCGGACATGGAGTATCAATTACAAGTTCCCCGATAGATTTTGCCCCAAAAGGACCGCTCTCTTCGTAACTGCTCTCAAAATCCACACGTATTTTTCCAATATCTTCACGTGTTGGAATTTTGTACTGCATAAATGAATTATTGCGGATTTTTCCCTTGTCAGTGTACTGCACGTCTTCAAAAAGTGCCATTCCGATACCCTGTGCAATACCACCTTCTGTCTGTACTTTCGCAAGGTTCGGATTAATCGGTGTTCCACAGTCAACCACTGCCACATAATCCAGAACATCAATACTTCCTGTCTTCGTATCCACTTCTACTTCTGCCATACCAACCATAAACGGTGGCGGAGAGATCGGGGAAGAATGCTGTTTTACAACCTGGAGTTCAATATTATTGAAGAACGTTCCCTTAAGAGCTACATCTTCCAGAGAAACCTTTTTCTCTTCTTCTCCTTCTGTACTGAATACATAAGAACCGTCAAAATCGACTTTATCCACATCTGTTTCCAGCATCTGTGCTCCGAGTTCACATATTTTCTTTTTCAGTTCTTCACAGGCCTTCATAACGGCAACACCTGTTGTATAGGTCGTTGAAGAAGCATAAGACCCTGAGTCATATGGGGAAATATCTGTATCCACACTGAACACAACAATGTTTTCCATCGGTGTATCAAGACAGTCCGCTGCAATCTGTGCAAGTATTGTATCACAGCCGGTTCCCATATCTGTACAGCCCAGTGCAAGAGTATACGAACCGTCTTCATTCAGCTTAATATCTGCGCCACCGACATCAACACCTGCAATTGAAGAGCCCTGCATCGCCATAGCCACACCTACTCCGCGCACTTTGCCATTTCCCATATCCCTGCACGGATATTTTGAATCCCAGTCCATCATTTCTTTTGCTCTTGCCATGCATCTGTCCATCGTACAACTCTGAGCCACTGGAACATCATGATATCCAGGAAGCGGGCCACCTTCCACAGGCATATTCAGTTCTTTGATTTTTACAGGGTCCATTCCCATCTTATGTGCCAGTTCATTCACTGCAGATTCTACTGCAAAAATACCTTGCGTTGCTCCATAACCTCGATAGGCACCAGCAGCCTGTTTATTCGTATACACAACATCAAATGCAAATCTGTATGCTTCAGTATGGCGGTACAATGCAATGGATTTATGTCCGCTCAGTCCGACAGTTGTAGAACTGTGTTCCCCGTAGGCACCTGTATTTGACAATGTATATACATCAATTGCCCTGATAATTCCGTTTTCATCCGCACCTGCACGAACTGTGATCTCCATTTCATGTCGCGGTGAAGAACATATCATGGATTCATATCTGGAAAAAATCATCTTGGATGGCCGCCCTGTTTTCCAGGTGACAATTGCCGGATATATTTCACTTACCGATGTCTGTTTGGCGCCGAATCCGCCTCCGATCCTTGGTTTAATAACTCTGACTTTTGAAGCCGGTATATTCAGTGCTCTTCCCACAATACGTCTTACATGGAAAGGTATCTGCGTGGATGAGAGTACAACAAGACGTCCAAAATGATCCAGATAACAGGCAGTACGAAATGTTTCCATCATTGTCTGCTGATTTGCTTTTGTATGATATGTCTCTTCTACTGTATATTTACAGCTTCTGAGGACTTCATCTACATCTCCATGTTCTTCCACTGCTGTTGCACAGAGGTTTCTTTTATTATCTCCGCCCAGCGGTATCTTCAGTTTCCAGTCTTCTTCCGGATGCACCAGTATCGGGTTGTCCTTTGCCTTATGCATATCCAGCACCGGTGCCTCGACACGGTACTCCACACGTATACGCTTCATGGCTTTGTCTACTGCTTCTTCTGTCTCACCTGCAATGATCGCCACAGCATCTCCCACAAAACGGACATGTCTGTCAAGTATCAGGCGGTCATCCGGACTCATTTCCGGTGAAGTCTGTCCCGCAAGTGTAAATCGTTTCTGAGGAACATCTTTGTAAGTAAGAATACAGGCAATTCCGGCTACTTTTTCGGCCGTTCCTGTTTTTATGTCTTCCACCCATGCATTTGCATGCGGACTTCTCAGAATTTTTACAATAAGACAGTCTGCCGGTGCCAGGTCATCTGTATAAACAGGTTTTCCTGTAACAAGTGCCATTGCGTCTGTTTTTCGTACAGGTTGATTTACATACTTCATTTTATGCTTCCTCCTGTGCTTTTTTGTATTTCAGGAATTTAAGAATAGCAGATGTCTGCGAAACAAAACCAGAACATCTGCAGAGATTTCCTGCCAGATATTCTTTGATCTGTTCTTCTGTCGGTTCCTTGATTTCTTTGAGCATGGCAAAAACGTTCATAATAAATCCCGGATTGCAGAATCCGCACTGTTCTGCACCTTCATTTGCAATAAAGCTTCCGAACTCCTTTGCCTCTCTCTGCATTCCTTCCAGTGTAACAATCTTCTTTCCCTCTATACGTGCTGCCAGAGTCGAACATGAAAGCACTGCTCTGTCATCCATCAGGACAGTACACAATCCGCAGTTTGCAGTTTCACAGCCACGCTTTACGCTGAAACAGCCTTTTTTTCTCAGAAGATCGATCAGCAGTGTGTCCGGTTCCACTTCTTCATGGCAGTTAACACCATTCAGCCAGAAACTAATATTCATTTTTCATTCCTCCTACTGTTTCCCATGCTCTCTTTGTCAGAACCCTGGCAAGGAGTGCCCTGTATTCCGCAGAGCCTCGCATATTTCCACTGACAGGCACCATCTGACCGGCAAATTCCGCAAAATCACAGATTGCCTGTTCTCTCTGTTTTCTGGTCATTTTTTTGAAGTTTTTCATAATCCCGTTCGTGTCTTCCACGATCATGGCTCTTCCCGGTCTTGCACCGATCACTGTTCTTGCCTCTTCACCGATCAGAGATGCTGCACAGGTCAGCACCGGAAAATCTGTCTTTGTGTTTCTCTGACTTAAGTAACAGGTAAAAAGAGATTCTTTTTTTACAATGATGTTCACCAAAATATCATTATTTTTCTTAATATTAACAAATTCTGACAGCGGAATCCTTCCCGCATCATAGAGTTCCACCCATGTGTCCATAGCCAGAAACATTGTCAGAACATCCGAAAATCCATAACGGCCGTAAATACTTCCTCCGACCGTTGCACAGTTTCTGAACTGAACACCTACAATATGACGGAGACTTTCTTTTATGGCTCCATGTGTATATTCCTGAAGTCGCTCATCTGTTTCCAGTGTACGAAGTGATGTCATACAGCCGATCACAAATTCATCATCAAATTCCTGTATCGTATCCAGACCCAGTCCTGACAGGTCAATAGCTGTGGAAATATTTCTGTTTCCCATTTTCAGCCAGACCATACCGCCAAGAACGCAGGCTGTTTTTTTCTGATTTAACTCATAGGCTTCTGCAATGCTTTTTACTTTAACATAGTTCTTAATCTTTAGCATCCGAGTATCTGATCCTCCTACCTTATACTGTTTTCAGCCTGAACAGGCATACCTTCTTTAAGTTTACCAGATATTTTACCAGAATTCCAGACAGAAACCAATTTCTGTGCAATTTTGTATAAAAAAAGTCC
Source organism: uncultured Blautia sp. (assembly GCA_934359835.1). GTDB lineage: Bacteria > Bacillota > Clostridia > Lachnospirales > Lachnospiraceae > Blautia_A. Next base: position 5,737 of record CAKRLX010000027.1, read on the forward strand.
CTCCGCAGATGCAGATTTGTTATTTATCTGCATCCCGGAAGGATAAAACCATATATTATCTGTTATTAATAGCAGTTACAAGTGCATCAATGGATGCTCTGATAATGTCCGGATCAACGCCTGCTCCCCATGAAAGAGTTCCATCTGGTTTCTGGATTCCGACATAGGCAATAGCTTTGGAACTTGTACTCTTTTCCAGTGCATGCTCCTGATAGGTAACAAGTGTGAACTTCAGTTCATATGCTTTCTTCAGAGCATTACTTACTGCATCCAGACGTCCGTTTCCTGTTGCTTCTGTAGTAATTGTTTTTCCGTTAAATGTAGAAGTAACCTGTGTGGTGATTCCACCGTCTTTCTGCTGGAAATGAACTTCATTGATACTGTACGGTTCCACAACATTCTCAAATGTTTTCTTGAACAGGTTGAAGATTTCGTCCGGATGAAGTTCTTTGTGTTTGTGGTCAGATACCGCTTTTGTAGCATAGCCCATTGCCTCACGCATCTTAGGCGGCAGATTCAGGCCGTATTTTGTCTCCAGGATATAACCTACACCACCCTTACCGGACTGGCTATTGATACGGATAACATCTGCATCATAGTTTCTTCCGACATCAGTAGGATCGATCGGCAGATACGGAACTGTCCAGCGGCTTGGGTCTTTTTCTTCTCTCCAGTGCATACCTTTTGCAATGGCATCCTGATGAGATCCGGAGAATGCAGCAAATACAAGAGCACCACTGTACGGACTTCTCTCATCTACTTTCATTCCTGTACATTCTTCATAAACTTCACATACATGCGGCATGTTTGAAAAATCAAGTTCAGGATCAACCCCCTGTGAAAACATGTTCATTGCAAGAGTAACAATATCAACATTACCTGTACGCTCTCCGTTTCCAAACAGTGTTCCCTCGATCCTGTCAGCGCCTGCAAGTAATCCCATTTCAGAATCTGCCACACCACATCCTCTGTCATTATGCGGATGCAGAGAAACAATAACATTTTCACGGTATTTCATATTCTCGCACATATATTCAATCTGACTTGCATATACATGAGGCATGGAATGCTGAACTGTAACAGGCAGATTGATGATAGCCTTATTATCAGCTGTCGGTTTCCATACATCAAGTACTGCGTTGCAAACCTCCAGAGCATATTCAGGTTCAGTTCCTGTAAAGCTCTCAGGACTGTATTCAAACTGGAAGTTTCCTTCTGTCTGATCAGCAAGTTCTTTCAGCAGTGTCGCTCCGTCTACTGCAATCTTAAGGATTTCTTCTTTTGATTTTTTAAACACCTGTTCACGCTGTGCTACAGAAGTAGAATTATAAACATGCACAATTGCCTTCGGAGCTCCTTTTACTGCCTCAAATGTTTTGCGGATAATATGCTCTCTTGCCTGTGTCAGTACCTGTATGGTAACATCATCCGGGATCAGATTCTGTTCGATCAGTGTACGGATAAATGTATACTCTGTTTCTGATGCAGCCGGAAATCCTACTTCGATTTCCTTGAAACCGATTTCAACGAGCAGTTTAAAAAATTCCACTTTCTGTTCCAGACTCATCGGAATGACAAGCGCCTGATTTCCGTCACGCAGATCAACACTGCACCAGATCGGGGCCTTGTCCACATATTCCTTTTCTGCCCATTTCATGCATTTTACAGGCGGCATATAATACTGTCTCTGATACTTGCTTACGTTTTTCATAATTACTTTTCCTCCATTTCTGTAAGTTGCGACTGCGCAAAAAAAAATCCTCCATCTCTACAGACAACTGTAAGAGACGAAAGACCTTTGCCTTCGCGGTACCACTCTTGTTTATGAACTACTCATACACTCACGGGATACGGGATTAAAAAATTCTTATATCCTCTCCATATAACGGTGGAAACCGTCTGCGTCTACTGTTCCAGTCAGAAGTTCGGGCAGATGCTCAAAGGCGAGTTCCATGAATTCCTTCCGCTGTCTCGCACCCTGCGACAGCTCTCTGTGCTCCGGTTCCTCATGTACTATTCCTTATCAACGCATTTCGCATATTTTAATTATTTTTATATCTCAGTCGGGGCAACAGGATTTGAACCTGCGACCTCACGGCCCCCAGCCGTGCGCGCTACCAAGCTACGCCATACCCCGGTGAGAAATATTATAACAATTGAAGGACTATTTTGCAACCTATTTTTTCAGGGGGATTATGTTTTTCAGAACATCTGTATGGCTGTATCCGTCATAACAGGTCTTTTCATTTTCAAAAGCCACCACTTCCTTCTTTCCTCCGCTTACCACTGCCTGCGCTTTTTTTCCGCTTACAGTCACTCCGGAACTTTCTGCATAAATACCAGCCAGCCGGTATCTCAGTGTTATTCCCTCTTCAATCTGGTATGTTCCTGCCGGTATTCCTGAAAAAATATGGCTTACTACTGCATAGTCACCCTCTACCCTGTAATTATCAGCTGTAAATTCCATGTAGTTACTGTACGTATGTGTCATTCCTTTTAAATCCTTCCCTGACACAGTGATAAGAAACGTCGGATTTCCATGCGCCCAGGTAATATCCTTTTCCCGGATTTTCTTTTTTACCAAAATTTCTCCTGTCAGTTCTTCGTCCTCCGGAATCTCTATCGGTGTATTTGTGATTATAAAAACAGTGCCATCTGACAGATCCGTAATATTAAATTCTTTGCCTTTCTTTCCTTCATAACCACTGGGTGTTTTTGTTTCCACAACTTTAAATTTTCCTTCATTTCTTCTGGTTCTTTTCAGTTCTCCTGTCTCATACATTTTACTTTCTGCATTATAAGCCAGTTTTTTATTCAAAGTCGTATACTTTCCCTTCGTGTTATCCCATTCATCCAGTCTGAATACTGCACCTTCCAGTATTTTTTCAGGATCTGTTTTATCCACTTTCTTTATCTGATAACTGCCTTTCATATATCCCATGATATAACTGGGTTCAATATATTCAACTGAACTTCCCAGAGTTCTGTCTCCGTTGTTTTTAATGACCCAATAATCTTTTGTGTCAAAATGTCCATCATCTGTGACTGTCCTGTTGTCCTTTACTTTTACCTGCAATCGGAAATAATAAGTTACATCATTAAAAGCTTCCTCCCTGGTTAAATAGTCAGACAAGGCAGTAAAATATACCCAGCCTTTTTCATTTCTGCTTATCTGAAATTTTTTTGTCACATCATAACCAGATGCTGTAGTCACCTGTGCTTTCTGAAGTGTAAGGCAGGAATCCAGATAATCCACTATCTGAAATGTACTGTATGTACCGGGCAGGACTCTCTGTGAAATAATATAATCGAATTCACCGCCGGCTTTTGTTTCATAAGGCGCTTCACATACATCTCCATTCCACGTTATCGAATCCACATTATGTCTTTGCATCTGGTCAAAAGACTGATTTCTGTTACCCACACGTTTTTCCGGTTTCAGTATCTCATACGTTCCCAGAACTTTCGGCGTTGCAAGAAAAATAATCGAATTCTGACCACCACTGCCATAACTGTTGCCCATATAGTATGAAAAACGCAGCTGTTTTTCAAAATCGATCTGAATCCATGCCTTCATATCATTATTTTCTGTCTCTCCATCTGACGATATGATGTCTGTATAATCACTGCCTCTGGAATATGAAAGATACTGATCCGCTGTCAGATATACATGGGTCGGCTCTCCTGCTCCGATACCTTTATCATAAAAACGCACTTCCTGCGCATTATCTATATCCTGCATGGTCATATGACATTTGAGATTCACTACATTGTCTGTTCCTGTTTCCAGAAAATCAAATTTAAAATAGACTCTTTTTACAGCAATGATATTGGCACCAATTCTGTTGTTATAGAACACGATACTCGGAATAATATAAGTTCCGTCTTTTCCCTTTTTCTTTGTGTACGGGTCTGCCCAGTTGGTGACACTGATTCTCAAGTCTATACTTTTCCCCTGATAATCTCCGACATTTGTATATCTTGCAATATATTTGCCAGCCTCAGGAGTTCCTCTCAGATCACAGGCAAGTCCGCTTCTCGGACTTGTAATACCATACTGACTGTCAAGTTTTGTCAGAAGAGCTGAACTTCCATTCTGCACCGAGAGTTTTGTTTTTCCTTTTCTGTATCCGTATGCAAAGCCATAGTTTTTGTCCAGCACAAAACCAGAACTGATCCTGTTTACATAAATATCACTCGTACCTGCTGCCTGAAGTTCTGTTTCTTCTGACAGGAAGTCCTCCTCTTCTGACTGTTCATTTTCATCCTGCAAAGCAAGATCTTCCTGCTGCTCTTCGTTCTGATCTTCTCCTGTTTCTTCGTCTATCCTGATTTCATTATCATCTGCAGTCTCTGTATTCAGATTTTCACTTATTTCTGTACTGTTTTCATCTGAATCTGCCGCAACTTCTGCATATGTTCCGTTACCTTCCTGTTCTTTTTCAGAACTCTTATCTGTTTCTTCCGTTTCTTCCGTTTCTTCTGTTTCTTCCGTTTCTCCTGTTTCATCGGCTGAAGGTTCCGCTTCTGTCTGTTCTGCCGTGATCTCCGGTATATCCGTACTTCCGTACACTGCCACTGTACTGCTCAGGACAACTGCCAGAATAAGGGAAGCAATTCTTTTTTTCATTTCTCTGTTCCTCCTTTTTTCATTCGGATCATCCAGATCATTCCACCAGAAACAAGAAGAAGAACCAGAAAGATTTCGACAGCTGAAGTATCTCCTGTTTTCACGCTGTCCTTTTTTGTGAAACCTGCATTTTTTTCTGCGGCTGCTCTGCCTGTCTGTCCGTCCCGTGCAGATCCACCATCGATGCCATCTGTTCCCTGCTCCTCCTCTACTGCAAAGATCCATGTTACATCTGTCTGCTTCAGCGCCTTGCTGTTATCCCATTCTTTCGGTATTTCAAGGACAAATTTCAGTTTTCTTTTCTGTCCTTTCTTATAAACTCCAAGAGAATGTTTCTTCTTACCCAACTGTGAAGAATCCAGCGTTCCTTTATACATCAGCCTGCCTTCCAGATATATTTTCAGTTTTATTTCTTTCAGAAGACTCAGTTTTTCTTTGTTTCTTCCTTTCGTATCTGTCTGAAACCAGATTTCAGAATCTCTGTCTGTTGTATTAGACACTGTGATTACATCTTCCAGCCGGTCACCTGGCATCACTTCTCCAAAATTTTCAAAAAAATCTCCTGGTACTGAAATCAGTTCATGTGCTTTTCCTCTGAATTCCACTGCCAGCTTTGCCTTATCCTTCGGTTTTAGCAGATTTCCATTTTTCTCATGCACACATTTCTGTATTTTCTGATTTTCCCAGGGTGACATTGCTCTGAAATTCGGGGTAAAATTCGCTGCCTGGATTGCTTCTGCCTGAATCTCTATTTTCAGTTTCTGCTCTACATGTTCTTCCTCCCAATCAAACGGAATCTTAACTTTCTGAAAAAGATCTGCACTTTCTCCTTCTTTCAGGACCTGTGTGTAATAGTAATAGTCTCCACGTTTTACCCACTTTTCAGTTATTCCTTCCAGGTTTTCATCACTCAGTCCTTCCAGATTCTTTTTATCATTTTCAAAAACTACCCTGGCCCGTATCCAGCAGGGCATTGCCTGATTGATAATTCTTGGAATTTTTGAAACCTCAGTACCCGGAAGGACAGTTCTGGCATTTCTGTAAAGGATTTCTTTATTCCCCTGTTTTTCATATTCTTTCAGGCTTATATTTACATCCCCTACCATAATGTGGCTGACTACAGAAAGTTTCTGATAGGAAGCTCCATAAAGTACTCCGGCCACTCCAAGGATTCCGGCCGCAGCAAGGGCTGCCACCTTCTTTTTATTCTTCATATCTCACCAGTCCTTTCAGCTCCGTTCCGTATAATGTTCCCAGGCACTTTTGTAATCGTCATAACCTTCAGCACTTACAGATTCTTCGTAAACCTGTACTTCAAATTGTTCTATGTCATCAATATATTCTTTTTGTACCTGTAATGCATTTATCGTCATTCCATCAAAAAGTGGTGTTGTTGATTGTCCGTCTTTCAATACAGTTCTGTAATAATAAAAACCGTCACCGCCGTTTTTCCAGTTGGCTTCATCCAGATTCTTCAATATAACTGCTTTTCCAATATCACTGTTTGAATATACAAGTGCCACTCTCACATAACAGTCTGTATTGCCATCTTTACCGTTCACTGACCTGTTTGTGACCCACACTTTCTTTTTTATATCTTCGTCCTTGTCTCCAGGAAAAGGAGTCGGGGAAGGAAATTCTTCCCCTATCTCCGTGTGATTATAACCCACTCTCAGCTGATTTTTTTTCAGATCGAATGCAGTCTGATAAGCAGCAGCACCCTTTACCCACAGACTTATTCCTGTTACAGTTGCAAGAAGGACGAACAACTTTTTCCTTTTTGTCATTATTTTTACCTGCTTTCTTCATTATGCAGTAACCTTTCCTTCCTGATCTCTGTTCTGATTTACATATTTTTCATAAGCAGATTTTGCCTGATTTAAAACATTAGAATTGTCTCCACCTGTACCTGTAGTCTGGATTGCATAAGCTCTGACCGGAATCTCCAGAGCTTCTCCGTCAAGCTGTCCCTCTATAATATTCAGAAATGTCACCTTGTCAAACAGGGATTCCGTAATCTCATCCGGCTTCAGAATTTTGTTATATGTATAAACATACACCTGCGAATTTCCGGAAGTTCTGGCATCCAGCCTGGTCCAGCCTTCTTTTGCCTGAAAACTGAACAGTTCCTGCAGTTTTTCATTCTGCCTGAACCCATCATCTCCGACAGCCGTAACAGCAGCCATTGGCACAGAAACTTCAAGATACACAAAAGCATCGTTTGTTCCTGTATTCCTGATCTGCGGATCCTTTTTAATGTCTTCCCCCGGTTCCAGCTTTGTATGTTCCTCTGGCTTCCAGTTTTTTTCTTCCAGAGAGATATCAACTTTTCCGACTGTAAACTGGTTAGAAGCCTGATCGTAATCTGTCAGATATGCAGAAACTCCTCCAATTCCCGCAAGGCAAAGAACTCCGGTAAGTAAAAGTGCTTTTGATATATTTTTTCTCATATTAATTTTCTGCGCAGCTTTTCTCTGCGCTCTCCTTTCCATCTTATCAATCCAAATATTGTTTCTTGTATCATCATAATTGCCAGTATCGTAAAAATTGTTTTCTGTTTCAGAAATACTGCCAGATATCCCAGCACAGGAATTGTTCCTATCACAGTTCCTGTAATCTGACTCCTTTCCACCGGGATCATATCTTCTTTGTCATTTGCGTCACCTTTTGTGATATAATTTTCTTTCTCTTTTCTTACTACACGATGAGTGACATCTGTATCGCCAATGCGATAGGTAATAATATCTCCCGGTTCCGGATCACATCTGGATACATCTGTAAAAATAACTCCTCCTGTTTTAAGCTCCGGTTCCATAGAACCGGATAACACAGCTTCTACCCGGATTCCCCTGTATGGTAAAAACAGTAACAAAGCTCCTGTCACTGCCAGCAGGACAAATAGGATCCTGCCTGCTTTTTCTGCTGTCTTCATACACACACCCTTCTTTCTTTTTTCATATGGCGGAGGCCTGCCCCGCTGAAATTTTTTCATAGGCATCTCTCTTTCTGTACAGCAAAAAGACAGGGCTTTCCACTGTATCTGCATCAGCATATTCTGTTGTCATATTATTTGTGGAATAATTCCGAATCCCTTCAGAAGAAGGGCGTCCTGCAGGTTATGATTCCTGCGTCTTAAGATGGTTTAATCTTACCTTTACAGACAGTAAAAGTCAACGAAATTCGTTCGTCAAATTCTTGCATTTTTTGCACAAAAAAAGACACACCCCACAAAGGGGATGTGCCTCACGATTTTTCTTAGTTGTTGATAAGTTTGTCTTCGCCATTCCAGCTGTACAGTTTACGGATCTCTTCACCAACTTTTTCTGACGGATGTTCAGAAGCAAGTTTTCTCATTGCTTTGAAGTGAACCTGTTTTCCTGCATCAGACATATCAAGCAGGAATTCTTTTGCAAATGTACCATCCTGGATATCTGTCAGGATCTGTTTCATTGCTTTCTTTGTTTCAGCTGTAACAATCTTCGGTCCTGTGATGTAATCGCCGTATTCAGCAGTGTTGGAGATAGAATATCTCATTCCTGCAAATCCTGACTGATAGATCAGGTCAACGATCAGTTTCATTTCATGGATACATTCGAAGTATGCATTTCTCGGGTCGTATCCAGCTTCGCAAAGTGTTTCAAAACCAGCCTGCATAAGTGCAACAACACCACCGCAGAGAACTGCCTGCTCACCAAACAGGTCTGTTTCTGTTTCTGTACGGAATGTAGTTTCAAGAAGACCAGCTCTTGCTCCACCGATTGCAAGACCATAAGCAAGTGCTTTGTCAAGCGCTTTACCTGTGTAGTCCTGTTCAACAGCAACCAGACAAGGAGTTCCTTTTCCAGCCTGATATTCGCTTCTTACTGTATGTCCTGGTGCTTTTGGTGCAATCATAGTAACATCTACGTTCTTTGGTGGAACGATGCATCCGAAATGAATGTTGAAACCATGAGCAAACATCAGCATGTTTCCTTCTTCAAGGTTTGGTTCGATGTCTTTTTTGTAAAGAGCTGCCTGTTTTTCATCATTGATCAGAATCATGATGATATCAGCCATTTTTGCTGCTTCAGCAGAAGTATATACTTTAAAGCCCTGTTCTTCAGCTCTCTTCCAGGACTTGCTTCCTTCATACAGACCAATAATGACATTGCAGCCTGATTCCTTTAAGTTCAGTGCATGTGCATGTCCCTGGCTGCCATAACCGATAATCGCAATGGTCTTACCATCCAGTAATCCTAAATTACAGTCTTCCTGGTAAAAAATCCTGTTTGCCATCTTTGTTTCCTCCTAAGCTATTCGTAAAATAATATATCGTTAAGGGATATTCACCCTTAGCAAACCATGTTCTGACTCCTCCTACAGGAATCTTACATCACTGGAACCTCTTGAAAGTCCTGTGATACCTGTTCTTGCCAGTTCAAGAATCTCATATTCTCCCAGCAGATCGATAAATGCGGCCAGCTTACTCTTGCTTCCTGTCATTTCAATGACCAGTGAATCTCTTCCGACATCAATAACATTGGCACGGAATATATTGGCGATGGAAATAATTCCCTCTCTCTGCTCCGGTTTTGCAGCAACTTTTGCGAGAACAAGTTCTCTGCTCACACTGTTATCCGGTTCCAGTACCTTGATATCTCTTACATCCACCAGCTTGGCAAGCTGTTTGGTAATCTGTTCCAGAATCATAGAATCCCCACTGCATACAACAGTCATTCTGGAAAAACGCTCGTCTGCAGTAACACCAACGGTGAGGCTGTCAATATTATAACCTCTGCGGCTGAACAAACCGGATATCCGGCTAAGTACACCTGCTGTGTTATCAACTAACAGGGACAGAATTCTCTTTTGCATAATATACCTGCTTTCGCCACTTTAATCTATTAAACAATTCCATTGTGAAATTGTCTGCATGTTTACTATTATAGCAACATTACGTTTTTTGTCAATGTTAAATTCTATTTTGAACCCCAAAACTATTAATAAAATCATGCATACTTATACAAGATATTTATTTCTCAGGGCTTCTATTGTTTTCGGTGTCATATAAAGAGCTTTTTTCATAAAAAGTTCTACAGATCCATAGTCTTTTTCGATTGTCCGGAATACAGTATCCAGATATTCACCTTTCACTTTGTAAAGGAGTCTGATTTTATCCATGATATCTGTATCTACGATCATTTTGGTTTCCAGAAACCTTATCATGTGCTGCATTTCTGTATCCAGATAGACATTTGACTTCAGAAAATCTTCTTTTATGGTTTTGCGTGGAACACCAAGTGCATACAGAAGAAGTGCAGTTCCAACACCTGCTCTGTCCTTGCCTGCATTGCAGTGCCACAGAACTGCACCCTTTTTCTGATGAAGTATCACATCAAGAAAATTCGCATACTGTTTTATGCAGATCTGATCCCTGACCATGGTTTCATATTGTTTTCTGATAAATTCGTCCGGTATCCCATCAAATCCTGTCAGCATATCCATGAGATTTCCTGCGCAGGTAATTCCCGTAGTATCTTCATCCAGAACCGGACTCCTGTAATATTCCACACCTTTCATAACTGTATCCGGCTTCTGTTCACGTTCTGCTTCTGTTCTGAAATCAATCACTGTTGTAAGATGATAATTTTCAAGCAGAGTATCCTGATCAGCCAGTGATACGTGATACAGTGCTCCGCTTCTGATCAGTCGTTTCGGCAGAATGTGTCTTCCGTCAGAAGTTGCAATTGCTCCCAGATCCCTTGTATTCGGAAGGCTCTGAAGATGAATTCTGCCACCTTTTGGAAATCCGGTCGCAATATCCGGATTCAGTGCTTTCAGAATCTGAATACATTCCTGTATTTCTCTGTCAGCCATATCAAACTGATATCTTTTGCGCCTTTTTGTAATAAGTACAAGCGAACTTGTTGTAAACTGCTTCTGCTGTCCGCCCTCAACGCCTTCTCTCCGCATATACGCCCAGATAATATCTTTGCACGGAAGACTGTTCAGCATCATATGCTTGGAAAAGATCAGATTTCCGTCTTCTATTCGTATTTTTCCAAATCTCATTGCCATTCTCCGTTTTAAATCAATCCCAGTTTTGTAAGTCCGTTACGGATTCCGTAATGGAACATATCTGTTGTCACATAATCTGCCAGCTCCCGGATCTTCTTTGATCCATTTCCCATTGCAACTTTTGTGCATGCATACTCAAACATGGAAAGATCATTATTACTGTCTCCAAACACTACCGTTGACTCCCATGGAATATCAAAGCATCTGCAGACAGCCGCAATCCCGACAGCCTTATTGCAGCCTTTGGGTACAAGTTCGATCGTTGTTCCCACAAATGCATTATTTTCATGGCGTATTACATCATACCATGCAGAAAGTTCCCGACAGGCTGCTTCATCATCACAGCCTTCCTGCATTTTAGCGCTGATTTTGTTAATATGCATGTTGTCTTCATTGCCCCTGATCGGTTTCCATTTGTTACCAAGTGCCTCTGTGATCAGATCTGCGTACCAGTTTACTTCAGTTGTATATTCATCTTTGTCGTAATACATAAAGTCTGCACCTTCCATTACAGGCACAAGACCATATTTCCGCAGAGTCTCTGCGGAAAATCTGGCTACTTCCACAGGCATTTCATTATTATACAGGCGCTTTCCGTCTTTTTCTATGGTCGCTCCACATGCAGTGATCATTCCGGTAAAAGGTATCTGTTCCAGACAACCAGGTACAAATGCACGGCTTCTTCCCGTACACAGCCATGCCTGATGTCCATTATTTACCAGTCTCGTAATTGCTTCCAGTGCACTGTCCGGCACACCTTTTTCTATATCGCAGACAGTTCCGTCCGCATCAAAAAAAACTGCTTTTTTATCCATTATCTGCTCCTTAACTGAAAAACTCTTCTGCTGCCTTTATAAGACTCCATGTATCTTTTACACCGGCTGTTTCATATGGTGAATGCATGGCGAGCTGTGGAAGACCTATATCAACTGTATTCATCGGTACCTGCGTGTTTGAAATATTTCCCAGTGTGGAACCTCCCGGAATATCTGAACGGTTCACAAGAGTCTGACAGTTCACTCCTGCCCTCTCACAGATATCTCTTAGCATGGCAGCTGATACAGCATCTGTACAATATTTCTGGTTTGCATTATATTTGATCACAATACCGCCATTGATCACCGGATGATTTACCGGATCTGCCTTATCTGCATAGTTCGGATGAAGCGCATGTGCATTGTCCGCGGAAATCATGAAACTGTCCGCAAGAGTCATAAGATATTCTTCATATGTTCTTCCAAGTCCGTCATTTATCCTGCGAAGCGTATCTTTCAGAAATGTTGACGCAGCTCCCTGTTTTGTGGCACTTCCTACTTCTTCATTATCGAGTACACAATGGACTGCAATGGAATCCTGTTTTGGACCACGAAGCATTCCTTCCATGGAAGCAAATGCACACTGCAGATCATCAAGTCTTGCACTGGACACAAATTCTTTGTCAGCCCCCCATATGGTGCCTGGCATCCTGTTATAAAGGAACAGGTCATGAGTCAGGATATCTTCTCTTTCAACGTTCAGTTCTTCTGCGATAATATCCATAAGCGCTTTTTTTTCACTGCCACAGCCTAACAGTGGAAGAAGATCTTTCTGTGGATTATAGGACATCCCCTTATTTGCCTCTCTGTTCATGTGAATGGCAAGGCTGGGTATCATCACCAGATCTCTGTCTACATTCACCAGCCTTTCTTCCAGTTTTCCGTTATTTCGCAGAATCACTCTTCCTGCAACGGACAGGGGCCTGTCAAACCAGGGTGCCATGAGCATTCCGCCATAGCCTTCCACATTCAGTTTCGTATATGTATTTTCAACTCTTATTTCCGGATTTTCCTTTATTTTAAAAGACGGTGAATCACTGTGGCTTGCCATGATATGAAAACGCATTGTATCTTTTTCCGGAACAGAAAAAGCAATCAATGCGGAATGATTTCTCATGACCACATATTTTCCGCCCTTTTCCAGATTCCAGTGTTCTTTTTCAGAAAGATACTGGAATCCACTTTCTTCAAACCTCTTTTTCATTTCTTCTGCTGCCTGAAAAGATACCGGACTTTTCCTGATAAAATCAAGCAGTTTTTCTGTTATCTCATAATACATCTTCTGTTTCCTCTATAGAATTCTGAATACCATTTTTCACTTTTTACACAACGATTATACGTTAAAATTTTGCGGATGGCAATACAGAGAACCTGCCACTGGCAGCTTCTCTTGCATACTTTGGCACCAAAAACAGGGATACCGTTTCTCCCGGCACCCCTGTTCCATTCTGAAATTCTTATTATAATTCTCTGATTCTGCGGATTGCTTCCTGCGTATTTTCGTAACTTCCAAAAGCTGTAAGGCGGAAAAATCCCTCACCATGTGCTCCAAATCCTGAGCCAGGAGTTCCTACTACATGGGCATTTTCAAGAAGATAGTCGAAAAACTCCCAGGAAGTCATTTTGTCCGGTGTTTTCAGCCAGATATACGGAGCATTCACGCCACCTGAAACAGAATATCCAGCTTCTTTCAGTCCATTATAAATATAATGTGCATTACGCATATAATAAGCCACCTGCTCTTTCAGCTGTGCTTTTCCCTCTGGTGAATAAACAGCTTCACCTGCACGCTGCACAATGTAAGGTGCTCCGTTAAATTTCGTTCCATGGCGTCTTGCCCAGAGACTGTGCAGTTCAACACCCTCACGGATAAGATCTTTCGGCACTACAGTAAATCCAAGACGTACACCTGTAAATCCTGCATTCTTTGAAAAGCTTCTCAGTTCGATCGCGCAGGTTCTTGCTCCTTCGCATTCATAAATGCTGTGAGGAACATCTTTTTCGGTAATATATGCTTCATAAGCAGCATCATAAATGATCACTGCACCATTTTTATTTGCATAATCAACCCATTCCTGAAGTTTGTCCTTTGTGATGGCAGCACCACTCGGGTTGTTAGGGAAGCAGAGATAAATAAGATCCGGTGTCTCTGTTGGAAGTTCAGGAAGAAATCCATTTTCTTCAAGGCATGGCATGTAGATCACACCATCGAAATTTCCGCTTTCTTTATTGTATTCTCCGGTTCGACCTGCCATTACATTTGTGTCAACGTAAACCGGATATACCGGATCACAAACAGCTACTTTGTTGTTCAGTCCGAAAATTTCCTGAATGTTTCCGGAGTCACTTTTAGCACCGTCTGAAACAAAAATTTCATCCGCCGAAATATCACAGCCTCTGTCAGAATAATCATTTTTTGCAATGGCAGTACGCAGAAATTCATATCCAAGATCCGGTGCATATCCATGAAAAGTCTCCGCATGCGCCATTTCATCTACTGACTTATGAAGAGAATCAATAATTGCCGGTGCAAGCGGCTGGGTAACATCACCAATTCCAAGACGTACGATCTGCACATCCGGGTTTGCCTGCTGATAGGCAGCAACCTTTTTTGCAATTGTAGAAAAAAGATAGCTTCCCGGAAGTTTTAAATAATTTTTATTTACTGTAACCATAATTTTTCTCCTGAATTCTATATTCGCTTCTGTATTATTTTCGCTTTTCAATTTCTTTCTGCAAAGCTTCCCTTACTGCATCCGGACTTGCCTTGCCCTTCAGTTCACGCATCATCTGTCCTACAAAGAAGCCGAAAACTTTTTCTTTGCCGCCAAGAAGTTCAGAAAGTGGTCCTGGATTGGCTTCCAGAATCTTCTGCAGAGTGTCATTGAGAAGTCCTGTATCTTCTACGATCTTCAGTCCATGTTCTTCAATATATGCTGCCGGTTCAATATCTTCATCAAATACTTTTTCAAATACTTTCTTGGCATTCTGTGCACTTACTTCCTTTTTCTCTACCATCTGGATAAGATCAGCAAGATGTTTCGGTGTAAATTCTACTTTTTCTGCTTCCAGACCTTTGTCCTTGGTAAGGCGAAGTACTTCACCCATAAACCAGTTTGCCGCTTTTTTCGGACTTCCACACAGAGAAGCAACTTCTTCAAAAAGCTCTGAAAGATGCCTGGATTCTGTCAGGATACCGGCATCATAAGCCGGAAGTTCATAATCATTCTGATAACGCAGCTGTTTTTCCTCTCTCAGTTCCGGCTGATTCTGGCGAAGTTCCTCGATCCATTCATCAGAAATATGGATTGGCGGAAGATCCGGATCCGGAAAATAGCGATAATCTTTTGCATCTTCCTTGGAACGCATTGCATGAGAAGATTCTTTATTGTCATCCCAGCGGCGTGTTTCCTGAACAACAGCTCTTCCCTCTTCGATCAGTTCGATCTGACGTTCTCTTTCCCCTTCAATAGCCCTTGCAATAGCCTTAAAAGAGTTCAGGTTTTTCATCTCTGTTCTTGTACCAAAGGTCTCACTTCCCACTTCTCTTACAGAAAGGTTTACGTCAGCTCGCATGGAACCTTCCTGAAGTTTACAGTCAGAAACTCCCAGATACTGCATCATACAGCGGAGTTTTTCCAGATAGGCGATAACTTCTTCCGAACTTCTCATATCCGGTTCAGAAACAATCTCAATCAGAGGCACACCGCTTCGGTTGTAGTCAACCAGGGAACAGTCTTCCCATTCATCATGGATCAGTTTACCTGCATCTTCCTCCATATGCATTTCATGGATACGGATTTTTTTCTTTCCTGCTGATGTCTCGATCTCAACAAAACCATCATGGCAGATTGGCAGATACAGCTGTGAAATCTGGTAATTCTGCGGATTATCCGGATAGAAATAATTCTTTCTGTCAAATTTACAGTACTGATTGATCTGACAGTTTGCTGCGATTCCTGCCTTCAGTGCAAATTCAACCACTTTTTTGTTTAATACGGGCAGTGAGCCTGGCATACCTGTACACACGGGACAGGTATGTGTATTAGGCGCTCCGCCGAATTCAGTGGAGCAGCCACAGAAAATCTTTGTCTTTGTTGCTAATTCTACATGGACTTCAAGTCCGATGACTGTTTCATACTGTTTCATGCTTCCTGGCCTCCTTTTTCCGGAACAGGAAATGCTCCTCTTTCTGCCTCATAAGCAGATGCTGCACGAAGAATCTTATGCTCTCCGAAGCAGTTGCCGATCATCTGAATACCAATCGGCATTCCGGCTTTGTCCATACCACACGGTACTGTAATTCCAGGCAGGCCACACAAATTGACCGCAACTGTATAAATATCGCCCAGATACATGGCAAGCGGATCTTTCAGACTTTCACCTATCTTTGGTGCTGTATACGGAGCTGCCGGAGCAAGAATTACATCGTATTTTTCAAATGCCCTGTCAAATTCCTGTTTGATAAGTGCTTTTGTTTTCAGAGCTTTCAGATAATATGCATCATAATATCCGGAACTTAATACAAAAGATCCCAGCATGATACGACGTTTTACTTCTTCACCAAATGCTTCTGTTCTTGTCTTTTTGTACATATCGTGGAGGCCTTCATATTCGGCTGCACGATATCCATATTTTACTCCATCAAATCGTTCCAGGTTGGAACTTGCCTCTGCACTTGCGATTATATAATAAGCAGGAATCATATATTCCATAGTCTCTACTGAGAAAAATTCTACAATGGCTCCCTGCTCTGTAAGAACTTTAAGGGTATTCATAAATGCATCTTTTACTTCCGGATCCAGTCCTTTTGCAAGAAATTCTTTCGGAACGCCAAATTTCATTCCCAGCAGTTTTCCTTCTTCAAGGCTTCTGCTGAAGTCCAGATCAGTTCTCTGAAGAGATGTTGCATCTTTCGGATCATGACCGGCGATCACTTCCAGAAGAGCGGTACAGTCTGCGACATTTTTTCCCACCGGTCCGATCTGATCCAGTGAAGATGCATATGCAACCAGTCCGTAACGTGATACAGTTCCATAAGTAGGCTTGATTCCTGTAACACCACAGAAAGAACTTGGCTGGCGGATAGATCCACCTGTATCCGAACCAAGTGCAAGATAGGTTTCTCCTGCTGCCACTGCAGCACAGGAACCCCCGGAAGAACCTCCCGGGACATGTTCAAGGTTCCATGGATTTCTTGTCACACCATATGCAGAAGTTTCCGTTGTACTTCCCATGGCAAATTCATCCATGTTCGTCTTTCCAATAATGATCATTCCGGCTTTTTCCAGACGATCAATAACCTCTGCATTATACTGTGGTACAAAATTCTCCAGAATCTTCGATGCACAGGTTGTCTTTTTGCCTTTGACACAGATATTATCCTTCACTGCTACAGGAACGCCTGCAAGAGGACCTGCATAAATGCCGTCCTCAATTCCTTTTTCCACTTCTTTTGCTCTTGCATAAGCTTCTTTTTTGTAAGTCTCCAGATATGCGTGTACTTTTCCGTCTTTTTTCTCAATCTGTTCAAATACAGATTTCACACCATCCTGGACACTGATCTGACGCTGTTTTATTTTTTCTGCCAGCTCTAAAGCTGTCATCGTTTCCAGTTCCATGTTTTTGTCTCCTATCCTATGGTCTTCGGTACCTGATACTGTCCTTCTTTCTTCTTCGGTGCATTGGCAAGCATTGCCTCACTGTTGTCGCCGTTTGTGACAACATCATCACGGAAAACATTTTTGTCACCGAAAATATGTGACAGTGGTTCCACACCATCTGTATCCAGCTCATCCAGTTTTTCTACATAATCCAGCATTTTCTGCATATCCTGTTTTGCTTTTTCTTTTGCTTCTTCTGTAAGAGAAAGTTTCGCAAGAATGCAAACATTTTCAATTGTTTCGTCATCTATAATCTTTGCCATTATATTCTGTGCCTCCCTCGTAACTGTTTACGGCTCCAGTCTGTTCAGATCTCTCGGGAACAAACATGCTTCACGTACATTTTCCTCTCCAAGGAGCTGCATAGTCAGACGTTCCAGTCCGATTCCAAGCCCTCCGTGAGGCGGCATTCCATGTTTAAATGTATCCAGGTACTGTTCCATACCTTCTTCTTCCATTCCACGTGCTGCGATTTTTTCTTTCAGCTGTCTGTAATCATGAATTCGCTGACCACCTGTTGTCACTTCAAGTCCGTGGAACAGAAGGTCAAAACTAAGTGTAAATCTGGAATCTTCCGGATCATCCATCGCATAGAACGGACGTTTCTTTGACGGATAATGTGTTACGAATACAAAGTCAGCATCAAATTCTTCTTTAAAGTATTTACCGATCAGCGCTTCTTCTTCAGGCTCAAGGTCAAACGGGTTGCGGATCTTACGGTTGTATTTTTCGGAAACCAGTTCTTTTGCTTTATCAAAACGAACTGTCGGAATCTTGTCTACTTTCGGAAGTTCCACTTTCAGGATCGCCAGCTCTTTTGCATAATCTTTCTTCAGAAGTTCCACTGCATACTGAAGAAATCCTGTTTCCATTTCCATAATATCTTCAAATCCGTCAATATATCCCATCTCAAAATCAAGACTCGTATATTCATTCAGATGACGCTTTGTGTTATGTTTTTCCGCCCTGAAAACAGGACCTGTCTCAAATACACGATCGAATACGCCTACCATCATCTGTTTATAAAACTGAGGACTCTGTGCAAGAACAGCAGGTTTATGAAAATAGCTGAATTTAAACAGGTTGGCTCCACCTTCAGCTCCTCTTGCGCCGATCTTTGGTGTATGGATTTCTGTAAATCCCTGTCCATAAAGGAAATCACGGAAAGCTCTTGTGAGTGCTTCCTGAATTTTGAATTTAGAACGTTCCTGAATATTACGAAGAGCAATTGGACGTAAGTTCAGTTTTGCCTCCAGTGATGTATTTAATTTCCATTTGTCAATAGCAAGCGGCATTGGTTCTGCCGGCTGGGAAAGGACTGTAATCTCACGAATACGGATTTCTCTTCCATGAGGTGCTCTTTCTTCTTCGTTAAGTACTCCTCTGATTCTGAGTGTCATGGCTTCTTTCAGATCATGAATGGAAAGGTTTGCTTTTTCTTCTTCAAATACAGTCTGAAAAAGTCCTTCCCGTCTTCTGATTATCACAAATGCCACATCTCCCATATTACGGATACTGTGAACAGCTCCTTCCAGAACGACTTCCTGATTTAAAAGAGAATTACCCAACAGATCTTCCCACTGGCATACTTCTTTTTTACATGTACCATCCAAAAACTCCATTTCCTCATCCTCCATTATCTATTATCTACTGCCATGAATATCTCATTCACGCCAACGATCATTCTTCATAAAACAGCATCAACAGCATCTGTGCTGTTTCTACCATATTTGTCCCCGAATCCATACTGGATTTCTGAATATATCTGTACGCATCCTCTTCACTCAGATGATTTCTCTGCATCAGCATCATCTTTGCATTAGAAATATAATTCTGCTCTTTCCATGACCTTGTTTTGGGTTTATTCTTTTCTTTTCTCCTTCGCCGCTCCTGCTGCGTCAGAATCATATTTACCGTATTGACAAGATCTCCCGCCTTCATCGGCATCTCTACCGAAAGAATAGAAGAAGGAACTTCACAGATCACTCTGGCTGAAGCCAGAAGAAGAAGTTCAAAGTCTTTCGGCAGACATTCCGCAAGATCATAATAATTCATATCAGGCAGGCGATAACCACTGATCATTACACCACTGCCCAGTTCTGATGCACTTGCAAGTGCACTGGATGCCGTATTACATACTGAAGCCACCGAAAGCCCATGTCGTTCCAGAACAGACCGGATTTTCTTAGCATCTTCAATTTTTGGTAAGACTATCACAATGCTGCTCATTCATGTGTCTCTCCTCTTCCCTTTGTAACACGCTTTTGCTGCTTTTATTCAGATTTCTGTTACAGACGGTACAGATATTCTTCTACTTCCCAGTCTGTTACCTGTCTTACATAACGCAGCCATTCATTTTTCTTTTCTTTTATATACTCCTGACAAAAGTCCTCTCCAAGTACATTCTGTATCCAGCTGCTCTGCTCAAACAGCTCGATTGCATCTTTCAGTGTCTCCGGAAGATGCTCTGTATTTCCATCCTGTGTTGCAATATTAGATGATTTTGTAGGATATATTTTATTTTTTACTCCATCCAGGCCTGCCGCCAGACATACTGCCAGCACCAGATATGGATTTGCAGATGCATCAGGACTTCTCAGTTCCACTCTGATTCCATCCCTTCTGGTAACCGGAATTCTGACAAGAGAATTCTGGTTATTTTCCGTCCATGTAAGTTCTGTCGGTGCATCGTACCCCGGAACAAGACGTTTGTAGGAATTCACCAGTGGATTTGTGATCAGAGCCATTTCCTTGCTGTGTGCAAGAAGACCTCCAATAAAATAATATGCCTCTTCACTGAGTTTTTCAGGATCATTCTGATTTTCAAAAACATTTCTTCCATCTTTAAGAAGTGAAAACTGAATATGCATTCCTGAACCGTTCACTTCTGATCTCGGTTTCGGCATAAAAGTAGCATGAAGTCCGTGACGTTTTGCAACAATACGCACTGCCATCTTAAATGTCATCAGACAGTCGGCTATCTTGCGGATCTCTCCATAATGAAAATCGATCTCATGTTGTGCAGGTGCTGCCTCATGATGGGAAGACTCCACTTCCACTCCCATATCTTCAAGTGTAAGCACCATATCTCTTCTGGCATTTTCGCCAAGATCAAGCGGACTGATATCCAGGTATCCTGCCTGCTCATGAGTTACTGTAGTCGGCTTTCCATTGTCATCTGTGTGAAACAGAAAAAACTCACATTCAGGATCAATAAAACAGGTATAGCCTTCTGCTTCTGCCTTTGCAGCTGTTTTTTCAAGAATATATCTTGGGCTGTTCTGATATGGTGTTCCATCCGGACAGTAAAGATCACAGATCATACGTGCAACCTTTCCCTGCTGCGGACGCCACGGCAGAATTGAAAATGTATCACGTACAGGACGCAAATACAGATCTGTTCCTTTGTCTCCTGCCATACCTGCTATCTGCTCTCCGTTTACAATACATTGATTATCCAGTGCCCGGGGGAGTTCCCGAGCGGTCACGGCAATATTTTTGATTGCCCCATACATATCGGTAAACTGAAGACGGATAAATTCTACGTCTTCTTCCTCCACCATTTGTAATATTTCCTCTCTGGTATAATTCCCCATCACATTCTCTCCTTATCAATGAAAAAATATAAAAAAAGGGCGCACTTCTGAAGGGATTTACCCTCCAAAAGAACGCCTTTGTCCATGCAGGTATTATAGCAACCGGCATTTCCTTTGTCAACTCTCTTTTTTACAGATTTGTATATCCCATAAGGGATTCATCGACTGCTTTTGCAGCCTCTCTGCCCTCACGGATTGCCCATACTACCAGTGACTGTCCTCTGTGCATGTCGCCTGCAGTAAATACACGCTTTACAGATGTTTCATATTCTTCCGGTTTTGTTTCAACATTTGTACGACCGTTTACAGCAACATGAAATGCATCTGTCACATATTTCTGACTTCCGAGGAATCCAGCTGCAATAAGTACAAGATCAGCCGCAATCACTTCCTCTGTTCCTTCTACCGGAACCATCATCATTCTGCCTGTCTTTTCATCTTTCTGTGATTTAAGTTTAACAATCTTTGCCTTGCAGACATTACCTTTTTTATCAGGAATGAATTCTGTAACAGTTGTCTGATATACACGCGGATCATGGCCAAATACGGCGATTGCTTCTTCCTGGCCATAATCTGTCTTGAGGACTCTCGGCCACTGTGGCCATGGATTGTTTGCCGCACGTTCAACCGGAGGCTTCGGCATCATTTCAAGCTGTGTTACGGATTTTGCGCCAAGACGGACACTTGTTCCGACACAGTCATTTCCTGTATCACCACCACCGATAACCAGTACATTTTTCCCTTTTGCAAGTTCATACGGAACTTTTTCAAAATCAGAATCAAGAAGGGTCTTTGTTACTTTTCCAAGAAAATCAACTGCAAAATAAATCCCCTTTGATTCTCTTCCCGGAACCTTGATATCTCTCGGATTGGAAGCACCACAGGCAAGGATCACTCTGTCATATTTCTTGAGAAGTTCTTCTGCTGTGATATCTGTTCCTACATTTGTATTAAGAACAAATTTTACTCCCTCTTCTTCCATAAGGCTGATCCTTCTGTCGATCACCCATTTTTCAAGTTTCATATTCGGAATTCCATACCGAAGAAGTCCACCGGCTCTGTCACTTCTTTCATATACAGTAACCTCATGGCCTCTTCTGTTCAGCTGCTGAGCTGCTGCCAGACCGGAAGGACCGCTTCCGATAACAGCCACTGTCTTTCCTGTACGTACTGCCGGTTTCTGTGGCTGTACCCAGCCTTCTTTATATGCTGTCTCTATGATCGCTCTCTCATTTTCTTTTGTTGCAACCGGCTCTCCGTCAAGATTGCAGGTACATGCAGCCTCGCAGAGTGCCGGGCATACTCTGGAAGTAAATTCCGGAAAACTGTGTGTTTTTGATAATCTTAAATATGCCTGTTTCCAGTTTCCTGTATATACAAGGTCATTTGTCTCAGGAACCAGATTGTGAAGAGGACAGCCGGAGGCCATACCCCCGAGCATCATTCCTGACTGACAGAACGGAACACCGCAGGCCATGCAGCGTGCGCCCTGTAATTTCTGTTTTTCTTTGCTGAGCGGAGTCCGGAACTCATTGAAATTTGCTATCCGGACCTTTGGAGGCAGCACTTTGGCTGTCTCTCTCTTATATTCTAAAAATCCTGTTGGCTTTCCCATGTTTCCTCATCCTCCTTAATGCTTTGCTCCGATGCTTTCATAGAATGCTTCCATCTGCGCCTGCTGACTGGTAAGTCCCTTTTCTTCCAGTTTTGCACTGAGTGTGATCATTCTCTTATATTCATTCGGAATCAGTTTCTTGAAGTGTGGCAGATATGCATCAAAATCAGCCAACACCTTTGCTCCCAGTTCTGAACCGGTTGCAGCAACATGGGCTTCGATCAGATCTCGAAGTTCTTTCTTATCATATTTGTTTTCTACTTTTTCAATAGAAATCATTGCTTTGTTGATGTTTTTGTACAGTTTGTTCTCAACGTCCAGTACATAGGCAATACCACCGCTCATACCTGCGGCAAAGTTTTTGCCTGTTCTTCCGAGTACTACAACACGACCGCCTGTCATATATTCACAGCCATGCTCACCAACGCCTTCAACAACTGCATAGGCCCCTGAATTACGTACTGCAAAACGTTCTCCTGCAACACCGTTGATAAATGCATAACCACTGGTTGCACCATAGAGCGCAACATTGCCGATAATAATGTTCTCTTCTGGTTTGTAAGATGCTTTCTCCGGAACTTTCACGATCAGTTTACCACCGGAAAGACCTTTTCCAAAGTAGTCATTACTGTCACCTGTCAGATTCAGTGTAAGTCCTTTCGGTATAAAAGCACCAAAGCTCTGTCCACCGGATCCTTTACAGTTGACTACGATTGTATCATCATCAAGGCCCTTACCTGTTTTTCTGGTAATTTCCGCACCGAGGATCGTACCGAATGTACGGTCTGTATTGGTAACTTCTACCTCAAGTTCCATATGCTGTCCTTTTGTTATGGCTTTTTCGCATTTTCTGAGAAGAACTTTTTCATCCAGTGTCTTTTCAAGTTCAAAATTATACGCTGCCTTTGGATCAAAAGTAACTTTCTGACCATTTCCCGCATATGGATTGTTGAGAATTGCACTGAGGTCCAGTTTTCCTTTATGAGGTTCAGCAGTAACAGCTTCTTTTGACTGTCTCAGAAGGTCTGTACGTCCAACCATCTCATCTACTGTACGAACGCCAAGATGTGCCATATATTCTCTCAGTTCCTGCGCAATAAATCTCATAAAGTTTTCTACATATTCCGGTTTTCCACGGAAGCGCTTACGGAGTTCCGGATTCTGTGTTGCAACACCAACAGGACATGTATCCAGGTTGCATACTCTCATCATAACACAGCCCATTGTTACAAGAGGAGCTGTTGCAAAACCAAATTCCTCAGCACCAAGAAGAGCAGCGACAGCTACGTCACGGCCACTCATCAGTTTACCGTCTGTCTCGATACGTACACGGTTACGCAGTCCGTTCATGATCAGCGTCTGATGTGTTTCCGCAAGTCCAAGTTCCCATGGAAGTCCTGCATTATGAATAGAACTTCTCGGAGCAGCTCCTGTTCCTCCGTCATATCCTGAAATCAGAACTGTCTGTGCACCAGCCTTGGCAACACCTGCTGCGACTGTACCAACACCTGCTTCTGACACAAGTTTTACGGAAATATCCGCATAAATATTAGAATTTTTCAGGTCGTAGATCAGCTGTGCAAGGTCTTCAATTGAATAAATATCATGATGCGGTGGCGGAGAGATCAGTGATACACCAGGTGTTGAATGACGTGTCTTTGCAATCCACGGATATACTTTCTTTGCAGGAAGATGTCCGCCTTCACCAGGTTTTGCCCCCTGTGCCATCTTAATCTGGATTTCTCTTGCAGATACAAGGTAACTGCTTGTCACACCAAAACGTCCGCTGGCAACCTGTTTGATTGCGGAACAACGGTCATTGTCAGTTCCTGCAGAGGCAATACGCTCATCACTCTCTCCACCTTCACCTGTATTGGATTTTCCATGGAGATGATTCATTGCAATGGCAAGTGTTTCATGTGCCTCCTGGGAAATGGAACCATAGGACATGGCACCGGTTTTAAATCTCTTAACGATCTCATCTACGCTTTCGACCTCATCGATCGGAATCGGATTTTCCGGATAATTAAATTCAAGAAGTCCACGTAAAGATCCATGGCTTTCTTCATCTACCAGTTTTGTATATTCTTTAAACTGTTCATAACTTCCGTTTCTGGTTGACATCTGCAGAAGATGAATCGTCTGCGGGTTATATTTATGTTCTTCACCCTGACTTCTCATCTTGTGGGCACCTGCACTATCCAGTGTAAGATCTGTATTCATTCCCAGCGGATCAAATGCTTCTGAATGCAGTCTGTCCACATTGTCCTCAATATCTTCCAGTGTGATACCGCCTACACGGCTGACTGTTCCTGTAAAGTATTTGTCAATAACTTCATTTGAAATACCGATTGCCTCAAAAATCTGAGATCCCTGATAAGACTGAATTGTCGAAATACCCATTTTGGAAGCAATCTTGACAATACCGCTTAAAACTGCATGGTTGTAATCTTCTACTGCTGCATAGTAGTCCTTATCCAGCATATGATTGTCAATCAGTTCACGGATAGTTTCAAGTGCCAGATATGGGTTGATCGCACTTGCGCCATATCCCAGAAGTGTTGCAAAATGATGTACTTCTCTTGGTTCACCGGATTCAACAATAAGCGCAAGTGAAGTACTCTTCTTTGTCTTTACAAGATGCTGGTGCACTGCTGATACAGCCAGTAATGACGGGATCGGCATATGGTTTTCATCCACTCCACGGTCTGAAAGCACAAGGATGTTTGCACCATCACGGAATGCTTTGTCAACTTCTACGAACAGACGGTCAATTGCTCTTTCAAGCTTCGTACTCTTATAATAAAGAGTAGAAACAACAGCTACTTTGAATCCCTCATGTTTCATATTTTTGATTTTTAGCATATCTGTATTGGTAAGGATCGGATGAACGATCTTCAGCACATGACAGTTTTCCGGCTGCTGTACCAGAAGGTTTCCGTCTTTACCGGCATACACACTTGTAGAAGTAACAATTTCCTCACGGATAGCATCAATAGGCGGGTTTGTTACCTGCGCAAAAAGCTGTTTGAAATAATCAAATAACGGACGATGTTCTTTTGATAATACGGCAAGCGGCGTATCAACTCCCATTGCTCCAATACTCTCAGCTCCGTTCAGTGCCATATTACGGATAGAAGTACGATACTGTTCATACGTATATCCAAATGCTTTCTGAAGACGTGCACGCTGTTCGTCTGTATATTCTTCCATACGGATATTAGGAATCTTAATATCTTTCAGCTGTACCAGATTGCTGTTCAGCCATTCTCCGTAAGGCTGCATTTTCGCATATTTTTCTTTCAGTTCATTATCATCAATAACCTTGCCCTGAACAGTATCAACAAGAAGCATTTTTCCAGGATGAAGACGTTCTTTCAGGACTATCTTTTCTTCAGGGATAGGCATAACACCGACTTCTGAAGACAGAATCATATAACCATCAGATGTAATATAATATCTGGAAGGTCTGAGACCGTTACGGTCAAGCACAGCACCCATTACATCTCCATCTGAGAACAGAATGGAGGCAGGTCCATCCCATGGTTCCATCATAGTTGCATAATACTGATAAAAATCTCTCTTTTCCTGAGAAATTGTATCATTATATGCCCATGGCTCTGGGATTGTGATCATTACTGCCAGTGGAAGTTCCATACCACTCATTACAAGAAATTCCAGTGTATTATCCAGCATTGCAGAGTCAGAACCATTACGGTTTACAACAGGAAGGACTTTATGAAGCTGTCCTTTCAGATATGGAGATTCCATATTTTCTTCTCTTGCAAGCATCTTGTCAGCATTTCCACGGATCGTGTTGATTTCACCATTGTGTACGATAAATCTGTTCGGATGTGCTCTCTCCCAGCTTGGATTGGTGTTTGTACTGAATCTTGAGTGTACCATTGCAATTGCGGAATCATAGTCAGGATTCTGAAGGTCTGCAAAAAATGTGCGCAGCTGACCAACCAGGAACATACCTTTATATACGATCGTACGGCTGCTCATGGATACCACGTAGGTATTGTCATTACTCTGTTCAAATTCACGTCGTACTATATAGAGCATACGGTCAAATGGAAGTCCCTTTTCCACATCTTCAGGTTTTTTGATAAAAGCCTGCATAATATATGGCATACATTCTCTGGCTTTATGTCCAAGTACATCCGGGATTACAGGTACAGTTCTCCATCCCAGAAGTTCAAGGCCTTCTTTTTCCACAATGATCTCGAACATTTTTTTTGCCTGTGCACGTTTGATCTCATGCTGCGGGAAGAAGAACTGAGCAATACCATATTCTCTTTCTTCTCCGATATCAAAGCCCTCTTTTTTACATGCTTTCTTAAAAAATCTGTGGGATATCTGCAGAAGAATACCTACACCATCACCGGTTTTTCCCTCTGCATCTTTTCCAGCACGATGTTCCAGATGCTCTACAATTCGCAGCGCATTGACAACTGTATCATGAGTCTTTTTACCTTTGATATTGACAACTGCTCCGATACCACAGTTATCATGTTCAAATTCCTGGCGATAAAGACCCTGGTCTTCTCTCATCACTTCTTGCATATTCCTCATCCTCTCTTGCTTCTCTATCCGATTCATTTTGTTTATTCCTTATTTAACTCACTCTTTGCATTCTTTTCTTTCAGATACTCGACTGCTGCACCTACAAATCCACGGAAAAGAGGATGCGCATGATTCGGTCTTGATTTGAATTCCGGATGTCCCTGTGTTCCCTCAAAGAACGGGTGATCTTTGATCTCGATCATCTCAACAATATGACCGTCCGGTGAAGTTCCTGCAATAGTCATTCCATTTTCTGCAAGTTCTTCTCTGAATGCATTGTTTACTTCATAACGATGTCTGTGACGTTCCTGAATCTCTTTCTGTCCGAAAAGTTCTTTTGCTTTTGAATTTTCGGCAAGTACGCATGGATAACTTCCAAGACGGAGGGTTCCTCCCAGGTCTTCCACGCTTTCCTGGTCAGGCATCAGTGCGATTACCGGATGTTTTGTTACAGGATCAAGTTCTATACTGTTTGCGTCTTCATATCCAAGCACATGTCTCGCAAATTCCACAATTGCCATCTGCATACCGAGGCAGATTCCAAGGTACGGTATCCTGTGTGTTCTCGCATACTGTGCTGCCAGGATCATACCTTCGGTTCCTCGGTTTCCGAAGCCTCCCGGAACAAGAATTCCGTCTACTTTATAAAGAACCTGATCCAGATTCTTCTCATTTAATTCTTCTGAATCCACCCATGTGATATCTACTTTCGCCTTACAGGAAATACCGCCATGTTTCAATGCCTCAACAACACTTAAGTATGCATCATGAAGCTGTGTGTATTTTCCTACCATTGCAATGTTAACTTCACATTCAGGATTACGGAGGTCACTTACCATCTGAATCCACTCTGTAAGATCCGGTTTACGGTTTTCCAGTCTCAATGTCTCAAGAACAACATCTGCAAGTTTTTCTCTTTCCATAGCAAGAGGCGCTTCATACAGATATTCAACATCCAGGTTCTGCAGTACGTGACTTACCGGCACATTACAGAACAGTGCGATCTTTGCTTTGATCTCATCAGTCAGTTCATGCTCACTTCTGCATACAAGGACATCTGGCTGGATTCCCATTGCCTGTAGTTCTTTTACACTTGCCTGTGTAGGTTTTGTTTTCAGTTCTTCAGAAGCTTTCAGATATGGAATCAGGGTTACATGGATCAGTACCGCATTGTCATGCCCTACATCGTGCTGAAACTGACGGATTGCTTCCAGGAACGGCTGACTTTCAATATCACCTACAGTTCCTCCGACCTCGATAATGGCAATTCTCTCTTCTTCCGGTGTTTTTGCTTTATAGAAACGGCCCTTAATCTCATTTGTGATATGCGGAATGACCTGAACAGTTCCTCCACCGAAATCTCCATGACGTTCTTTCTGAAGAACAGACCAGTAAACTTTTCCGGTAGTTACGTTCGAATTTTTGTCCAGGCTTTCATCAATAAAACGTTCATAATGTCCGAGATCCAGGTCTGTTTCCGTACCGTCATCTGTTACAAAAACTTCTCCATGCTGAATAGGGTTCATAGTTCCCGGGTCAATATTGATGTACGGGTCAAACTTCTGCATGGTTACCTGATATCCTCTTGCTTTCAGAAGTCTTCCCAGTGATGCTGCGGTGATTCCCTTTCCAAGGCCTGATACAACACCACCTGTAACAAAAACATATTTTACTGCCATTACGATTTCCTCCTCCATTTTTATCTGCTTGTCTATTATAATAGGAAGTCTTTTTCTGACATTCCACTTTATGCCAAAAAAAGGCGTCAGAAACAGCCTTAACCAATACTCTGGTCTCTGTTCCTGACGCCTTTGTCAGACATAAAAATTCTTTATGATTCTAAATATGTGCATTACTATACATTATTTTTCCGTGTTTGTAAATATGCAATTTACTGATTTTCTTCTATTTCCATAGGGTATTTTCCGTCAAAACATGCTTTGCATAATGGAAGACCACCTGCCATTCCCTCCAGGAATTCACTCTGCATATATCCAAGTGAATCTGCTCCGATCATCTCGCAGATTTCTTCTGTGCTGTGCTGGGAAGCGATCAGCTGATCATTTGACGGAACATCTGTACCAAAATAGCATGGATGAAGGAACGGTGGTGAACTGATCCTTACATGTACTTCCAGAGCTCCTGCATTCTTAAGCATACGGATAATATTGGCCATCGTAGTTCCTCTTACGATAGAGTCATCTACAAGAACAATTCTTTTGCCTTTGACTGCTGATTCGAGAACACTCAGTTTCAGATGTACACTGGATTCACGTTCCTCCTGTGTAGGTTTGATAAATGTTCTCCCTATGTAACTGTTTTTATAAAAAGCAAATCCGAAAGGAATTCCGGAAGCCTCTGAATATCCCTTTGCTGCCGGAATACCTGACTCCGGTACACCGGTAACCATATCTGCCTCCACAGGGTAAGACTTGGCCAGGGACTTACCGCCACGGATTCGTGCATCATAAATTCTGACACCATCCATAACGCTGTCCAGTCTTGCAAAATAAATATATTCGAAGACACAATGCGCATGTTTTCCGCCTGCAAGCTCTTTATTTGTTTCGATACCTTTACGGGAAATCGTGATCATCTCTCCCGGTTCAATATCCCTGACAAACTCAGCTCCTACAGATGTAAGAGCACAGCTTTCGGAGGCCAGCACATATGTATTACCTCTTTTTCCCAGACATAACGGCTTCAGTCCAAGAGGATCACGGATTCCGACCAGTTTGCGGGGGCTCATTACCACAAGTGCATATGCACCCTTCAGTTTCCTGGCTGTTTTCAGAATTGCTTCTTCTACAGATTTAGAGTGTACACGTTCTCTCGCAATATGAAATGCAATAACCTCAGAATCTGTTGTTGTATGGAAAATTGCTCCATTCTGGATCAGTTCCCATTTCAGCTCCGGTGTATTGATCAGATTGCCGTTATGTGCAAGTGCAAGAGTACCCTTTACATAAGACAATACAAGCGGCTGCGCATTTTCAGCCACAGATGCACCTGTTGTAGAATAACGTACATGACCGATTCCAAGATTTCCCTCCATACTGCGTATGGTTTTTTCACGAAGTACCTCACTTACCAGACCCAGATCTTTGTGAAACTGAACATTTCCCCTCTCGCCATCTGTGCGGGAAACTGCAAGTCCACAGGATTCCTGACCACGGTGCTGTAATGATGTAAGACCATAATAAATAGACGGAACAACATTCCCACCATCCAGATCATACATACCGAAGACACCACAGGCTTCTTTTAATTCTGCCATCCGTATTTCCTCCCATTTTCGATATCTGATTACACTGAAATTATAATAGAAGAAAGGGATTTGTCAACCCCTGTCCCTCCAAAAACACATACAAATAAATTCATTCTGTCAAACAAAAAATTTGAAAAAAATTTCAAAAAACTTATTGACAACCGGATTTTTTTGAGTATACTACATCACATAAGCAACGGCGCTTTGGATTAGATTCCAGAGCGCTTTTTTGTTTATCTAAAAGTGATTATTCAGATTAATGGACATGAAAGGAGATTTATTATGGAACAGCGAATTCCTGAAATTTATGGCAGTCTTGTATTTAATGACAAGATCATGCGTGAAAAATTACCGAAAGATATGTACAAGGCTCTGAAAAAAACTATTGAAAACGGTACACATCTGGAACTTGATGTTGCAAACTCTGTTGCTGTTGCAATGAAAGAATGGGCTCTGGAGCATGGTGCAACTCATTACACTCACTGGTTCCAGCCAATGACAAACTTCACTGCTGAAAAACATGACAGCTTCATTTCTCCTACAACAGACGGACAGGTGATCATGGATTTCTCCGGTAAAGAACTTGTTAAAGGTGAACCGGATGCTTCCAGCTTCCCGTCAGGAGGTCTTCGTGCAACATTTGAAGCAAGAGGATATACAGCATGGGATCCGACATCACCGGCATTTATTAAAGACCGTACACTTTATATTCCTACTGCATTCTGCTCATACAGCGGAGAGGCACTTGATAAAAAAACACCTCTTCTCCGTTCTATGGACACACTGAATAAAGAGGCGGTAAAAATTCTCCGTCTCCTTGGAAATACAGAAGTAAAACACATCAACACCACAGTTGGTCCGGAGCAGGAATACTTCCTGGTAGATAAAGATCTTTATAATAAGAGAAAAGACCTTATCTTCTGCGGACGTACACTGATCGGTGCTCCTGCTCCAAAAGGACAGGAAATGGAAGATCATTATTTCGGAACACTGAAACCTCGTGTTTCCGCTTATATGCATGATCTTGACGAAGAACTGTGGAAGCTTGGTATCCCGGCAAAAACAAAACATAACGAAGTTGCTCCTGCGCAGCATGAGCTTGCTCCTGTATTTGATACAACAAATGTTGCAGTTGACCACAACCAGCTTACAATGGAAATCATGAAAAAAGTTGCAACCAAACACAACATGGTATGCCTTCTTCATGAAAAACCGTTTGAGGGAATCAACGGAAGTGGAAAACATAACAACTGGTCCATGAGCACAGATACAGGTGTCAACCTTCTTGATCCGGGAAAAACACCCGCTGAAAATACTCAGTTCCTTGTTTTCCTCGTTGCAGTTATCAAAGCTGTTGATGATTACGCTGATCTGCTTCGTATTTCTGTTGCAAGTGCAGGAAATGATCACCGTCTTGGTGCAAACGAAGCTCCGCCGGCAGTTGTATCTATTTTCCTTGGCGATGAACTGACAGAAGTACTGAAATCCATCGAAAAAGATGAATTTTTTGCCGGTCATGGTGCAGTTCAGATGGACATCGGTGCAAAAGTACTTCCTCATTTCGTAAAAGACAACACTGATAGAAACCGTACTTCACCATTTGCATTTACAGGAAACAAATTTGAATTCCGTATGCTTGGCTCCTCTTCTTCTGTTGCAAACCCGAACATCATTCTCAACACAGCTGTTGCAGAATCTCTGCGTCAGTTCTATGAGAAACTGAAGGATGTTCCTGCTGATGAAATGGACAAAGCAGTTCATGAACTGCTGAAACAGGCTATTACCGATCACAAACGTGTAATCTTCAATGGCAACGGTTATACAGACGAATGGATTGAAGAAGCTGAAAAACGTGGACTTTACAACCTGGTTTCCACACCGGATGCCCTTCCACATTTCGTTGATGAAAAGAATGAAAAACTTCTTACAAGCCATCACATCTTTACAGATGCAGAGCTTCACTCTCGTTATGAGATCAAGCTTGAGAATTATGTAAAGACACTTCATATCGAAGCAAATACTATGGTTGAAATTATTCAAAAAGACCTTCTTCCAAGTATTACTACATATATGGAAAAACTTGCTCAGACAGCAGCCCTGAAGAAATCTGTTGTTCCGGATATCTCTGTATCCGCAGAAGCAGCTCTTCTTACAAAACTGACTGAACTTGCCGAGACAATGACAAAAGATCTTGAAACTCTTAAGACAGATACTGCAATGGCAGAATATGAAGTTGATAAAGATCTTCTCAAGAGTGCCAAACTTTATCAGAGCGTTGTTCTCAGTGATATGGAAAAAGTCCGTACTTCTGCTGATGCAGCTGAAGCACTTATCCCGGATTCAATTCTTCCATATCCTACTTATGGCAAACTGTTATTCTCTATCTCTGACTGAGGATAACATCACAATTTCACAATGGTAAAATCAGGGGATATCTTTTTTATGAACATGATACTTCATAATTCATTATCGATTTCCTCATCCATTAATCACACGATACGGTATCCCCTGTTTTACACATATATTTAATTCGTAAAGGCGCGGAGAATGATAAAAGATCATTCCCTCGCTTTTCTTATTTTCAAAACCTGTTAACTTACAAACTTTTTTAGGGGAAAGAGAGGTAACAATATGTATTCTTCAGTAAACACTATATGGGTGCTGTTTGGCGCAGCACTGGTATTCTTTATGCAGGCCGGTTTTGCAATGGTTGAAACAGGTTTCACCAGAGCAAAAAATGCCGGTAACATTATCATGAAAAACCTTATGGACTTCTGTATAGGTACTCCTACATTCTGGATCGTCGGTTTTGGTATCATGTTTGGTGCCGGAAACGGATTCTTCGGAAAAATCGGCGGCATCGCAACAGAAGCCAATTATGGATCTGCAATGCTTCCTGACGGTGTTCCGTTCTGGGCATTTCTTATCTTCCAGACCGTCTTCTGCGCAACAAGTGCTACTATCGTATCTGGTGCAATGGCTGAAAGAACCAAGTTTTCTTCCTATTGTATTTACAGTTTCATCATCAGTCTTATTGTATATCCTGTATCCGGTCACTGGATCTGGGGCGGTGGATTCATCAGCCAGATGGGCTTCCATGATTTCGCTGGTTCCTGTGCAGTACATATGGTAGGTGGTGTCGCAGCTTTCATCGGAGCTATTGTACTTGGACCACGTATCGGTAAATATTCCAAGAGCGGCAAATCTAAAGCTATTCCGGGACATAACCTTACAATCGGTGCACTTGGTGTGTTTATCCTCTGGTTCTGCTGGTTCGGATTCAACGGTGCTTCCACTGTAAGTATGGAAGGTGATGCGATTGTAAGCGCAGGTAAAATCTTCGTTACAACTAACCTTGCAGCCGCTGTTGCTACTGTAACAGTACTTATCATCACATGGATAAGATACAAAAAACCAGATGTTTCCATGTCACTGAACGGATCTCTTGCAGGTCTTGTTGCCATTACAGCTGGCTGTGATACAGTATCTCCTACATCTGCTGCAATTATCGGTATCCTTTCCGGTTTCATCGTAGTATTTGGTATTGAATTTATTGACAAAGTCCTTAAAGTTGATGACCCTGTCGGCGCTGTCGGTGTTCACGGACTGAACGGAGCATTCGGTACTCTTGCTGTCGGTCTTTTCTCTGATGGCTCAGGCACAGGCTGGAAAGGCCTTCTCACAGGCGGCGGTTTCCATGGATTCGGTGTTCAGTTTATCGGAATGATCATCACTATCGCATGGGTTGCTGTTACTATGACAATCGTATTCCAGGTACTCAAACATACTGTTGGTCTTCGTGTTTCCGCTGAAGAAGAAATCGAAGGTCTGGATTCCAAAGAACATGGTCTTGCAAGTGCATATGATGGATTTGTTGTACATGACACAATGACTACAGTTCCTACTCCTATGGGTGTAACAAAAGAAATTCCTTCTGCAAATACATCTGCAAATGTTGCTCCTGCTGAAGTAGCTGACACAATTCCTGAACTTCCGAAAGAAGGCGTTCACAAACTTACAAAAGTTGTTATCATTACCCGTCAGAGCAAACTGGAAGAATTCATGCATGCCATGAACGAGATCGGTGTCACCGGTATCACCATCACAAACGTTATGGGTTGTGGCGTACAGAAGGGCGCCCGCTCCTACTACCGTGGTGTCGAAATGGATATGAATCTTCTTCCTAAGATTAAGATTGAAATTGTTGTAAGTCTTGTACCTGTCAAAAAAGTTATTGACACAGCCAAAAAAGTGCTTCATACAGGTCAGTATGGTGATGGTAAAGTATTCGTTTACGATATTGAAAACGTTGTCAAGATACGTACAGGCGAGGAAGGCTTCCAGGCTCTGCAGGACACACAGCCACTTAATTAAGGTTTCCAGTTTCCTAAGTTATTATAAAAAAAGTGGAATTCCCGTTTATGGGGATTCCACTTTTTTGTTGTTACCTTAAACAATAACCTCTTATTTATTCTTCTCTCTTCAGTTTTGGAAGATTCCATCTGTAATGTGCTGCCAGATAACGGATCAGCACTACAACTGCTGATGCACCAACCATGGAAACTACAGCTCCATAATAACGGTAAAGTATCACACATACAATCGCTCCCACAATAGATGCACAGGCATATATATGTTTTACAAGAATGTAGGGTGGAACACCTGCCATAATATCCCTCAGCAGTCCACCTCCTACACCTGTTATCGTTCCAAGAAAAACAAGCAGAAATGTATAATCCACATAACCGTGAGCAATTCCTGTATTTACCCCCACAACAGTAAAAATCCCCAAACCTACAGAGTCCATTACAAGCATGATCTTATCATATGTCTCCCGGTTATGTCCCTGCAAAAGTTCTTTTTTCAGGTACAATATCATAAATACAACACAGGCTGTAACTGTTGCCACAACAGTATATACCGGACGCTGAAACATTGCCGGAGGTACAATACCAAGAATAACATCCCTGACAGCTCCACCCCCTACTGCCGTTGTTACTCCAAGTACGATCACACCGAAAATATCCATTGCCCGGTCTACAGCCACCATTGCACCTGAAGCTGCAAATGCGATCGTTCCAATCATTTCCATAATAAACGTAATCAACTGCTGATAATCCATAATCTCCCTTCTCCTATTACCCCCTGTTTTATTTTCCTGTCATGACTCTGCCAGTCCCGGTATTTCTCCATACATCATTTTTTACAGCTATTTTCCCTCCAATGATCACATAATCAAATCCTTCACAAAACTGTTCTGGATTTTCAAAATCTGCCTTTACCTGCAAATTTTCCAGGCGAAAAATATTCAGATCTGCAGCCTTTCCTTCTTCAAGAATTCCTCTGTCCAGATGAAGAGGTTCCGCTGCCTTTCCTGTCATCTTATATACTGCTTCCTCTATTGAAAAAACATGTCTGTCTCTTACATAATCCGTAAGCAGTTTCGGAAAAGCCGCATATACCCTGGGATGATATTTTCCTCCGGCCGGATAAATGGCATCCGAAATAAGATTTGCATATTTATCTTTCAGGAAACAGAGCATATCATCTTCTGATGCAATTGTATCCAGCATCGTTACCTGACATTTTTCTTCAATCAGAATGTCATATAGTGTATCATACGGATCTGTCTCTGTAAAGTCTGCAATATCCTGAATAGAATTTCCGGAAAATTCTCTATATTTTTCTGTCTGCAGAGTGCCTGCATAAATCTGTTCAAAGCCTGCAAGTTCCACAATATTTTCAAATTTTTCTGATGGCGTTCGTAGCATTTCTGTGAGATATTTCCTGTATTCTCTGTTCTTAAGCCTTTTTATGATAGCTTCAGTTCCACCCTTCTGACATTCTGGTGGAAGCACATGTACCAACTGGGTAGAACCAGTCATGTATGGATAAAGATCGAAATCCAGATCTATACCTGTGTTTCTTGCCTTTTCAAATAATCGAAGAGATTCCTGACATACACTTCCCCAGTTTTTCTTTCCAATACATTTTACATGACTGATATGTAATGGAATATGGAGTTTCTGTGCAACATGAATTATCTCTTTCTGCGATTTAACAAGACCATCTCCTTCACTTCTCACATGAACAGTCAGTGGAACATCAGACCCTTTTAATGAACTCAAAACTTCTGTAAGACTTTTTTCATTATATTCAAACTCTGGGGCATAGGCAATTCCAAGACTGATTCCCAGTGCTCCTGCTTCCATGCTTTCTTCTATTTCTTTCCATACCCGTTTCAGTTCATTCTGCGTAAGTTCTCCTGATTTATATCCTGCTACGCATGCGCGGATTGTCCCGTTTCCTGCAAGCATACCTGTGTTTACACTTCTTCTGGTATTTCTCAATGCAGCCATATATGAGCTGAACGACTCTGATACAGAGCAGTTCTGCTGTTTTTTCAAAGAAGACTTTCCATCCAGATACTCTGCCGGAGGTTTTCCTGTAACACTTCCTATAAAATCCAGAATTTCCACCTGATGCTCAGTTCCTGTCGGTGCTACAGACAAACCACAGTTTCCATTAACTACAGTTGTAATCCCCTGTCTGTTCAGCAGTTCATCATCACCATTTTTCAATGCCTGCCAGTCTCCATGTCTGTGGATATCTATAAATCCGGGTGTAACATATCCGCCTCTGGCATCCAGGACTTTTTCTTTTGGAAAATCTGAGGGAATATCTATATGCGAAGAGATTTCTTTTATTTTTCCGGACTCGATCGCTATATCAGCACAAAAGGCATGCTCATTTTTCCCATTAATGAGCATGCCGTTACATATAATATAATCTGCCATTTTTTACAGTCCCTGCCCTTCTGCCCAGGCCTTCAGTGCCGCCTTATCTGCACTGCCAAATCTTTTGCCTATTTTCCAATTTGCAGATGGTGCTGATTTTTTTGCCATAATAACAATTCCTCCTACATGACAATTTGTTTTACTACTGTTAATACGAAGTATATCACTTCCACCTGACTTGAGGTCAATAGTTTTACAGCAAAATGTAAAAGTCATTAAATATATTGAAAATTTTTAACATACTTACATACAGAGATATACGAAATACACGGCATAGGACAACAGCATAACCACTCCGCAGCTTCTGCGCAGCTCTTTATGCCTGATTGTGCCAAGCCAAAGGATCATGCATGCTGCCGCTGCAAAAATACTGTCAATAATAAATTTGCTTTCGAATGGTACTTTGCAGATCAATGCTGTAGTTCCTATAACAAACAAAATATTAAAAATATTACTTCCAACGATATTTCCGACCGCAATATCTGCTTTTCCCTTCCGTGCGGCTGTTACTGATGTAACCAGCTCCGGAAGGCTTGTTCCAAATGCAACAATCGTAAGTCCTATCAAACGGTCACTCATTCCAAACGCAGATGCGATTTCAGAAGCTCCATCTACTGCGAAATCACTTCCAATTACAACCATTATTCCACCTGCAATCAACATAAAAATACATTTCCATACAGGAGGGACAGTTTCTTCCTGTTCCACAGAATCTTTATTTTTCTTCGCTGACTGAAAAAGATAAATAAGAAATCCGATAAATAATATCCAGAATATAACGCCTTCATAAAAAGAAATCGTATTGCCTGTATAACCAAATATCATTAAAAGAATTGTGATCAGAAATACAAAGGGAATTTCATAATATACTGTTGATTTCTGAACAGCAACAGTCGTAATTACTGCAGTAAGACCCAATATAATAAATATATTCATTATATTACTTCCAACAATATTTCCAACAGTTATTCCCGCATTTCCTTTTAATGCTGATGTGATGCTCACGGCGGCCTCTGGGAGGCTTGTTCCCATTGCTACAATTGTAAGTCCTATGATCAGCTGCGGGATACCAAGGCGACAGGCTATCCCTGATGCTCCCTCAACAAACCAGTCTGCTCCTTTTACAAGGATAATGAAGCCTGCTACAAGCAAAAATAAATTTAAAATCATTTTCTTATCCTCCTTATTTTTTATAAAAAAAGCGAGATTTTTACCGTATAAACTAGTATACAGTAAAAGTCTCGCTATTTAATCATTTCCCGGACTATAAAAATAATCGTAATGACGGAAAACAAACCACTATGGTCAGCTACTCCCTTTCAGGCTATATATATTATTAAGAACAGGGGATGAGAGAATCGAACTCCCACCAAAGGTTTTGGAGACCCCTATCATACCATTTGACCAATCCCCTATATATGAGAAAATGTGACTATTTCTAGTCACTAATCTCTTCATAACTTCAAAACTACATACATGTTGACTAAACAACTCAATCTTAAACCATGCTTACGCTTCGTCGAGCCCGGTCATCTCATGACTCCGTCATTCGCTC
Source organism: uncultured Blautia sp. (assembly GCA_934359835.1). GTDB lineage: Bacteria > Bacillota > Clostridia > Lachnospirales > Lachnospiraceae > Blautia_A. The sequence continues at coordinate 44,302 of CAKRLX010000027.1, forward strand.
GTCTCAGCTATTGGTCAAGCCCTCACCCTATTAGTAGCAGTCAGCTCCACATGTTGCCATGCTTCCACCCCTGCCCTATCAACCTCG
>CAKRLX010000028.1 GCA_934359835.1 uncultured Blautia sp.
TCGGCTATATCCTTCCCACTACCGGGCGGATTTGGGACTTTAACCCGTTAGAAACGTGCGCCGCTAGGCGCACATCATAAAAAGAGCCCGACATTTATAAAGGAATAAATCCAGTGTAAATGTCGGGTTCTTTTCAGTAACAATAGGCACCTTCATATCGATAACAGGATTCTTTCTTATGGGAAAGCTCCTGACAGGAACTGCAGCGATCGCAGAATTCCTGCTGATAACAGGTGGCACAGACACAGTTCCCACAGTGGCTGCGGTCATAGGCCGGAGTACAGGTGTAGGGAAGACTGTCTTTTGATTTTGCTTCCATGATATGATCACCTCTCCTGAAATATTTGATAACAGTATTATATATCTCTATGTCAGGAGATTCAAGAAAATAACAACAAAATTCTTGTATTTTCAGAAGAATTAGCCTCGAATAACTATTTTGCTTCCCAGCGTCCGGAAGCTCCACATGGAAGGACAAGTCCGCTGGATGTTACAGGAAGTCCTATTTCCTGAGAATCTACATGACCGTTGTATTTCTTAAGCTCAGTGGCAAGCATGTAGGTGAGTACTGCCGGTGCCAGTCCTGTAGTATAAGAATTTACGAGGAAAAACAGAGGATCATCGCTGAGGATCTGAGTGCAGAGTTTGATCAGCGGATGAATGGCATCTTCGATTTTCCAGATTTCACCTTTGGGTCCTCTTCCGTAGGAAGGAGGATCCATGATGATTGCATCATAATGATTTCCTCGCCGGATCTCACGTTCTACGAATTTCACACAGTCGTCCACCAGCCAGCGGATCGGTGCATCCTGAAGACCTGAAGCAGCTGCATTTTCTTTTGCCCAGTTTACCATGCCCTTGGAGGCATCTACATGTGTTACATGCGCTCCGGCGGCAGCAGCGGCAAGAGTAGCACCACCTGTATAGGCAAAAAGGTTCAGGACTTTGACAGGGCGCCCTGCATTACGGATTTTATCTCCGAACCAGTCCCAGTTTACGGCCTGTTCCGGGAAAAGACCTGTGTGTTTGAAACTGAATGGTTTCAGATGGAAGGTGAGGTGTTTGTAGTGGAGGTCCCACTGTTGTGGCAGATCAAAAAACTCCCATTCGCCGCCGCCTTTTTTGCTTCTGTGATAATGAGCATTCATATTATGCCAGCCACGGCTTGCCTTCGGGGTGTCCCAGATTACCTGCGGGTCAGGACGGACCAGGATATATTTTCCCCATCGTTCCAGCTTCTCACCGCAGGAAGTATCAATTACTTCATATTCTTTCCAGTCATTTGTAATCCACATATATATTAACCTTTCTTTTCTGGTGTTATATCGTTACTGTAAACAGTAACTCATTATCTGCTATCAAGTATATGGGAAAAGCAGAAAATCTGCAAGGTTTTTATAATCAGAAGGCTACAGGGACTTGACAAGCAGGATTTTAGCATACTAAAATAGAAAAGATAAAAAAGTGGTTTACATTGCCGGTACATACACGGCACGAGGAGGATTATTATGCAGAAGTACAGTGAAATGAACAGAGACCAGCTTCTTGCACTCAGAAAAGAACTGGAACAGCAGTATGCAGACATTAAAGCACAGGGACTTGCACTTGATATGTCACGTGGTAAACCGGCAGCAGATCAGCTTGATCTTTCCATGGAAATGATGGATGTCCTTGGAAGTGATACAGATCTGAAATGTGAGACTGGTGTGGACTGCCGTAACTATGGCGTGATCGACGGTATTCCGGAAGCAAAACGTCTTCTTGGAGAGATTTCAGAAGTAGATCCTGAGCATATTATCATTTATGGAAACTCCAGCTTAAATGTCATGTTTGACACAGTAGCACGCTCCTTCACACATGGTGTTATGGGAAATACTCCGTGGTGTAAACTGGACAAGGTAAAATTCCTCTGTCCTGTACCGGGTTATGACCGTCATTTCAAAGTAACAGAATTTTTCGGCATTGAGATGATCAATGTTCCGATGAGTCCTGAAGGACCGGATATGGACATGGTAGAGAAATTGGTAAGTGAAGATCCTGCGATCAAAGGTATCTGGTGTGTGCCGAAATATTCCAATCCACAGGGCTATACTTACTCAGAAGAAACTGTAAAACGTTTTGCAAGACTGAAACCGGCAGCTCCGGATTTCCGTATTTACTGGGATAATGCTTACAGTGTACACCATCTTTATGATGAACCGGAAAAACAGGACTTCCTTCTTGAAATCCTTGAAGAATGTGCAAAAGCAGGTAATCCGGATATTGTATACAAATTTACTTCCACATCCAAGATCAGCTTCCCGGGTTCTGGTATTGCAGCAGTTGCAGCTTCCAAGGCAAACCTTGACGATTTCCGCAAATATATGACAGTACAGACAATCGGACATGACAAACTGAACCAGCTCCGTCATGTAAGATTCTTCAAAAACCTTGATGGAATCCATGCTCATATGAGCAAACATGCAGCAATCCTCCGTCCGAAATTTGAAATGGTGGAAAAAACTCTCGAGGCAGAACTGGGCGGACTTGGAATTGGCGAATGGACAACACCAAAGGGTGGTTATTTCATTTCCTTTGATTCAATGGAAGGCTGCGCAAAGAAAATCGTTGCAATGGCAAAAGAGGCCGGTGTAGTGATGACAGGTGCAGGAGCAACCTATCCATATGGAAAAGACCCGAAAGACAGCAATATCCGTATTGCACCGTCTTTCCCGACAACAGAAGACTTGGAAAAAGCAGCGCAGGTATTTGTTGTATGTGTCAAACTTGCCAGCGTGGAAAAACTTCTGGCAGACTGATCTGAATATTAAAGAATTTTGAATAAGGAGGTACCATGGCAGAAGAAGATGCAGGAATGAGCAGGGGAAGAAAAATACTGACAGGCTTCATTATAGTGTTGCTTCTTCTTGCTGTGGGCTCCTATTTTTTTGGAGTATACTATTTTACAGAACATTTCCTTCCGGGCTCTGTAGTGAATGGATTTAACTGCTCTTATATGACGCAGCAGGAGGCAGAAGAACTTCTGAAAGAAAAGACAGGAGCCTATGTTCTGGCAATCCAGACAAGGGGTAACGGACAGGAAAGCATTTCAGCAGATGAGATAAAACTTGCCTACAGTTCTGATGGCAGCGTAAAGAATCTCATGCATAAACAGAATCGTTTTGGATGGTTCCTTGCATTCAGCCAGCACAAAACATACGAGGTGCCGTCCTCGGTAACTTTTGATCAGACTTTGTTTGATCAGGTGTTCAGCAGCCTGAAATGTCTTCAGGATAATGAAAAGCCGGTTGATGCGGCTATTCAGGAAAATGATGACGGATTTGAGGTTGTTCCTGAAACTGAGGGAACACTTGTAGATCAGCAGAAGCTGAAAGAAGTCATTTCACAGGCAGTTACAACAGGAAAAGCAGTAGTAAATCTCGAAGAAGATGGCTGCTACATTAATCCGGCTGTTTACAGCAGGGATCTGACAAAAGACTGCCAGCAGATGAATGAACTGACAGATGTTGTCATTACCTATGATTTCGGTGACCGTAAGGAAACAGTGAACAGATCGGTAATACGGGAATGGCTTACCAGAGATGAAAACGACGACCTGACAGTTGACAGACAGGCAGTTGCAGATTATGTAAAGCAGCTTGCAGAAAAATATGACACACCGGGTACAGAGAGAGACTTTGTTACTTATGATAACAGAGAGATAACTGTTTCCGGAGGAACTTATGGGTGGATCATTGACCAGTCAAAAGAAACAGATGAACTGTATCAGACTGTTATGAACAGAGAAACTCAGGTAAGGGAGCCTGAATATTCACAGAAGGCGACCAGTAGAAACACCAATGATATTGGATATACTTATATTGAAATAGACCTTACAAACGGAAGGCTTGTTTTTTACAAAGATGGCCAGCCGGTTGTAGATACTGGATTTACAGCCAGCAGCAGTACTCCGGAGGGCGTTTATGCTGCAGGTGAGAAGAAGGAGTCAGCAGTTCCCGGTGGTGGTTCCGGAGATGCTGTAAACTTCTGGATTCCTTTTACAGATGAACTTGGAATATATGGAGACTATGCCCTGTCTCAGGCCGGAGTCGATGCTGATGACGGAGAATTCGGCAGTGAAGGAGAAGCAGATTTCAGTACTGTTATGGATAACTGGAGTGACAGTACCCAGGGCTGCGTAGTACTTCCAATGGAGCAGGCACAGCAGCTCTGGCAGAATACAGAAAAAGATATGGCGATAGTAATTTACAAATAAATTCAGCAGATGCTGCAGGGATTTCAGATGAATTTCTGCAGCAGTTTTTACTTTCTTTTAAGGAGATGGGGATATGAAAATTGTTGTATTAGCAGGTGGAACCAGCACAGAGAGAGAAGTTTCTATAGTATCAGGAACAGGTATCTGCGGTGCCCTGAGACAGAAAGGACATCCGGCGATTCTTGTGGATGTTTTCTGCGGTGTTGAAGAAGTAAACTGGGAAGATCCGTTTCCGCAGGAATATGATGTGGAAAAAGCAGCAGCATATATGAGTGGATTTAATAAAGACATCGAAGATCTCAAAAAATCCCGCAAAGATTTCTTCGGTCCGAATGTGATCGAACTCTGCAAAAAGGCTGACCTTGTTTTCCTGGGACTGCATGGTGCCAACGGAGAAGACGGAAGACTGCAGGCGACTTTTGATCTGATGGGAATTCCTTACACAGGAACAGGATACCTCAGCAGTGCAATGGCAATGGATAAAGGTATCACAAAAAGCATGTTCCAGATGTGTGGCGTTCCGACACCGGGTGGGGCCTCCATGAAAAAATCCGAGAGAAAAGAAACTCCGCAGGAGCTGGGACTGGAATTTCCGGTTGTAGTCAAAACATGCTGCGGCGGTTCAAGTGTCGGCGTTTATATTGTGGATAATCAGGAAGACTACACAAAAGCCCTTGACGGTGCGTTTGGTTATGAAAATGAAGTAGTTATAGAAGAATTTGTAAAAGGTGTGGAATATACAGTTGCTGTTGTTGATGGAAAAGCATATCCTGTAGTCCAGATCGTACCAAAAGAAGGATTCTACGACTACGAGAATAAATACAAACCGGGAGCAACTGTTGAAACATGTCCGGCACCGATTTCAGAAGAACTGACGAAGAAGCTTCAGGAAGCAGCAGTAGCCGGCTATCATGCGCTCGAAATGGAAAGCTATGCAAGACTGGATTTCATAGTTACAGAAGATGAAAAACTGTACTGTCTGGAAGCAAATACATTGCCGGGAATGACACCTACAAGTCTGATTCCTCAGGAGGCAGCAGTTCTTGGAATGGATTATCCGACTCTCTGCGAAGAACTGATCAGAGTGTCGATGAAAAAGTATCAGTAAGGAGTATTTAAATGAAAAACCTGACTTTAAGAAACCTTACAGAAGTCTGCAGTGGCATTTATCATGGCCCGGAGACTGCACTGGACAGAGAAGTGACAGCAATCACCACAGACAGCCGAAAGATTGAAAAAGATTGTCTGTTTGTCCCTATTGTGGGAGAACGGGTAGATGCACACAAATTTATTCCGGATGTTATGGCAAAGGGAGCACTGTCCACACTCTCAGAGCGGGAACTTCCGGAGGCAGAATATCCATATATTCAGGTGAAATCTTCTCTGCAGGCGGTGAAGGATATTGCTGAATTTTATCTGAAACAGCTGAATATCCCGGTAGTTGGAATTACCGGAAGTGTTGGAAAGACAAGTACAAAAGAAGTGATTGCATCTGTACTGAAAGAAAAATACCGTACACTGAAAACACAGGGTAATTTTAATAATGAACTGGGACTTCCGCTGACAGTATTCCGACTGAGAGACGAAGATGAGATAGCAGTTCTGGAAATGGGAATCAGTGATTTCGGGGAAATGACCCGACTCACCAAAATTGCCAGACCGGATACCTGTGTGATCACTAATATCGGAACCTGCCATCTGGAAAACCTCGGAGACAGAGATGGAGTTCTGAAGGCCAAAACAGAAATCTTCCAGACTCTTAGACCAGACGGACATATTGTGCTGAATGGCGATGATGATAAACTGATCACAGTAGAAGGATATAATGGCATTAAGCCGGTTTTCTTTGGGCTGAGTGAGCAGAGAGATGTTTATGCAGATGAAATTGTCAGCAGGGGACTGAAAGGCATGGAATGCAGGATTCATCTGGGAGACCAGAGTTTTTCTGTCCTTGTACCTATGCCGGGAATACATATGGTTTATAATGCGCTGGCTGCAGCGGCAGTGGGAAGGATTTATGGACTTACCATTGAACAGATCAAATCAGGAATCGAAAACCTTGAAGCTATCAGCGGTCGTTTTAAAATGATTGAAACAGATAAGCTTCTTATTGTTGATGACTGTTATAATGCGAACCCGATGTCGATGAAGGCTTCTCTGAATGTACTTCGTGATGGTGCCGGAAGAAGAGTGGCGATTCTGGGAGATATGGGTGAGCTTGGTGAAAATGAAACTGCACTCCATGAAGAAGTCGGAGCACATGCGGTTTCCTGTGGAATTGATGCCTGTGTCTGTGTGGGAGACCTTTCGACTCATATGTATGAGGCTGCGAAGAAAGCAGATCCGACATTCTGTGTTTATCATGAAAAAAACAGAGAGTCTCTTCTTGCACATCTTGACAGATACGTACAAAAAGGTGATACAGTTCTTGTAAAGGCATCTCATTTTATGAAATTTGAAGAAGTAGTAAAAGCACTGGAAGAAATGTAAAAGAGTTTTACAGATCCGTCTGTTGTGGGGTAACACCTGCAGCAGAGGGATTTTTGTGTTTTTATGAAAGAATTTGACGAACGATTTTTGTTTCCAGCGGTGGAGGACAGGTGTAAAATAAATCTTATCAGCAGAAAGGCAGAGTATCGGAAAAGTCTGCTATTTTAAAGGTAAGGAGGAACATATGCTGGAAAAAATCATGGATCTCAGGATCCTGCTGTATTTTATGACTGCGTTGGGAGCAGCGGGTGCAGTGGGGATGCTGGCAGTACATCTGACCTACAGAAGAGCTATGCGAAAAACAAAAGCAGTAAACAGCCTTAAGGAAAAGTGGCTGAATCTCTGGAAAACACGGGACAAACTTCTGAACAGAATGAACTTTATGGTGTGGGGTCCGTCACTGGTATCTACAGCATGTCTGATTACAGCTGTGTTTATGACTTCACGGCCCTCTATAAAAAATGGACTGCCTCTTTCCTATCTTTACGTAGGAACGGCAGTACCGGTTACTCTGCTTGTATTGAGGCAGATCCTGGATTTTGCTTATCGTGAAGAGCTGATCATGAATTCTCTGGCTGATTATATTCTGCAGGCGAAAAAGCCCCGTGAGGCTGTTCCTTCTGCCCGGAAGTATGAACCGGCTCCGGAAGTGAAGAAAAAAGATCCGGTACTTCAGGAAGAAATGGTTGAACGTATTGCTGCCAGCATACGCCAGACAGCAGCTACAGGAAGCCACTTCAGTAAAATGCTCAGCCCCGAAGAGGAAGAAATCATGAGAGAGATCATTCGTGAATTTATGGAATGACTATCCGAAACAGATTGTGACATATAGTGACATATAGTGACATATAGTGTCAGTCTTCTTCAATCACCTGAATTTCGAGAAAATCAAATTCTATTGTTTCTACAAAATTGTCCTGGTAGAACCTTGTTTTGGAATGACGTTTAAAATCATTGATGGTTTTGTCAAGCCAGATAGGGTTCGCCAGGTCAAATTCATAGCAGATCTCCTGCAGGGCATGAAAAATTTTGTGTGTACGTGTATCTTCTGAGTCATCACAGATGACAGTGTCTTTTAACATATGGTTGTCTTTCCATATTTTTCCCCATAAACGAAACATAAGAATTACCTCCTGTTTAAGTGCTTTACAGTATAGCGGATTTACTGCTGAAAGTAAAGTCAGAGGATTCCGAGTATACGCAGAAGTAAAAAATGAATAATTATAATAATATCAATATCAATATTAATATTAATAATTGATTTTCGATGAAATGTTCTCCGAACATGTCTCCGGTTCATAATTTCTAAGGTTCCAGGATGCACAGAACTTTGTTAAAAACGATACAGAAAACGTCAAACTCGTCGCTTCGCGACTCAGACAATCCGTTTTCTGCATCAACACAAAGACCTGTCCATCAGGAACCTTGACGAAATTATTCAGGGAGACAGTTTCAGAGAACAATTTCACGAAAATCCTTGCATTGAATAAGCAGCTTGGAAATGGATACGAACAACATGATTATCCGGATGCCTGCGCAGATTCCGTCGATGAAATTTGGGCTAGCGCTGCCACAGAGGGAAATGTTTGAGCGCCGCAAGGTGCGAGTTCTTCCCGAATGGCAGCAAATCAGCGCCCGAATTTTATCAGGAATCCAGCATTATCCGGGAAGCATGTTGTTCAGTACCATGCACCAAGCGTCTTGTATATCAGAATTTCTCTATTGTTCATTAAATAGAACGTTTTAGAGGTTTTCAATCCAGAAAAATAGATTGCGGATTTTAGCGGGATAAAGTATAATGAAGATAAATTTTGCGTAAAACGAAGAACAAAATTGCACAATTCATATGAATGGAGGAGTTATTTTATGAAATTATATGACGGTGGTATTTATCTTGTAAATGGCCGTGACATCGTAGAAGAAGCTCAGATGACAGAGCCGGTATCTAAAGCAGATGCTGCCAGAAATACGATGGCATACGGCATTCTGGAAGCCCACAACACTTCCGAAAATATGCAGAAACTTCAGATTAAGTTTGATAAACTTACTTCTCACGATATTACATTTGTAGGTATCATTCAGACTGCCCGTGCTTCAGGTCTTGAGAAATTCCCCGTTCCCTATGTACTGACAAACTGCCACAACTCACTTTGTGCAGTAGGAGGTACGATCAATGAAGATGACCATATGTTCGGCCTCACCTGTGCGAAAAAATACGGCGGGGTATATGTACCTCCTCATCAGGCAGTCATTCATCAGTATGCACGTGAAATGCTTGCAGGCGGAGGCAAAATGATTCTTGGTTCCGACAGTCATACACGTTACGGCGCACTCGGTACCATGGCGATGGGAGAAGGCGGCGGAGAACTTGTAAAACAGCTTCTTTCTCAGACGTATGATATCAACATGCCAGGCGTTGTTGCTATTTATCTGAAAGGCGAACCGCGTCCGGGAGTAGGACCGCAGGACGTTGCACTTGCTATCATTGGCAAAGTATTCGCAAATGGATATGTCAAAAATAAAGTCATGGAATTTGTAGGACCTGGTGTGGCAGGCTTAAGCGCAGATTTCCGTATCGGCGTGGATGTTATGACTACGGAAACAACCTGCCTCTCTTCAATCTGGCAGACAGACGAAAAGATTGAAGAATTCTATGAAATCCATGGAAGAAAAGAAGATTATAAAGAACTGAAACCTGGTAAAGTTGCATATTATGACGGCTGTGTTGAAATTGATCTGGGCGAGATCAAACCTATGATCGCAATGCCGTTTCATCCAAGTAATACATACACAATCGATGAACTGAAAGCAAATCTTTATGATATTCTCGATGATGTGGAGAAAAAAGCGCAGGTAAGCCTTGATGGTAAGGTTCCATACACACTTAAAGACAAAGTCGTTGATGGTAAACTCTATGTGGAACAGGGAATTATTGCCGGCTGTGCCGGTGGTGGCTTTGAAAATATCTGTGCAGCAGCGGATATTCTGAAAGGCGCAAGTATTGGCGCTGATGCATTTACACTCAGTGTTTATCCGGCAAGTACACCGATTTATATGGAACTTGCGAGAAATGGAGTTCTGGCTGATCTTCTTGAAACTGGCGCTGTTGTTAAGACTGCTTTCTGCGGACCATGCTTCGGTGCAGGAGATACACCGGCAAATAACGCATTCAGTATCCGCCATACAACCAGAAACTTCCCGAACCGTGAAGGTTCCAAGATTCAGAACGGTCAGATTTCCTCTGTTGCACTTATGGATGCAAGATCTATTGCGGCAACAGCAGCTAATAAGGGATTCCTTACATCAGCAGAAGAATATACGGGTGATTACACTCATCAGAAATATTTCTTTGACAAAACTATTTATGAAAACCGCATTTTTGACAGCAAAGGAGTTGCTGATCCGAGCGTTGAGATTCAGTTTGGACCCAATATCAAAGACTGGCCGGAGATGCCTGAACTTGCAGAAAATCTTGTACTGAAAGTTGTATCTGAGATTCATGATCCTGTTACAACTACAGATGAACTGATTCCGTCAGGAGAGACTTCTTCTTATCGTTCCAATCCGCTTGGACTGGCTGAATTTACTCTTTCACGTAAAGACCCTGCATATGTAGGCCGTGCGAAAGAAATCCAGAAAGCACAAAAAGCAATCCAGAACGGAGAATGTGCTGCAGAGGCAGTTCCAGAACTGAAACCGATAATGGATGTAGTGAAGAAACAGTTCCCGAATGTATGCAAAGATAATATCGGCATCGGAAGTACGATTTTTGCTGTAAAACCGGGTGATGGTTCTGCCCGTGAACAGGCTGCGTCATGTCAGAAAGTCCTTGGTGGCTGGGCAAATATTGCCAACGAATATGCGACCAAGAGATATCGCTCCAACCTGATCAACTGGGGTATGCTTCCATTCCTTATCAGGGAAGGTGAACTTCCGTTTAAGAATGATGATTATCTGTTCTTCCCGGAAGTACGTAAAGCAGTTGCTGAAAAAGCTGACAGTATCACAGGATATGTTGTGAAACCGGAGGGACTTGAAGAGTTCCAGGTAACACTTGGAGAGTTAACAGATGATGAGCGTGAGATTATCCTTAAAGGCTGTCTGATCAACTATAACAGAAAATAATATCACAACCGTTGTGTGAACAATGGAAAACAGAGGCAGATTCCAGGAGAGTCTGCCTTTGTTTTATAGTACGCAGGAGAAGCTGTCAGTGACAAGTTCTCTGTATGCCAAAGTATGCAGGAGAAGCTGCCGGTGACAGGTTCTTTGTATTTGAATAAAATATCTGAATATTATATATAATTATAACAAAATAGCAGATTTAAACAAAATAAAAAGAATAATACAAATAAAATTATCAAAAATATATAAAAAAGTATTGACAAATGCAAATACCAATGCTATTATAATGACATCAAAAGAAAAGCGGAATAAAAAAAGAAAATCATTCAATTCATAGCATATATAAATGTTACATGAAAAGGATGAAATTGTAAGAAAGGTAAAGGTGATACCATTGGGACAGTCGTAAATCACTTCATCAATATGAGCAGTGACAGAAATCAGATTTCCTGCCAGAAAGACCGGATACATAAATGCCCGTAAATTTATAAAATTGATTATTTTCAGAAGAAAGTCTTTTATTAAAGACATTTCTGGCGAACAGAACTTCAGAAAAAAAATAAATCAAAAGTATCCCCGGTATATAGAAATGATTTCTCATATTGAATACCTGTCACAAACCTGATACAAATGATTTCAGAATTGTGTAAAGAAACATTTCTGGAAGGGTTTGAATTTAACTCAGATGTTCGTCTGGAAGAAGAGTTCCAGAGTATATCGATGACAGTTAAAAAGAAACTTTGAGATCCATATGATAATATGAATCGAAGCTTTGCATCAGAAGAACACTTTCTCACAAAAAGTGTTAAATAAGAAATGAACAGAATTCTATTTTAAAGGAAAACAGTTTGAAATTTAAAAAGTTAAGTTTGAAGCTGTTTAAGTCCAATAAAAAGCTTTGCTGATATTTCTTAAAAATAAATTATAAGACGTGAATTATAATTTTAATTCTATTAACTTTCTAAATGATCCAGTGATAAAAATCATAAGGATTATGAGCAGGAAATAGCCAGTAACTCCAAAAGCACAATATAAACTGAAAAGATATTAAAACTGAATAGAGAGAATCGGAATTTATACATTAAGATGTAAAATTGAAGAAATTTCGATTGGTACCTCAAAAAAATAACTGAAGAAGAATGAGGTTGTAATGATTAACGAAGAGTCTTGAGACGGTCATCATTTTAAACGCAAAGTAAAAATGATGACCGTCTCTGTTTATGTTGTCAGAATCTGTGATTTAAGCTATACTCTCCATAAAAGGAGAGATTTTTTATGTTTGATAATGATATAAAATCAAGGATACTTTATGAGGACGGGGAAGTTCTCGTATATCATAAACCAGCGGGGGTTGCCGTACAGAATGCGAGAATTGGAACAATGGATCTGGAAAGTGCACTGAAAAATTATCTCAGCCGGAAAAGCCAGGGAAAAATACCATATCTGGCAGTGGTCCACAGACTGGATCAGCCGGTAGAGGGCGTGCTTGTATTTGGACTGACTCCAAAGGCAGCAGCCTCCTTAAGTAATCAGATCAGCAATAAGACGGCGACCAAAAAATATCTGGCAGTTACAGACAGGGAACCGGCAGAAAAATCCGGTATACTTGAGGACTACCTGAAAAAAGAGCCGAAAGGAAATATATCAAAAGTAACACAGGCAGGCACAAAAGGTGCAAAAAAAGCGCGACTCTCATACAAAGTGCTGAAAGAGGTTGAAGACAACAGAACTGAAACAGGAAAAAGAATTCTTATAGAAATTCAGCTGGAAACGGGCAGGCATCACCAGATAAGAGTTCAGATGTCCAATGCAGGCATGCCGCTTCTGGGAGACCGCAAATATAATATGTCAGATCATTCGGGATTGCCTTTGGGACTGTGCTCCTGCCAGCTTGTATTCAGTCATCCGCAGACCGGAAAAAAGATGGATTTCAGCGTGATTCCGGAGAATATAGCCTTTGCGGGCTTCTAAACTTCTTTTCATTGTTTTTTTTTCTTATGAAATCATGAAAAAAATATGAAATCTATGGACGATAACATTAAAATGTGTATAATGTAAAAACAGAACTGCTGAGAAGGTGGATACAGCAGTAAAATAGGGCACATTTGGATGAAGTTCATGTAAAAGAAAAGGAGAAAAATAGATGAAAAAAGCAGCAGGAGCTGCGTTTCTTCTTGCAGGAGCAGTGTTGGTTGCAGGAGGAATCGATAAAAAAAGCGGCTTAAATAATTTTGTTGCGGATGTGCAGGCAGACGAGGAAAAAGATCCTGTTATTGTAAATGGACAGGAAGAGACGGAAGAGGAAGAAACATCCAGGGTAGATACAACAATTCCCGTTGTGGCAGGTAGTAGAATTGCTGTCGTCAGTAAATGTGTAGACGGAGAATACTGGAAGACTCTCCGTAAAGGAATGGAAGCAGCAGTAAAGGATATAAATACTGCTTATGATTTTCAGGGGGATGATGAAGTAACCATGACGTTTGAAGGCCCCAGTGATGAACAGGATGTGGAAACTCAGGTAAATACGCTGGATGCTGTTATTGCAGAAAACCCTGCTGTGCTGTGTCTTTCAGCAAGTGACATGGATTCTTGCCAGGCGCAGCTGGAGGCTGCCGGAGAGAACGGAATTCCGGTTGTTTCTTTTGATTCAAATGTTGTGGATAATGACCTTGTTACAGCTTTTCGTGGTACAGATAATAATGCTGTTGGTAAGATTGCCGGTGAAAAGATGACAGAAGCCCTGAATGGACAGGGGAAGGTTGCAATCTTTTCTGCTCAGGAAAAAACCGAAAGTTCGCAGAAAAGAGTAGAAGGATTTAAGAGTGCACTGGAAAACCAGGAAGGAATTACGATAGTCAGCGAACTTTATACAGATCAGGTGGAAGATATGTCAGCTGCCATGCAGGGAGTTCTTGAACGTTATCCGGATCTGGCAGGCGTTTTCTGCACAAATGAAGATGTTGCGGAACTTTACCTGAAACTTGACAAGAACGAAGATAATGCACCGATTATGATTGGCGTAGATGCCTCTTCAGGACAGCAGGAGGCAATTAAAAACGGTGAACAGCTGGGCTGTGTTTCTCAGGATCCGTATGAGCTTGGATATCAGACAATTCTGACAGCTGCTTATGCAACGGTTTTGGCAGATCAGGAAAAGGAAATCCTCATGCAGCCGAAGTGGATTGATCCGTCCAATATAGAGGATGAGACTTGCAGCAGATATCTTTATTGATACTTATATGAATACAGGCACTGCATTAGTTTAAAGGAACACTGCTGAAACGCGGTAAATATATACAGGGACAGTTCACAAAAGGACTGTCCCTGTGTTATACTATGAACACTTGTTAAATGAATATGGACAAAGTGTAAGTTGAGTAGAACACCGTTGTGATTGAGGAGGAAAAACTGGTGAAAGAAAGAGAAACTTTTGGTTCAAGACTTGGTTTCATTCTGGTATCAGCCGGATGTGCAGTAGGTCTTGGTAATGTATGGAAATTTCCATATATGACAGGCAAATATGGCGGTGCAGCGTTTATTCTGATATATCTGGTATTTCTTGTGCTGCTGGGACTGCCGATTCTTGTCAGTGAATTTGCAGTAGGACGTGCAAGCCGTCTGAGTACAGCAAGGGCGTTTCACAAACTGGAGCCGGAAGGCTCAAATTTCCATAAATACAGCTATATAGGAATGATTGGAAACTATGCACTGATGAGCTTTTATACAATGGTTGCAGGCTGGATGATGTACTACTGCTATGTTATGGCTACTGGAGAACTTTCCGGCGCATCTTCGGAGCAGATTACAGAATTTTTCGGGGGACTGCAGCAGGCTACAGGCACAATGTCAGGCTGGATGATCGCAGCTGTTCTTCTGGCATTTGGCATCTGTTCTCTGGGACTCCAGAATGGTATCGAAAAAATTACAAAAATTATGATGATTTGTCTTCTGGCACTGATCGTTGTTCTGGCAGTTCATTCACTTACACTTGACGGTGCTATGGAAGGGGTAAAATTTTATCTGGTGCCAAATCTGGATAATATTAAAGCAGCAGGCCTTGGAAACGTGATTTTCGGTGCTTTATCACAGGCATTCTTTACATTAAGCATTGGTATTGGCGCAATGGAAATTTTCGGAAGTTATATGGGTAAAGAACATACACTTGCAGGAGAAAGTATTAATATTCTTGTGCTGGATACGTTTGTGGCATTGATGGCAGGACTTATTATTATTCCGGCATGTTTTGCATTTAATGTAGAGCCGGGGGCAGGTCCGGGACTTGTATTTATCACATTACCTAATGTATTTAACCAGATGGCTGGCGGAAGATTGTGGGGTGCACTGTTCTTCCTGTTTATGTCATTTGCTGCACTGTCTACAGTTATTGCAGTATTTGAAAATATCCTGTCATTTGCTATGGACCTTTGGGGCTGGACGAGAAATAAAGCAGTTCTTTTTAATATTGTTCTGGTGATTATTTTGTCCATGCCTGCAATCCTGGGATTCGGGCCGTGGTCAGGCTTCCATGTACTTGGTGAAGGAACTAATATTATGGATCTGGAAGACTTTATTGTATCTAACAATATTCTGCCTCTTGGATCTGTTATCTTTGTACTGTTCTGTGCATCAAAGAACGGATGGGGCTGGGATAACTTTATAAAAGAAGCCAACACAGGCAAAGGAGCAAAATTCCCGAAAGGGATCCAGTTCTATATGCAGTGGATACTGCCGATAGTTGTTGCAGTGATCTATCTGAAAGGTTACTACGATATGTTCCAGCCAAAGGGAAATACATATCTGATTCCGTGGATGATCGTCGGAGTGGCGATGCTTCTGCTGGTAGGCTGGATATCTTTCGGACATTCAAAATCAAAAAAGAAATAATATATAACAAAAAGGGAAGCTCGTCATGAACTTCCCTTTTGACTGTCCTGATATAAAAAAACAGATCAGATCTTATCGATTTTCTTGCGGATCTCCAGCATCTTCTGATCCAGCTGGGTGATCACGGAAGCACATTGCTGCAGTTCTTCATTAATGACTGCAGCCTGTTTCTGACCACGTTTATACCGCAGCTGATGATCGAGATTTGCCCAGTAATCCATGGCAGCAGTACGAAGCTGCAGTTCCAGCTTGATCCACTGATTTTCCTGCTGAAAAGGAATAGCGACTTCCAGAATCAGATGAAGACTCTGGTAGCCGGATCTTTTGGGCTGTTTTACATAGTCTTTGGTTTTGATAATGCGGATATCCTGCTGTTTTTCGATAAGGTCAGCTACTTTGTAAATATCATCTACATATGCACATACGGCACGTACACCGATAAGATCATTGATTTTTTCCAGTGCCTGGTTGAAGTTCAGATCCAGCCCTTTTTTCTGCATTTTCTTGCAGACACTGTCATAGCTTTTGAGCCGCCCGGTTTTCATCTGGATAAAATTCCGGTTGTACTTCATGAGCAAAAATGTGTTGACGATATCAAGCTTGGTCATCATAAGATTTATGGCACACTGGCCTTTGATGCTGAATTCACTGTCTGTCAGCATATTCTTTAAAAGTTCTTTTTTCTTCAATTTCTGTCTTTCTTCCTCTAATTGTATCAATGTTACAGTTTCAGTTGTGCGTAATGCATTTCCCATTCCCATCAGAATACTCCTTCAGTAATAAATCTGTACGTGATTTGTGTTAAAACATGGTTAAAATAAGACTGCAGTGGAGAAACAGGCTGTAGTCCATATCAGGGAATCAGCTCCCATCATTTAATCTATGAAAAGAGTTGGAAAAATATGACATTTGGAAGATGGTTAATGCCTGGATTTCGGTGAGTATGTAAGAAATAATCATCATATTTTGTTATATAAATAACAAAATATGAGCTCAAAAAATAAAAAATGATAATCAAATTAATGAAAAAATAAATTTCAGAAAAAAGAGAACTTAAATAAAACTGTGAAAACTGTTTGTACAATATGCCAAAAACATCGGGAATACTGAATGAAATTTATGGAAAATTTTTTGGATGATTATGATTGACAAATGATTAACAAGCTAATATAATAGCCACATAAAGAAATTGACAAATAATTAACGTTAACAAAAAGACTAAATATTTTAATACGTTAATATTTGAAAAACAAAAGACTAAAAGCAAATAACGATCGTTGTCAGAATCAATTAACATCAGAGATAAACAGGAGGATTCCAAAATGGCAAAGAAAGAAACCCACATCCCGGCAATCGTTGATACAGCAGAAGCACTTGAAGCAAAAATTGCTGCGATGAAAGAAGCACAGAAACTTTTCGCCACTTATACGCAGGAACAGGTTGACAGAATTTTTAAAGCCGCAGCAACAGCTGCTGACAAAGCACGTATCCCGCTTGCAAAGGCAGCCGTAGAAGAAACAGGCATGGGAATCGTAGAAGATAAAGTAATCAAAAATCATTACGCATCTGAATATATCTACAATGCATACAAAAATACAAAAACCTGTGGTGTACTTGAAGAAGATCCGGTTTACGGAATCAAAAAAATCGCTGAACCTATCGGTCTGATCGCAGCAGTTATTCCTACTACAAACCCGACTTCCACAGCAATTTTCAAAACACTGATTGCTCTGAAAACCAGAAATGCGATTATCATCAGCCCACATCCACGTGCAAAAGGAAGCACCATTGAAGCTGCCAAAATTGTTCTTGAAGCAGCAGTAAAAGCCGGAGCACCGGAAGGAATCATTGGCTGGATCGATGTACCAAGTCTTGAACTTACCAATCTGGTAATGAAAGAAGCAGACATTATTCTTGCAACAGGTGGTCCGGGAATGGTAAAAGCGGCATATTCTTCCGGAAAACCGGCACTTGGTGTAGGAGCAGGAAATACACCGGTTATCATTGATGATACTGCTGATATCCGTCTTGCTGTAAACTCTATCATTCATTCTAAGACTTTTGACAACGGTATGATCTGTGCTTCCGAACAGTCCGTAACTGTTCTGGAAGGTGTATATAAAGCAGTAAAACAGGAATTCCAGTACAGAGGATGCTATTTCCTGAAGAAAGATGAGATTGAAAAAGTAAGAAAAACAATTCTTATCAACGGTGCGCTGAATGCAAAAATCGTAGGACAGAAGGCTGCAGCTATCGCAGAGATGGCAGGAGTAACAGTTCCGGCTGAAACAAAGATTCTTATCGGTGAAGTTGAATCTGTAGATATCAGTGAAGAATTTGCACATGAAAAACTTTCTCCTGTACTTGCAATGTACAAGGCAAAAACTTTTGACGAAGCAGTTGCAAAGGCAGAACGTCTTGTAGCTGATGGCGGATATGGACATACTTCTTCAATTTATATCAATGTAAACGAAACCGAAAAACTGGAGAAATTTGAAGCGGCAATGAAAACCTGCCGTATCCTGATCAATACTCCGTCTTCTCAGGGCGGTATCGGGGATCTTTATAACTTCAAACTTGTTCCGTCTCTGACACTTGGATGCGGTTCCTGGGGAGGAAACTCTGTATCCGAAAACGTTGGTGTAAAACATCTGATCAATATTAAGACTGTTGCAGAGAGGAGAGAGAACATGCTCTGGATGAGAACCCCGGAAAAAGTTTACTTTAAGAAAGGCTGCCTGCCTGTAGCACTGGACGAACTTAAGAATGTAATGGGCAAGAAACGCTGCTTTATCGTAACAGACTCCTTCCTGTACAAGAACGGATATACAAAGAAAATCGAAGATAAACTGGATCAGATGGGAATCGTTCATACATGCTTCTCCGATGTAGAACCGGATCCGTCTCTGGCTTCTGCAAGAGCAGGCGCAGCAGCAATGAGAGCTTTTGAGCCGGATTGCATTATTGCACTTGGTGGTGGATCTGCAATGGATGCAGGTAAGATCATGTGGGTTCTCTATGAAAATCCGGATGCTGATTTTGATGATATGGCAATGGATTTCATGGATATCCGAAAGAGAATCTATACATTTCCGAAAATGGGCAAAAAAGCTTACTTTATCGCAATTCCAACATCTTCCGGTACAGGTTCTGAGGTAACACCTTTTGCGATCATCACGGATAAAGAGACCGGAATCAAATGGCCTCTTGCAGATTATGAACTGATGCCGGATATGGCAATCGTAGATACAGATAACATGATGAGCGCACCAAAGGGTCTGACAAGTGCTTCCGGCATTGATGTTATGACTCATGCTATTGAGGCATATGTTTCCATGATGGCATCTGATTATACAGACAGCCTTGCACTCAGGGCGATCAAACTTGTATTTGATTATCTGCCAAGAGCATACAGAGATGGAAATGACGTAGAGGCAAGAGATCATATGGCAAATGCTTCCTGCATGGCGGGCATGGCTTTTGCAAATGCATTCCTGGGAGTTAACCATTCTCTGGCACATAAACTCGGAGCATTCCATCATATTCCTCACGGAATCGCAAACGCTCTGGTACTTACAGATGTTATGCGTTATAATGCGGCAGAAGTTCCGACAAAGATGGGTACATTCCCACAGTATCAGTATCCAAAGACACTGGCACGTTATGCTGAGATCGGACGTTCTGTAGGACTTACAGGAAAAGATGATCAGGAAGTATTTGAAAAACTTCTGGAGAAGCTGGAAGAACTGAAAAAGATTATTGAGATCAAACCTACGATTAAAGACTATGGTGTAGATGAGAAATACTTCCTTGAGACTCTGGATGAAATGAGTGAGCAGGCTTTCAATGACCAGTGCACAGGTGCAAACCCGAGATACCCACTGATCGCTGAACTGAAAGAGATTTATCTGAAAGCATATTACGGAAAATAAAATCTCCCGGGAACCATAAAATAAAAAGTTTATATAAATCAGCCCGGTTCGGGCCATATAGAACCTCTGCTTCGGTACCACAGGACAGTGACACCGGGGCAGAGGTTTTGACTATTCGGACAGCAGAAAGAAAATGGATAATATGTGTGTTGCAAATGGGTAAGTTGAATGTTACAATGACATCTAACAGCCATGATACTATGGTAAATAAAGACAATCATGAAACAGACATTTAACAGACAGAAGCAGGAGCTTCAGGGGGCATGACTAATTGAAACATAACGAAAATACGAAATATGTGAAACTTGGTATTACAGGGGCAGCAGTGCTGGCATTTGGATTTGCGATTCTGTACATTTTGTATCAGAGTAAAAATATAGCGATGGGAATACAGACAGTTTTTAATATATTGAAACCTTTTCTGTATGGCGCACTGATCGCATATCTCCTTGCACCGATGTGTAACCGCATGGACGATAGATTTCTGAGATGGTGTCCTAAGGCTACTGAGAAGCAGCAGAAGGCACTTAAATTCCTCTCTATAGCTGTTGCAATCATCTGTGCAGTAACTGTTGTTGTATTATTGATCATTCTTATCCTGCCGCAGGTCTGGGACAGTACCATAAAAATCATCAGAATTTTGCCGGCACGACTTTCCTACTGCAACAATATGATTGATAAAGTATTACAGGATCAGCCGGAACTACAGTCTTACTTCAATCATTTTTCATCTCAGATTGAGAGTGGTTTGAATGATGTTCTCAGTGCCAATTCAAGTATGATGCAGACAATTCAGGGAATTGTCAATAATATTACAGTCCAGCTGATAGAGGTCTTAAGCGTATTCAAAAATATGTTCCTTGGATTTCTGATCGCTGTGTATCTTCTTGCCAGCCGGAAACTTTTCGGGGCACAGGCAAAATTACTGTTATATGGAATTTTTCCAAACAGATGGGCAGAGATTATCGAAGAAGAAGTTCGTTATACGGATAGAATGTTCAATGGTTTTTTTGTTGGAAAAATCATCGATTCTGCGATTATCGGACTGATCTGTTTCGCAGGAACCACAATCCTTGGATTTGATTCTGCGGCATTTATCAGTGTTGTTATAGGTGTAACAAACATTATCCCGTTTTTTGGACCTTTTATTGGAGCCATTCCGTGTGCATTATTACTCCTTCTGGGAAGGCATCCATGGGATGCACTGTACTTCCTGATCTTTATTGTGATTCTGCAGCAGGTGGATGGAAACATTATCGGACCGAAGATACTCGGAAATACTACGGGTGTTTCAAGTTTCTGGGTGCTGTTTTCCATTCTGTTGTTTGGTGGTTTATGGGGAATCGTAGGAATGGTTATTGCTGTTCCGTTGTTTGGCGTAATTTACGATATTATTCGTAAACTGATAAGCCGTGGGCTGAGAAAAAATAATCAGGAAGAAATGATGGAAGAATATAAACAGAATTTCCATGAAAAACAGCCGATGGAGTTGAAAAAATAAAAGAAGCCGTTACAGAATAATAATTCTGCAGCGGCTTCTTGTCTATATGAGCAGCAATTATGACTGCTGCTGTTTGCGGAATGCGGAACGTTTTCTTTCTCGTGGATCGAGAATTCTCTTGCGGATACGAAGACTTGTAGGAGTTACCTCAAGGAGTTCGTCCTGATCAATGAATTCGATCGCCTGCTCAAGGCTGAGTACTTTAGGCGGTGTCAGCTTCAGGGCATCGTCTGCGGAAGAAGAACGTGTATTGGTAAGGTGTTTGGTCTTGCAGACATTAAGTTCAATGTCTTCGGCTTTGCCGTTCTGTCCGATAACCATACCACTGTAAACCTTTTCGCCAGGTCCGATGAAAAGAACACCACGTTCCTGAGCGGAGAAAAGACCATAAGTAACAGCTTCACCTGCTTCAAATGCGATAAGGGAGCCCTGTTTACGGTACTGGAAATCACCTTTGTACGGTGCATAACCGTCGAATGTTGTATTCAGGATACCGGTACCTTTTGTGGAGGTAAGGAACTCACCACGGAAACCAATCAGTCCACGTGAAGGAATACGGAATTCAAGACGTACAGAACCATCACTGGCTGTACTCATTCCCTGAAGTTCACCTTTACGTTCACTTAATTTCTGAATGATGGTACCGGAGAATTCTTCCGGAACATCAACATAAGCAATTTCCATTGGTTCAAGTTTCTTGCCACGTTCATCGAAATGATAGAGAACTTCAGGTTTGCTTACTGCGAACTCATAGCCTTCGCGGCGCATGTTTTCAATAAGAACGGACAGATGAAGTTCACCACGGCCGGAGACTTTGAAACATTCAGTAGTTTCAGTATCTTCTACACGAAGGCTGACGTCTGTGTTCAGCTCTCTGTAAAGACGGTCACGAAGATGACGGGAAGTGATGAATTTACCTTCCTGTCCTGCAAGCGGGCTGTCGTTTACAAGGAAGTTCATGGAAATAGTAGGCTCTGAAATCTTCTGGAAAGGAATTGCCTCCGGATTATCACCGCTGCAGAGTGTATCGCCGATATGAATATCTTCAATACCGGAAATAGCAACGATGGATCCTACAGAAGCTTCTTTAACTTCAACTTTATTTAAACCGTCAAATTCGTAAAGTTTGCTGATTTTGACTTTTTTACGTTTGTCAACATCATGATGGTTCAGAAGAGTAAGTTCCTGGTTAACTGCAATTTTACCATTTTCAACTTTACCGACACCGATACGTCCAACATATTCGTTGTAGTCGATAGTACTGATCAGAACCTGGGTATCAGCGTCCGGATCACCCTCAGGAGCCGGGATATATTTCAGAATGGTTTCAAACAGTGGTGCCATATTTTCCGGTGTATCTTTCAGGTCAAGAACGGCATGACCTGCTTTTGCGGAAGCATACAGGAATGGACAGTCAAGCTGTTCGTCAGATGCTTCAAGGTCCATAAGAAGTTCAAGTACTTCATCAATAACTTCATCAGGACGAGCTTCCGGACGGTCGATTTTGTTGATGCAGACAATAACATGAAGATTCAGTTCCAGTGCTTTACGAAGAACGAATTTTGTCTGAGGCATGGCACCTTCAAATGCATCGACAAGAAGAATAACGCCGTCTACCATTTTAAGAACACGTTCTACCTCACCACCGAAATCGGCATGTCCTGGTGTGTCAATGATGTTGATCTTAACGCCTTTGTAATGAACGGCGGTATTTTTGGATAAGATAGTAATACCACGTTCACGTTCAATGTCATTGGAGTCCATGACACGTTCCTGAACTTCCTGGTTTTCACGGAATACACCGCTCTGTTTCAGAAGCTGATCCACAAGAGTGGTTTTGCCGTGATCGACATGGGCGATAATGGCAACGTTGCGTACATCTTCGCGTTTGATATTCATAAAAATCGAAATCCTTTCTTTTTCTTTCTATATTAATGTGTTTTTTTCTTAGCGTAGTTACGATATTTCAGTTTACCACATTTTTCGCAGATTACAAGACATTGAGAAAAATTTTTTAAGTTTTGGTTCTAAAGAACGTCTGTCGTACATAGTCTAGTAAAGACAAAATACACAAAGAGGAAGGAGAACTGTATTATGGCAGACAAAATTATTGAAAACAATCAGGTATCTATTATGGGAAGGATTGATGCCGGCTTTACATTCAGTCATCAGGTGTTTGGAGAAGGCTTCTATACAACGGAGCTTCTGGTAAGGCGTCTGAGTGATTCAGAGGACCGTATTCCTGTTATGGTTTCGGAACGTCTTGTTGATGTTACACAGGATTATACCGGGGAATATATAGAAATTCACGGTCAGTTCCGCTCATATAACCGTCATGAAGAAAGGCATAACCGGTTGGTGCTTTCTGTTTTTGCGCGGGAAGTTAATTTTCTGGAAGAGGAAGATGAAACCATACCGGTAAATCAGATATTTCTGGACGGATACATCTGCAAACCGCCTGTTTACCGAAAAACTCCCCTGGGAAGAGAAATCGCAGATGTGCTTCTGGCAGTAAACCGCCCTTATGGAAAATCCGATTACATACCATGTATCTGCTGGGGAAGAAATGCTCGCTACGCTTCCGCATTTGCTGTTGGAGGACATGTTCTTCTGTGGGGAAGGATACAAAGCAGGGAATATGTAAAAAGAATCTCGGAAACGGAAACTGAGAAACGTATTGCTTATGAAGTATCAGTGAGCAAACTGGAATATGTAGACTGAGTACAAAACGGGCTTTGATGGAGGGTAAGTTGGAAAAATTCACCACAACACTTGTGTCTTGCTTTTTTTGCTGAACTGAGGTAAGATAAAAACATTAATGTGAGGGTTTGATTCACTAACGTTAAGAGGAAATAGTATGGAAAGAGAATTAACGGAAGTATACTGTGGCAATGGCAAGGGCAAAACAGCGTTGGCTATTGGACAGAGCCTTCGGGAAGCCACACAGGGTAAAAGCGTCATTGTGATTCAGTTTCTGAAAGGCAGAGAGAAGCGGGCACTGGATTTTCTTCAGGAGGTCATTGATCTCGACTTTAAGATTTTCCGGTTTGAAAAGCAGGATTGCTGTTATGAGGAACTGTCTGAGGAGGAGAAAGCAGAAGAAAGAGCGAATATCCTCAACGGTGTTAATTTTGCACGTAAAGTGGTAGTTACCCGGGAATGTGATTTTTTACTGTTGGATGAAATACTGGGACTTGTAGACTGTGGTATTGTTACAGTTGATATGGTTGCAGACATTCTGAAGCAGAAGGACGAGTCCATGCATATTGTGATGACCGGATGGAATCTTCCGGAAGCACTGAAGCCATATGTGGACACAGTTACTACTTTAAATACTGAGACGTTACAGTAATCTGACAGCTGCTGTAAATCTGGTGAACAGTAACGTTGGTTACAACAAAGTAAATGCAGATCCGGCAGGAATGAATATTATAATACAGAAGAATAAGGAGGAGATCAAATGGCAATTTTTAAGGGTGCAGGCGTTGCGATTGTAACACCTATGTATGAAGACGGAAAGGTGAATTACGACAAACTGGAAGAACTTCTTGAATTCCAGATCGCCAACAGCACAGATGCCATTATCATCTGTGGAACCACAGGCGAATCATCAACAATGACACATGGAGAACATCTCAAAACTATTAAGTTTGCGATTGACAAAGTAAACAAACGTGTGCCGGTTATTGCAGGAACTGGTTCCAATTGTACAGAAACAGCCATCATGATGTCTAAGGAGGCTGCATCCTATGGTGCAGATGCATTGCTGGTTGTTACTCCTTACTACAACAAAGCTACTCAGAAAGGCCTGATCGCTCATTATACTGCAGTTGCAAATGCAGTTCCGGAAACACCGATCATCATGTACAACGTACCAAGCCGTACAGGATGTAACATTCAGCCTGCAACAGTAGCTACACTGGTTAAAAATGTTAAGAATATTGTAGGTCTGAAGGCTGCAAGCGGAGATCTTTCTCAGATTGCCAAGACTGTATCACTTGCAGGTGCTGATCTGGAGCTGTATTCAGGAAATGATGATCAGGTTCTGCCGATTCTTTCACTGGGTGGACTTGGTGTTATCTCCGTATTGTCCAACGTGGCACCGAAGGAGACTCATGATATGGTTATGAAATTCCTTGACGGAGATATTCAGGGAGCTGCGAAGATCCAGATCGATGCAATCCCGCTTGTTAATGCACTGTTCTGCGAAGTAAACCCGATTCCTGTAAAAACTGCCCTGAATCTTATGGGATGGAATGTAGGACCACTTCGTATGCCTCTGTGTGAAATGGAAGAAGCCAACAAAGAAACCCTTGCAAAAGCATTAAAAGATTTTGGAATCAAACTGGCTTAAGTCACTGAGGAGGAAAGATTATTATGGTAAAGGTAATCATGCACGGATGTTGTGGACACATGGGTCAGGTAATTTCCGACCTTGCTTCCAAAGATCCGGAAGTAGAGATCGTAGCAGGTATTGATATTGCTGATAAAGGAAATACCTGTTATCCGGTATTTACAGATATGAAAGCATGTCAGGTAGATGCAGATGTTGTGATTGACTTTTCTTCTGCAAAAGCAGTAGATGCATTACTTGATTTCTGCGCAGAAAAAGCTCTTCCGGTTGTTCTGTGTACGACAGGGCTCAGCGAAGAACAGCTTCAGAAAGTTGAAGAAACAGCAAAGAAAACAGCAGTCCTGAAATCTGCAAATATGTCGCTTGGAATCAACACCCTTATGAAACTCCTGCAGGATGCGGCGAAGGTCCTTGCAACAGCAGGATTTGATATGGAGATTGTTGAACGTCATCACAAACTGAAACTGGATGCACCGAGTGGAACAGCTCTTGCACTTGCTGACAGTATCAATGAAGCAATGGACAACAAATATCACTATGTTTATGACCGCAGCCAGAGACGCGAACAGCGTGATCCTAAGGAAATTGGAATCTCCGCAGTTCGTGGAGGAACTATTGTCGGTGATCATGAGGTGATTTTTGCAGGTCCTGATGAAGTAATTGAATTTAAGCACACTGCTTATTCAAAAGCTGTTTTTGGAAAAGGTGCTCTCGAAGCTGCCAAATTCCTGGCTGGAAAACCGGCTGGCAGATATGATATGGCAGATGTGATCGAAGGTTGATCTTAGAAAAAATATAATGAATACAGATATCCTGTGACAATCGTGTCTGAACATGAGGCTCACAGGATATTTTTTTACAGAAAACTGCTGTGTGTTTTTTAGAATAAAATTTTCATTTCTGTACATATTAACATTATAATAAATTTCGGGAAAGCAGCGGACTGGTTGTTTACCGGGAAAAGGAGACAGACAGGAATGAAAAAAACAAGAGAAATTCTCACAGGTACATTACTGGTTATGACACTGGCTATGATGACCGGATGCGGAAATAACGGGAACAATGCAGCAGATGAATCAGGTACGGTAACAGAAACTCCGAAAAATAATGTTGATGAAAATCCAGCGGATACAGATACACCAGGGGAAGAAACCGAGTCACCTGCAACAGATGACGGTGCTGTGGATAACGGGGATACCATGTCAGAAGGAACAGATACTACTGTGGAAAACAATGATAATAAAGATAATACAGATAATACAGATAATAATGATGGTACAGTTTCCGGAGAACTTGGAAATGGTGTAAAGGACCTGGGTGATGGTATTGGAGATGCAGTGGAAGACGTTGGAGATGCAGTAGGTAATGCAGTCGAAGGCAGGTAAATTTTGACCAAGTTGCTGTGAATGGAGTGAACAGTAACTTGTGAATGGAGTGAACAGTAACTTGTGAACGGAATGAACAGCAACGAAATTATTCTTGCACATGAAAATCGTTCATATTAAAATATAACTAACGATTACAATATAAACCTCAGTCTGTTCAGGCTGAGGAATACATACAGACTGGCAGCAGATTCTGGACAGAGCAGCTGCAAAGGTCACAGGAAAAGAGGAACAGAATATGAAATTTCGTCCATGCATTGATATACATAATGGTAAGGTAAAACAGATTGTAGGCGGAAGTTTGAAGGATGCAGGAGATCAGGCAAGAGAGAACTTTGTATCAGTTCAGGATGCGGCTTTTTATGCGGAGCTTTATGGGAACGCAGGACTGAAAGGCGGGCATGTGATCCTGCTTAACGGATCTGATTCTCCCTATTATGAGTCAACCAGAGAACAGGCTCTGAAAGCACTTCACACTTATCCGGGAGGGCTTCAGCTGGGTGGTGGTGTCCGACCTGAAAATGCAGAAGAATATCTGGATGCGGGAGCAAGCCACGTAATAGTAACTTCCTATGTTTTCTGTAATGGACAGCTTGACTGGGAAAATCTTGAGAAGATGGTAAAAACTGTGGGAAAAGAACATCTTGTACTTGACCTCAGCTGCCGTAGAAGAGATGACAGATATTATATAGTTACAGACAGGTGGCAGAAATTTACAGATGTGACAGTAACTTTGGAAACGATGGAAGAACTGGGTGATTACTGTGATGAATTTCTGGTACATGCAGTAGATGTTGAGGGAAAAGCCAGCGGTATTGAGACAGAACTTGCAGCTCTTTTATCTGGTTATGAAAAACGTCCGGTTACTTATGCAGGTGGAGTAGGAAGTATGGATGATATCAGAATCCTCGAAGAATATGGTAAGGGACGTCTGGACGTGACAGTGGGAAGTGCATTGGATCTTTTTGGTGGAACAATACCATTTGAAGTGCTCAAAAAACTGGCTTGACGGGGCAAAAACAGAAATGTACTATAGAATCACAGATTTTTATTAAGGAGGATTTGACATTATGAGTGATGTACTGGAAGCAATCAAAAAAAGAAGAAGTATCCGTAAATACAAAGACACCATGGTACCGAAAGAAATCATTGACAAGATCATTGAAGCAGGTACTTACGCTGCTACAGGAATGGGAAAACAGTCCCCAATCATCATTGCAGTAACAAATAAAGAACTTCGTGATAAACTTTCTGCCATGAATGCAAAGATCATGGGAAAAGATGCTGATCCGTTTTATGGTGCACCTGTAGTGCTTATTGTTCTGGCGTCTAAAGAAAGACCTACATACATATATGATGGCAGTCTTGTTATGGGAAATCTCATGCTGGAAGCAGATGCACTTGGAATTGGAAGCTGCTGGATCCACAGGGCAAAAGAAGAGTTTGAAAGTGAAGAAGGAAAAGAAATTCTCAGATCACTGGGAATTGAGGGGGATTATGAAGGCATTGGCCACTGCATACTGGGTTATGCAGACGGACCGGCACCGAAAGCGGCCCCGAGAAAAGAATCTTACGTATATTATGCAGAATAAATAAGATAAAACAAGACACAGAGAGGTCAGTGGGAGTTTTTTTCCCACTGACCCTTTTTTGTCCATTGAAAATAAAAAGAAAATACGAATATAATGATTATGATAAAAAAATAACTATTACCGAAAGGCTTTCATTGGAATATTCAGGGAAGCAGAGGAGGAAAGAGAAATGAATAAACTTACACATGCAGCAGCAAAAAAAGTATTTTCAGGAATCGCTGACTATGCAATCGGTCAGGTAAATAAAAATCCGGAAGAAGCATATGCGAAGATCGTAGATACTGCTGAGAAATATATGAAAGATTTCGGAACAGGAGTAAACTGGGATTATATCAGAAAAGTTGCCTGTAATCCGGAATATACATTGAACCGTTATATCACATCTATGGTAAAAGATCTTCATCCAAATGTATTAAAGACAACTCTGATGAATCTTGGATTCGAAGCTTTTTATAACGGAACAAAAACCATCCGTGAAATGAGACAGATACATAACTGTAATATCCCGTGGATCATTCTTATGGATCCTACAAGTGCATGTAACCTTCACTGCACAGGCTGCTGGGCAGCAGAATATGGAAATAAACTGAATCTTTCTTTTGAAGATATGGATTCAATCGTTACACAGGGCAAAGAACTGGGCATTTATTTCTACATGATGACAGGTGGAGAACCGATGGTAAGAAAGAAAGATATCATCGAACTCTGCAGAAAACATAATGACTGTGTATTCTTCGCATATACAAACGGTACTCTGGTAGACGAAGCACTCTGCAAACAGATGCAGGAAGTAGGAAACCTGTTCCTTGCACTGAGTGTTGAAGGTGAGCCGGAGGTTAATGACCTTCGCCGTGGCGAGGGTGTTTATGGCAAAGTAATGCATGCCATGGATCTTCTGAAAGAACATGGACTTGTATTTGGTACATCTATCTGCTATACAAGTGCAAACTACAAGAGCGTTACAAGTGATGAATTTATCCAGATGCTGATTGAAAAAGGATGCCGTTATGCTCTGTATTTCCACTATATGCCAGTTGGAAATGCTGCTTCCGTAGATCTGCTTCTGAATCCGGAACAGAGAATTTATGTAAAGAACCGCGTAAGAGAGATCCGTAACATGGAACATGGTCCTGGAATCTTTACCATGGACTTCCAGAACGATGGTGAATTTGTAGGAGGATGTATTGCAGGAGGAAGAAACTACTTCCATATCAACGCAAATGGTGATGCAGAACCCTGCGTATTTATCCATTATTCAAATGGAAACATTCACGAAAATACAATCCTTGAGATCCTGAAACAGCCGTTATTTATGGCTTATCATGATAACCAGCCATTCAATGACAATATGCTTCGTCCATGTCCAATGCTTGAGAATCCGGAGATCCTGCAGCGACTGGTAAAAGAGACCGGCGCTCATTCTACAGACCTTGAGTCTCAGGAGACAGCAGAACATCTCTGCAGCAAATGCGCTCATTATGCTGAAGAGTGGGCTCCTGTAGCCGATAAGCTCTGGGAAGAGAGAAACAAAGCAAAAGCTGAGAAAGCAGCACAGGCATAAAAAATAAATCAGAAAGACCTTTTTGCAGTCAGTAATATGATTGCAGGAAGGTCTTTTTTTGCCCAAAAGCTATCAGGAAAATAAAAAAATTTGCTGAAAAGTGAAAGGATTTTTCCTTAAAGTGCTTTTATATATTATATGTTTATGTTTTATGAGCAGTTTATAACAGAAAAACTGGAATATGGGAGGGTATCATATGAGGAAAAAGCATCTGGCATTATTGCTGGCGGCAGTTATGGCAGCGACAAGTATTGACAGTACGGCACTGATGGTAAGCGGTGCGGATTTCAGCGCAGAGACAGCTGAGGAAACCGAAGTTCAGGACGCAGGAAGCGGCCTGGAGGTAGAAATGGATGCAGATGAAAGTGAAGATCCAGAAGCAGCCGAAAGCGGAGAAATATCAGAGCAGGCGGATTTTGCAGATGAAACGGAGGCAGAACTTGAGCCGGAAACTGATTCAGAAGACGAAATCAGTGTGACAGAGGAATCTGAAGAGGATGAAACCGAGGCTTTGTTTGCTGATGAGGAAGACACAGACGTTCAGGCAGAAGAAGAGTTTTCTGACGAAGCAGGTGCATCGGATACAGTGGAAGTTCCGAGCAATGTGACAGAACTTATACCGGATAATGGCGGATATGCTGCTACGATTGCAGCAGCAGGAGAGGAAGTCTGGTATTCATTTACTCCTTCCGAAACAGGCGAATACATATTCCGTGCTGAGAGCGATGGCTCCAATCAGGCATATATTTATGAGAAAACAGAGCAGGGGCTTTCACAGATCGGATATGATAAAAACAGCGGATCAACCGGGGCATCTATATTTAATTTCCGCCTTATAAATACTCTGACAGCAGGAACAACTTATTATTATCGTACCAGTCTGAGGAATGCAAATCGTACAGGCTCTTATAATGTGTATCTGACGAAGCACTCTGATGATGTTCAGGTGGTGTCTGCCACTTTGAATATGGATAATGCCAGAAAGAAGTTTGTGGCAAACGTTGATGACTGTTTTATTGAGGGCGCAGAACTTACTGTTAATTATGTGGGTGAGAACGTTGCTCCGGAGATAATTACATTTGACGGAGTGAGAACCAGTGTTTGTGATAAATATGGAAACAGATTTTATTATGAGTTTTATGAACAGGGTTCTTCCACCTCCACATGCAGAGCCGGAGGTCATCTTAAAGAAGGAACCAGCTCTGTAAAAGTAATGTGGAATACACGTAATGATGATAATACCTGGTTCGGAACTGAACTGACATCAGTGGAAGTCGAGGCAGGTGATCCTGAGAATATTATGACAGCAGGAAACACCTATACAACAGAAAGTGTGAGCCATCTTTCCGGACTGAAACGTACATGGTGGAAGTTTACACCTTCTAAAACAGCGAAATACGAGTTTACAATGCCTTATAGTGTGATGGTTTGTAAAAAAGGCGAAACTCAGGATCTTACTCCTGTAAGTACGAAAAAACTTGATTCAAAACAGCAGATGTATACATATGAACTTGAGAAAGATACGCCATATTATATCAGTTTCTACCATAGTGGAAGCCAGGACAGCAGGGAGAGATTCCAGACAGATGTAACCGTAAAGAAGGTTGCAGAGGTAAAATCCATCACAGTAAAAGGTGGTGAAGGCAATGACAATATGGATGTGGCAGCAGGACTTCCATGCTATTTAGGAGCAAATCTGACTTTTAACTATGATGATAAGACAAGTAAACCTTTCACATTCCCACTGGGAAGTACAGGCTGCACTTATGAAGGAAAGCCACTTAAACCGGTGATCGTGGATGAAAGTAATCAGAAATATCCAATAGGCAGTGTCTTTAAATACAATGCAGGAAAAAGATATTATCTGAAATTCACTTACGGTGATATTGTGAGTGAAGGACACATGCTCAATGTGCAGGAACTGGAAAAGACAGCACTGTACAGAGATACGGTTTTGACAGCGGGCAGAAATGAAATGCTTCAGTCCCCGGACAACGGATACAGATATTACAAATTTGTTCCCACCGCAGATGGCCGTTTTAATGCCTCTGTAACAGCGAATGGCGCTGCTGCATGGAAGCTGAAAGAGGACGGAACTTATGAAGCCTTAACCGGATCCACATGGCTTCTGAAGAAAGACGATATCGTATATTTCCAGCTCTGGGGCGGAGCTAAGGGAAGTACGCAGGGAAATGCAACAGTGTCTCTGAAGGAACAGCTTTATATCACAGGACTGGAATATACAGAATCCAATATTTCCATGATCAGCGCACTGGAAGCCATTAAAGGGGCAGAACTGCCGGGCGGTCTGAAACTGAAATATGGAGAAACGGTCAGTGGTATACCGTGGACTGTAAGACTTGGCGATACATCAAGGATTTATGATAATTATGGAAACATCGTTACTGTGAAATTCTTTTATAAGGATGAAAATAATAGCTGGGCAGATTATGAGTGGCCGAAATCGGAGGATAACCTTGCAGCTGGTGAATACAAATATGTCTTTACAACGACAGATTCAAATGGTTCCGAAATCAAACTGGAAGTTCCTGTAAAGGTTACATCACTGGAAGACAGCTATCAAACTCTTCAAAAGCTCAAAACAGGTGAAAATAATGTCACTCTGACATTTGAAGGCACATGGTATCGCTATGAACCGGAGACAGATGGAAATTACAGTATATATACAAAAAATAATCCGACTCGCGGTGGGATAGTTCACCTGACGGAAAACGGGAAACTGGAGAATGTAGATGGCAATCAGACTTATCTTTTGAAAGCCGGAGAAAAATATCTGATCAGATTTGGAAGCATGGGGCAAACGCTGGAGGATATCCTTGAGATAGTTAAAGTTCCAGCTGTTAAATCCATCGAACTTGTTTCTTCAGAAGAAAAAGAACTGACATTTCTGGAAGATATAGATGCAGTACGGTTTGACGGACTGAAAGTAAAAGTTACCATGGAAAATGGTGAAGAAGAAATTCTGAAAATTTACGATAACTATGCACAGGATAAATATAGAAGAACTCTTGGACTCAGACTGTATGAGGTACCAGTAGATGAAAACAGCATTCCTGTAACAGGAATGATTCAGCCAGCCGGTGAATATGAAGCCAGGATTACTTATGTATACAGTGAGGAACCGATGCTGAAAATTCCGGTACATGTTATTTCCATAATAGATGCAACAAAAGATACTCTTGAAAAAGAAGATGAAAAACAGACATTTACAGCAGAAAACAATCATGTGATGTTCAGCTTCACACCAGACAGTACAGGAACATATGAGTTTGCTTTTAACAGAGCGGTATATGTAATGCTCTATGACAGTGAGGGAGAGTATCAGCTGGGTACAGGTACGAAAGATACTACCCATTATGCTTCACTTGAAAAAGGCAAAACTTATTATATATTTGCAATTGAAGAAAAAGATATTGCAGAGCTTCAGGTTACGGCGTCTAAAGTTCCTGTTCCGGTAAGCATGGTGACCTCAGCGGACAGAACAGATGCTGTTGCCGGTGTAGATGCCATTAAGGATATGGGACTGAAAACCACGGTTACATTTGATGACGGAACCAGCAGGGTTCTGGAAGAAGGAGATCAGATTGGCGACTGGATATTTGCTTACAACATAACAAATGAACAGGGTGGCGGGGCATATTATGAGAATTCTCTGAAAGCAGGAACATGGACCTGCACTCCATACTTCAGAGGAACAGGTGCTCCGCAAATAGAAAATCCAGGAAGTGTAAAAATTAATGCAACAGTTCCTGATCTGTCTAAAATGCAGGAAATTAAGGAAGATACACCTGTAGATGTGGAAGCAGCAGAAGGATATCAGTTCTTCAGATTCAGACCGGAGGAGGCAGGAAGCTATGAAGTAGAAACTTCCATAGATGTAATTCCACGTATCTGTGAAATTAATGCAAATGGACTTGGTTATGGTACAAAAACAAGACAACTTGAAAAGTCAAAAGATTATGTGATCAGGCTCTCAACACCTTACCCTGTGAAGCTGACTGTATCAAAAGAGAAGACTACGGAAAAAGTAAAAATTCCAAATCAGACTCTGAACGATGGTTACAGTAAATTCTTTGATGTTACAAATGCAAAACGGGGAATCAACTTTACATTTACCCCGGAAGAAGATGGCTACTACAGATTCTGGACAGAAGGAAAATCCTATAATTATGTCAGGTTATACAGAGTTGGAGATAATAGACCTCTTGATGAAGATGATCCGACAGGTGTATATGGCTGCAGTCTGACAGAAAAACTGGAAGCCAGGGTTGCATACAGGTATGAGCTGGGCTGGTACAGTGATTCTGAAGAGTTGCAGTTTACAGTTAATTTTGGAAAACTGGCTGAACACAAGGAAATTGAAAGTCTTGATCTCGTCCTGAAAGATGGCATGAAAACATCAGATCTGAATGTTATGAATGATCTGTCAGATGTTTATGATCTCAAAATCAGCTATCAAGACGGCAGCAGCCTTATTACAGAACTTCCTGATTATGACTATGAAGGAACAGATTTGTATGGAAATCACTGGGTAGTAGAACTGGATAATGATTACAGAAATCTGGAAGCAGAAGAACTTATATATACAGCAAAACTTGGAATTTATGATCTGAATACAGATGAATTTGATGTCAGAAAAACAGTCAAAATTCCGATGGCAGGTATTTACGGTCTTGAATCCCTGAAAAATGGAAAAGAAGTATATCCATTCCGAAATAATAAGAAGGAAAAGTCCTGGTATATCTTCACAGCGCCCGAAGATGGTGAGTATATATGGCAGGCAAAAACAGAAGAAGGTGAGTCTGTTCCGGAATATGATGTTTATACGTATTCATTACAGAATGGGCAGACGATTGATAAGGATTATGTACGTGGTTCCTGGCTTGAAGGAAACAGATTTTCAACAGTGCTGGAAAAGAACAAAACTTATCTTGTTGAAATCGACAGAGAAAATATCAGATGTAACATAGATATTCCATTCAAAGTGGAAAAAGCGAAAACAGTGAAGTATGTGGAGCTTAAACAAATGCCGAGCCAGACCACAGTATACAACGAAGGTAAAAACACCACAGTGTCTCTTGAAGGTATGATTCTCACCGAGTATTACACAGACGGCTCACAGGAAGATGTTATCTACGGAAAGCCGGATTCTGTCGGACGTGAAATGGAATTTATGAATGCATACTGGAAAAACAAGGAGACTTACAGAGTTAGTGTTTGTCTGGGAGATTTTGTAGTTAATATAGATCTGAATGCCGCAGAAATTCCGGGGCAGCTGGCAGAACTGGAAGCAGGTATGACAATGAAACTGGAAGCTTCTGACCAGATGATTTATCCTGTGAAGTTTACAGCAGAAAAAACCGGATTTTATTCTATTGTTACAGAAAACGGAAGTGTAAATTCTGTAATTAATGAAAACACCGGAAAACAGCTGATCGGCAGCGATACCGGAAGCTGGAAACGTGACATGAGCACTCAGTATTTTGAGAAAGATGAAACTTATCTGATCTATATTTACACAGGCAAAAAAGAGGTGGCTGTGACGGTATGGAAAGATGCATGCCAGTGGTTTAAAGATGAGGATTCCTATGTGCCGGGTAACTGTGCGGAACCGGATTCATGGACAGAGGAATGTAAGGTTCATGATCATAAGCGAACAGTCTCAGAAAGGCCGGAGTGGGGTGGTCATGCGTATGATTCCTGGACGGTCACAAAAGAACCAACATGTGAGGCAACAGGAGAAAAGTACAGAACCTGTATCAAATGCAGTTATGTAGAAAAACAGACAATTCCAGCAACAGGTCACAAATTCGGTGACTGGAAAGTAACGAAACAGCCAACCTGTGGAGCGGCAGGAACAGAGGAAAGAGTCTGCTCACGCTGCAAAACAGTTGAAAAACGTGCAATTGCAGCAACAGGCAAACACAAATACGGAAGCTGGAAAACAACAAAAGAAGCTACTGTTCTGACCGCAGGGCAGCAGGAAAGATCCTGCTCTGTATGCGGAAAGAAAGAAACTTCTGCAACAGCGAAGCTGAAAGCAACAATTGAAATGAATGTCTCCGGAACAATTCCGCTGAAGAGAAAACAGACCTTCAATGTAAAAGTTGCTACAGGAAAAGGCGACAAAGTTGTTTCCTGGAAATCCAGCAACAAGAAAGTTGTCTCTGTTTCCAAAAACGGAAAGATCAAAGGTATCAAAGCCGGTAAGACTGCAACCATCACAGTTCAGCTTCAGAGCGGACTGAAAGCAAGCTTCAAGGTAAAAGTTCAGAAAAAAGCAGTTGCAACTAAATCTATCAAGGTTACAAATGCTTCTACCGGAAAGAACGTTGGTAAGAAGCTTACCATGAAGGCAAAAGGAACACTGAAACTTGCCGCAGCTGTATCTCCTGTTACAAGCAAACAGAAAGTTACATATTCTTCTTCTAATAAGAAAGTTGCGACTGTAACTTCCAAGGGTGTAGTCAAAGCGAAGAAGAAAGGCAAAGTAACCATTACCGTGAAGTCTGGAAAGAAGACATACAAGATTAAAGTTACAGTTAAGTAAAAGGTACGATATTTATAAAAACAGCATAAATATTTAAAAGTTAAGGTCCTTCGCCTCAAAGCGAGGGACTTTTTCTATAGAAAATTAAATTATAAACTGATATAATAGAGAAGAAGCAAAAGGCACTGAAAATGGGGTGATAACATGATATTAAGCAGACACAGGATATCAATGGATCAGGCTGTTAAGAAACTTGTAGAAGAATTTTCTGAATATATAAAAGAAATATATCTTTATGGAAGCTGTGCCAGAGGCGAACAGAAATTTACATCAGATGTGGATCTGTTTGTGAGAGTAAAGGAAAATACACCGACACGGATTCTTCGTAAAATGCGAGTTGAGGCAATGCCGGATGAAACTGATCTGCCTGAAGTTGATCTTAAATTTACATCAGGGGAAAATTTCAGTCAGAGTTATCGCTTTAATGAGAACATAAAAAAGGAGGGGAAGCTGATATGGAAAAAGGACTAACATATTATGATCTTGCAGAAAATGATTATCAGTTTCTTCTGAAAGACTGGCAGGAGGGCAGAGTGGGAAATATTATGTGTTCCTCTGCGCAGAATATATGTGAGAGATATCTGAAACATATTATAGATGTTTATATTACAGAATATGACACAACCAGAATTCTGCAAACACATTCTTTAAGGGCACTCAGACGTTTTATACAGGAAAATATGCCGGAGTTTAATTGTAATTGGAAGGTGATTTTACAGGCAGATGGATATTATTTTTCCACACGATATCCGGGCGATACGGCATTTATTGTTGCAAAAGAAGATGTAGATGAGTGTTGGGAGGCTGTAGAAGAAACAAGAAAATCCGTACAGGATTTTATCCGGACACATCAACATAGAGGCACTCCGATTGACGAAGAAAGCATATAATAAAAATCAAGTACCATCTCAAAACAGATTACGAAATCTGTCGCGAGATGGTATTTTTTTGCTGTTTCGGAGTTTTCGTTTGTTGGATAATAGACAAAAACAGATTGAAAACATATAATGAATTTATCAAATTTATAAGGAGGAAATGTAAATGAAGAGAAAACATCTGGCACTTTTGCTGGCAGCTGCCCTGACAGTGACCAGTGTGGACGGAACGGCTTTTATGGTTAATGCAGCAGATTTTACGGCAGAATCACAAGAAGCGGAAGCCCAGTCAGACGAGACATCAGAAACGGCAGTTGCTGAGGAAGAATCAGAAGCTGATTTCGGTGTCGAAGACGCAGAAATCGAAGACGGGGGGATTAATTCAGAGGTAACAGCAGAAGCTGATGGAAATGAAATAACAGCAGAAAATGAAGATGAGATCAGCGCAGAAGCCACCACGGCAGATGAAAACGAAGTTCAGGTAGAGGGTGAAGAAGACTTTGCTTCAGATGTTGCCGGAGATGAAGACGATGGAATCGAATCTGTAACAGTAAATACAGATGGCGTAAAAACAACTTTTATAGAAAAAATTGAGACTGTAAATTTAAAAGGACTTTCACTTACTGTGAAATATACTGACGGTACGGAAGAAAGTGTAGAGTTCGGTGAGACTGATGAAGCAACCGGAACTCTGGGAAATACGTATACCTGTTATATTGATTATGGGTCCACGACAGGCGGTTTTAGCCGACTGGATAAGGGAAATTATACGATCGGGATTTATCGCAATGGCTATGAACTGGATAACGTATCGATTAATATTGACGTTACCGATATGTGGAAGCTCACTGATACATTTAAGGAAGGCACAACTAACCTGGATTTAAAATATGGAGAACTGCAGGGATTTAAATTCCAGCCAGATAAAACTTCTGAGTATAAACTGTTACGGGCATATGATCCAAGCTTGTCAGGCTCTATAGATGCGTATTTTACATTGTATGAACTGGATGATGAAAACAATGTAGTCGGTGAGCCTGAGGAACAACGTCTGACGGGCGGAATTGATATTAAGCTGAATCTTAAACAGGGGAAAAAATATGTTTTCGTTTTTGGCACCGAAGAAGACAACAGCATAGATGTGGATTTCAGCAGAACACCTGAAGCAGCTGGCGTGGAGATTATTGAACGTACACCGGCTGAGGATACACTGACCTTTGTTAAAGGTATTGATGCAGATGTATCTTTTGCACCGGAATATGTTAAAGCCAACGTTTATTATGACAATGAGGAAACCACTACACTCCAGTATTATAAAAGTGACCTACCTGAATCTGATGAATATGGAAGAAGTCTGGGATGGCAGCTGCGGAAGGTAAATAAGGCTGATGGCACGGGAGAGAATGTTGATCCATATATAGACAGTCTTGAAGCAGGATCTTATGAATTATGGATTGGCTATGGAGTTCCTGACAGTAAGTACAACGGAAGTCTTAAGGCTAACAGCGCGTGCTGGAGCACAGATGCAATTAAGGTTGAGATAAAAACTCCGGATACATTAGAAAATACGATTGATCTGGCTGCTGACAGTGATAAAACAGTAACCAATACAGGAGATAAAATGGTATTTAAATTTACTCCTGATACAGCGGCAAGATATAAATTTGAACTCAATTCAGAGCTCTATGACGGAGTTCTGGTAGATTCAGAGGGAAATATTCTTGAAGAATCAAGTGAAACTTATGTAATGTATGGATCTCTTGATGCAGGCAAGACATATTATCTGGCAGGCAGATTTAATAAAGAATGTGAGAATATACAGGTGTCAGTTTCTCAGGCAATCACACCGGTAAAACTTACCACCAAACTGCTGAAAAAAAACCAGTCATACATAGAAAAAGTAGATACATATGGCGATATTGCCATGGAAACTGTTCTTACTTATATAGATGAAAATGGAGATGAAAAGACCAGAGTAATCAAACCAGATGAAGAAATTGGCGGACTGCCGGTGAAATGGGTAGTCAGCCGTGTAACTGACGGACAGGAAGAAACAGATCCGGACGAAGATGAGTCAGAGGAAGACAGTTCATTTGACCTGAATAACTATGACAGACTGAAAGCCGGAACATGGAAGATCACACCGGCTATTGGCAGACGTTCCGCTTATGACTGGGAAGATTATGCACTTGACGGAGACGGTTCCGCAAATGCAAAAGTACCAGAAGTTACCTGCGAAGGCATAGAAATCACAGTGAAATCCATGGCTTCTCTGGAAAATCTGGATACACTGACACTTGATAAATGGACAGATGTTGTATCAACAAAACGCCATCTTTATAAGTTTACAGCACCTGAAGACGGAATATATGAAGTAGCAATTGATGGTGATGCAGACTATGATATTTACATAGACAGCGATTCTGATAATTATGCGGATGCAAATCTGAAA
The DNA here is from genome assembly GCA_934359835.1 of uncultured Blautia sp. Taxonomy (GTDB): domain Bacteria; phylum Bacillota; class Clostridia; order Lachnospirales; family Lachnospiraceae; genus Blautia_A. Next base: position 39,978 of record CAKRLX010000028.1, read on the forward strand.
GCAGATGAGTCCTGCATAATAGCAGTAACTGCTCCGAATGATTCCAGAATTAAAATTGAGAAATATGTAGAACCGGAAAAACAGGAAAAGAAAGAATACAATATGGAAGTGGGATTTAAAGAAAATCTTCCACTGTATTTATACAATAGTTTTGTCTTCAGATTCAAACCGGCTGTAGCAGGTTATTATCAGTTGAAATTTGACTCTAATTCGATAGATAGAATGGGATATCACGTTACATTAAAATGCGATGGAAAAGATGTAGAGGATTTCTCGAATTCTCAGCCAGTCAGAATGGAAGCAGGAAAAACTTATGAATATGTAGTCAGTGATTTTGAGTACATGGAATCCATATCTGTATCTTTTGAACAGGTAATTATAAATAAAGTTACAAAGATGGAACTTGTTCCTGCTACCGAGACAGAATTCGGTGTGGCACAGACTCCTATGGAGGCATATGAAATCAAAGTCACCTATGCAGATGGCACGGTAAGAACATATGATGAGTATGGATTCAGAGATGAATTTGATAATTATATATCAATGTATCAGAGTGAAACAAAGACTACTGCAACAGGAAAAGAGATGACAGTAGAACTTTATTATCGTTTACCGGGAAGCTATGATGATATAACTGTTTCCACTGTAGCAATTAAAGCAAAGGATACTTCTTCCTATGCAGAAATAAAGCTGGGTGATACAAAACAGCCTCTGAAAGATGCAAATGGAAAAGATGATATCTATTACAGATTTACAGCACCAAAAACAGGAAGATACCTTGTTCAGCTGGATGCAGGCTGTGATTTCTATTATACCGGAATGCAGGTTCTGATCTGTAATAAATCCGAAGATGGTGAATACAGCTGGGATGGTGTAGAAAATCTCCTGGATACATATGCCGGTTATTGTGTGTATGAACTGAAAGAAGGTCAGACATATCTGATCAGGGCAACTGAGCTGCAGGGACATTCAAGTCTTACTCTTACTGTAAAAGATGCAAAGAAACTGAAATCTGTCGAAGTAGAGGCTCAGCCGACAAAGAATTATGTATACCGTGGATTTGAAGAACAGCCAGAACTTGACGGCATGAAGGTCAAAGCTGTTTATGATGATGGAAGCGATGAAACCGTTGAGTACGGCAAATATGACTCCATGGGAAATCAGATTGAGATTTATTCCACATCAGTATTAAACGCTTCAAAAGCAAGAGTATATGTGAAATTTGGTCAGTACCGTACTTATGTGAATCTGGATCTCAGAGACACTGATCCCGACACCATGCAGAAAGCAGAAATTGGTCAGGAAACAAAGATTGACATGAAAGGTGACAACGTAGCTTTTGTGAAATTTGTTCCAACAAAAGACGGATACTATGGTCTGCATGTGAATAATACAGTAGGAGCAGAATATATCTACAGAGCCAGAGATCAGAAAGAACTCAATAAAGAAGCAGCATATCTTGAGGCAGGAGAAACATATTATATCAGACTTGTTTCCTATGCAACTCCTGTTGTTAAGTTGATGAAAGGTGCCTGCAACTGGGTAGAGACAGAAAAAACGGCAACCTGTACAGAGGATGGTGAGAATTCCAGAACCTGTACTACTCACGGAATTACAGAAAAAGAGATCACCAAAGCAACAGGACACAAATTTGGTAATTGGAAAGTAACAAAACAGCCGACCTGTGGAGTGGCAGGAACAGAGGAAAGAACCTGTTCAGTTTGCAAAACAGTTGAAAAACGTGCAATTGCAGCAACAGGCAAACACAAATACGGCAGCTGGAAGACTACAAAAGAAGCTACCGTTCTGACCGCAGGACAGCAGGAAAGATCCTGCTCCGTATGCGGAAAGAAAGAAACATCAGCAACAGCGAAGCTGAAAGCAACAATTGCACTGAATGTATCCGGTACAATTCCGCTGAAAACAAAACAGACCTTCAATGTAAAAGTTACTACAGGAAAAGGCGACAAAGTTGTTTCCTGGAAATCCAGCAACAAGAAAGTTGTCTCTGTTTCCAAAAACGGAAAGATCAAAGGTATCAAAGCCGGTAAGACTGCAACCATCACAGTTCAGCTTCAGAGCGGACTGAAAGCAAGCTTCAAGGTAAAAGTTCAGAAAAAAGCAGTTGCAACTAAATCTATCAAGGTTACAAATGCTTCTACCGGAAAGAACGTTGGTAAGAAGCTTACCATGAAGGCAAAAGGAACACTGAAACTTGCCGCAGCTGTATCTCCTGTTACAAGTAAACAGAAAGTTACATATTCTTCTTCTAATAAGAAAGTTGCGACTGTAACTTCCAAGGGTGTGATCAAGGCAAAGAAGAAAGGCAAAGTAACCATCACAGTAAAATCTGGTAAGAAGTCTTATAAGATTAAAATTACAGTTAAGTAACAGGTACGATATTTATAAAAACAGCATAAATAATTAATAGAAGTTTTATTGACTTTACACTACGAGATTGGTAGTATATAGACATAAGCTAAGTTTACCGCTGACCGATATGCGGTATAGAAATGGTCGGGTTGAAAGTTAAGTCCTTCGCTGCAAAGCGAGGGACTTTTTCTACATTTTTATGAAAGGAAGGATAAATGAAAAAAACAGGATTCTATATTATAAAAGATCAGTTTTTTGAGGATATGTCAGATCCATATCTTAAAGGCAATAAGTCAGAGAGAAGACCACATTACTATTGTTTTAAAGACACCAAGGAAAATATATACTGGATGATACCCCTTTCAAGTAAAATAGATAAATACAGAAAAATTGTCTCCAGGAAGGAAGCGGCAGGAAAGCCCTGTGACATAATACATATTGTAAAACTGGATGATCATAGAGAAAGTGCGTTTCTTATACAGGATATGTTTCCGATAAAAGAAAAATATATTGAGAGGGAATATACAATAGCGGGAAATCATTTAACAAAATATAACAAGAATTCTCCTTCCTCTATAGGTGGGAGATGAATTGTAGATCTGAGCATAAATGCTCAAAAGAATTTTGTGAATAAAAAAGAAAACACTTGTTCTGGGATTCGGATTGTATTATAATGAAAAAGAACATATTGTTCAAAAGCAATAATTGAAACCATTTATATATAGGAATAAGGTGAGAAAAATAAATCGGGCAGTAAAAATAAGAATCTATCCAAATGCAGAGCAGCGTGTGCAAATAGAAAAAACAATTGGCTGCAGCCGATTTATCTATAACTGTATGCTTGCAGATAAAATGGAACATTATAAAAAAGAAAAGAAGATGTTGAGGAA
>CAKRLX010000029.1 GCA_934359835.1 uncultured Blautia sp.
TGGCTGATATGTTTCATTTGTTGTGGTTGGCTCTGCCATGTATTCTTTCCCCTTTCTTACTCGTTGTCGTCATCATCATAGGATTCGTCGAAATCGATGAAATCATCTTCTTCCTCTTCATCCTCTTCGACATCTACAAGTTCTTCACCTTCAAATTCCTGCTTTGTATAGCCATGTTTTCCGAAGGATTCTTCTTCTCTGTGATGTCTGCTGTCGCCTTCGATTACGGAACGAAGATCTGTATCTCCGTAATCTACTGTTTCCAGAAGTTTTACCTCTGTATTGTCATCTCTGAGGACTTTGACATCCAGACCCAGAGACTGAAGTTCTTTAAGAAGAACCTTAAAGGATTCAGGGATACCTGGCTCAGGGATATTATCACCTTTGATAATTGCTTCATAAGTCTTAACACGGCCTACAACATCATCAGACTTAACTGTCAGGATCTCCTGCAGTGTATAGGAAGCACCATATGCTTCCAGCGCCCAAACTTCCATCTCTCCGAAACGCTGTCCACCGAACTGAGCTTTACCACCCAGCGGCTGCTGTGTTACCAGTGAGTAAGGACCTGTAGAACGTGCATGGATCTTATCATCAACCAGATGATGGAGTTTCAGGTAATGCATGTGTCCGATTGTTACACGGCCGTCAAAATATTCCCCGGTACGTCCGTCACGAAGCTGTACCTTACCATCTCTGGAAATCGGAACACCTTTCCACAATTCTCTGTGATCTTTGTGTTCATCCAGATATTCCATAACATCAGGAGCAAGTACATCCTGATATTTTGCACGGAATTCTTCAAAATCTTCAGTATTTACATAATCATTTGCCAGTTCCAGAGTATCCTGGATATCAATTTCACTTGCACCATCGAATACAGGTGTTGCAACATTGAATCCAAGAGCTTTGGCTGCAAGACTTAAATGAATCTCAAGGACCTGACCAATGTTCATACGGGAAGGTACACCCAGTGGGTTCAGTACGATATCCAGCGGACGACCATTTGGCAGGAATGGCATATCTTCAACAGGAAGAACACGGGAAACAACACCCTTGTTACCATGACGTCCAGCCATCTTATCACCTACAGAAATCTTACGTTTCTGTGCAATATAGATACGGACTGCCTGGTTAACTCCCGGTGAAAGTTCATCACCGTTTTCTCTTGTAAATACTTTTGCATCAACGATGATACCATATTCTCCGTGAGGAACTTTAAGGGAAGTATCACGTACCTCTCTTGCTTTCTCGCCGAAAATCGCACGCAGAAGACGTTCTTCTGCTGTCAGTTCAGTTTCTCCCTTAGGAGTTACCTTACCTACCAGGATATCACCGGCACGTACTTCTGCACCGATACGGATAATACCACGTTCATCCAGATCTTTCAGTGCATCATCACCTACACCAGGAACATCTCTTGTGATCTCTTCCGGTCCAAGTTTTGTATCTCTGGCTTCTGCTTCATATTCTTCAATATGAACAGATGTATAAACATCGTTCATAACCAGTCTCTCACTCAGAAGAACAGCATCCTCGTAGTTATAACCTTCCCAGGTCATGAATCCGATCAGCGGGTTCTTACCAAGAGCAAGTTCTCCGTTTGCTGTAGACGGACCATCTGCGATAACCTGTCCTGCTTCAACATGTTCACCCTGGAATACGATAGGTTTCTGGTTGTAACAGTTACTCTGGTTACTGCGGAGGAATTTTGTCAGATGATAATCATCTTTTGTTCCATCATCATTTTTGATGCTGATGTCTGTAGAAGTAGAACGAAGAACAGTACCTGCTTTCTTTGCTACCACACAAACACCGGAGTCTACTGCAGTTTTGGTTTCCATACCGGTACCAACTACAGGAGCTTCTGTCGTAAGAAGCGGAACGGCCTGACGCTGCATGTTTGATCCCATCAGCGCACGGTTAGCATCGTCGTTCTGCAGGAATGGAATAAGCGCTGTAGCTACAGAGAATACCATCTTAGGAGATACGTCCATGTAGTCAAACATACGTTTTTCATATTCCTGAGTTTCTTCACGGAAACGACCGGATACATTCTTATGGAGGAAATGTCCTTCTTCATCCAGCGGCTCATTCGCCTGTGCTACATGATAGTTATCTTCCTCATCAGCTGTCATATAAACAACTTCGTCTGTAACAACCGGGTTTGCCGGATCTGTTTTATCAATTTTACGGTATGGTGCTTCAATGAAACCATACTGGTTGATTCTTGCATAAGATGCAAGAGAGTTGATCAGACCGATGTTAGGACCTTCAGGGGTCTCAATCGGGCACATACGTCCATAGTGAGAATAATGGACATCTCGTACCTCGAATCCGGCTCTGTCTCGTGACAGACCACCAGGTCCAAGTGCGGAAAGACGTCTCTTATGTGTCAGCTCACCAAGAGGGTTGTTCTGATCCATGAACTGAGACAGCTGGGAAGAACCGAAGAACTCTTTAACTGCTGCAGTTACTGGTTTGATATTAATAAGGGACTGCGGAGAAATTGTCTCTGTGTCCTGAGTTGTCATACGTTCACGTACTACTCTTTCCAGTCTGGAAAGACCGATACGATACTGGTTCTGAAGAAGTTCTCCAACAGAACGGATACGACGGTTGCCCAGATGATCGATATCGTCATCATATCCGATTCCATATTCCAGATGCATATTGTAGTTAATAGAAGCAAGAATATCTTCTTTTGTGATATGCTTCGGAATCAGATCGTGAATGTCTCTCTTAATGGCAGCTTTGATATCTTCAAGGTTGTCATTTTCTTCCAGAATTTTTTCGAGTACAGGATAATATACTAATTCTGTAACACCCAGATCTTTCGGATCGCAGTCAAGATCTACATGTGCAGTAAGATCTACCATCATGCTGGAAAGAACTTTGACATTACGTTCTTCACTCTGGATCCATACAAATGGAACAGCCGCATTCTGGATTTTGTCAGCCAGCTCAATAGTAACATTTGTACCTTCTTCTGCAAGGATTTCTCCTGTAGAAGGATCTACAACTGCTTCTGCGAGTTTATGACCTGCAATTCGTTTATTAAAATGAAGTTTCTTATTAAATTTATAACGTCCAACTTTGGCAAGATCATATCTTCTTGGATCGAAGAACATTGCCATAATCAGGCTTTCAGCGCTCTCTACTGCAAGCGGTTCACCCGGACGGATCTTTTTATATAATTCAAGAAGACCTTCCTGGTAATTTGTGGAAGTATCTTTTGTAAAGCTTGCGAGAATTTTAGGTTCCTCACCGAACAAATCAACGATTTCTGCATTGGTGCCGATACCAAGGGCACGAATCAGCACAGTGATCGGAACCTTCCTGGTTCTGTCCACACGAACATAAAATACATCGTTGGAATCAGTTTCATATTCCAGCCATGCACCTCTGTTGGGAATAACGGTACTGGAAAATAACCTCTTACCAACTTTATCATGTGCAATTGCATAATAAATACCAGGGGAACGCACCAACTGGCTAACGATAACACGCTCGGCTCCGTTGATTACGAAAGTACCTGTTTCTGTCATTAACGGCAGATCTCCCATGAAGATCTCATGCTCGTTGATTTCTTCTGTTTCCTTGTTGATCAGTCTCACTCGAACCTTTAAAGGTGCGGCATAAGTTACGTCACGCTCTTTACATTGTTCGATGGTATACTTAGCATCTTTCGCATCGTAAGTAAAGTCGATGAATTCCAGACTGAGCTTTCCGCCGTAATCTGCGATCGGAGAAATATCATCGAATACTTCTTTGAGGCCCTCATCGAGAAACCACTTATAGGAATCTTTCTGGACTTCAATCAAATTCGGCATTTCCAGGACTTCTTTTTGTCTCTGGTAGCTCATACGCATGCTTTTTCCAGTTTTTACAGAACGAATTCTGTTTTTTTCCATTGACGTTTCACCCCTGTTTTTTTTATTTATTTTACAACATGACCCTGTTCACGGTTTGAGATAAACAGGCATATCTTGCCATAATATAGCATTCTTCACTATAGCACACCATTGTCAAGGTGTCAACATTTTTTATAACTTTTTTCGCAAAAAAACAGGAACACCACTTGGGCGTTCCTGCGTAGTTCATCCTGGTCAGAGGAATTATTTAAGAGTGATCTTAGCGCCTTCTGCTTCCAGTTTTGTTTTGATGTCTTCAGCTTCTGCTTTGGATGCGCCTTCTTTAACAACCTTCGGAGCACCGTCAACAACAGCTTTAGCTTCTTTCAGGCCAAGTCCTGTTACTTCACGAACAACTTTGATAACTTTAACTTTGTTCGGTCCAACTTCTGTAAGTTCTACGTCGAACTCATCTTTTTCTTCTGCTGCTTCAGCGCCTGCTCCAGCTGCTGCAACTACAACACCTGCTGCTGCGGATACACCGAATTCTTCTTCACAAGCTTTTACGAGTTCATTTAATTCTAATACAGATAATTCTTTGATTGCTGCAATAAATTCTTCTGTTGTTAATTTTGCCATTTTAATTTTCCTCCATTTTTTAAATTATTTATTATTCGCAGTTATTACGAAAACCGCGAACTCTGTTACGCTGCGTTTGCGTATTATATAATTTGGTTATGCCAAATTATTCAGCTGCTGCTTCTGTATTACCGTTTGCTTCTGCGATCTGATTAAGCACACGAGCAAAGTTGGTAATAGGAGACTGGATACTTCCAAGAAGTTTTCCAAGAAGTTCTTCTCTGGACGGAACCTGGGACAGAGCCTGGATTCCTGCCTGATCATTGTAGTTACCTTCAACTACACCAGCGATCAGTTCAAGAGCTGGGAACTGTTTTGCATATTTAGCAAGGATTCTTGCCGGTGCTGTAGCATCTGTTGTGGAAATTGCAAGAGCGTTAGTTCCTTCCAGATGTGGGCAAAGGCTTTCGCAATCTGTACCTGCGAATGCACGGTTCATCATTGTGTTTTTGTAAACTTTGTACTGAACACCAGCTTCTCTTAATTCCTTACGCAGAATAGTATCCTGTTCAACTGTAAGACCACTGTAGTTAACAAGAACTACTGCCTGTGCGTCTTTAATGCTGTTTGCGATTTCTTCTACGATTGGTTGTTTCAGTTCTACTTTTGCCATAAATGGTACACCTCCTTATAGATTTATACCGCCGCAACGAAAAAAAAGCCTTACTGCATGACAGTAAGGTCTTCTGTAATCTTTAATAAATAAGAATACTAAGTCCTCGGTAGGCGTTTTGATCCTTATGCCTTACGGCACCTACTGTCTTCGGCAGCGTTCTGTAATACACTAGCATATTGTTTCTTTGTTGTCAACCCCTGTTTGACTTTTTTTATGTTTTTATTTCTACTTTTGTATTTAGACCTTTTGACCCTGGTATCATTATATGATAAGATATTTCCATCACTTAAGGAGACGTATGACGGATATGAAAAAGAACTACCCTTTTAAATTTTCAATTGTTGTAGCCGTATATAATGTAGAAAAATATCTTGCAGAAGCGATTGAAAGCATTCTGTGCCAGGACATCGGGTTTAAAGAATCAGTTCAGCTGATCCTGGTCGATGACGGTTCCCCGGATAATTCAGGACAGATCTGTGATGAGTATCAGGCCAAATATCCTTCCAATATTAAAGTGATTCACAAAGAAAACGGCGGGGTCTCCTCCGCCCGTAACGAAGGTCTGAAACACGTAGAAGGCCGTTACATCAACTTTATGGACTCCGATGATAAAATATCGCCGAATACTTTATCCGCTGTATATGACTACTTCAGCACAGTGGATGAGCAGATAGATCTTGTTTCTATTCCTCTTTATTTCTTCGAAAGTAAAGAAGGCGGTCACCGTCTTAATTACAAATTTGATGATAAAAAAAATCAGATTATTGATCTTGAAGATAAATACTGGTATGTACAAATGTCAGGAGCATCTGCATTCTTCAAAAATGAAGTTCTTATTTCCAGAAATTTTGACACCTCTCTGAAATATTCAGAAGATGCCAAGCTTATCATGGACATTCTCCTGGACAATCCCAAATACGGAATTGTGCCTGGTGCAGCTTATTATTATCGTGTACGCAGTGACCTGAATTCTGCTACCAATACATGCTGGCAGAATAAAGCCTGGTATATTGACCATATCAGAAGCTATAGTTTCTGGTCAATTCATGAAGCGCAAAAACGCTGTGGCATCATTCCCGCCTTTGTTCAGTTCAACCTTATGTACGAAATGCAGGGATTTTTCCGCATGAAAAAACTTCCGACTGATATCCTCAGTCATGATGAACTGACTGAATTCACGGAGCTTCTCAGTAAATTTCTGGAATATATAGACGCTTCTATTATAATGGAACAGAAAAATATGAGCATGGAACAGAAGGACAATGCAATTTCCATGAAATCAGCCTGCGGCACAGGAATTCTTACTTATTCTGACCAGGACGAGGATGCATACATTCAGTATAATGACATTGCAACACGCCCAATGTCCGTTTATACTGCCAGGCTGAACTCACTGACTGCCGATAAAAAAGAACTGACTATATCTGGTTCTGTCAAGATAAACACACACTTTCCCGAACCTGAAAAGATTTTTCTGCGTCTGACTTCCGGTGACAGCCAGAGCAGAGAAATCTCCTGCGATTTTCACAGAAATCCAGATGAGACTTTTGTTTATGCAGGTAAACTTCTTGCTCAGTTCTGGGACTTTGATGCCAAAATCCCGTTTTCTGAGTTAAAGAAAACCATTCTGGTGGATATCTGTCTGAAATATGATTCTCACACTGTCAGGTTCAAAAAAATCTTCAAAGGTAATAATTTTGCAGATGATCCGTCTCTGGATGGAAATCATATTTCATATCTTCTGGACAAACACCAGCTGCATCTGACCAGATATTTTCTGGTAAACACGCTGAAACCTGATTCCGAAAAATTATCTTTCAAAATAAAAAAACGCATAAAATCTTTCCACAAATAATCTTAATGGAGGAATTATGAACGATCAAACTATTAATACATCTATACTAAGCAGTCTTCCCGAAGGTAATCCCGTCAACATAACCCGGCTTTCCACTGACGGGACTTCCGTCACACTGACTTTGCAGGATTTTTCCGCTGACGCTTACGAAAAAATTGAACTGCTTGCCTGGCATCCTACCACCCATGTAGAGGTTCCGCTTTCTTTTGAATCAAAAAGCACCTCTGAAATTACAGTCGATATGGCTCCTATGGCAACACCGGAGATTCTGAACCGACGGACTTTTTACTTTTTCCTTATCACAACACAGAATCAACAGCGAAACTCTCATCTTCTGAAAATAGACACGCTTCCGCATACAGTCATTGCAGAAAATCTCTGGTATCAGAAAGAAAACGGTGTACGACCTGAAGAATACATGGTTTTCCTTTACCCAGACGAGGGGCATCAGCTGGCTTCCATGTTCTGTCTTCGCAGTTATTATCTAAATCTTACAATGACCTGCAAATTAAAAAGAATTTCCATGCATGGCAAAACTCTGAAGATTTCCTATGTCCTGGATCCTGACATTTATGAATATACCAAGACTTATCTGGAATTTCGTCACGTTCTGCCGCAGGATGCGAAGACTGCTGATTTTCAGACACTTAAATGTGTCCGCCGCGGAAATCTTCTCCACATAACCGTATCTTTTGATATGAGTACGATAGAATGGCAGAGTATTTACTGGGATATCCGTGTTCAGCTGCGTCTGCCTTCTGACGGTAAACTGTGTACTACTTCAATTGCCATGGATACAGCCGCACGTATGTACAATAAATTTCTCTACAATGGCTATTATCCGGGCAAGGATGGATTTTTCCTTTATCCATATTATACCGGTGCAAAAACACTCGCTCTTGTTTACAGAGAGCGCGTTAAATACGATGGACTGGATATTGTTTTCAAAGAACTGACCGCCATTCTACTGTATAAACTTTCAAAACCTTACTGGAAAAAGCAGCACATTGCACTTGTATGTGAAAAATATTCCGAGCAGGCTCAGGAAAGTGGATATTGTTTCTTCAAACACTGTATGGACGAAAACGAAGAAAAAAATCTCGGCAGGAAAATCTATTATATCATCACCAAAGATTCTCCTGACCGTCATAAACTTGAACCGTACTCCAACAGAGTTATTGATTTCATGAGTATACGTCATATGATCTACACTCAGGCTGCTGAGCTGATCATAAGTTCAGACTCCAGGTATCACTCCTACGCATTTAAAAGCAGACACAGTATTTTTAACCGTTATCTGAAAAAAGTTTCCTCTGTTTTCCTGCAGCATGGAGTTATTTCCTTCAAACGTGTGCCTTCTTTTACTAAAGGAATGAAACTGGGATGTGATCTTTTTGTAGTTTCAACAGACCGGGAACGCCAGATCGTTATTGATAATCTCGGTTACGACCCTGAACAGGTTATCAACACCGGTCTTCCCCGTTGGGATGTTCTCGAAGACAAATCTCAGGGAAGCCGCGAAGTACTTATTATGCCAACCTGGCGATACTCCATGGAGATCATTTCCGATAATGATTTTGAACAGAGTCTCTATTTCCGAAGCTATATGGCACTGCTGAATTCACCGCGTTTTGCCGATATCCTGGAGAAATATGATCTGCAGGTAAACTTCTATCTGCACCCGAAATTCCAGAATCATATGGGTACATTCCGTTCTGCCAATAACCGGGTTCATCTCCTTACCTTTGGCGACATACCTGTAAATGAAATGCTGATGCGCTGCCGCATGCTGATCACTGATTATTCTAGTGTGAGCTGGGATGTATTTTATCAGGATAAACCTGTTATCTTCTACCAGTTCGACCTGGATACCTACGAAGAAGCTGAAGGAAGTTATATTGACATGCATACAGAGCTTTTCGGAGACCGTGCGGAAACTGCCGATGATCTTCTTGATCTCTTTGAAAAACAGATTCAGAATGACTTCAAAATGTATCCTCAATATGAAAAAATGCGTCATGAATATTTCAAAACCATCGACAGAAATCACAGTAAACGTGTCTGCGAATGCATAAAAAATTATTTTAAATAATCCAATACAAAAAGTGTGATGTCACCAGGAAATGAAATTCCCGTATACATCACACTTTTTATTATTATTTTTATATTGTTTTTTCTATCCAGTTTAATACAAAACCTGTAAATCTGCCCGTGATCTGGTTAAAACGCAAAAGCTTTCGCAGAACATCATAAAAAACAGAAATTGCAAGGCTCACAAGCAGCACAAACAGGAAAATCTGCCATGCCTGTCCGAAAGAATACGTAATATCAGTCCACCAAAGACCTCTTACAAAAGTATGCGTATAGAAAATATCTCCTGAATGCTTTCCAATAAATTCCAGGCACTGATGAAGTCCAGGAATGTCTACAATAAATTCATATACCCAGTAGATCACAAACACCGGAATCAGCCCATTCAGCAGGAATTCGAAATGTTCAATCCCCCACACACTGTCAAAAAGTCCGCACATTACAAGAAGTGGAACTGTAGAAAGCAGGAACTTGAGAACCTTATTCAATACCTTATTTCCTACAATTTCATATGCTTTCAGCCGTTCAAATACATGCTGATCTGCAAAACATACAGCCAGTGGAACTGTAAAAAGATACATAGTCAGCGGTGAATGTTTTTCTATAAGAAAGCTCCCTGGAACCAGCACCATAAGTACTGTGAGCCAGCTGTATTTTTTGTAAAATCTTACTGCAAAAGGCAGAAAAACTATCAGCATTACTTCCAGACTCAGGTACCACCATGTAGGAATCAGCATCCTGCTTCCAGTCAGTCTTCCCACACAGAAAATATCTGTGATCATACTGAAAATATTCGCCCAGGTTCCATTATTGTATCTGTGATATCCAAGACCATATGTAACAAAGAAGCAGAAAAAATAGGGTATCAAAAAGGTAAATACCAGATGCAGATAGCGTTTCACAACAAAGCCTGCAGCCTGTTTTCCAGTGAACTCATAATCCTCATATTGTTTTTTCAGCGACAGCGTCAGTCCATAGACAGACAGAAATGCAAACATGCCAACACACTGGATCATACAGCGGCTGATTGCCATTGCAGCCTCCTGAGACAGAGGCCAGAAGCTTACAGCTGCACCATAAAGTCTGTCCACGCTCGAGAAGCAGTGATAACATAGCAGAAAGAAAATGGCCACACCTTTAACTGTAAGTGTGTCATTTTTGGTAAATTTATAATTCATAACGTTCTCCCTTTATCGTTACGTTGTTTTCTCTTTTAATCCGACTGATTTATTTTAACATAGATATCCTGCCCCGACAATAAATGAACTGTAACAATCCTTTGACAATTACATCCTGTTCAGATAAAATTATAAAAAACACTCGATATTTATTATTTTTCCTATAAAAAGGAGTTCCAATGGAATCAGAAATAAAAATAACTGAACTTAAAATCAGGAAGAAATTTCTTTATATATCGCTCGAAAATCCGAATTGTTCCAGTATTCTTCAGGTGAATCTGGTCAGCCGCAATCCTTCTCATCCGGCAACGGTACCATTCCGTTGCAGCAATGAAAAGTCCGGAACGGTCTCTGCATCACTGGATACTGCTTCTTTCTGCTTCACAGAAGGTGATTGGGACATCCTTGTACATCTTTCAGATGGAACAGTTGCAAACACAGTTCTTCCCGGCAAATTGCGAATGAAACTTCTCCTTGGAAATTACCAGATCATCCGCGACAAGATGATTCTGTTCCCCATGGGAAGCGTAGGGCATCGTTTTATCCTTCGCTGTCGCCCATTGTCACCATATGACAGTAATCTGACCCGTCTGAAAGAATTTTGTGCACTGGGCCTCTCCAAAATATTACGGCCTCTTTTCAGGAATAAACATATCTGGCTTGTTTATGAAAAATACTGTATTGCAGCTCAGGATAACGGATTCTATTTCTTTCAGTACTGCATGGAAAATCTGCCGGAAAAACAGCGAAAAAATATTTTTTTTGTCCTTGACCGAAATTCTGCCCAGTGGAATCTGACACAAAAATATGCTGGTAATGTCATTCCATTTATGAGTTTCAGACACATGCTTTATCTCCTGCTGGCAAACATTTATGTTGCCTCAGACAGCCGTAATCACGCCTACGCCTGGCAGCCAAAGCCTAATGTGATTTCACGCGAGATCAACAAACATGATATTTATTTCCTGCAGCACGGTGTACTGGCACTGAAACGTGTGGAAAATCTTTTCGGTAAAAACGGTTCCAGTTCCATGACTTATTTCACTGCATCTTCTGAATTTGAAAAGAATATTATTGTTAATGAATTCGGCTATACTCCGGAACAGGTTCCTGTAACAGGTCTCTGTCGATGGGACATGCTGGAAGATCATTCAGAAAAATGTCAGAAACAGATTCTTGTAATGCCTACCTGGCGTTCATGGCTGGAAGATCAAAGTGCTGACGTGTTCTGCAGCAGCCAGTATTTCCGTCATTATTCAGACCTTCTGGCAGATAAAAACCTGCAGGATTTTCTCCGCGAACAGGATATGAAACTTATCTTTTACATCCACCCAAAACTTCGTGAATATCTGGTAAATTTCCATTCTGAAAGCCAGAATATAGAGCTGATTCCATTTGGAAAGATTCCTCTAAACCAGATTCTCATGGACTGTTCCATGCTTATTACAGACTATTCCAGCGTTTCCTGGGATATTTATTATATGGAAAAACCTATACTTTTTTATCAGTTTGATCTGAAAGAATACAACGAAACAAACGGAAGTTATATTGATATGGAAAAAGAATTGTACGGGGAACGATGTACAACAAAAGAAGAGCTGATCCGCCTGATCAGAGAATATACTGCAGATAATTTCCAGGAAAAACCTCAGTATGCGGCTATGCGCAAAGATTATTTTGCCTATCGCGATCACGAAAACTGCAAACGTACCTGTGATTTTATCCTGCAAAAAGGATACTAATTCAGAAGTACAGAGGGGCTTTTCAGCCCCTTTGCTGTATCAGCACAGGATCAAGAAAGCGCAGATATTCTTTCCCGAGAACACGCTCAAGGAATCCTGTATACTGCTCATACGAAAGACTGCCGTCCGGTGTCAGCATCTCAAAATCCACCTGATAAACATTTGCAAACAGCCCTGTTTCTTTCAGTCCGTTTCTCAGATAAAATGCTTTTCGGCGTTTTCGGTCTTCGGCATTTTCTGCATTTTCATCCTGCATTTCTATTTCAAAGATGTACTTTTTATCACGGAATTTCTCTAATAAAGTGCGGATACAGTCACCCCCATATCCACAGTTTCTCTTCTCCGGATCAATTGCAAAGTAGTCCAGAAGTGCTGTTTCTCCATCTATCAGATTAATCGCCAGTCCGATAAATTCATCTTCTTTTTCTATTGCCAATATCTCCATTTTATTCTGTTTTACAAGTTCTTCCATAACTGTCCAGGGCTTTTTTTCCGATTCCGGAAACGCTTCTTCGTACAGTTCACAGACATTTTTTTCAAATTTCAGACCATCTTTATATATGTTTTTCAACTGCATGTGCATACCTCTTCTACTTATTAATTATTGATCATATCCGGCCATGAAAGAATTTCCCGGGCAATTTTTTCTTCATAATCTCCCTCAATATCCTCACTTCGTCCTGCTGCATAGATATTTGTTTCTGCTCCCCATACACCATCATGGTATTCCCATACATGAAAACTCAAACCTCTGAACATAAAATCCAGACTTCCGCAGCCATCTTCCTCTGTATATTCAAACTTGATATTTTTCTGATCCAGAGCATTTTGTACTTTTTCTAATCTCATTTTACGATTTCCTCCATCTGTAACAGCAATATAAAATCAGCATATACTCTCCTGCACTTAATGTCAATGTTTGTGACTGTTCACAGGCAATATCCCGCGAGGTGTTTTGCCCCCTCTAATATTTGAATAACTGGATATTGCAGACAGCCTTATAATGCTTTACAATGTTTTGAGATGATTTTTATAAAAGGAAGTGTACACGCTTATGACAACAAAAATGGTTTTTCATGGCAGTGATATAGAAAAGATATGCAGTTATTATCATTTGAAAAAAGAAGACATCATTAAATTCGGAGCCAATGTCAATCCACTTGGCCTTTCTGAAAATGTGAAAAAAGCTCTCGCTGCTCATATAGATATTTTTTCCTCTTATCCGGACAGAAATTACACATCTCTTCGTAATGTAATTTCTGAATACTGTGATATTCCGGCTGATTTTATTCTTCCGGGAAATGGATCAAGCGAACTGATTTCACTTCTGATCGAACAGAAAGCACCAAAGAAAACTCTGATACTCGGTCCAACTTATTCCGAATATTCAAGAGAACTTTCTTTTTCAGGAAGCACTCAGGAATACTATCATCTTCAGGAACGTGATGATTTTACTCTGGATATTGAGGATCTTTGCCATACTCTTGAAAATGGTAATTATGATTTCCTGATCCTCTGCAATCCAAACAATCCGACTTCATCAGCAATTTTGCAGAATGATATGCGAAAAATCCTCGCCTTCTGCGAACCTCGGAATATTTTTGTAATGATTGACGAAACTTACGTAGAGTTTGCCCCTGACATTTCAAAAATAACTTCTGTTCCCCTCACCAGAGAGTTCACAAACCTCATGGTGCTCCGTGGTGTCTCGAAATTTTTTGCAGCGCCTGGAATGCGTCTCGGATATGGCATCACCGGAAACATGAAATTCCTTTCCAAAATGAAAGATAAACAAACTCCATGGTCACTGAACAGTCTTGGCGCCTATGCCGGAGAGCTTATGCTTCAGGACTCTGAGTACATCAACAGAACCCGAAATCTGATTCTTTCTGAACGTGACCGACTGTACAAAGAGCTTCAGAGCATTCCTGAATATAAAGTTTTTCCGGCTTATGCCAACTTTCTGCTGCTGAAGATTCAGAAACCCGAACTCACATCATCTGATGTGTTTGAATCCTGTATAAAAAAAGGACTTATGATCCGCGACTGTGCTTCTTTCCAGTGCCTGGATGGTGAATTTATAAGATTCTGTATTATGATGCCGGAAGATAATTCCCGGCTGATACAGTCACTCAAGGAATGTGTTTAGATGTTGGGGGCAAAAGCCCTCCAACTATGATACCTACGAATTGCTTCGTGCAATGCACTCCCACAATTCTACCCTTTATTCGCATATTGCGGGATTAACATCCCACTTTTATGCGAATATCGGGGCGGGTCCCAAGGTCTTTTATCCACTTATGAGCAAGCTCATGTGGATTTAGACCTGTTGACCCTGGTATCATTATAATTTGTGACGATATTTTTCCCTTGTGGCAAGTCCACCACGAATATGTCTCTCTTCTTTGTTTATATCCAGTATTTTTCTTGCTTCACCTGCAAGAGAGGGATTGATCTGAAGAAGTCGCTCTGTAACGTCTTTATGTACCGTACTTTTGCTAATCCCAAATTTCTTCGCTGTCTGTCTTACCGTTGCCCCGCTTTCAATAATATAATATGCAATTTCCACTGCACGCTCCTCGATGTAATCTTTCACTGCCAAAAGCCTCCGAAGACGCTGTTTTTACAGTGTATGCAGAGGGGTTTGAGGGTATGTGTGGGGACAGCAAACTCTTTTCAGAACAAAAACATCTGCCAGATGCCCAATTTATGCATATATCAATTCCTATCTTATAAAATGTGTCGCTATACGCTCTTCTTTTTTCGGAAGGCCAAACTGTTCTTTTCCAAGGGCTATGCTCTTCATAAGAAAAGTCATATTTCTGGCAAGTGTACGCATTGTCTGCTTTCCTTCGCCATCCTGTTCGGCTTCACCCGGCATACGGCCATGAATGCTGTTCCAGTACTGGCTTGGCGCTATTGGCATATTGGAAATTGTGAAGTATTTATTCAGTTCATCAAAAGTTGCAGAACAGCCGCCTCTTCTGGCGCAGGCAATACTTGCACCGACTTTCATTGTTTTATCAAAGTGCGTGCTGTAAAAAAGCCGGTCAAGACAGGCAACCAATGTAGCATTTGCTGACGCATAATATACCGGGCTTGCAACTACAAGACCGTCAGCCTCCTCAAATTTCGGTGCAAGCTCATTAACTACATCATCAAATACACATTTACCATTTTTCGCACAGGTATTACATGCAACGCAGCCTCTCACAGCTTTGTTTCCAACCTGCACAGTTTCTACCTCTATTCCATTTTCCTCAAAAATTTTTCCATTTCACGAAGTGCAACTGCTGTATTTCCATCCGCTCTTGGACTTCCATTAAGCATCAAAACTTTTAATTTATCCATTATCATTCTCCTTTTGTCTCTTCAAGAATTGATGTGCAATGCGGGCAGCGTGTTGCCTTTATACTGATCTCGCTCTGGCAGTAAGGGCAGACTTTTGTAGTTGGTTCTGCTTCCGGTTCTTCTTTTTTAGTCAGGCCCATCAGCTTGTTGATTCCCTTCAGCAGGCAGAAAAGAATAAATGCCATGATGATAAAATTCACCACTGCTGAAATAAAGCTTGATGCAAAACCGGCCACATCTGTTACCGTATATGTAGCTCCGCCAGTCAGAACATTCAGTATGGGATTGATAAAGTTGTCTGTCAGGGATGTAACGATACCGGAAAAAGCACCTCCGATAATAACACCAACTGCCATATCCATTACATTTCCTTTCAGTGCAAAAGCTTTGAATTCTTCAATAAACTTTTTCATCTTTCGTTTCCCCCTTTATTTAGTTTTCGGTTTGCACATCTGTATTTTAGCATAACTTTTATGTAGTTTCAAAATATCTATAGTTTTTTCAAAGCTTCCATTTCTTTTTTCAATCGCTGAATTTCTTCTTCACTTTCTTTCTGTCTGTTCTCTGCTGCCTGTCTCTGGAGTCTTTCTTCCTCTGCTCTCTGTTCAGCTTCCCGTCTCTGGTGCCTTTCCAATTCCAATTGCTCCTGTTTATCATCTAATTCTTCCTGCATCTGATCCACCATATATCTCACGGTATTCCTGTCCATGATTTTCAGCTCTTCCGAAAAGATTCCCATAAGCCCCTCCACATTCCGGCATATCTCATACGCCTGCTGATACATGGCTTTGAATTCCGGATATTCTTCTATTAATTTTATGATCATATCCGGTTCATCTATACTCAAGAATGTAAGCCATGCGTCCAATTTGTTCTTTATACCTTTATCTTGAACACTTTTGCGGAATAAGTCAAGGGGTACAAACACATAATTTTGTAAAAGATTTATTTCCAGCCCCGTATCTGACTTCTGCTGAAAAATATGGCGGTAATCTTCCTTAAACTGTTTGAAATCTCCTGTGCTTTTATCAAGTAATACAATTGTATACACCTCCTTTATATCTTTGTATGAGAATTTTTCTTTCTTCGTGCTTCGTACAGTTTTATACTGTCTCAAAAGTAGGTCCGCCGAATAACAGGCGGATCTTTCTCCAGGAAATGCATATCCAATTTTCTGCACTTCTATATTACAGTAAGTTCCATCCTCAAATCTCACCAGTATATCCATAATCAATAGTGATTGTTCGTCTGCAAGTCTTGATGAATCTCCCGGTAGAACTTCTACAATTTTTACTGTTCTGTTCAGTAATACGCTCAGGAAATCCTCCAGTCTTTCCGGCACTGTTTCCGGATTCATGATTTCTTTAAAAAAAGAATCATACAACAACTTCACACCTTTTACACCTGTACAGATATCCAGAAATTCCTGTCTGGTTTCTTCATTCCAGCTGTAAAACTGTTCCGTCAGTTTCATGTTTCCATCAATCTCTTTCAGAATTTCTTCCCTTGTTCTTATCGTAGGGAAGTATTGTTTTAATTTTGTATGCATAGGCTTGTCCTCTTCATAAATGTTGTTTGCTTGGTTTACAAGGGAAGTTCTGCTTCAGATATAAAGCATATAGAATTGCCATCATGGCCTTGAACTTATAAGATATAAAAATCATAACACGTTATGTCTGTGAATCCAATATAAATCGTTCGTCAAATTCTTCGCTTATCTGACACAAAGAAGTCAAAGTAGTATTACTTTTGATCCCATTTAAAATAACTTTTAAATAATATTTTGTGAAAAATATACCAAGCATTTGTTGAGAAAAATGTTCATTAATGTTAAAATAGAAAGAAAAAGCGGAGGATATCTCAATGAAAAAACTTAAAGTTAAAAAGGGAAGTACCTGTATGGCCTGTCTGGAATGTGTTATGGCATGTTCTCAGGCTTTCTACAAAACAGATGATCCTGGACTGGCATGTCTGGAGATCACAGAAAAGAAAACTGTTCGTCCTATGACCTGCCCGCAGTGCGGTAAATGCGCTGAAGCATGTCCGGAAGGTGCAATCACCCAGAATGCCAAAGGCGTTTATATGATCAGCAAAAAGAAATGTACAGGATGCGGCAAATGTGCAGAAGCATGTCCATTCGGCCTGATCGTTAAAACCGAAGGAAATCCAGCTTCCAAATGTATTGCCTGTGGTATCTGCGCAAAGGCATGTCCAATGGATGTACTTGAAGTAGTTGAAGACTGATTTTAATTCCTTACATAAGATTACCCCTGGTTCAAAAATATGAACCAGGGGCATTTTTTTGTAATAGATTTATTTCACACTGATTTTAATCTTTACAGATTTCTTACCGGATTTGACGGTAATTACTGCTGTGCCTTTCTTTTTGGCTGTGATCACACCCTTTGAAGTTACTGTCGCAACTTTTTTGTTTGAAGAAGTGAAAGTTACTTTTTCTTTACTTGTTACAGGTGCCACAACAGCACTGAGGCTGAGTTTTGCTTTGCGTTTCAGAGTAACTTTTTTGGCTGCTTTCTTGCCTGTAGTTTTATTTATTACTTTCAGTGCGGTGGTTTTTACATTTGCTTTCTGTACTTTTACCTTAAACCATACAGAATATCCACTTGCAAGTTTAACTGTAATTTTTGCTGTTCCTGCCTTTTTACCTTTAAGCTTTCCTGAAGCGGATACAGTTACTACCTTTTTATTACTGCTTGTCCATGAAACGACTTTGTCACCCTTTGCCATATCAGATGCTTTTACTGCATAAGACTGTTTTACTTTCAGT
The DNA here is from genome assembly GCA_934359835.1 of uncultured Blautia sp. Taxonomy (GTDB): domain Bacteria; phylum Bacillota; class Clostridia; order Lachnospirales; family Lachnospiraceae; genus Blautia_A. The sequence continues at coordinate 18,115 of CAKRLX010000029.1, forward strand.
GGAAGTGTTTTTCCTGCTTTCACACTGAGCGTTACTTTCGGAACAAGTTTACTGATTGTTTCTTCAGCTACAGTCTTTCCACATACAGAACACTGCTGTACTTTTTTACCTGTTTCTGACACTGTAGGATCTTTTGTGATCTTCCAGCTTAATTTATGATTTCCTGCCGGATATACGGTTGTTCTTGTTTCTCCCTTATGTACATTACAGGACTCTACTTTTTCTCCAGCTGCCGCACAGGTTGCCTGTATATTCTTTATAGTTTTCCAGGTACAGCCTTCCAGCGTTCTTCTGGTAATTTCAAAAGTTCCTGTAGTATTTGTTCCAACTCCCCTAAGACCTATCAGATAAGTTTTTCCACCTGCAATAAAAGCATGATCTATCTTATCTCCTGCTGTGCTCCAATAAGACCACGGCTGAGCGCGTCCCTGTTCATCCACAGCACGCTGCCACAGATAAAATGTATCTATATCCGTTATAAAAGAATAACTTGCAGTATCTTTTGGTGTAAATCTGAACCATTTAAAATGGTTACTATCTGCTCCTGTGATTGTATTTATTCCCTCTGTCAGTTCCGGATATTTACTGAGGTCAAGTGCTCCCGGAATTGTCATTTTACATGGCTCTGTGCTTATATTTCCGACTTTAAAAACTACTGTTACCTGAGATCCTGCATCAAAAGATACTGGATTCCATTTTGTTGTTCCGTCCTGAGCTGTATACTCTGCATCAACAGGAATTCTATCATATACAGGATCTATTGCCGGTGATGAACTTCCGCCCCAGTCATACTGGTGATTGACTTCTACATCATAAGATTTTCCATCTCCGTATGTCCAGGTCACTGTTCCTTTTACAAAAATTCCCTCCGGTGTTCTCTCCATGCCAGCCGGTTTAAAACTCAGACCTGTGATATCTACTTTGCTGACTTTACACTCGAAAGGCGTCGTTTCTTTACTGAACTCATCAGAAACTAACTGCACCATATAAGTTGTATCTTTTTCCAGATTAAAATATGACTCTTCTGAAACAGACTCATATTGTCCTTCTGCATTTTTCTTCCAGATTTCTACATATTCCAGGCTATCTGAAGCACTGCCATCTATTACATACATTCCGTCTGCAGCTGGTTTAAACCAGTAATATGCTTCTGATCTGCCGTCAAATGTAACGGTATTGGATCCCTCTTTTATCTGTCTTGATGTATCATCTTCCAGATTTTTGACTTCAAATTCATAACTTCCCTTAGCCGCATATTCGCGTATTACAAGTTTATATGTTCCGGCTTCCAGATTATAATTTTCAGTCCCGGAATCTATCACATCACTTAACGGCTGTGATTCGCCTTTTTCATCTACCACTTCTGTAGTGAATGTATAACCATTATTATCTGTAACCGAATTTCCATTATAAGGTTCATAAGACTCCGTCAAATTATCACTGTATTTAACGGTAATTGTTATGTCTCCCAAAGAATCAATCCCACCAGTATAAAGAACCTTTCTGTTTCCTTCTACATTGAAAGAAATTGATGTAACCTCTACATCACCTTTCGCATCCTCCGGTTCTTCTTCGCTGGTAAAATCATCCGCTTCACCGACTGCAGCTTCTTCTGTTTCTACTTCAGGCTGGATTTCTTCATCGTCAGTGTCTTCTGTAGAAACCTCTTCACCTTCTTGCTCTTCATCCACAGTGATCTCTTCGGAACTTTCTGTGCTGAAGTCCTCTGCACTTACAAGTACAGCCGATTCCAGACTGGTTACAGTCATAGCAGCTGCAAGAAATAATGCAAGATATTTCTTCTTCATAGTCCTTTTCCTCCATAAAACATTTAGAAATTTTACGGGACAAATGCTCCCGTCCATACAAGTCTAAGGATAGCACTTTCTTATCATAAATTCTACTTTTTTGGCTGTTTAAAATCAGATTTTTTTCTTCTCATCTGAAACTTTTCAGATACGTCTTCTGCTCCGGTGTTATCCGGTAGCTCTCCACTGCCTTCTGTATGGTCTTTCTGTGGACCCATTGTGGTAGTTTTCTCTGTTCAATATAAGGGACTGTAGTTTCCCACTGTTTCGCCAGCGCAGTGGCAAAATACCAGGCAATCATCATGTTTACATAATATTCTTCTGAACGGACAGACGCCGCAAGTTCCAGATATTCCGGTTTAAAATCCTCATCCAGATAAAGGCTCATCAGCGTTCCCAGTCCATAACGTATCGTGTAGGTATGGTCAGATGCAATCCATTCACATATCTGTGGAAGCAGTTCTTCTTTGTGTTTGCTGAAGCATTTCGGAAGAGGAAGGTCACAGGTTGCCCAGTTATTTATGTACGGTACAAATTTCTTTATTTCTTCCAGACATTTATCGTAATCTTTTATTCCTGTAATGACCATCATATGAAGGTTGTTTTCTTCGTAATACTGATGAGGAAGGTCCTGTAAAAATTTCCCTGCTTCTTCTCTTTCTGCATATTCCTTTGAAAACTTACGAAGAACCGGTGTACGGATTCCTATGATTGATCCTTTATCAATTCCTGGCAGTAATTTACTGTGAAAATCACGGTATTTCTGATCCTGAAGCGCAAACAGTTCTTTCTGCAGTTGTTCTTTATGATACATGATTTCTCTCTCCTTTACCCAGAACTTTTGTTCTTCTATTGTACCTCATCAGACATTCTCCGTCTACTTTATTCTCTTCTGTCATAATATAAACAGATACTATTACCATCGGAGTCTGCCATGCCCGAAAAAAAATCCGAAGCTTTTTCAAAACCGGATACGCTTATGCTTACACTGGTTCTTATTCTGGTAACGACAGGACTTCTCGTCCTTTTCAGCGCAAGTGAATATAATGGCAGAGTCCGTTTTCATGACTCTGCCTACTATTTCAAAAAACAATTATTTGCCACAGCTCTTGGTCTGGGTGTCATGTATATAGTCTCTTCCATCAATTACGACTTTTTCATCCGCCTTGCACCTGCTGCTTATCTGCTGTCCATGATTCTGTCTACTGCAGTTCTTCTGGTCGGGCAGGAAATTAACGGTTCCAGACGCTGGCTTTCCTTTGGTCCGCTCTCTTTTCAGCCATCTGAATTTGCCAAAGTAGCTGTTATCCTCTTTCTCACCTGGCAAATTGAACGAACACAAAAGAAAACCGGCAGTTTCTGGTTTCTTTGCCGCACAATGCTGTCACTTCTCCCAATCGTAGGACTGGTCGGCTCCAATAATCTGAGCACAGCTATTATTATTCTTGGAATTGGTGTTATTCTTGTATTTGCTTCCAGTCCGGGATACATTCAGTTTATCGGCCCTGCCTGTGCCGGAGTTGGATTTATTGCCACCTTTCTGGCTGCCGAAAATTACCGCCTGGAACGTCTTGCAATATGGCGCAATCCGGAAAAATTTGAAAAGGGATTCCAGACAATTCAGGGTTTATATGCAATCGGAAGCGGTGGTCTTTTTGGGCGGGGTTTTGGCAACGGATTACAAAAACTGGGCTTCGTTCCCGAAGCCCAGAATGACATGATCTTTTCTATTATATGTGAAGAATTCGGCCTTATCGGCTCGATTTCCCTGATTCTTGTTTTTGGGCTTCTGCTGTGGAGACTCTGCGTCATATCCATGCATGCCTGTACCCTCACTGGTGCACTTGTCACTGCCGGAATTATGGGACATCTCGCCATACAGGTGATTCTCAATATTGCAGTCGTCACCAACACAATTCCAAACACTGGTATTACTCTGCCCTTTTTCAGCTACGGAGGAACTTCTGTTGTCTTTCTCCTTGGAGAAATCGGCCTTGCCCTCAACGTCAGCCGGCAGAAAAAATTCGGATGACAGATGTCTCTGATCTGGCTAGAAAATCAGGTTTCCGATACCATACACAACAAGTGCTGCCAGCCATGCGATCACGCACTGGGCGATCACTACAAATATTGCCCACTTACCACCAAGTTCTCTTTTGATCGAAGCAATCGCAGCCACGCACGGTGTATACAGCAGACAAAAGGCAAGAAGACTTGCTGCTGAAAGCGGTGTAATGCATGAAAGAAGAGCAGCTGTATTTCCAAAGAGAATAGATAAAGTGGATACTACGCTTTCCTTAGCCATGAATCCTGTGATCAGTGCTGTGGATATTCTCCAGTCACCAAAGCCCATTGGTTTAAATATCGGTGCGATCACACCGGCAACCATAGCCAGAATACTGTCTTTGGAATCAGAAACAATATTCAGGTGAGAATTAAATGTCTGAAGGAACCATATAACCAGAGTTGCCATAAAAATAACTGTAAACGCTCTCTGAAGGAAATCTTTTGCCTTATCCCAGAGAAGATGCCCAACATTCTTGGCCCCCGGCATACGATAGTTCGGAAGTTCCATAACAAATGGTACTGCTTCACCACTGAACAGAGTTTTTCTGAGAAGGAGAGCCATAAGAATTCCCATTATGATTCCGCCAAAATACAGTGCAATCATCACGACAGCTCCATTATGTGGAAAGAATGCTGCTGTGAAAAAAGCATAAATAGGAAGTTTTGCTGAACAACTCATAAATGGCGTCAGCAATATGGTCATTTTTCGGTCACGCTCTGACGGCAGTGTACGACTTGCCATAACCCCCGGCACTGTACAGCCAAATCCGACAAGCATAGGCACGATACTTCTGCCTGAAAGACCAATTTTTCGAAGCAGTTTATCCATAACAAACGCAACTCTGGCCATATATCCACTGTCTTCAAGAAGTGACAGGAAGAAGAACAGCGTCACGATGATCGGAAGGAAACTCAGCACACTTCCAACGCCGTTAAATATTCCATCGATCACAAGTGAATGAAGCACACTGCTTACATTAGAAGCAGTCATCCACTGATCCACTATATTGCCCAGAGCTGTAATCCCCATATCAAGGATATTCTGGAGGAATGCTCCGATAACACCAAATGTCAGGTAAAATACAAGTCCCATAATTCCTACAAAACACGGGATTGCTGTGTATTTTCCAGTTAAGATTTTATCGATCTTTACGCTTCGCAGATGTTCTTTGCTTTCTTTTGGCTTAACCACTGTTTCATCGCAAACTCTTTCAATGAAATCGAAACGCATGTGGGCAATCGCTGCTGCACGGTCAAGTCCTCGTTCATTTTCCATCTGTACAACAATGTGCTCCAGCATTTCCTTTTCATTCTTATCCAGATCCAGACTGTCGAGGATCAGCTGATCACCCTCAGCAAGTTTGGCAGCTGCAAAACGTACCGGTATTCTGGCTGCTTTTGCATGGTCTTCAATAAGATGCATAATTGCATGGAGGCATCTGTGTACAGCACCACCATCTTCATTTGCATCACAGAAGTCAATTTTTCCGGGTTTTTCCTGATATTTTGCGACGTGGAGGGCATGCTCTACAAGTTCATCAATTCCCTCGTTCTTTGCTGCTGAAATAGGAACAACCGGTATTCCCAGCAGTTCCTCCATTTCGTTAACACGAATTGAGCCTCCGTTTTCCCTGACTTCATCCATCATATTTAATGCAAGAACCATAGGAATATCCAGTTCCATCAGCTGCATGGTCAGGTACAGATTTCTCTCAATATTCGTGGCATCTACAATATTAATAATGCCTTTTGGATGTTCGTCCAGAACAAAATTTCTGGTTACAATCTCTTCACTGGAATATGGAGACATGGAATAAATTCCCGGAAGGTCTGTAACAAGCGTATTGCTTTTTCCTCTGATACATCCATCTTTGCGGTCTACAGTTACTCCTGGAAAGTTACCTACATGCTGACTGGATCCCGTCAGCTGATTAAACAGTGTAGTCTTTCCACAGTTCTGATTTCCTGCAAGTGCAAAAGTCAGTGTTTCGTTTTCCGGAAGAGGATGTTCTGTTTCTTTTACATGAAACTTGCCGCCTTCTCCCAGACCCGGATGTGGAAGTTTATCTGCTGACCTTACCTTTCGGGCAGCGGATGTTTCTTTATTTGGCTCTGCGTCACGTATATTTTCTATCTCTATTTTTTCTGCATCAGCAAGACGCAGTGTCAGTTCATAACTGTGAATACGTAATTCCATAGGATCTCCCATAGGTGCATATTTCACCATGGTCACATCCCCTTTCGGAATCAGACCCATATCCAGGAAATGTTGTCTCAGAGCTCCCTCTCCACCAACAGAACGTATTGTGGCAGTTTTTCCAATAGGCAGTTCTCTTAATGATGTCATATCTGCTTCCTCTTTTTCTTTTGTATTTTATTGATATTTTTTATCATTAGCATACACTAACCCTATTCTATATGAGAATATTTGTCAATAGAAAACAAAAGAATTTCGCAACAAAAAAACTGTATACAAAAATCGAGGCTGCCTCAACGACAGCCCCGATCCTGATACTATTCTTCCATATTTCCATCTTTGATATACTGAAGTGCCTTACGGATCCTCAGATATTTCCGGTATTTTTCCTGACAGACAGCGACAGCTTCCGGATCAGGCTCGTATCGACATTCGATATTTACTGTTCCTTCTGAAATCTGCTCAAGGGAGGTTATACTTCCGCCTTTATATGCGGCAAGAAGAGCGATTCCAAATGCCGGGCCTATCATACCTTCCATCTTCTCAATGGAAATATTCAGCACGTTTGCCATTGTCTGCAGCCATACCGGACTCCTGGCACCACCGCCGACAACTTTTACTGTACCATATTTTTCAAGTGGAAGATGCATTTTTTCTGCCAGTTCTCTGAATCCGAAACACAGACCCTCGATGATCGCATAAAACATATCTTCCTGCGTAGTATTAAGGTTAATTCCTATAAATGCGCCTCTCAGCTCCGGATCTGCGTAGATGGTCTTGTCTCCCGCCAGATGCGGATAAAAGAGAAGTTCATTTTCGACTTTGGATTTTACATCGATGGAAGTAGTCATCTCTTTAAAATTCTTCATATCCATGATAGATTTATTCCACCAGTCGAATGTGTTTCCATTGCTCTGTACAACTCCCTGTACAAGATACAGGAAATTTTTGTCATCAAATGAAAATAATATTTTTTTGCCCTTGGTCTGCCCTTCGGGTCTCTCAATAGGCATCATAAATACGCCTGAAGTTCCCAGTGATACAACCGGATATCCAAGTCCCAGACAGCCTGTTGAGATTGCTGTTGCCGGATTATCTCCTGTACCCACGATCACTTCTACATCTGCTTTCAGCCCGAACTCTTCTGCGATCTCCGGAAGGATCTTTCCTGCACTTTCCGCACTTCCTCTCAGTTTCGGATAGCAGTCTTTGCTCAGTCCAACCAGTTCTCTCATTCCCTCAGACCATTTCTTATTGCAGATCTCATATAAGCAGGATGTTGAAGCCTCACAGTAATCTGTCGTCTCTTCTCCTGTCAGACGATATACCAGATAATCCGGTCCTATCAGGAATTTTTTGATTTTTTTCAGATTTTCAGGCTCATTTACCTTCAGCCAGTAGAGATTTGCTGCCGGACTGCCTGTGGATATCGTCCTGGAAAGGTAATCCCCTTCCGGAAATTCCAGAATTTTTTCTTTCAGTTCCGGAAGAAGGTCTTTTGTCCGGGTATCATTCCACATCATTGCAGGCCTTATCGGTTTTCCGTCTTCCCCGATAACGATCAGGGTATGCATCTGTCCGGTCACACCAATTCCTTTTAAAGCTTTAGGATCCTGCTCTTCCAGAATACGTTTCATGCCTCTTTGCATTGCCTGAAACCATATTTCCGGGTCGATCTCACACCAGCCATCCTGTGACTGTACTGCCTCATACTCTTCAGAAATCTGCCCGAGAATATGCTTTTCTGAATCCGTCAGGACCAGCTTCATAGAAGAGGTTCCCAAGTCAATTCCCAAATATGTATCGTTCACACCAACACCCGCCTTACAGAACACCTTAGTGCTCGTTAATCATTGTAACAAGCTCCTGTGCTTTTTTACTTACAGCCTCAACTGCTTCAATACTTAAATGAATAACATCGTGTTCATTGTGGTTTGCTTCATATGCAGCACCAAATGTCTTAATATATTCTTTACGGAGATCTGAACCATAGTTGATCTTGATCAGACCATGTTTTTTAGCTTCCCAGATAACTTCTTTCGGGATTCCTGAACCACCGTGAAGAACAAGCGGAACTTTTGATACCTGATTTATTTTTTCAAGAAGCGGAATATCAATCTGTGGGTTCAGGCAAAGTCCGTGAACATTTCCTACAGAAACAGCCAGTGTATCGCAGCCTGTTTTTTCTACAAATTCTGCAACCATGTCAGGGTCTGTCTTGCATTCTGCTTCATTGACAATATCTTCTTCTTTTCCACGAAGTGCACCAAGTTCTGCTTCTACCGGAAGTCCATAGAAATGGCAGTAATCTGCTGCTCTTCTGCACTCTTTTACGTTTTCTTCAAATGGGAGGTGGGATGCATCGATCATGATTGAAGTAAATCCTGCATCAACACAAGCTTTAACATCTTCAAAAGATTTACCATGATCAAGATGAAGTCCTATAGGAGTTTCAGATTTTTTTACTGCATCTCTTGCTATTTCTGCAATGATCGCAGGATTTGAAAGACGTAAGTTGTTTGAAGAAATCTGAATATATCCCGGAAGATTTGCTTTCATAAGACCATCTGCGATCGCATATGTCATTTCAAGGTTAGTTGTATTGAATGCCGGTAATACGAAATTATTTCTTTTTGCAAACTCCATAAGATCAAAGCCATTTACAAGTTTCATAGTAAACTCCTCCTGTTTATGTTAAGTAAATTTATAGTTTCCTGTCATCAGGTTTACTGAAAATCATGCATTGCCTCATAGAAGCGTTTATAATTTTCAAATTTCTTTCGATAATACTCTGCCATTTCCGGATCCGGAACAAATTTCTTTTTGACTTTTACTGCCTTCTTTATTCCTTCTTCCATTGATGAATATGCATTCATGGCAGTTGCAGCCATAATCATACAGCCAAGTGTTCCTGCTTCTCCACTTTCCAGCGAATAAACTTCCATTCCAAATACATCTGCACGGATCTGTAAAGTCAGATCAGATGCAGCTCCGCCACCGGTTGCTGCAATACTGCTCATTTCTGTTCCCAGAATCTGAAGTCTTTCGTATGCAAGATACATCTGAAATGCCATTCCCTCCAGAATTCCTCTGTAAAGCTCTTCCGGTTTTGTGTGAATTGTCAGGCCTGTGATCGTACCTCTTGCATCCATGGACAGATCAGGGTTTCCCGCAGAACCAAACTGCGGAAGCACCATAACATCTGTTTTGATGCCACATGCCTTTTCGTCCATATACTGGAAAAAGTTAGTTCCATCTTCCTGACATTTACGGCTGATATCCTGGAATATACTGTCTTTTGCCCAGTTTTTAAGTGCACCACAGGTAGTGACTTCAAGGCTTGAAAGGTATTTATCAGGGAATACATACGGTATGCAGGTGAAGTCATTTTTCATCATATATGGTGTCATCATGACTTTCGGAAGCATCATGAACATGAATTCACATGTTCCCATTCCACATTCTCCGTCTTTCGGTCCCATCAATCCACTGCCAAGTGCTGCGCAAGTCTGGTCATGTCCACCTGCCACGATCTTAAGATCTTTATTCAGTCCCAGTTCCTCTGCCATTTCCGGAAGGATTGTTCCCACAACAGTACATGGAGGAACAGGTTCTGACATCTGCTCTGCACGGATACCGGCAAGTTTCAGGAATTCTTCAGACCACTGAAATTTAGTTATGTCAAATGCCATGCTGCGTGCAGCTGAAGAATAGCTGACTTTGCGTTCTCCGGTAAGTACATATCCTACAAAATCCTCATAATATAAAATTGCTGCGGATTTCTTTATTACATCTGTATTTCTGTTGAGCCACATGTATTTTGGAAGTCCATATAACTCATTCGGGGGAAGCCCTGTTGTCTCGAAGATTCTGTCAGCCCCAAGCGTGTTTATGATTTCCTCTGTTTCCGGAATGCCTCTGCTGTCTCCTGTGAGCATGGAATTAATAAGAACTTTTCCATCTGCATCCAGGCACACTACTGATTCTCCCAGACTGGTAACTGCCATTGCGGTAATTCCCTCCGGACAGTTTCTACCAACATCTTTAAGAACTTCTTTTACATTTCTGATAACGATATCAGGATTTAACTCCCTGTATCCTCCGGTGCCTTCTTCCTGATATCTTCTGCTGGACTGGTACACCACACTGCCATCCAGATCATATACCAGCATTTTGCAGCCGCTGGTTCCTACGTCCATTCCTGCAAACAACATTCTTTCTGTCATAAAGCTCTCCATTCAGACTACTGTAAATTATCAGTCTTTTGATTTTGATTTTCTGACTACGTCGATGATAACTGCTGCCAGGATAATGATTCCTTTGAATACTTCCTGCCAGAAAGAGTTGATACCCATCAGGTTCAGACCATTTGTGATAACACCGATGATCAGGATACCAATGAAAGTACCACCAACAGTTCCGACACCACCTGACATACTTGTTCCACCGATAACAACTGCTGCGATCGCGTCCATTTCAAATCCGCTGCCAAGTGTTGCTGCTGCGGATCCAAGTCTTGCAGACCAGATCAGACCACTGAGACCGCAGAAAAGGCCGATCAGGACATATGGAAGCATGTTGTATTTCTTTACATTCACACCAGAGTACTGAGCTGCAAGTTTATTTCCGCCCAGTGCGTAGATGTAATATCCGAAACGTGTACGGTTTAATAAGAACCATGTGAAGATAAGAACTACAGCTGCGTAAATAATGATTACAGAAATTCCAGCTACATCGCTGTTTCCGATAGCTGTATATGCATCATTACGAACTCGGATAGTAACACCACCGGAAATAATCTCTGTAAGACCACGGCCGATACTCTGTGTTGCAAGAGTTGCTACGAATGCCGGAACCTTTAAATAAGAAATAGCTACACCGTTTACAATACCAACCAGAGCACCAACTGCAAGACAGATGATTACAGTAGGAACTACCGGAAGACCAACATTGGTGATCATGTAAGCACCAAGAATACCAGAGAGACCAACCGTTGAACCAACAGAAATATCGATCTCACCCATCAGAATTGCAAGTAACATACCGCAACTGATGATGGCATTAACTGAGTTGGATTTTAAAAGGTTCAGAATGTTTGATGAGGTAAGAAATCTTGGCGTTGAAACGGAAACGATGATTACCAAGAGAATCAGACCTATAATTGTACCAATGTTTCTTTTAACAAAACTTACGCCTGGGATTTTATTTTCACTTTTTGTATTCATGACCAGACCTCCTAACTTTTTTATTGACAAATGTTGCTGCTACCTTTATGCTTCACGCTGTGTTGCCAGTTTCATCATAGTTTCCTGTGAGAATTCTGTTTCGTTTAACTCTCCTGTGATTCTTCCCTCGCACATTACATAACATCTGTTACACATGTTAATGATTTCCGGAAGTTCAGAAGAAACCATAATGATACATACTCCGTTTGCTGCCAGTTCATCAATGATCGCATAAATCTCTGCCTTGGCCGCAACATCGATACCTCTCGTCGGCTCATCCAGGATAATAACTTTCGGTTTGTTAGCCAGCCATTTGCTGAGAACAACTTTCTGCTGGTTACCACCACTTAAGTTTCCACAGAGCTGTTTCGGAGAAGTAATCTTTATGGAAAATTTCTTACGGTAATCTTCTACCATAGTATTCCAGTCCTTGTCTTTTACGTGAATTCCGTTTACAAAATCTGCCAGACAGACAAGTCCCATATTAAATCTTACATCATTTTTCAGAATCAGACCCTCACCACGTCTGTCTTCTGATACATAGGCAATACCGTTTTTGATCGCATCACTGGGTGATTTGATATTTACCGTTTTTCCATCAAGAAGGATTTCTCCTTCACTCTTCTGAAATGCCCCAAAAATTGTTTTCATAAGTTCTGTACGGCCGGCACCAACCAGACCTGCAAATCCTACGATCTCGCCATAATGCGCTTTGAAACTGGCATTTCTGAAGAGCTTCGGATGAGACAGATTACGTGTTTCCAGAGCAACATCTCCTATTTTATGTACATTCTTTGTATAGAAGCTGTCCAGCTCACGACCAACCATCAGACTGATAAGTTCATCTTTTTCTGCTGTTGCAGTTACAAGATCCCCTACCATTTTTCCATCTCGAAGAACTACGATACGATCTGTGATTGCAAAAAGTTCTTCCAATCTATGTGAAATATAGATAATTCCAATATTTTTTTTCTGAAGAAGGCGGATAATTCCAAACAGGATCTCAACTTCACCCTGTGAAAGAGATGATGTCGGCTCATCCATTACTACGATTCTTGCTTCAGCTGATATTGCTTTGATAATTTCAACCAGCTGCTGCATTCCCATTGTCAGACTTCTTACAAGCTGATTTGCTTTTAAATTCAGATGCAGATCATCGATCAGCTTCTGAGTCTCTCTTTCCATTGCCGGTACATCTACAAGGCCTAATTTGTTCTTAGGCTCACGTCCGAGAAATACATTTGCTGCAATTGTTCTATCCGGTACCAGCACAATTTCCTGATGAATAATACGAATACCATTGTCTCCTGCTACAGCAGCAGAAGAAATGTTTTTAACATTTCCATCGATACGGATTTCTCCGGAATCTGCCTTATAAATGCCGCCAAGGATTTTAATCAGGGTTGACTTTCCGGCTCCGTTTTCGCCGAGGATAGCAACAACTTCTCCTTCATCTACAGAAAGGTTTACACCATTCAGCACAACATTGGAGGCAAATGCTTTCGTTATATTTGTCATCTCTAATAGCTTTGTTTCGCTCATATTATGCTACCTCTCATTTTTTCTTAAAAGTGGGCGTTGCCAGTCAGCAACGCCCTGTTTAACTTACCATGTCAGGACTTCGATTTGCTCTGTCCTTATTATTTACAGATTATTCAGCTGCCTCTTCTGTTGCTTCTGCATCTGCTTCTGCATCTTCAGCTGTGTCATCTGCTGCTTCTGTTGCTTCTGCGTCTGCATCTTCTTCATCAAGTGTATCCCAAGCGTCGAGATCATAATCGTCGATGTTGTCTTTTGTGATGCTGTAAGATTCGATTGCTGTATTGAATTCGATTTCTTTTCCTTCAAGAACGTCGATAGCTTCTTTTACGCCCATGTAACCCATGTATGTAGGTCTCTGTGCGGAAGACTGAACCATTGTGCCGTCTTTGATCGCATGTTTACCGATCGGAGCACCGTCTTTACCAAGGATATCGATTTCGCCGGTCTTTCCAGCATCTTCAACAGCCTGTACAGCACCAAGAGCAGATGTATCATTGATGCAGTAGATTACATCGATGTCGTCGTTTGCCTGAAGTGCATCAGATACTACGTTGAAAGATGTTTCTGTAGAGCCTTCGCCCTCAACAACCTGTGCTTCTACGAAAGCGTCCGGGTTATCTGTGTTGTCTTTGATTCCCTGCCAGAAGCCGTCTACGTTGATGATGCAGGATTCAGCTGTCTGAAGGTGAACGATCAGGATATTTGCTCCGTCCGGATGATTTTCAGCAACCCACTGTCCGGAAAGGTATCCGAGCTGTGTATTATCAGAAGCGATGATTCCGTCTACCAGATCATAATCATCTTCTGTGATTACGTTATCTACGTTGATAACTTTTACGTCAGCTTTTTTACAGTTATCAAGAACTGTTTTAGCTCCTGCTGAATCGTATGGGATATAAACCAGAGCGTCAATTCCGCTTGCGATCATATCATCGATCTGAGAAGCCTGCTGTGTCGGGTCGTTCTGTGGATCAAAGTAGATCAGTTCGCTTCCTGTTTCATCGCATGCCTGCTGTACACCATCAAGAACAGCTGTGAAGTACTCATTTGTCAGAGTGTATGGAGAGAAACCAATTGTATATTTTTCTCCGGAATCTTCTTTTGCATCATCAGCCATTACTGTAGCTGCACCAGCTACCATTGATAATGCCATAGCACCTGTTAATAAAGCTGCGATAAATTTTTTCTTCATAAGAAAAACCTCCCTTTTTGTTCGTTTTACGAATCGCATGTTCGTTTTTTGTTTGTATGAACATACTAGCACAATCCCTTTTTCAATGCAATATGATTAATAACCAATATTTTCATTCTCCGTTTGTGCATTTTCTCTTTTGCATGTTCGTTTTCTACGCCATTTTTGTTTGTTTTTACCTTTATTTTTTCACTATTTTAACGTTTTTCCTTGATTTTTTGCTTATTCAGGTTGTCAAATAGTTGTTCGTTTTTTCGTTTAAAAATGTTCGTTTTAACAGGTATAAAAAAGACTGAAAACAAAAAAAATTGTTTTTCAGTCTTTTCAGGGTAATTATTCAGTTATTCTGCAATGATCACATTAACTCTGTGCCTTTTTAAAAGAAGTTCCGCCTCTTCATCCAGTCCTGAATCCGTAATAAGACCGTCAACCTGCGAAAGACTTCCAAATTCATTGAGATTATATGTGTTCATTTTGGAGGAATCGACCATTAGGTAGACTTTCTTAGCTACAGAAAAGATTGAACTTTTCAGCCGGGCCTCCGGAGAATAGCCATCATAAAGCTTTCCATCAGATCCTACGGCTGCAGCTCCAATAAATGCAATATCCAGCTGATACTTCTTCAGCTGTTCTTCCGCAACAGGACCTGAACAGCAGTTGGTGATACGGATCACATCACCACCAAGCATGATCACAGAAAGATTCTCAAACCTCAGGGCATGTTCAGCCACTTTCAGATGATGCGTCACTACCACTGCCCTGACATCATCTTTCAGATAATTTAATATGATCCTCGTTGTAGAACCGGCATCAATAAAAATACGCTGTCCATTCTGGATCATGGTTGCTGCAAGCTCAGCTATTTTTTCTTTACTGTCTTTGTGTGCAATCCTGGCTTCATCAAAAGAGATCATTCGCACAACCGGCTGATTTCCAAGGGTTGCACCTCCGTGGGTTCTGGAAATATTATACTCCTGTGCCAGGGAATTCAGATCTCTTCTTACTGTCATTTCTGAAATACCAAACTGTTCAGAAAGGTCACTGACAAAAACTTCATGCTGTTTCTGAAGAATATCCAGGATTGCCAGACATCTTTCGCTCTTTTTCACACTGGCACCTTCCTTTATATATGCTGTCTTAATTATATCATTTAAGTGATCTTTTTCAAGTTCTATTTCTGCTCATTTGAACATTACTTATGTTTGATTTGTGTATTTGAACATTTTCTTTGTTTTTTAGTATATTTATCGTTATTTTTTAGATGACATTTGGCAGAAAGGAGACTATAATACTCCTGAAAATACGAGCAGGAGGTTTTATTATGAATCATAAATGGTGGCAGGATAAAATTGCCTATCAGATTTACCCCAAAAGTTTTAACGACTCAAACAATGACGGTATCGGTGACATCCCGGGAATTATAGAGAAACTTGATTACCTGAAAGATCTCGGTGTTGACATCGTGTGGATCTCTCCGTGCTATCCGTCTCCTTTTGCAGACCAGGGTTATGATATTTCAGATTATTATAATATCCACCCTGCATTCGGCACACTGGAAGACATGGATCGTCTTCTCTCAGAAGCAAAAAAACGTAATATGTACATTATTCTGGATCTTGTTGTCAATCACTGTTCAGACGAACATGAATGGTTCAAAAAAGCCTGCCAGGACCCTGATGGAAAGTACGGCAATTTCTTTTATATAGAGGATCGTAAAGAAGGCGAACTTCCATGCAACTGGAGAAGCTATTTCGGCGGTTCTGTCTGGGAACCTCTCCCAGGACATCCGGATAAACAGTATCTTCATGTTTTCCACAAAAAGCAGCCGGATCTGAACTGGGAAAATCCTGAAGTACGCGAGGAAGTCTATAAAAATATCAACTGGTGGCTGGACCGTGGTGTCAGCGGTTTCCGTATTGACGCTATCATCAACATCAAAAAGAAGCTTCCTTTTAAAGATTATCCTGTTGACAGGTCTGATGGCCTTTCCAGTATCCGATATATGCTGGAAGATGCAGAGGGCGTAGGTGATTTTCTCGGCGAAATGCGTAACAGGACATTTGCCCCACATAATGCTTTCTCAGTAGGTGAAGTTTTTAATGAAAAAGATGAAGAACTTCCGGATTTTATCGGAGACAACGGATATTTTTCCAGTATGTTCGATTTTTCCACAGAAGTCTTCGGCGGAAGTGATAAAGGGTGGTATGACCAGACACCTATTACTCCGGATGATTATAAAGAATGTTGTTTTAATTCACAAAAAAGAGTCAGCAATGTCGGTTTTCTTTCCAACATCATCGAAAATCACGACGAGCCGCGTGGTGTCTGCCGCTATATTCCGGAAGGAGATCTTTCCCTTCACAGCAAGAAACTGCTGGCGACTGTGTACTTCATGCTGAAAGGTCTGCCATTTATCTATCAGGGTCAGGAGATCGGCATGGAAAATCTTTCTTTCCAGTCTATTGACCAGATTGATGATGTCAGCACCATCGACCAGTACCATGTAGCTCTGGATGCCGGCTTTTCTGAAAAAGAAGCTCTTGCCTGCGTTTCCAGATACAGCCGTGACAATGCACGTACCCCGGTTCAGTGGGATTCATCCGTAAATGCCGGATTCTCAGAAGGCACACCATGGCTTCCGGTAAACCCAAACTATACAGAGATCAATGTAGCGTCTCAGGTAAATGACCCGGAGTCTCTTCTCTCTTATTATAAGAAGTTGATTGCCCTGCGTAAGGATCCTGTATACAAAGAAACCATTGTATACGGTGAACTGATTCCTTACCTGGAAGACCGACACAATCTGATGGCTTATTATCGAAAAGGTGAAAAGACACTTCTTGTTCTCGGTAACTTCCAGAAAGAAACTCAGACTATTAAACTTCCGGCAACGTATAAAAAAATCCTTCTTAACAACTACCCGGAACTGAAAGTTATTGATGGTTCTGTGATTCTCGATGATTATCAGGCAGTGATCCTGGAACTGTAAAAATTTTTTGGTAAATTAATCAGAATAAAACAAATCCCCATGAAAACTTTTCACTCGAAGTCTTCATGGGGATATTTTTTGGTAGAATTGTGGGAGTGCATTGCACGAAACAATTCGCAGGTATCATAGCTGAGGGCTTTTTACACCCAACATCATTTGCACAGTTCTTCTGCCATGGCATCAATCTCTGCAATATTTTCTTCGCTGAGAGATGACATGATCTTAACTTCTTTTTCAAGCCATGTGATATTTTTGCTCTTTTCGAACATTCCCTTCATAACCTTGGCTGCAGTAGGAGCCCAGCTACCATTTTCGATAAGGCCAATTGTACGGTTCTGGTAATTACGCTCTGTCAGATGTTCAATAAATGTACGCATGAACGGGAAAATATCTGCATTATATGTAACAGTTGCAAGAACCAGCTTGCCATAACGGAAAGCATCTTCCACTGCTTCTGCCATATCTTCCCTTGCAAGATCACATACAACAACTTTCGGGCAGCCCTTTGCTTCCAGTTTCTGTGCCAGAAGTTCAGCTGCTTTCTTTGTGTTTCCGTAAACTGATGTATAAGCGATCATAACACCTTCACTCTCAACTTTGTAAGAAGACCAGATGTCATATTTCTCCAGATAATGTCCAAGATTTTCTGTAAGTACAGGTCCATGAAGCGGGCAGATGATCTGAATATCCAGTGCAGCAGCTGCTTTCAGGAGTTTCTGAACCTGAGGGCCATATTTTCCAACAATTCCGATATAATAACGACGTGCTTCGCAGTCCCAGTCTTCTTCAACGTCAAGAGCACCAAACTTACCAAATCCGTCTGCTGAGAAAAGTACCTTATCTGTGCTGTCATATGTAACCATAACTTCCGGCCAGTGAACCATTGGTGCAAACACAAATGTAAGGACATGTTTACCAAGTGTCAGGGTATCACCGTTTGCAACTACCAGCTTCTTTTCTTCTGCCAGATTCATTCCTCTGAAGAAATTTCCCATCATTGTAAAAGTCTTCGCATTGGCAACAACTGTTGTCTCCGGGTATGCTTTCATGAAGTTCTCAATATTTGCAGCATGATCCGGCTCCATATGCTGAACTACAAGATAATCCGGTTTTGCTCCGCCAAGAGCTTTTTCAACATTTCCAAGCCACTCTTCTGTAAAATTAATATCTACAGTATCCATAACTGCAATCTTTTCATCTCTGATCACATAAGAGTTATAAGCCATTCCGTTAGGAACAATATACTGTCCCTCAAAAAGATCAATTTCATGATCATTAACCCCTACATATAAAATATCGTCTGTGATTTTCATGATAACAATTTACCTCCTAACAAGCTGAATTCGTTTGTATTTCTACATCACCGTTCTTATTTCTCAGATTATTATATCCGCTCTTTCAGCCGAAATCAATAGGTATTGTCAGCAAGTAAAATCGCTCTGGACAACTGCTGATATATTCTGTTATTATCATAACACTGAAAAAAATCATGGTACAGTATATTTTTTAAGTTTATTTAAGCTATATCATTTATTCTGAAATATATTTTAATTATGGAGAAATGCTATGAAATATTTTTCAAAGATATGTATCAGTACCGCAATTGCGCTTTCCGCTTTTTTTTCCGGATTTTCTTATGTAACTGAAGTTACTGTTTTTGCAGATAGCACCGACTCTTCTTCTGCGATTTCTTCAGAACTGGCCGCAGCAGACAGCTATCTTCATCCGGATATTGATATCACTCCGATTGAAAACCCATTGAAAAACCGCCTCATGGATTTTCTTGAAGATACACCTGGAACATGGAGTATTTATGTAAAAAATCTCAGCACAGATGAATCTTTTTCCATTAATAATCAGAGTATGTACGCAGCCAGCCTTATTAAATTATTTGTTATGGAAGATTGTTTTGCTCATCTGAATAC
This sequence comes from uncultured Blautia sp., assembly GCA_934359835.1. Taxonomy (GTDB): domain Bacteria; phylum Bacillota; class Clostridia; order Lachnospirales; family Lachnospiraceae; genus Blautia_A. Next base: position 37,060 of record CAKRLX010000029.1, read on the forward strand.
AATGATCGACAATGCGTCATCCGATGGCGGATCCGATGCTCTGGGATATGATTATATTATGGGAATGATGGCAGATATGATTGAAGTATCTGATAATGATGCCTATTACAATCTCGTGAAACTTCGCACGGACGCAGATACCTTTGTTGACGGATGTCTGCAGATTAACAGTGATATCTGGGATTATGGATATTATGATACAGGAATTTATCATAGTCTCGTTCCTGCAACAACAGAATACGCAGCAACCAGTGAGGAGCGAAATCATACATCTGTCAGTGACTGCGGTGAACTTCTTGAAAAAATTTACAGAGATACCTGTGTTTCGGAAACTGCCTCAAAAAAAATGCTGGATTTTCTTCTTAATCAGGAAACTGATACCAAGATTCCGGCAGCACTTCCAGAGGGTACGGAAGTTGCCAACAAAACCGGCGAGACTGATGAAAATGAACATGATGCAGCCATTGTCTATGGCCCGGAAACAGATTATATTCTCTGCGTCATGTCCTCAGATATCCCCACAGACGGTTCAGCCGTAGATATCGTGCAGGAAATTTCAGAAATTGTATATGATTATATGAACTGAAACAGACAACAAAACACCAGCCAATTCTGATATCCCAGAACTGTGACTGGTGTTTTACTTTACATAATTTCAGCTATTTCTGTCATTTTCTTCATAAATAGATGGTTGAACAGTGCGATCACACGGCCTACGCCCAGAACTGCAACCACAGTTCCGATTCCCACACCAATCAGTTTATGTGCAAAGAAAAGTCCCACACTGATGGTGATACAGATATTTAGAAGACCAAAACAGTTCTTGGTAAAACCTACAGGTTTATGTATGCAGTCAGCAATTGCCTGAACAATTCCCTCCCCCGGATTAGGGATAATCCGCATATTCAGGGACATGGCTACTCCGATTCCCGTACATATGATTCCGCCTGCCAGTACAAGAAACTGTGATGCAAAGCCGTGAGAAGGTGTCGGAATCCATGTTGCAAACAGATTCATAAATCTTGTAAAAACAAGACTTAACGGGAGCTGCAGGAAATCCATTCCCAGCATAAGCGGAAGAGATTTCTTTATAGCCGGCTTCAGAGCCTTTCCTTCTTTTTTATATTCTTTATGGTTCCGTACTGTATGAAGAATCATCTCTATAATAACAAATACAGTATACAATACAAAAGTCATATTGCCAAAATTCACATCTAAAATTGTTGAAATACTGTAAGATACTGAAATGATCGGCGATACACCCAGGCCAGATTTTGTGTTAAGGATAATTCCAAGCGCCAGTATCAAAAGTCCTGTCACATAAAAAATTCCCCGGTAAACTGAACTTTTTTCATCTTTCCTCACTCACTTTCCGTCGTTCATATTAACACAAAATCCCATATGTATCAAACGCAACTTCTCCGGTACTGAACAGAATACCTCCTTTTACATAAAAAATCCGGGACCCCTGACGGAGCCCCGGTATGCTTGGGGAGAAAATCGAGAAAGCATCAGCCTTCGATTGCGATGTAACCATCTTTTTCTTCAACGGCTTTCGGTGCTTTCTTCGGAACGGAAAGTTTCAGAATACCGTCTTCATATTTTGCATGGATATCTTCTTCACTGACTGCATCACCAACATAGAAACTTCTGCTTAAGGTACCGGCATAACGTTCACGTCTGATGTAGTTGCCCTTCTTATCCTGTTCATCTTTATCAAGACCTTTGGCTGCTGACAGTGTCAGATAACCATCTTTCAGCTGAACCTTGATCTCATCTTTCTTGAATCCAGGAAGATCTACGTCCAGTTCATAGCTGCCGTCTGTTTCACGGATATCCGTTTTCATCATGTTCTGCGCATGTTTACCATAAAGCGGATTCTTCTTGCCCCAGAACTCATCATTTGCAAACGGGAAATCCATCCAGTCATCATCAAATAAATTTTCTCCAAAAATACTAGGCATTAACATAAGTCATCTCTCCTTTTTATGACAAACTAAAATCTATATTTACGCCTTTCGGCTGTTACTTACAAATCTATTTTAAGGATACTGCCCGAAGTTTCCGGGCAGTACCACGAGCTTTTTATCAATCAGATGTTATCATTATCATTCAATGGTGATATATTTCGGATCGTTGGAAACCGGTTTTGCTTCTTTTTTCGGAACAAACAGTTTCAGGATACCATGTTTATATTCACCTTTGATGTCTTCCTGTGTGACATCTTCGCCGACATAGAAGCTACGTTCACAGGCGCCTGCATAACGTTCACGTCTGATGTAACGTCCTGTCTTTTTATCTTCCTGATCTTCGTCAAGACCTTTAGCTGCACTGACTGTCAGATAACCATCTTTCAGAGCTACTTTGACTTCTTCTTTCTTGAATCCTGGTACATCAATGATCAGTTCATAGCCATCTTTCATCTCTCTGATATCGGTCTTCAGAAGATTCTGTCCTCTGCGTCCGTATAATTTCTTTTCTGCTTTCTTTGCATCTTTATCATCATAATAAAACGGTGTAAAGAAATCATCAAATAAGTTTTCTCCAAAAATACTAGGCATTAACATAAGTCATCTCTCCCTTTTTTACTATCTATATTAATTAAATGTTAAAGTTCTGAACCCGGCTGGTATGAAGGACATTTAAGAGATTTTCTTTCGATCTTCTTATCTCTTTATCCCTCTTCTTTTGTTCTAGTTGTAATATAACACTTGTTGTTAGCACTGTCAATAGGCGAGTGCTAATTTTTTGTGAAGAATTTGTGAACCTAGATTTTGTGAATGCTTCTCCTCAATCCTGACAGTCTTTTGAAAAACGGAACATTATAAAATCTCAGATTTATTTTCTTCCAAACCAATATGTCTGATCTGCCAGATGATGCATTTAATTGATACCGGAACTGTAACAAGGCAGGCAATGGCACCAGATAACATAATTGCAACATCCTGAAAGAGAAATCTGGAATTGAGAATGATTTCCAGATCATATTTTTGTGTCTGCACATAGGAAAATAATAAAATACTTCCTCCAAAATAGGCAAAAAGCAGGGTATTTACTGTTGTACCTATAATTTCTTTTCCCACCTGATAACCTGATGAAGTAAGTTCTTTCTCTGTCAAACTGTTTTTATGAGTCCAGACTTCATACACAGATGAGGTCACAGACAGTGCAGTATCAATAACAGCTCCCAGAGTACTGAAGACGCTCACAAAAACTGCCACATGCAGCATATTGATACTGATATCTGTGTTGTAATAGTACATAAAATCATCTTCTGAAATCTGAAGTTCATTTAATCCATAACTTCCTGCTCTCCATGTAATAATATAAATCGGAATGAACAGAATCAGCATTACAAACAATGTAGCAAGGAAAGCTGCTCGCGTTTTGGCATTGTTTCCATTCTGATAAAACAACGAATTATAACAGACACCGGCCCCTGCTGCCAGTATCAGAAGCAGTGCAGGAAAACCGGATGACATCAGTATAACCGAAAAAAACAGAATAATAATATTACCAGCCAATGCCATAATCGAAACGGCCCCGCGGTCTCCACCAATTATAATCATCAGAAAAAACAGCACTAATGCAAGAAAAATAATCATTTTTTTCCACTCCTTTTCGGTGATGGTATTTTCATAATCATCGAAGCAATCAAAACAGATACCGGTATCGCCAGTACTATTCCAATACTTTCTATCAGAAAACGGAAGATATCATATGGAATGTGGTATCTTACAAGCGTTATAAACCTGATCTCATTATTCATTTTAAGTATAAACATTGGAATCATGCCACTTGCCAGAACGAACAACAGTACATTTATCATGGTTCCCATAATATCATATCCAATTTCCCTTCCCGAATGTATCAGCTTTCTTATAGAAACCGACGGATTTTTGCGAACAATTTCGCCTGTCGCCGCACTGACGGTTACTGTTACATCCATAATCGCTCCAAGCCCTGTCAGCATAATATCCATCCAGAATATATCCGCCGAATTACTCATGCTTCCAAGATATTCCAGATTAGAATAATCTAAATCTCCATACCTGTGAATGGAAAAATCAAACAGCGTCATAATCAGGAAAAGGACACAAAGAGTCGAAAGAACAGAGGCCCATGTTTTCCTGTGGATTCCATTCAGGCAGATTAATGTAGTCAGTGAAAAAAGAAGTACGATTACATTACATATCTTAAGAATATTCTTTCCATCTTCCAAAGACTGAAATCCATACATAAATATCAATGTATTCAATATCACTGATATAATCGTATAAAATCCCTGTTTCCCCGTAACATAGATCAGAAGAAAAGCCAGAGCACCGCCCAGTATAACCAGATAAACGTCGCGTTTTACAGAACGTATGGTTCTCCCGGGTCTGTCTTTTGACCCATTTAGAAGAACCGTGTCTCCTTTATGATATTTCTGCGTCTCAACCTGTGAAGAAGTGTATTCGTTAGAAAGCGTAACTTCTTTACCTTTATATGCACCGTTCAATATCCGGGCTGTAATTTCCTGAGTATAGTAATATTCTTCTGCGTCTCTGGTTCCCTCTCTGCTCATCGTTTCCTTTTCTGATACAGAACATATCTTTGCCAGAGGAGTATGGTAAAATCTGGCATTAAAGCAGGCAAATATGACGCAGATAATATAGATGCCTGCTAAAAGATATTTTTTATGAAATAGACAAAACTTCATCGAATTTATTTTCTCCTTCCAGATTAATATTTTCTACCAATATCGCATTGTACACTTTAATTTGATATTGGACAATATAATTTACAAGTAATTTGCGTTTTGCCCCCCCCCAAAAAAAATCTTTTCGAATGGAGGCAAACAATGTTTGAGAAAAAGAAAAGACCTGTGCCATTCTATATCACTTCCTTTCCAGACAGAAAAAGACGCAAGTCATATTTTTATGACTCACGCCTTTCTGCATAACTTGCTTTCCTATTCTTCTGTTTCCAATTCCAATCTCTTCAAAATCTCTCTTACAATGCCAGCATCTTCAAGTGACATGCTCCCACCACTTAAATCCCAGATTTTGAAGTGGGGGCTTCTTGCTCAATGGCTCTACTGAGCCAAGTATCTACAAGCTATCCTCGCGTGCCCCGCGA
>CAKRLX010000030.1 GCA_934359835.1 uncultured Blautia sp.
CTGCAAACAGCGTAAATACAGCATTTCAAGGAGTTTTAAGCAATGATAAGTGTGTTATTTGTCTGCCACGGCAATATCTGCCGTTCGCCGATGGCTGAGTTCATACTAAAAGACATTGTCCGTAATATGGGACAGGAAAATAATTTTTATATTGCTTCGGCAGCAACCAGTTCGGAAGAAATATGGAATGGAATCGGTAATCCGATATATCCTCCGGCAAGGGAGGAACTTGCCAGGCATGGACTTTCCAGCGAAGGTAAAAGAGCTGTGCAGATGGAAAAAGCCGATTATGAAAAATATGATTATATTCTGGGAATGGATTCCAGGAATATGAGAAATATGATGCGGATATTTAGACATGATCCACAGAATAAAATTCACCTTCTGTTGGACTATTCGGAGAACTCCAGAGACATTGCAGATCCATGGTACTGTGGAAATTTCCACCAGACATACAATGATATAAGAGAAGGATGTCTCGCTTTTATTTCATATTTGGAGCAAAACGGACAGATTCAGACAAAATAAGCAAAAATGCCGGTTTTATCGCACTTGCAGTGCAGAATTTGGCGATGAAAAGTTCTTTACATTCAGGTGAGAGAGTGTATATACTGAACTCACAGCAACTCTAGAGGGAGCATTGCTCCCTTCTTTTTTTATCTATTTGATCAGGGCACTCGCCCAAATTATCCAGGAAAGATGAGGAAAACAAAATGGAAAAAGAGTATATGAAATTTGTAGAGACACTTCGGCACAGTCTGCTGGAAGTTACGGATTATCAGGAGGAAATGATCAGCTTTAAAAAGGGTGATGAATATCCGAGGACAGCAGGAGACCGGTTATTGTTAAAGACCGCACGACAGGAAGGAGTATATGAAGTATGCGCACTGTATGTCCGGGAGTTGTATGAAGGATACCTGAAAGGCTGGAGTATAGAATCAATTGTGCAGGAGGTGCTTCATCGCCTGGAGGCTGTCCTGAAGTCGGAATGCTTTAAAAAGACAAGAGATCTGGAAGACTATAACAAAATAAAAGGAGACCTTTTTATCAGGCTTCTGAATCTGGATCGAAACAGGGAAGAACTTCAGGATTCCATTTATCGGACAGTAGGAGATATTGCGCTTGTGCTGTATGCCAGGCTGGGAGAACTGGAGGGGAATCGAACCAGTATAAAGATTAAGCGACATATTCTGGAAAAATGGGAAAAAGATGAAGGTATGGTATTTGAGAATGCACTTTTGAATACATATTTTCTTTCACCGCCGAGAATTTATTACTGGGAAAAATTATTTTTTGATTCTGATTATGAGGGAGAAAATTTTATGAACCTTTTAACAGATATTGAAATTGGAAAAGATGTTGTTGGAAATTGTCTAAGTACAACAATCAGGACAAACGGCGCAGTAGCAATTTTTTTGCCAGGTGTGGCAGACAGGATCGGAAATCTGATGAATGGAGGTTTTTATATGGTATTTACAAGCGTGCATGAGGTTATGATACACAGTGATAGATATTCAGATCCAGAGGATCTGAAGGCAATTCTCGAAGAAACAGTTGAGGATTCGACACCTGAAGAGGATTTTCTTACTTATTATATATATCATTATGATCCGGCTACAGGTGAATTTACATATTGCTGAAGCAGGTGCGCTGGTACCGGTACAGGATTCTCAGCATATACTGATAATAAAAGACTGCAAAAAGGAATAAAAAGGTGGCATATAAGATTGTGCTTGATGCCGGTCACGGCGGAAGTGATCCGGGCGCAGTATATAAAGGAAGACAGGAAAAGGACGATACGTTGAAACTTACACTGGCAGTTGGTAAAATCCTGGAAGACAATGGGATTGATGTGGTGTATACTAGAACGGAAGATATTTATCAGACTCCATTTGAAAAAGCATCACTGGCAAATGAAGCAGGTGCGGACTATTTTATTTCGTTCCACAGAAACAGCAGCCCGGAAGACAATCAATATCAGGGTGTGGAGGTACTGTTATATGATAAAAAAGGCCTGAAATATGATATGGCAGAAAATATTCTGGGCGCATTGGGAGAACTGGGTTTTCGTGAAATCGGTGTAAAAGAACGACCAGGTCTTGTGGTGCTTCGAAGGACCAGAATGCCGGCTTTGCTGGTTGAGACAGGTTTTTTGAATTCGGATCCAGACAATGCATTACACGATGAGAAATTTAATGAGATTGCGGAAGCGATTGCCGGAGCAATTCTGGGAACACTTACAGGAGAGACAATTGAAGATCCGCTGTATTACAGAGTGCAGACCGGGGCATTCAGAAACAGAGAAAATGCAGACCGGATGCTTTACCGGCTTGAGGATCAGGGATATCCTTCCTATATAATTAAGGAAGGAGAGTTTTATAAAGTGCAGACCGGGGCTTATCAGCAACTGGGAAATGCAGTTAATATGGAACAGAAACTGAGAGATGCAGGATACAGTACGATAATTGTTACAAAGTAAAATACGGAAAGAAGGAATTTTATGTATCGGGAATTTGTAAAAGAAATAGGAGATTTTATTTTTCTGGAAAATGATCCGGAAAGGGCAGATATTATTTTTGTTCCCGGTAACGGATATCCTCAGATGGCGGAGAAGGCGGCGGAACTTTATAAAAAGGGTTTCGCTCCGCTGGTTCTGCCCAGCGGTAAATACAGTATTACAGATGGAAAATTTAGTGGTGTATTATCAGAAAGGCAGAAATATAATGGCTGCTACGAAACAGAATGGGAGTTCCTGAAATCTGTTCTCATGCAGAATGGGGTTCCTGAATCTGCAGTTCTTAAAGAAAATCAGGCAACTTTTACATGGGAAAATGCCAGATTTTCCAGAAATGTTACAGACAGTAAAGAATTGAAGATAAAAAAAGCAATCATCTGCTGCAAGACTCATCATGCCAGAAGAGCGCTTATGTATTATCAGAGGGCGTACCCGGAAACAGAATTTCTGGTATGCCCCTGTGTTGTGGATGGAATCAGTCATGAGAACTGGTCAGAGACAGAACGGGGAATTGATGCGGTAACAGGAGAAGTGAGCCGTATTATCCGTCAGTTTTCACTGATGATGAAGTAAAAAAATAAATTAAGGGGTGTCGAAAAAAGTAGAACTGTGATATAATATCTGTGTCATAAAATAAAATATTATATTACAAAAGAATTACAGTATTTTGAACAGGTTACTGTGGACAGTAACATTAAAGATGCATATGAGAGTGTAAAGATTCGACTGAGGATTTTTACATGTTTATTATAAATTAGAGGTGTAATTATGAAAAAAAAGAGAAATATCAAGAAAAATGTACAGACTCTTGCTGTCGCAGCGCTGACAGCAACACTTATGGCAGGACAGATACCTGCAGGAACAGTATGGGCAGATAATTCAGCTATAACGGTAAGCAGTCTGATACCGGACAATGTTACAGTGGAACAGCCGGTGTCTCTTTCTGAAATTTCTCTTCCAGGCAGTGAATATGGTACTCTTTCATGGGTAGACAGTTCCAGCGTACCATCCAAAAGAGTCCAGTCGTATGATGTGGTTTTTCGACCATATAATTCCGCAGATTTATCCAAAATTTCCGGCTGGGATGGACAGTCAGATGCAATTTACGGAACTGTGACTGTGGTAGTCAGCAGTCTGGGAAATGGTGATACATATTCAGAAGAGAACAATTCAGATAGCAGTACGGAAGATGAAAATAATTATGATCAGTCTGATAAAGAAAATTCAGGAGTAAGTGAGAATCCTTCAGCAACAGAAATGCCGTCGGAAGAAACTGAAACACCTGCAACAGAAGAAACACCTGCGGCAGAAGTAACGGAAACCCCGGAAGTTACAGAAACCCCGGAAACAACAGAAGCGCCGGAAGTTGATATAACAGAAACACCGGCAGAAGTGACTGAGACCCCGGAAGTTACAGAAGTGCCGACAGAAAATCCGTCTGTTACAGAAATGCCAGATACAAATGTAACGGAAACACCGGCAGAAAAAGTGACAGAAACCCCGAAAGCAACTGCTACTCCGGAAGCAACTGTTACCCCGGAAGCAGATAAAGATAATATTTTTGACGGAAAAGAAAAAGATATTAAAGAAGATACAAGGCCGCAGGAGGCAGATGACAATCTGACAGATGACCAGAAAGCGGAACTTGCATCAGAAAATCATTCCTGTAATGGTATTTCTGTATCAGGAATCAATCTTCCATGGTATGTGCAGTTCAGGGTATCCAATGGCGATAATTATGAATTCACAAACGAAGAAGCTGCAAATGTGTTCAAGTCTTATGAATTTGAACTGTGGGATCTTAAAAACAACACAGAATATCAGATTCCGGATGGTGAATATATCAGTGTTACAGTTCCTGTAAAAGCAGGCTACGATTATACAATTGAGCACCTTCTTGACAGTGGTGCAATGGAAACAATTGTTCCAAGTGTAGATGGAAGTACAATGGTGTTCAGTACACATTCATTCAGTCCATTTGGAATCGCCGGAAGTAAAGCACTTGTCGGCCAGGAGATTGAGGATAATGGTTATGGAACAACCACGACAACTACCACAACAACTCCGGCAGCACAGACAACGGCCAGCGCATCACAGAACACTTCCGGGACAACCGCACAGACATCCGTATCATCCGGTCAGAGTACAGATACGAATACATCGTCTGCATCTTCACAGGATCAGCAGAGTACACAGGAGGACAGCAGCAGTTCCACATCATCTGTAAATACCGGTGATAATACACCAATTCTTCCATTTGTTCTTCTTGGAATTGCGGCAGTTGCAATCATTGGTGTGATTATTTATCTGAGGAAAAGAAAATAAAAGATTCTGAGTCATATGAAAAAATTCCCTTCCATATATTTTTATGGGAGGGTTTTTTATGAAAATAAAGACAATATTGAAATCTTTGTTTCTTGCATATCTGTTGTCAGGACTATTTTTGCTTCTGCTTGCATTTCTTGTGTTCCGGCTGAATCTTGGAGTAAGACCTGTGGCGGCAGCGGTGACTGTGGTTTATGTGGTATCGTGTATGGCAGGCGGATTCCTGGCGGGAAGAAGGATACAACAGGATAAATACCGGTGGGGTGGACTTGTTGGAATCTGTTATTTTCTGCTCCTTGCAGCTGTTTCTTTTGCGACAGGAGGAAGATGGAATATGACTCTGATACATACACTTACAACATTTTGCATGTGTATTGGAGGCGGTACGCTGGGAGGTATGTTTGCCTGAGAAAAAAAGACTTTTAATTAAATGCTTTTTATGATATACTATGCCCAGACAATTATATACAAGGAGGATATATGATGGAACATATCAAAACATTAAATACAAAGAACCTGCAGAATACTGTAAAAAAAGGTGGATGCGGTGAATGTCAGACATCTTGCCAGTCTGCATGTAAAACTTCCTGCACAGTAGGAAATCAGAGCTGCGAGAACAAATAATAAGGTTCAGAGCAATCAGATAAGCAGCGGGGTGAAAGCCGCTGCTTATTCTTATGTTAAAAGGAAAGGATTTTTGCTAGAAATGAGTCTGATACATAGATACCGGAATAATGGATACAACATTGTTCTGGATATTAACAGTGGCTGCATTCATGTAGTGGATCAGGTGACATATGAAGTGCTTCCGTATATGGAAGAAGGGCTGTCACAGCAGGATATTGTGGAAAAACTTAAAGACCGTTTTCCGGAAGAAGATATCCGTACTTCTGTTTCAGAATGCGAGAAACTGAAAGATGGAGGCATGCTTTTTACAAAAGATGCCTACGAAAATGTTATTGAAGAATTTACCAAAAACCGTCAGACAGTAGTTAAGGCACTGTGCCTTCATATTGCCCATGACTGTAATCTTGCCTGTCGGTACTGCTTTGCTGAAGAAGGGGAATACCACGGAAGAAGAGCACTTATGTCCTTTGAAGTAGGAAAGAAAGCTCTCGATTTCCTTATCGCTAATTCCGGCTCCAGAAGAAATCTGGAAGTTGATTTCTTTGGCGGTGAGCCGTTGATGAACTGGCAGGTAGTCAAGGATCTGGTTGCATACGGACGATTACAGGAAGAAGCACACAACAAGAAATTCCGTTTTACACTGACAACAAACGGTGTACTTCTTAATGATGAAGTGATGGAGTTCTGCAATAAAGAAATGGGAAATGTTGTACTCAGTGTTGACGGACGTAAGGAAGTGCATGATTATATGAGACCGTTCCGCAAAGGTGCGGGAAGTTATGATCTGATCATTCCGAAATTCCAGAAATTTGCAGAATCAAGAAATCAGGATAAATACTATGTGAGAGGAACATTCACTCATCATAATCTTGATTTTTCAAAAGATGTACTTCATCTGGCTGATCTGGGATTTAAACAGATTTCTGTGGAACCTGTAGTTGCAGCAGATGAAGAAGAATATGCGATCCGCAGAGAAGATCTTCCACAGATCATGGAAGAGTATGATGCCCTTGCAAAAGAAATGATAAAGAGAGAAAAAGAAGGAAATGGTTTCAATTTCTTCCACTTTATGATCGATCTTACCGGTGGCCCATGTGTTTATAAGAGACTGTCAGGATGCGGTTCAGGAACAGAGTATCTTGCGGTGACACCGTGGGGAGATTTTTATCCCTGCCATCAGTTTGTCGGAGAAGAACAGTTCCTTATGGGAAATGTGGACGAAGGTATTACCAATCCTTCTGTCAGAGATGATTTCAGTAAATGTAACGTTTACACAAAGCCGGCCTGCAAGGACTGCTTTGCAAGATTTTACTGTAGTGGAGGATGTGCAGCCAATGCATATCATTTCCAGAAAGACATTAATGGTAATTATGATATCGGATGTGAGCTTCAGCGGAAACGAGTGGAGTGCGCAATCATGATAAAGGCCGCATTAGCGGACTAAAAGGAAAGAAGGGAAAGAACAATGAAGAAAAACAGAGCAATCGTTGTGCTGCTTCTGACCGCCATTATCACAGTCTTTCTGTGCTATACGGCCGGAGTTGGCCTTGGTCCTACCGGAACCGGTTCTGCAAAAAACATCAATACCGGTCTTGATCTGTCCGGTGGTGTCAGCATTACCTACCAGACCAAGGAAAGCAACCCAAGCAGCGAAGACATGTCAGATACTGTTTACAAGATGCAGAAACGTGTGGAACAGTACAGTACAGAAGCTCAGGCCTACAAAGAAGGCAACAATCGTATTACTGTCGAGATTCCAGGAGCAACAGATGCTGATGCAATCCTGAATGATCTTGGTAAACCGGGTTCTCTCTGCTTTATTGAGCAGACAGATGATGACGGAAATCAGAACTTTGCAAGCACTGGTGCAGGATATGCACTGTCACGAAGCCTTGATGAGATCCGTGAGGCAGGTTCTGTAGTTCTGGAAGGAACAGATGTTGCAGATGCACAGGGTGGTGCATTCCAGGACAGCAAGAACAGTTCCAAGGAATATGCAGTAAGTCTTACACTCACAAAAGACGGTAAGAAAAAATTTGCAGATGCAACAGAGAAAAATGTTGGAAAACAGATTGCGATTGTTTATGACAATCAGATCTTAAGTGCACCGAAGGTAAATGAAGCAATCACAGGCGGACAGGCGCAGATCACAGGCATGGCTGATGTAGAGGAAGCACAGAACCTTGCATCCTATATCCGTATCGGTTCTCTGAGCCTTGAACTGGAAGAACTTCGTTCCAGCGTAGTTGCAGCACAGCTTGGTGAGGAAGCTATTTCAACAAGTGTTATGGCAGGTGCCATTGGTCTTGTGATCGTTATCCTGTTCATGATCCTAGTATATCGTATACCTGGTTTTGTTGCAGGTATTGCCCTGATCCTTTATACAGCGATCGTACTGATCACACTGAATGCATTTGATATTACTCTTACACTTCCGGGAATCGCAGGTATTATTCTTGGTATAGGTATGGCGGTAGATGCCAATGTTATCATATATGCCAGAATTCAGGAAGAGATTGCAGCAGGAAACTCAGTAAAGACATCTATTAAAGCAGGTTTCTCAAAAGCTTTCAGCGCAATCTTTGATGGAAATATTACAACACTGATCGCATCATTCGTATTGATGTGGCTGGGTTCCGGTACTGTTAAAGGTTTTGCCTATACACTGGCACTTGGTATTGTGGTTTCCATGTTTACAGCACTGGTTATTTCCAGATTCATTGTAAATGCACTTTATGCTGTTGGATTCCATGATCCTAAATTTTATGGCCGTGCAAAAGAGAGAAAAGCTTTCAATTTTGTTGGCAAACGTAAAGTTTTCTTCATACTGTCTATTGTTCTTATTCTCTGCGGACCGCTGGCAATGGTGATTCATCATCAGATAGATGGAACAAGTATGAATTATGCGCTTGACTTCTCAGGTGGTACTGCAACAACAGTAACATTTAATGAAGATATGGATATCAAACAGATTGATTCTGAAGTTACACCTGTTGTTGAAGAAGTTACAGGTGATAAAAACGTACAGCCGACCAAAGTTGTCGGAACCAATCAGGTTGTGATCAAGACACGTACACTCTCTCAGGCAGAACGAGAGAAACTGGATCAGGCACTTGTTGACAAATTTAATGTTGATGAAAGCCTTATCTCCACAGAAAGTATTTCTGCAACAGTAAGTTCCGAAATGAGAAAAGATGCCGTAGTTGCCGTTATCGTGGCTACACTCTGTATGCTTGTATATATCTGGTTCCGTTTCAAAGATATCCGTTTTGCAAGCAGTGCAGTTCTGGCACTTCTTCATGACGTTCTGGTTGTACTGATGTTCTATGCAGTTTCCAGAACTTCCGTAGGTAATACTTTCATTGCCTGCATGCTGACTATTGTTGGTTATTCCATCAATGCAACGATCGTTATATTTGACCGTATCCGTGAAAATATGCATGGAAGCAAGAATCCATCCAATCTTCCGGAAATTGTTAATAACAGTATCATGCAGACACTGACCAGAAGTATCTACACTTCCTTTACAACATTTGTAATGGTTGCTGTACTTTATATTCTGGGTGTATCTTCTATCCGTGAATTCGCATTACCTCTTATGGTAGGTGTTATCTGCGGAGCATATTCTTCTGTTTGCATCACAGGTGCTCTGTGGCTTGTTATGAAACAGAGAGCACAGAAAAAAGCTGCACAGCCGGCAATTGCCACAAGAACAGCAGCACCAAAAGCACAGAAAAAACAGAATGGAAATGCAGACAAACAGTCTTCACAGACTTCCAAAAAGAATCCTGATCAGCCGAAAAAGAAAAACCGTAAAAGAGTAGCGGAACGTCTGGCTGCACAGGAGGCAGCTGCAAAAGCAGCAGCCGAAAACAAATCTTCTGACGAAGAAAAATCTGAATAATACAGAGACAATGATCCCGGGACAGAATTTCTGCCCCGGGACCTGTGTTTATAAGGTAAAAGAAAAGGAATAAATATTAAAATGGAAAAATGGGTTGTTTGTGCAAAAAAAGCTGATTTTAACAAAATTGCACAGGAATTTGATATAGATCCGGTTATAGCACGGCTGATCCGGAACCGTGACGTGGAGCGTGAAGAAGATATCCGGCAGTATCTGCATGGTACGCTGGAGGAACTTCCTTCCGGAAGACTGATGAAAGACATGGACAGGGCGGTTTCGATTATCCGGGCTAAAATTGCCGACAGAAGCAGAATGCGTATTATCGGAGACTATGATATAGACGGAGTTACTGCAACAACGATTCTGCTGAAAGGACTGCAGAGACTGGGGGCAGTGGTGGATACATATATTCCGGACCGTATAAAAGACGGATATGGAATTAATGAACATCTGATAAGCCAGGCTGTGGAGGACGGGATAGATACGATCATAACCTGCGATAACGGGATTGCTGCCTGGCATGAGATTGAAACTGCCAAAAAAGCAGGGCTTACGGTTGTGGTAACAGATCATCATGACATTCCTTTCCAGGATACAGAAGAAGGCAGAAAATGGCTGATTCCACCGGCAGATGCTGTGGTGAATCCAAAGCAGCCGGACTGTTTTTATCCGAATAAATATCTGTGTGGTGCAGTTGTAGCCTGGAAACTGATATGGACATTGTACGAAGACGCAGGTATCTCTGGAGATGAGATCCTGAAATTTACAGAACTTGCAGCAGTTGCTACTGTAGGGGATGTTATGGATCTGAAAGGTGAAAACCGTATTATTGTAAAAGAGGGACTGAAACGACTCAGGACAACATCTTTTCCTGGATTAAAAGCACTGATTCAGGTGAATAATCTGGAGTATACAGATATTACGGCATATCATGTGGGATTTGTTCTTGGACCGTGCATTAATGCAAGCGGACGTCTGGATACAGCTGCAAGGGCACTGGATCTTCTGTGTACGGATGATCCTGTTGAAGCTGCCAGACTGGCAGGAGATCTTCTTGCATTGAATGAAAGCCGTAAGGCAATGACTGAACAGGGAAAAGAAACAGCCATAAAAATGGTGGAAGAGACAGATATCAGAAATGATGCAGTGCTTGTGATTTATCTTCCGGACTGTCATGAAAGCCTTGCCGGGATCATTGCAGGAAGAATAAGAGAACTGTACAATAAACCGGTCTTTGTATTGACAAAGGGAGAGAAAATGGTAAAGGGGAGTGGACGTTCCATTGAGGCATATTCCATGTATGAGGAACTGGTAAAATGCAGGGAGTTGCTTGAACAGTTTGGCGGGCATCCGATGGCAGCAGGACTTTCGCTGAAAGAAGAGAATGTGGAAGCTTTTCGTAAGGAACTGAATAGAAACTGCAGACTGACAGAGACAGATCTGATGCCGAAGATCGTGATTGATGTTCCGATGCCGATTTCATATGTTTCAAGAAAACTGACAGAACAGCTTTCGCTTCTGGAACCTTTTGGAAAGGGAAATACAAAACCTCTTTTTGCACAGAAAGGGCTTCGTGTTTTAAACTTAAGGATTATTGGAAAAAATCATAATGTGGCAAAGATGTTCCTGGCAGATCCGGCGGGAGTGAAAATGGATGCCGTGTATTTCGGAGAAGCAGAAAAGTTTGCAGAATATGTGCAGGCAAGGGAGAATGTTTCAGTGACTTACTATCCTGATATCAATGTATATCAGGGAAGGGAAACGCTTCAGCTGGTAATACGAAATTACTGCTGACCGCATAATATGGCGCTTTTTGCAGAACCCTGTCGGCTTTGGCATTGATTCCCTAAAAAAAAAGTGATATACTAAAACCCTAGATTTTATAGAAAAAAGGCGGAGGGACCGTATAATGAAAAAAATAGAAGAATATGTAAGAAGTATTCCGGATTTTCCAGAACCGGGAATTATTTTCCGTGATATAACAAGTGTATTACAGGATGCAGACGGACTGAATCTTGCAATCAATTCCATGCAGGCATGTCTGGATGACGTTGATGTGGATGTGATCGCAGGTACAGAATCACGTGGATTTATTTTCGGAGTACCGATTGCCTATAATCTTCACAAACCTTTTGTACCGATTCGTAAAAAAGGCAAACTTCCATGTGAAACAGTTTCACAGAGCTATGACCTTGAATACGGCAGTGCTACTATCGAAATGCATAAGGATTCTATTAAACCTGGACAGAAGGTAGCAATCATTGATGACCTGATCGCTACGGGTGGAACAGTAGAAGCAGCAATCAAACTTGTGGAAGCGCTTGGCGGTGAAGTTGTCAAAGTTGTATTCCTTATGGAACTTGCCGGACTGAAAGGCCGTGAAAGACTTGCCGGATATGATGTTGCATCTGTAATCCGTTATGATGGCAAATAAATATTCTGAAAGATCTGGAATGGATTTTGACCAGGTAGCTTCAGACTGAGTAAAAAGCAATGTTAATTCGAGGGCAGACAGGTGGGGAGATAATGGCAGATAAAAAAATTAGTACACAACCTGAGACCGGTGCAGGTCAGATAGAAAAAGAAAAACTGGAATCGGTCAAAAAGGCTGATGCAGCTGTAAAATCCATGAGCGATTTTACCAGCCCGGAAGTGCTGTATCAGGAGCTGATTTCCAGCGTGAAAAAGTATCATCCTTCTACAGATATTTCTATGATACAGAAAGCTTATGAAGTTGCCAGAGAAGCACACAAAGACCAGAAAAGAAAATCAGGTGAACCATATATCATTCACCCGCTTTGTGTTGCGATCATTCTTGCAGACCTGGAGCTGGACAAAGAAACAATCGTGGCTGGTCTTCTTCATGATTCTGTAGAAGACACATGGATGACCTATGAAGAAGTAGAAAAAGAATTCGGGTCAGAAGTTGCTCTTCTGGTTGATGGTGTTACCAAGTTGGGACAGTTGAACTATTCTGCTGACAAGGTAGAACTGCAGGCAGAGAATCTCAGAAAGATGTTTCTTGCCATGGCAAAGGATATCAGGGTTATCCTTATTAAGCTGGCTGACCGCCTTCATAATATGCGTACTCTGCAGTATATGAGACCGGAAAAACAGCAGGAAAAAGCCAGAGAGACAATGGATATTTACGCACCGATAGCCATGCGTCTTGGTATTTCAAAGATCAAAGTAGAACTGGATGATCTTTCGCTTAAATATCTGAAGCCTGATGTTTATTATGATCTGGTTGATAAAGTTGCACTTCGTAAAAGTGAGCGTCAGAATTTTGTAGACGGAATTGTCAAACAGGTGAAACAGCATATGGAAGATGCTGATATCAAGGCACAGGTAGATGGAAGAATCAAGCACTTCTTCAGTATATATAAAAAAATGGTCAATCAGGACAAAACAATTGACCAGATTTATGATCTGTTTGCAGTCCGTATTCTTGTGGATACAGTCAAGGACTGCTATGCGGCACTTGGCGTTATCCATGAAATGTACAAACCGATCCCGGGGCGTTTCAAAGATTACATTGCTATGCCGAAACCGAACATGTATCAGTCTCTTCACACAACGCTGATCGGACCGAACGGACAGCCTTTTGAAATTCAGATACGTACTTTTGAAATGCATAAGACTGCGGAATATGGTATTGCCGCACACTGGAAATATAAGGAATCTTCTGATGGAAAGGTTCCTGTAGACAAAAGAGAAGAAGAAAAACTTAACTGGCTCCGTCAGATCCTTGAATGGCAGAGAGATATGTCCGATAACCGGGAGTTTATGAGTCTTCTCAAAAATGATCTGGACCTTTTTGCGGACAGTGTATACTGTTTCACTCCTCAGGGAGATGTAAAAACACTGCCGAATGGCTCCACACCGATTGATTTTGCCTACAGTGTGCACAGCGCGGTAGGAAACCGTATGGTGGGTGCCAGGGTAAACGGCAAACTTGTGCCGATTGAATACCAGATCAAAAACGGTGACAGAATTGAGATCATTACTTCTCAGAATTCCCAGGGACCAAGCAGAGACTGGCTGAAACTTGTTAAGAGTACACAGGCAAAAAACAAGATCAACCAGTGGTTTAAGAAAGAGCTTAAGGAAGACAACATACTGAAAGGCAAAGAAATGCTTTCACAGTATGCAAAATCTAAAGGTTTTAAACTGAGTATCTACACAAAAAACCAGTATCTGGAATCTGTAATGCGTAAATATGGTTTCAGGGACTGGGACTCTGTACTTGCCGCAATCGGTCATGGAGGACTGAAAGAAGGACAGGTATTTAACAAACTTGTTGAAGCATATGAAAGAGAAAATCAGAAAAATCTTACAGACGAGCAGGTTCTGGAAGCTGCATCTGATTCTCAGGAAAAACTCCACATTACCAAGAACAAAGGCGGAATTGTTGTTAAGGGTATTCATGATGTTGCAGTAAGGTTCTCGAAATGCTGCAGTCCGATACCGGGTGATGAGATCGTGGGATTTGTCACAAGGGGAAGAGGAATTACGATTCACCGTACAGACTGTGTGAATGTACTGAATATGTCTGAAGCAGACAGAACCCGTCTGATCGAGGCTGAATGGCAGCCGGCAGATAACAAGGGTACCGAAAAATATATGGCAGAGATTCAGGTCTATGCAAATAACCGTACAGGCCTTCTTGTTGATCTTTCCAAGATCTTTACTGAACGTAAGATTGATATGAGAACGATCAACAGCCGTACCAGCAAACAGGAAAAGGCTACGATTTCAATCAGTTTTGAAATCGGAAGTAAAGAAGAACTTGCATCACTTGTTGCCAAAATCCGTCAGGTGGAGAGTGTTATTGATGTGGAACGTACAACTGGCTGACAGCAGAAAGGATCATTATGAGTAAACTGGAATTGCAGAAATGCATACTTGGAAGTGTATATACAAACTGTTATTTTCTGAAAAACAAAGAAACAGGAGAGATGATCATTATTGATCCTGCAGCCTGTCCGGAAAAAATTATCCAGAAGGTAAATGAAATGCAGGGAAGACCGGTCGGAATCCTTCTGACACATGGACATTTCGATCATATTCTTGCTGCTGATGTAGTACGCCGGGAGTATGGAATCCAGGTGTATGCCTGCGCAAAAGAAGTGAATACACTCATGAATCCCGGAATAAATCTTTCTCAGTACCACGGACAGTCCGTTACTCTGAAGGCAGACGTACTTTTGTCAGATCTTCAGGTTATTGATCTTGCCGGATTTTCAGTACAGATGATCGAGACACCCGGACATACAGAAGGAAGCTGTTGCTATTATCTGAAAGACGAAGGCGTGCTTTTCAGTGGTGATACAGTATTTCAGGGTTCGGTAGGAAGAACAGATTTTCCGAACGGAAGTACAGCTGAGATTGTAAGAAGTCTTCACAAACTTCTGGATGCACTGCCGGAGGAGACAGAGGTTTATCCCGGACATGATGCATCTACAACTATTGGCTATGAAAAGAGGTACAATCCATTTGTATAAAATCGGAATTTTGTTTCTCGAAAGAGAATTTGAACATGATATTTATGAACTGATCAGAGCCTTTTATCCGGAAAGCAGCCTGACTTCTTTTTACAGCAGTGAGGAAGTGACGGAATGTGACCTGTTTTTCCGGATAGAAGATCAGGACGGCAGCTGTCTGATCGGCTATGAAAATGAAGAGAAAAAAGGTGTGATAACCGCAGAATTCACAGAGGGGCAGTCTTCGGATGCCCTTATTTCTTGTGATAAGGACAGAGCCCATGCGGTTCGCAAAGAAAGAAAAGATCAGCTGAAATATGCTCTTTATCAGCTGCTTGTGAAACTTACGGGAAAAACACTTCCCTGGGGAAATCTTACGGGTATCCGCCCTGCAAAGCTTGCAATGGGACTGATTGAATCCGGAATGAAAAATACAGAAGCTGCCCGGGAAATGAGAGAACGTTATCTTGTGAGCCCGCAGAAGACAGCACTTGCGATCACGATTGCAAACAGAGAAAGAGAAATACTGAAAAATATTGATTATGAGAATGGTTACAGCCTTTATGTGGGAATTCCGTTCTGTCCAAGTATCTGCCTTTACTGTTCTTTCAGTTCTTATCCTCTGAAACAGTGGAAGGACCGTGTTGATCTTTATCTTGAAGCTCTGTGCAAAGAAATCCATGAAGTGGCACAGATGATGAAAGGACGTAAGCTTGATACGATTTATATCGGAGGGGGAACACCTACAACACTGGAACCATATCAGCTTCAGAAACTTCTGGATGCACTGAGTGAGTCATTTGGATTTGACAGACTGGAAGAATTTACAATAGAGGCCGGCAGGCCGGACAGTATCACCAGAGAAAAACTGATGATGATCCGTAACTATCCTGTGACAAGAATTTCAGTAAATCCGCAGACAATGAATCAGGAAACACTTGATATCATCGGGCGGAGGCATACAGTAGAAGAAACAAAGACAGCTTTTGCGCTTGCGAGAGAATGTGGCTTTGACAATATTAATATGGATCTGATCGTAGGACTTCCGGGCGAGGACAGACTTATGGTTGAGAATACACTGAGAGAAGTAAGAACTCTGGCACCGGACAGTATGACAGTGCATTCTCTTGCTGTAAAGAGAGCAGCACGCCTGAATATTTTCAGAGACAGATATCAGGAAATGACTTTTGAAAATAATCAGGAGATCATGGATATGACCATGAAGGCAGCCTATGAGATGGAAATGGGTCCCTATTATCTGTACAGACAGAAAAATATGAAGGGAAATTTTGAAAATGTCGGTTATGCAAAGGTTGACAAAGCCGGGATTTACAATATACTAATTATGGAGGAAAAACAGCCGATCATAGCACTGGGGGCTGGTGGTTCTTCAAAACTTGTATTTGATCACGGAAATCGTATTGAGCGTGTTGAAAATGTCAAGGATGTTACTAATTATATAGAACGTATCGATGAAATGATCGAAAGAAAAAGAACAGGTATCAGAACCTGGCTGTGAAATTAGGAGGTGTGCCTTTTGAGTCTGGCACAACAGGCGGTGGCAAAGTCATCGGACAGAATTCTTGATCTTGATCTGTCAACTGAACTGAATCATGGAATTGTAGTCAGTAATCTTGCTTATGATGTGGCGAAAGAACTTGGTAAAGATGAAACATTCTGTTATCAGATGGCAATTGCTGGTTTGCTTCATGATATTGGCAAGCTGAAGCTGACCGGATACATTGATGGTCAGGAAAAGGATCCGCTTCTGATCGAAGAACTGAAATATGTGAGGATGCATTCCGCACTTGGATATGAAGAACTGAAAAGTCAGAATTATTCGGAGACAGTTCTGAAAAGCATTCTTTATCACCATGAAAACTATGATGGAAGCGGTTATCCGGAGAATCTTTCCGGTGACAGCATTCCACTTGGGGCAAGGATCCTGAGAGTCTGTGACGTTTATGCGGCACTGAGTTCCGACAGGCCTTACCGCAAAGCATTCGATGTTGAGACAGTGATGGAATTGATGATCGATGAAATCAAAAACTTTGACATGGAAGTTTTTCTTGCATTTCAAAGAGTAATACATAACAATAAATAACAGGAGGTCAGTATGGCATTAAAGAAAAAACCGGTTACCGGTATGAAGGACATTTTACCCAGAGAGATGGAAATCCGTAATTATGTGATGAATATGATCAGGGAGACATATGGCTCTTTTGGATTTTCATCAATAGAAACTCCATGTGTAGAACATATCGAGAACCTCAGCAGCAAGCAGGGGGGCGAAAATGAAAAACTTATCTTCAAAATTCTGAAACGTGGAGAAAAACTGAAACTGGATACAGCAGAGACTGAAGCAGATCTGGTAGATTCCGGACTTCGTTATGACCTGACAGTTCCTCTTTCCAGATATTATTCAAACAATGCAAATGAACTTCCGGCGCCTTTCAAAGCACTTCAGATGGGAAATGTATGGAGAGCCGACAGACCGCAGAGAGGACGTTTCCGTCAGTTTATGCAGTGTGATATTGATATCCTGGGTGAGTCTACCTACATGGCAGAGATTGAACTGGTTCTGGCAACTACCACACTTCTCGGCAAACTGGATTTTCATAATTTTACTATCCGAATCAATGACCGCAAGATTCTGAAAGCAATGGCACAGTACAGCGGATTTCCGGCAGAAAGCTTTGATACAGTATTTATTATTCTGGACAAGATGGACAAGATTGGTCTTGAAGGTGTTGCAGAAGAACTGGAAAAAGAAGGCTTCGCAAAAGAGAGCATCGATACTTATCTTGGAATGTTCAGGGAAATCACTTCAGATATTGAAGGTGTTCGTTACTGTAAGGAAAAACTGAGTGAAGTACTGGATCCAAAGGTTGCAGAAGATCTGGAAACAATTATTTCCGCAGTTGATGCTGTAAAAACAGCAGATTTCAAAATTTCATTTGACCCGACACTGGTTCGTGGAATGTCTTACTATACAGGACCGATTTTTGAGATCGCAATGGACGAATTTGGCGGTTCTGTAGGCGGCGGCGGCCGTTATGATGAAATGATCGGTAAATTTACAGGACAGAATACATCTGCCTGCGGATTTTCTATTGGATTTGAACGTATCGTTATGCTTCTTCTGGAACGTGGATATCAGATTCCGAGAGCAGGAGAAAAGAAAGCATATCTCATTGAAAAAAATATGCCGGCTGACAAACTGCTTACAATTCTGAAACAGGCAACCGAAGAACGTAATAATGGTGTTCAGGTAAATATTTCTATTATGAAAAAGAACAAAAAATTCCAGAAAGAACAGCTGACAAATGAAGGATATACTGAATTTGTAGAATTTTTCAGGGATAAATAAAGGAGACAGAATCATGGCTGAAAGTATGAAAGGTCTGCACAGAACATGCCGATGTGCAGAAGTAACAAAAGAAATGACCGGCAGTAAAGTAACTCTTATGGGCTGGGTACAGAAGGCTCGTAACAAAGGTGGAATCGTTTTTGTTGACCTTCGTGACCGTTCCGGTATCATGCAGCTGATTTTTGAAAACGGAAGTATTGATCAGGAAGGTTTTGAAAAAGCCGGTAAATTGAGAAGTGAATTTGTTATTGCAGTTACAGGTACAGTTGAGAACCGCTCAGGAGCCGTAAATACAAACCTGGCTACAGGAGAACTTGAGATCCGTGTAGATTCTCTGCGTGTTCTTGCTGAGGCAGAGGTACCGCCTTTCCCGATCGAGGAAAACAGTAAAACAAAAGATGAAATCCGTCTGAAATATCGTTATCTTGACCTGAGAAGACCTGACCTTCAGAGAAATATCATGCTGAAGAGCAAAGTCTGCCAGCTTACCCGTAAATTCTTTACAGAAGAGGGATTCCTGGAAATTGAGACTCCTATGCTTGGAAAGAGTACACCGGAAGGGGCAAGAGATTATCTTGTACCGTCCAGAATCCACCCGGGTTCTTTCTATGGACTTCCACAGTCTCCACAGCTTTACAAACAGCTTCTGATGTGTTCCGGATACGATCGTTATATCCAGATTGCACGCTGCTTCCGTGACGAGGACCTTCGAGCTGACCGTCAGCCTGAATTTACTCAGATTGATATGGAACTTTCTTTCGTAGACGTTGATGATGTCATTGATGTCAATGAACGTTTCCTTGCATATCTTTTCAAAGAAGTGCTTGATGTTGATGTAAAACTTCCGATCCAGAGAATTACATGGCAGGAAGCTATGGATCGTTTCGGTTCTGACAAACCTGACATGCGTTTCGGAATGGAACTTCATGATGTAAGCGATGTAGTAAAAGACTCTAATTTTGTAGTATTTAAGGGCGCTCTTGAAGCAGGTGGCACAGTTCGCGGTATCAATGCAGAAGGTCAGGGCGCAATGCCACGTAAAAAGATTGACAAACTGGTTGAATTTGCGAAAGGCTACGGTGCAAAAGGCCTGGCTTACATTGCGATCGGAGAAGACGGTACACGTAAATCTTCTTTCGCCAAATTCATGACAGAAGAAGAGATGGATGCTCTTGTTCAGGCTATGGATGGAAAGAACGGAGATCTGCTTCTTTTTGCAGCCGATAAGACAAAGCTTGTATATGACGTACTTGGTGCACTTCGTGTGGAACTTGCAAAACAGATGGATCTTCTTGACAAGAATGAATACAGATTTGTATGGGTAACAGAGTTCCCGCTTCTTGAGTGGAGTGAAGAAGAAAACCGTTATACAGCAATGCATCATCCATTTACAATGCTTATGGATGAAGATATTCCGTTGATTGAAAGCGGAGATCTTGGAAAAATCCGTGCAAAAGCATATGACATTGTACTGAATGGTAATGAAATCGGTGGAGGAAGTGTTCGAATCCATCAGAATGATATTCAGGAAAAAATGTTCGAAATGCTTGGATTCACAAAAGAAGCTGCTCATGAACAGTTCGGTTTCCTTCTGAATGCATTCAAATACGGAGTTCCGCCTCACGCAGGACTGGCATACGGACTGGATCGTCTTGTTATGCTTATGGCAAAAGTTGACAGTATCCGTGATGTCATTGCATTCCCGAAGGTTAAAGATGCTTCCTGCCTTATGACAGAGTCTCCGAGCAGGGTAAGTGAAGACCAGCTGGAAGAACTGGGACTGGAAGTTGCTCCGGAAGAAGAAAAAGAATAAACAATAACAAAAAGACCTGTATTTCCATGAATGCTATGGAGTACAGGTCTTTTGCTGTGTCTTAACTATATGTAGCTGTTATTCGTTTTCCTGAGAAACAGGGGTACTGCTTAAAGTACCGAAAATTGCTGAACCAATTGCAGTATTACTGTCCTGAAGTTTCCAGGAAACACCGTCATTCATGAGATGGAAAACGGCAGAGGAAGCAGTTGTTGCCGTATTTCTCTTGATATTATTCAGAAGCAGGTTCAGGGAAGTTGTATATCGCTTGGTGGAACCGTCAATTACTGCATCAGGAGAAGAAAGATATGTGTCAAGTTCCTCTTGATAGGCAGATAAAATTGCGTTACTGTCAAAGGTTGTTATGGCAGTTTCAACAACTGCTGTATAACTTTCTGTTTCACAGCTGGTAATTTTAAAATCAAAATTATTATGGACCTGTTCGACAAGTGCAGCCGCAATTGAATTTTTGTCAGAATCGGCAGAATTCATAAGGCTTTCCAGGCCGAGATAATTTCCCATCTGTTCGGTATCCATTTTTTTGAGGGTTTTCAGGTAGACGGTCAGTGTATCTTCCGGTGAAAGGAGATCACTGTCAGACAGATAAGTCATAAGTCCGCCGACAAGGTCATTTTCCAGGGTGTGTGTTCGCTGGATTTCCCACACTTCACTGTCTGTTCCTGTATCTTTCAGAGTAATGGTACAGTCACGTTCTACAGTATCATACTCATTTTTTTTCAGAAGCTTGTTCAGAACAAGATAGCGGTCTTCAAGTGAAGAGGAACTTTCTTCTGTAGTCAGTGAATCAGAAGCAGCAGCCTGAAGTATTTCGGAGCGAAGGAAAGCTTTTGCATAATCAGTGGCAAGCTTCCGGGCATCTATAGTGGTAAGTTTCAGAGATGCAGTGGCTTCTTTTTTATCTGTGTCGACGTTTATGGTAAGAATTTTGTAGTTGAAATCTTTAAAAAAGAGAGAAAAAACTTCCTTTACTTCCTTGGAAAGTTCAGTGTCTTCAGTTGCATCAGGAAAAAGTTCTTTGTAGGATACATATTTCCGGGTCGTGTCAGTATCCAGATTTTTGAGTAAATCCAGTTCATTTGTGATTACACCTTCTACATCTGTCTTATCTGTGTGGGAACAGCCGGTAACAGTGATGACGGCCAGAATGATCAGAAGAAGGGGTAACAGACCTTTTGCGATCTTCATAGGTATCTTTCCTTTCAAAAATAGTCTCTGTTATTTTACCAGATAACTGAGAAAAAGTCAAAAAATCGGTGATTTCGGCTGATTTATAAAAGAAAAAACAGTGAAAAAAATGTGAAAACTGAAGGGATTTCCCAGAGGACTTTTCTTTTAAAGGCTAATCTGATATTATAATAGAGTCAAAATACCTGTTACAGAAGCAGTTATTTAATGGTGTAAAATATAAAAAGCAGTTATTTTAAATGGTAACAAAACAGTCTGGTGTATTTTTTATGATCCAAACTGAGGAGGAAATAAATCTATATGAAGAAAAAATTACTGATTCTTCTTGGAATTCTTATTATTGGAGGAGGGGCCGGCGGTGTCTGCTGGAAAATGGGCCTCTTCGGACAGGAACAGGTTTCCGGTGATGCAGTTTATGTATCTGAGGTAAGTGCTATCACAGGAGAGATTTCAGGGGTTACTAACCGCTATGCAGGAGTAGTGGAACCTCAGGAAACCGTACAGGTAGAACTCGAAAGCGGACGTACTGTAAAGGAAGTGCAGGTAAAGACAGGCGAACAGGTCAAAAAGGGCCAGCTTCTTTTTGAATATGATCTCAGCAGTATCCAGCAGAGCCTGGAGGAGGCGCAGCTTGATCTTGACCGTCTGAAAAATGAGGCTGCCAGTCTGCAGGAACAGATTGCAACACTCGAAAAAGAAAAGAAACAGGCAAGCAAGGACAGCCAGCTGTCATATACGATTGAGATTGAAACAAATAAGATGAATCTCAAAAAAAATGAGTACAGTCAGAAAAGTAAATCAGCAGAGATAGAGAAACTTCAGAATGCTACCGGAAATACAGAGGTACGAAGCAGTATTGACGGTGTGATTCAGAAGATAGATACCTCAAAACTTTCATCAGATGACGGAGATGAGGTTTCAGATGACGGCACAATGGACGATTCCGATATGTCTTCAGGTGCTTCAGGAAGTGACGGAAGCAGTGGAAATGGTTTTATTACAATCCTCAGCACAGGTGCTTACCGTGTAAAAGGAACTGTAAATGAGCTGAATATTCAGAATATTGTTGAGGGAGAGCCTGTTATAGTTCGATCAAGGGTTGACAGCACACAGACCTGGAAGGGAACTATGGGAAATATAGATAAGGACACGGCATCCTCAAGCAATAATAACAGCTATTCATTTTATTCAGACAGCAGTGATGATTCACAGACATCTTCCAGTACATATCCGTTTTATGTAAATCTTGATTCTTCTGACGGTCTTATGCTGGGACAGCATGTATATATTGAGCCTGATGAAGGACAGGAAGAAAAGAAAGCCGGACTCTGGCTGAGTGAAGTTTATATTGTTGATGCAGATACGGACAGTCCGTATGTATGGGCAGCAAATGATAAGAAAAAACTGGAAAAGAGATCCGTGATCCTCGGACAGTACGATGAAAATCTCGGAGAATATGAGATTGCAGACGGACTTTCCAAGAGTGATTATATTGCATATCCGTCAGATGACCTTAAAGAAGGCCAGGCTACCACAACAAACAGTGAGGCGGCAGACAGTGTGGATATGGAACCTGTTGAGGACAGTTATACGGATGATTTTTCGGAGGATGATTTCTCTGAAGACTCTGAAGATGACGGATCATATGACGGCGTTGATGAAGAATATGAGAGTGATGACGATGGTACAGTGATCGATGATCCGGAGATGTTGGATGAAGGTGATGGAACAGAAGATTATTCCTATTCTGATGAAGATTCAGAAATTACAGATGGTGACGAAGATTCACTGGATACTGATCTTATGCCGGCAGAAGATGATACGGAGGATGAGGAATGATTCTTCAGTTAAAAGATATATACAAAGATTACCAGCAGGGGAAGATGATCGTTCCGGTACTCAAGGACATAAATTTCTCCATGGAAGAGGGAGAGTATGTGGCGATCATGGGTCCCTCCGGTTCAGGTAAGACAACGCTGATGAATATCATAGGTTGTCTGGATAAACCAACCAAGGGTGAGTTCCTGCTGGATGGACAGAACGTAAACAAATGTACCGAAAACGATATGTCAGATATCCGTCTGAATAAGATAGGATTTGTTTTTCAGAGCTTTCATCTGCTTCCGAGACAGTCAGCACTGTCTAATGTTGAGATGCCGCTGAATTATGCAAAAGTTCCAAAGAAGGAACGTAAAGAAAGGGCACTGAAAGCTCTTGACAGAGTGGGACTTGCAGACAGGGTTGACTTTAAACCGAATCAGCTTTCCGGCGGTCAGATGCAGAGGGTTGCCATTGCAAGAGCAATTGTAAACAATCCGAAACTGCTTCTGGCAGATGAACCTACGGGTGCACTGGACAGCAAGTCAGGTGCTCAGGTTATGGAACTCTTTCAGAAACTTAATGATGAAGGAGTTACTGTCCTGATGATCACTCATGATCCGGATATAGCTGCCCATGCCAAACGGGTAGTCATGATCCGTGACGGGGAGCTGAGGGAAAAAGAGGTGAAAGAATGAAGAAAAAAATCATCATAGGTATTCTGGTAGCTGCCCTGATAGCAGGAGGAGCTGCCGGTGGTGGTGTATATTACAAAAAATCTCACCAGAAAACTGTCTCCGTAGTAAGTGTGGACAGTCTGGCTGGTCAGTACTATTCAGAAGATACGAATCTGGATGGAAATATCACAACCAGTGCGGTTCAGAATATCAGTGTTGATAAAGATATGATCATCCAGGAGTTATACGTTTCAAAGGGAGATTCTGTAAGTAAGGGTGATAAGCTCATTTCTTTTGATATGACTCTTGTGGAAATGGAACTGAAGATCGCCAAGCTGAAACAGCAGCAGCAGGAACAGAATCTGAACAAGGCGATCAACAGACTGAACAGCCTGAAAAACGGTGGACCGATAGAGGAATCAGATGGGGATTCTGCAGATACTTCTTCAGATTTGTCCACGGATACTGATACAGACACAACAGGAGATGACGATGATCTCGAAGCGTCAGCAGCTGGAAGTGTTTCAGGGGCATATCTGGCGGCTGTTATGAGACCGGTACTCGCAGCTGCTGACGTATTTACTGATGAGTTTACTGATACAGAAGAAGAGCAGAGTGCTTCAGCTCAGTTTAAAGAGGAAAGCAATTCTGCAACAGATGGAAATTCAGAAACAGGTGATTCTGATAACGGAAATGCAGATATTTCGCAGGATGAGATCAGCGTGGATTTCAGTTCTGACGAAGACAATACAAATGGCAGTGGCAGCAATGCTGATGGAAGTAACAGTGCAGATACACCTGATATTTCTGCAGATACATCCGAAACAGAAGATACAGATGAAAGTGACCTCACTGGGGAGGATATCTCAGATATCATAGAAGATACAGATCCGGGATCGGATCCGGGAAATTCAGATATTACAGATGGTGAGCCGAATTTTTATCAGGTTCTGGACAGCGATTCAATGCCTTTTAAGGGAAAAGGAACAAAGAAGAGCCCTTATGTATTTCTCTGCAGTTCGGCAAAGGGATACGTTACAGCGAAGGGGTCTTTCCTGAACAAAATGGCTGGTTATAAAGATGATGGAACAAAAGATTTCGGAGCAGATGGTTACTGGTATAAACTGGAATTTCATCAGAATGATACGATCACAGATTTTACGAACCGCAAAGAATCCTGCACAGGATATTATCTGATTGATGGAAGCCTTCTGGATAAGATGGTGGATGAAAATTCAGAAGTGGAATTCAGTCTTGATGAGGCATCTCATTATGAGAAGGAAGATCCGGGTGACGATGGAGGCGGAGATGGAAGTGATGGCAGTTCATCAACTGTTTCCAGAGCAGATGCCATAAAGATACAGCAGACGAAGATCGACAGCCTGAAACTTGATATAAGGGAAAGTAAGATCGAAATCGAAAAGCTTGAGAAAAAAGTAAAAAAACAGACCATTTACAGTAAGCTGGATGGAACTGTGGCAAGAGTCGGTGATCCGGTAACAGGCTCTTCGAGCGGAAATTATTTTATGACAATCAAGAATAAAGATGGCTTTTATGTAAAAGGAACTGTCAGCGAACTTATGCTGGATCAGGTAAAAGAAGGCACGAAGCTCCAGTGTTCCGGTTCTACAAATTTTGAGGCAGATGTAATCTATGTGTCAGATTATCCTGTATCAGGAGACAATTACGGAGGAAGCGGGAATCCTAATGTTTCTTATTATTCTTATCTTGCCTCCATACCTGACAAGTCAGTAATAGTATCGGAAGATGACTGGCTTACAGTTACATTGAAAAGCGATTCGCAGCAGAACGGAATTGTTCTGGACAAGGCATTTGTGCGTTCGGAAAATGGAGTAAGCTATGTCTACAAAGATGATAACGGAGTCCTGAAAAAACAGATCCTCAAAGTTGGTGGAAATGTAAATGGTGGTTACAGCGTTCTGGTAACAGGTGGCATTTCAAGAGATGACAAAATTGCTTTTCCCTATGGTGATACGGTAAAAGAAGGCGCAGCTACAAAAGAAGTTTCGATTAATGATTTTTATGGTTATTAGAAAGGTGGAGCATTATGATTGAAAATTTAAGGATATCCATTCAGGGAATCTGGTCACACAAAATGCGTTCCTTTCTTACTATGCTGGGTATTATTATCGGAATTGCTTCTATTATTGCAATTGTATCAACAATCAAGGGAACAAGTGAACAGATTAAAGAAGACCTGATTGGTTCGGGAAACAATACAGTTACAGTAAGTCTGTATTATGGAGACGATACTTATGATCCTGAATATGGGATAGGCGGGAGCAGTCAGCCACCGCTCCTTTCCGATGATCAGAAATCAGATGTAATGGATGCCTCTCATGTAGAAACGGCAACATTTTTCTATTCACGTTCTTACACAAGTAATGTATATTATCAGAATACCAGTTTCCAGGGCGGCACAGTTTATGGAATTGACCAGAATTATCTTGAAACCTGTGGATACCAGGTTCGTTCCGGAAGAGGCTTTATCAAGAAGGATTATGATGAGATACATAAAGTTGTACTGGTAGACAGTAATGCTGCAGAGACTCTTTTTCCGGGGGAAGATCCTCTGGGGAAAACAATTGAGATTGGTTCAGAACCATTTACTGTGATAGGCGTGATTCAGCAGAGCGACAGTCATTTGCCGAATATTTCCACGATTGACCAGTATTATGAGTATTCTCAGGTTGTAACAGGTGCAGTAATGATTCCTGACAAATGCTGGCCTATGGCATTTCAGTTTGATGAACCTGAGAATGTGGTCATAAAAGCAGATTCCACTGACAATATGAGCAGTGCAGGGAAGGCGGTCGCAGATATACTTAATCAGGGAATTGACAGCAATACCTCCAAATTCAAATACAAGGCAGACGATGTTATGGAACAGGTCAAGAAGCTGCAGAATCTCAGTCAGAGTACCAATAATCAGCTGATATGGATTGCAAGCATCTCGCTCCTTGTTGGTGGTATCGGTGTAATGAATATCATGCTTGTTTCTGTTACAGAGAGAACAAGGGAAATTGGCCTGAAAAAGGCAATCGGGGCAAGAAAAAAGGTAATCCTGTTCCAGTTCCTGACAGAAGCTTCCATGCTGACAAGTATAGGAGGAATCATTGGTGTAATTGTGGGAATTGTTCTGTCGAAAGTGGTATCACAGCTCTCAGGAGCACCTACGGCGATCAGTGTACCGTCTATCATAGGATCGGTGCTGTTTTCTACACTGATCGGAATTATATTCGGACTGCTTCCTTCTGTAAAGGCGGCAGATCTTAATCCGATCGATGCACTTCGAAGTGAATAAATAATTACAAAAGCAGGTACTTTCCATCAGTGAGGTGACCCCTCAAAGGCAGAAAGTATCTGTTTTTGTAATATTTGAATAAAAAAACTGTTGTCACCTTCCATTTTTTCAATTGTGATACAGAGTAAAATGTGCTAAACTGTAACCAGTATGCAATTAATCAGGAAGAACCAGATGAGGAGAATACAGTATGGGAAAAATTGCAATAGTAACTGACAGCAACAGCGGTATTACTCAGGACGAAGGAAGAGTCCTTGGTGTCTCTGTGATTCCGATGCCTTTTTATATTAATGAAGTAATGTACCTGGAGGGAATTACCCTTTTACAGGAAGAATTCTATGAAAAACTGAAAAATGATGAGCCTATCTCCACATCCCAACCCGGACCAGCAGATGTCTGTGGTTTGTGGGACAGACTTCTGGAAGAAAATGATGAGATTGTTCATATTCCGATGTCCAGTGGATTAAGTAATTCATGTGAGACAGCTATGGTTCTTGCAAGAGATTATGACGGCAGGGTACAGGTTGTCGATAACCAGAGAATTTCTGTAACACAGCGCCAGTCTGTTCTGGATGCGCTCGAACTTGTGAAAGCAGGATTCAGTGCGGTACAGATTAAAGAGAGACTGGAAGCTGAAAAAATGGAATCCAGTATTTATATCACACTGGAAACGCTGAAATATTTAAAAAAAGGTGGACGTATCACACCTGCGGCAGCTGCTATCGGTACAGTTCTGAATCTGAAACCGGTACTTCAGATCCAGGGAGAGAAGCTGGATGCCTATGCAAAAGTCAGAGGCAAAAAACAGGCGAAACGTGTTATGGTAAAGGCTATGAAAGAAGATTTCGAAAACCGTTTTGCAAAGTATATTGAGAGTGGTGAGATGTGTCTGGAAATGGCATATACAGGAAACAGGGAAGAAGCAGAAGAATTCAAAAAAGAAGTTGAAAAAGAATTTCCGGGAATGGAAATCCATATGGATCCACTGTCATTGAGCGTGGCCTGCCATATCGGACATGGCGCACTGGCAATAGCATGTGCCAAAAAAGTAACAGTATAAAGGGGTAAGAGTATGAAAAAATTAATGGAATTAATGGCAGAAGAACTTGCTTCTGCTTTTGAAAAAGCCGGATACGCACCGGAATATGGAAAGGTAACAGTATCCAACAGACCTGATCTCTGTGAATTTCAGTGTAATGGAGCAATGGCAGGCGCAAAAGCATATAAAAAGGCTCCGTTTATGATTGCAGATGATGTAGTGGCATTTTTAAAGGACAGTAAGATTTTTTCTATGGCAGAAGTTGTAAAGCCTGGATTTATTAATCTCAAAGTAAAAGAAGAATTCCTTGCAGATTATCTGAAAAAAATGGAAGCAGATTCTAAATACTCAGTAGAGACTGCAAAAGAACCGAAAACAATTATCATTGATTATGGCGGACCGAATGTTGCAAAACCTCTTCATGTAGGACATCTCCGTTCAGCTATTATCGGTGAAAGTATTAAACGTATCGGAAGATATGTAGGACATAAGGTGATCGGTGATGTTCATCTTGGAGACTGGGGACTTCAGATGGGACTTATCATCACTGAACTTAAACACCGCAAACCTGAACTGGTTTATTTTGATGACAGCTACGAAGGAGAATATCCGAAGGAAGCACCGTTTACGATCAGTGAACTGGAAGAAATTTATCCATGCGCAAGCGGTAAATCAAAAGAGGATGAAGAATACCGTAATGAAGCTCTTGAGGCAACTCATCAGCTGCAGCAGGGAAAACCAGGATACATGGCGCTGTGGAATCATATCATGCAGGTTTCTGTGACAGACCTTAAGAGAAATTATGCAAATCTTAATGTTGACTTTGATCTCTGGAAAAAAGAATCTGATGCACAGCCGTATATTCCGGACATGGTTCAGAAGATGAAAGATCAGGGATTTGCATATGAAGATCAGGGAGCTCTCGTTGTAGATGTCAAAGAAGAAACAGATACAAAGGAAATCCCTCCGTGTATGCTTCTGAAATCAGATGGCGCCTCTCTGTATACAACCACAGACCTTGCAACTATTGTTGAACGAGTGAAACTGTTTGATCCTGATGAGATTCTGTATGTGGTTGATAAACGTCAGGAACTTCATTTCATTCAGGTATTCCGTTGTGCAAGAAAAACAGGTCTTGTAAAAGAGGATACAAAACTTTCTTTCCTTGGATTTGGTACGATGAATGGCAAGGATGGCAAACCATTCAAAACAAGAGAAGGCGGCGTTATGCGTCTCGAAAATCTTATCGCAGATATTGATGAAGAGATGTTTGATAAAATTGTAGAGAACAGAAGTGTCAAAGACAAAGATGCAAGAGAGACTGCTGAGATCGTTGGCCTTTCTGCTATTAAATATGGCGATCTTTCCAATCAGGCTACAAAAGATTATATCTTTGATATTGACAGATTTACTTCATTTGAGGGAAATACAGGACCGTATATCCTTTATACTATCGTAAGAATCAAATCTATCCTGAACCGCTATAAAGAAGAAGGCAGAAATCCGGATGCAGGTCAGATTCTCCCGGCAGTAAATGCAAGCCAGAAAAATCTTATGCTTGAACTGACAAAATTTGGCAGCACTGTTGAAAGTGCTTTTGAAGAAAAAGCGCCGCATAAGATCTGTGCATATATTTATGAAGTGTCCAATGCATTTAACAGCTTTTATCATGAAACAAAGATTCTCAGTGAAGAAGACCAGGCGCAGAAAGAATCTTTCCTGAAACTTCTTGGACTTACAAAGAGTATTCTGGAGACAAGTATTGATCTTCTTGGATTTTCCGCACCTGACCGTATGTAATGCATTGCATGACGCGCATCTCGCAGTAAGAATGCAGAGGCATTCTCGAATAAACAGCCTTATTCCAGAGAGTAGGGCTGTTTTTTTATAAAAATTTCAGAAACAAAAAGTACATTCTGTGCTATAATCAAAGAATAATAATTCTGCTGCCGGTTTTCTCCGGTTGTATTCCACAAAAGAGAACGATAATAACCGAATAAAAGGAGATGGTTTTATAAATCTTACCGGGATGATCCTGAAAAGGAGATACTGTATTCTGGAACAGATCGGGCAGGGAGGGGAAGGCTCCATGTACCTTGCCAGGGATCTGGAACTTGGGACTTTACGTGCAGTGAAGGTACTGCCGCTTGCAAGCAGCAGGGAGGCAAAACTGCTCAGACTTCTGGAACATCCGTCACTTCCGAAAATGTTTGATTTTGCAGAAAAAGATGACTGCTGTTATCTTGTTATGGAATATATTCACGGGAAGTCTTTTGCACAGCATCTGAGAGAGGGAAAAGAATTTTCGATGAAGGAAATTCTGTTTGCAGGCAGAACTGTACTGGATATTCTGGGATATCTTCATACAAGAAAACCGGCAGTCTGCTATGGTGACATGAAACCGGATAATCTGATGCTCTCGGAAACCGGGCGGATCTATCTGGTGGATTTCGGGAGTGCAGTCACTGTCCGTGGAATATATCCGAGAGAATGCAAGGGAACTGTCGGGTATGCCGCACCGGAACAGTATAAGGGGAAAATGAGTGCAGCCAGTGATCTGTACGGACTTGGAAAAACGCTTGAGAAACTTTGTGGCAGGAATCGCTTGAAATATTTTCTCATGTATCCTCAGTTTGGATATTTTATATGGAAATGTTGTCTTACTGATGAAAAGAAACGCTGGAAAAATGCAGGAGAGGCTGCGTTGTATCTGGAGAAGATCGAGTCTGTGAAAATAAAGCTGAAAACGGCACTGTTTCCGGCAGCAGGTATTCTTGCAGTTGTTGTTTTGCTGCTTATGACAGGAGGACATGGACATAAAGAAATGCCTGTCATGGAGCAGATACTTTCACCTGTCACAGCCTGTTACTATTCGTTTGAGTACAGGAGTGGGAGCCGTGAACTCCGGACTGCAGCAGAGCTGAATATTGAAAAGATCCTGCAGCGTTTAATGAAAGTTTACAGCAATAAAGAAGATCAGATACGGATACTGGAACTTCTGGCTTTGAATGGAGAACTGCAGGATGCCCCCGAAAAAGCAGAGGCATATTACAGTCAGCTTCTTATGTATGAACCGGAATACGGAAATGGATATATAAAGTATGGCAGATATCTGTGCAGACAGAATAAGACTGATGAAAGCAGTGAAATACTGAATAAACTGAAAGAAAAGCAAAAAGAAAATATTGAGATTCAGAAAAATACAGATCAGGAGGCACTAAGGTTATGGGAGGAAGAACTGGATTCATAAAAAAATTTCTGCTGATACTGGTGATTTGGGGAATACTGTCTGTTGGATCGGGAGAAAAACAGATAAAGGCAGAAGATGCTTTGTGGGAAAATCAGGGAGAATGGGGCGAAGATACAGGAAATGATCCAGAAGAAGATAATGGGGAATGGAATAATGAGTCTGCATATTTTGAAGAAAGTGACAGCCTTCTGGAAGATAACGAGAAAGGGTACTGGCAGCAGGGAGGATTCAGCGACAGTCCTGATGAAAGTCATGGAAACGGAAACAACGAAAACCAGACAGTGAATAAGGCATATGGGAGTTATGAAACCGGCAGTGAATATGGGAATAAAAGTAATACACCGGAAAACAGCCAGAATATACAGACAGAAGATTCAGCAGATATTCTGACATCAGTGACACCGATGCCAGAAAATAATACCATACAGGTAACAGTAATTCCATCGGTATCTGCGGAACAAAAAAGTGCTTCAGAAGTGACACCTGAACCGAAGGTGACAGTAACTCCGAAGGTGACAGTAACCCCAAAAGTGACAGCAACTCCGAAAGTGACAGTAACTCCTCCTATAACAGTAAATTCAACTGTAACAATGATGCGGGAGATATTACCTGAGAAAAACAAAACATTATCTCCGGGACTTTATTTCTGGTCAACAGAAATCGAAAAAGGTTCACAGGCAGAAATCCTTCTGAATTCAGGAACCGAAAGTGAACTGGTTTCTGCCAGGATTAATGGGAAAGAACGCCCATGGAAACGATACGGAAACAAAGTTCTTCTGAAACTGGATCAGCAGAAACAATGTTATATAGAACTTACATTTCTCTGCACAGAAGATTTATCATGGACGGAAAGAAAAAACAATGTTATACTTTGCTATAACATTTTGTAAATAATTCGTAACTGTGAGGGTACTGAGCAGTTACAATAATTATAAAAATACAACTGGAGGAAATTATGTATAAAGCAATTTTATTTGACCTGGATGGAACTCTGACAGAATCCGGCGAAGGTATTACGAAATCCGTACAGTATGCACTGGGGAAACTTGGAAAACCGGAAGAGGATCTGGAGAAGCTGAAGGTATTCATCGGACCACCTCTTATGGAGCAGTTTATGAAATACGTAGACCTTGATGAAGAAACTGCAAAAAAAGCGGTTGAATATTACAGGGAACGTTATTCAGAGAAGGGAATCTTTGAAAACAGACCGTATCCTGGAGTGGAAGATATGCTGAAAGAACTGAAAAGAAAAAAATATCTTCTGACAGTAGCTTCGTCCAAACCGGAATATTATGTGAAACAGATCCTTGATCATTTTCAGCTGACCGGATATTTTGATGAGATCGTAGGCAGTGAAATGAATGGAAAGCGTACCAACAAGGCAGAAGTGATCGAAGAAACTCTCTCAAGACTTCATATGTCTGATAAACGTGATCAGGTGATCATGATAGGTGACAAAGAGCATGATGTGTTTGGTGCACGTAAGGCAGGTCTTAAGTGTATTGCAGTTTCTTATGGTTATGGTACAGAAGAAGAACTTAAAAATGCGGCTCCATTTAAGACAGTTGCATCGACAGATGAAATCCTTGATTTTTTCGCCTGAGCCCTCTTCGCAGACAGAGTCATATACGACATATATGGAGAGTCCTGTATCCCTGTGGAATCCATTTTCTGGTTTCACAGATCGTAGGATATGCGGGACTCTGGATTCTTATGAAGATGAACGGAGGGGGAAGTCAGGTTTATTATGATAATGCTGTGCTTCTGACAGGAATAACAGGAATACTTGCCATGCTTCCCTGTCTGTATTTATACAGAAAAGATCATATTGCGAGAAAAGCAGGTGCGCTGATTCCGCAAAAAACAGCGGCAGGAAAGCTGACTGCAGGTGAAGTTACACTGATATTCGTTATGGGGGCTGCATTTTCCCAGTTCGCAAACATGTTTGTGGCACTTTTGCAGTCATTTATTGATTATCAGGAATATCAGGAAACAATGGATCAGATTACAGGTAACAAAAGCCTGGGTTTTCTGATCATCTGCATGGGAGTGATCGCTCCGATCGCAGAAGAGGTGGTATTTCGGTGGCTGATCTATCTGAGACTGCGTGATTATATGAAAATGGGCGCTGCAGCAGTGATCTCCGGGCTGATTTTTGGTATTTATCATGGAAATCTGGTACAGGCTGTTTATGCCAGCATACTTGGAATGGTGTTTGCATGTTTTCTGGAACTTACCGGAAATCTGTGGACAAGTGTTTTGCTTCATATGGGAGCAAATATCTGGTCACTGGTATCGCCGTATGTTGTGCAGTGGCTGATGGAGAAATATGTTTTAAGTATTTTTCTGATGGTCATATTGTTTATCGCTGTAATGGTTTTGGGTACAGGTTATTTTATCAGAAAATCAGAAACAGTCTATGACAGAATTATATAGAATACGAATAAGTGTTTCTGCCGGAAGCGGTGGAGGCACTTTTTTATATTTATTTTAGAATTCTTAAGAAATATATAATTGTATTAATGGAAAGTATATGGTAACATAAGTGTATTAAAACAATTAATACACTTGACGCGCAAAAAGAAAGGAGGATTTTCTTGATTATTTTAGATTATCAGGACCGGCGGCCAATATATGAACAGGTCACTGAGAAGTTCAGAACATTGATCTATCAGGGTGTGCTTCCGCCTGGTGAGAGGCTTCCTTCTGTAAGACAGATGGCTATGGAACTGTCCATAAATCCCAATACGATCCAGAGAGCATACATGACGCTGGAGCAGGAGGGTCTTATCTATCCGGTAAAAGGTAAAGGAAATTTTGTTGCGGATATCTCCAGCATCCGGCAAAAAAGCAAAGAGGATTTTTACAGAGAATTTCGACAGATCATCAGTAAAGGCATGAAACTTGGCATTGAAAAAAAAGAGCTTCTTGATCTGGTACAGAAAGAATTTGAGGAGGGGAACAGATGATAGATATCAGGGAATGTAGCAAGTCCTTCGGGTCAACTGAAGCTGTGAAGAATGTTTCCATGCAGATAGGAGAACGGGAAGTATTCGGACTTGTCGGCAGCAACGGGGCAGGAAAGAGTACACTTCTTAGGATGGCAGCAGGTGTACTGAAACCGGATCAGGGAGATGTACTGATTGATGATATGCCTGTATTCGATAATGAAGAGGCAAAGCAGATGGTTTTTTATCTTTCTGATGAATGTTATTTCCCGGCAAATTATACACCGGCAGATATGGCTGAATACTGCAGCCTGTTTTATCAGAAATTTGAAAAGCAGCGATTTATAAAACTGATGCGTCAGTTTCAGCTTGATGAAAAGCAGAGGATCAGTTCTTTTTCAAAGGGTATGAAGAAACAGCTTCAGATTCTTCTGGGAATTAGTGCAGGGACAAAATATCTTCTGTGTGATGAGACTTTTGACGGACTGGATCCCGTAATGAGGCAGGGAGTAAAAAGCCTCCTGGCATCAGAAATCATGAGCCGTGATTTTACGCCGGTACTTGCTTCACATAACTTAAGAGAGCTGGAAGATATCTGTGATCATGTGGGACTTCTGTATCAGGGAGGAATGCTTCTCAGCAAAAGTCTGGAAGATATGAAATTTCATATTTATAAGATACAGTGTGTGCTCTCGGACAATGAGAAAGAAAAAGAATTAAGAAAAGAACTTGATATTCTGAAAATGAATCATCAGGGCTCACTGGTTATTTTTACTGCAAGGGGAACAAGAACGGAGATTATGGGAAAAGTTCAGGCAAAGAATCCTCTGTTCTGTGAAGTGCTTCCATTAAGTCTGGAAGAGATATTTATCAGTGAAACGGAGGTGGCAGGATATGAAATCCGGAATTTATTCTTTTAAACATATAAAGACAGAGTCCAGGGGAAACTGGTGGATTCCCGCAATACTTTTGCTTGGATTTCTTCTCGCTTTTCCTGTTGCAGAACTTCTGATGCTGGGAAACTGGAAAGATATGGGATATACTGCAGAGCAGATGAATATTCTTTATGAAAATCTGTGGAGAGACGGAATGGTCCTTACAGGTGCGGCAGTTGCTGTGATTGCTGCCATATGCAATGGAATTAACGGCTTTCAGTATCTTTATTCCAGGAAGAAAACGGACTTTTATCACAGTCTCCCTGTAAGGCGTTCAGTAATGTTCTGGCAGAAAGTGTATGTGGGTGTGATTTATTATCTGATCCCATATCTTATAATGGAATTTCTGGCAGTATGTATTGGTGCCATAAAAGGATTTTTCAGCCTGAAACTGATGCTTATGGCGGTACAGCTTCTGGGTCTTCATCTTCTGATTTATCTTCTTATATACTTCTGTATTGTACTGATCATAAGTATTACAGGAAATGCACTGGCCGGAATTCTGAGTGCTGTTTTCATTGGAGCATACAGTGGTGTTTTAAGTATTTTGCTGGGAATTTACGGGGAGACTTTTTTCAGAACATATTACAGGGCTGATGTATATAGTATTGTGGGAATCCTTGAGGGAACTTTTTCTCCGGGAGGACTGGTAATGCAGATGCTCCAGAAATACAAATCAGGTGGAAGTGGTACATTCTGTCTG
This sequence comes from uncultured Blautia sp., assembly GCA_934359835.1. GTDB lineage: Bacteria > Bacillota > Clostridia > Lachnospirales > Lachnospiraceae > Blautia_A. Next base: position 35,939 of record CAKRLX010000030.1, read on the forward strand.
ATGGTTCTGGCGGCGGTGATTCTGCTGATGGTGCTTTCCGGATTTGCCTATGTAAAAAGACCGTCGGAAGCTTCCGGAAAAACTATGGTATATAAATGGACAGAAGTAGTGATACGTTTTATGGTCGTGGTACCATTTGGGCTTGGAACCGGCTGGATTTTTTATGGACTGACTGTTGGAAAAACAAGGATGATCTGGTGGATTTTCGGACTTCTTCTTGGAACGGTTATATCACATGGCCTGATGGAAACTGTATATCAGATAGATTTTCATGGATTTTTCAGCAAAAAACTTCAGCTTTGTATTGCAGGGATCCTGGTTATCATCTGCGCATTTGGATATAAACAAGATCTGCTTGGATATGACCGTTATTGTCCGAAACAGGAAGATATTGCATCTGTGAATGTAGGAATGATGTCATTTCTGTCGGACTCAAATGCTGTAGTCGAAGAAAACAGCGATGGAAGCTACAGTGTCACAGAAAGTTATAAATGGTATAAGCCGGCATTTACGCTGTCTGATAAAAACGGTGGTATAGGTGATGAAACTTATGAGGCACTAAAAGAAGCGGCAGCCGGTACGAGAGAATTCAGCAGTGAAGTCTATCATGGAAATGCATATAGTGTGTATGTAAAATATACCCTGAAATCCGGAAGGAATATCTGGAAAAGCTATGTGCTTAAAGATGAAGTGGCGGAAAAACTTCTGCGTGGTCTTTATAATGAAGAAAATTTCAAAGATCAGAAATATGATTTCCTAAAACTTGATCCGGAGTATATTGACGAACTGGATCTTGTGGCTGCAGACAATGTTTCTCATATGTTATACAATGATACGGACAGCGCGGAGGGCAGAAAAGAGTTCATAGATGCTCTGAAAAAAGACGTGGAATATGCAACGACAGAAGAGCTGATGTCAGTACCGACAACAAGGCTGGATATCATGTACAGACTGCCGGGAAAAACTGATGCAGATCATATGTCACCGGATCCGCAGTATGATACTTCTGTGTATGGAGACTTGAGCATCTATGTATATCCTTCTTTCAAAAATACACTTGAAATTCTCAGAAAAACAGGCTATCCTCTTACCATAGAAGAGCTTGATATCACAAAGGTCAAAATCCACTATACAGATCTTGATGATGACGAGAATCCGGATGAGATCGTAGAATATGATTCTTCGGAGGAAATAAAGAAGCTAGAAGCTGCAATGTCTCCGGGAACGGTTGGTGTTTTTTCAAATGCACGGTCAGAGATCGTAAGTAATCTGACAGCAGAGCTTGAAATAAAAGATCATGAGAATACAGTCATCGCAGATCTTCTGAAAGACAGACTTCCTGATTTTGTTATAAAGAAGATGCAGGAAAAGGGAATGGAAGTGGAAGAGTCCACGATAACGGAAGCAGCTGTGATCGGTGGAGCAGATGAACCTACAACAATAGAACTAAAATAAAGGAAATGAGATTATGGCAAAGGCAGTAAGACTGGACAAGTTTCTTGCAGATGCGGGAAAGGGTACCAGAAGCGAAGTAAAAAAGTTTATACAGAAAGGGCAGGTACAGATAAACGGTCTTACTGTCAGAAAGCCGGAGCAGAAGGTTGATCAGGATAAAGATCAGGTAACGCTGGCTGGAGAGACAGTCGGTGCTGCACCGGAGTTTGTTTATTATCTTCTGAATAAACCGGCAGGCTGTGTCAGTGCAACGGAAGACAGGCATGATCCTACGGTTATGGAATATGTACCCTCTGACAGAAAAGGGCTGTTTCCAGTAGGACGTCTTGACAAGGATACGGAAGGCCTGCTTCTTATTACAGATGATGGCCGGTTGGCGCATGAACTTCTTTCACCGGTGAAACATGTGGATAAAACGTATTTTGTAAGAGTGGAAGGGCTGGTTACAGAGGAGGCCGTCAGGAAGCTGGAAGAGGGAATTGACATCGGTGAGGATAAGCCAACTTTGCCTGCAAATGTGGAAATTGTGGGTGGAAGTGGATCTTTTTCTCAGAAAAGTGGACAGGAGGCAGCCATGTCACGTGTACGGGTGGAAAACCTGCCGGAGGTTTATACGGAGCTGCATCTGACGATCAGAGAAGGTAAATTCCATCAGGTGAAGCGTATGATGGAGGCGGTAGGCACACCGGTGATCTATCTGAAACGAATCTCCATGGGGCCGCTTACATTGCCTGATGACCTGAAGAAGGGGGAGTCCAGGGCGCTGACGGAAGCTGAGATTCAGGCGTTGAAGGAACGATAAAATATTTTTGCTGTATTCAAGTGTAAATGATGCCGGCGGAGCAGAGATATTGGAATTTATACGTCAGAACAGCATTCCTGTGCAGGATCATAAATAACACTGCGTTTTCTATTCGATGCATGCGCTTATTTGCTGCCAGTCGCCTGGAACTCGCTTACGCTCAGACATCGGGCTTGGTGGCAGCAGCTTGCCTGCATCTCATAACGAAAGCCTCGTGGGCATTTATGCTCTCTGCACAGGAAGTTGTTCTGACTGTGTATTCAGAATATCTGTATGTTCCATAAAATTTACTGACATAAACACAGATATATATAGTTGTGAAAAGTGATTATATCAGATGTGAGATGCGCAGAAGAAGGACAAGGTAATGCAGAATCCACAGACTGTTTGCAAACGGTTGTGAAGTAATTGCAATTTGTAGACTTGCAATTTGCATAGATCAGGCAGAGGGACTTCTCAGAAGGTGGAATGAACGCTCACGAGGCTTTCGTTATGAGGTGCAGGCAAGCTGCCGTCATGAAACCCGATGTCTGAGCGTAAGCGAGTTCCGGGTTTCTGATGGCAAATAAGCGCATGCGCCGAATAGAAAACGCAGTGTTGTTCAGGCTACCTTCTGAGAATGTCCTCTGCCGTGAATTATACATCATATCAGATAATCTTGAATCAATCCTCTGCCGTGAGTTACACATCACATCAGATAATCAGCCGTCAATACAGAAAATAATACAAAAAAATCCCCGAAACCCTCTTTACACAGAGGGTTTTACTGTGCTATACTCTAGGAGTTGCAATGTGCGAAGAACCGCACAAATAAAAATCACATACAGAGATTCCGATGGATGGTGCCCCGACGGTGTGAAGGCTGGGTCCGGATAGAAAATGATCTGTATGGAAGAAATTAACCAAAAAGGAGAACAAACATGAGCGTTATTTCAATGAAACAGCTTTTGGAAGCAGGTGTTCATTTCGGACATCAGACAAGAAGATGGAACCCTAAAATGGCTCCGTACATCTACACAGAAAGAAACGGAATCTATATCATCGACCTTCAGCAGTCTGTAGGTATGGTAGACGATGCATACAACGCAGTAGCTGATATCGTAGCTAACGGCGGAAATATCCTTTTCGTAGGAACAAAGAAACAGGCTCAGGATGCTATCAAAGTAGAAGCAGAGCGCTGCGGACAGTTCTACGTAAACGAAAGATGGCTTGGTGGAATGCTTACAAACTTCAAAACAATCCAGAGCCGTATTGCAAGACTGAAACAGATCGAAGCTATGGAAGCTGACGGAACTTTCGATGTACTTCCAAAGAAAGAAGTTATTGAATTAAGAAAAGAACTTGCCAAACTGCAGAAAAACCTTGGCGGTATCAAAGAGATGAAACGTCTCCCAGACGCAATCTTCATCGTTGATCCTAAGAAAGAAAGAATCTGCGTACAGGAAGCTCATACATTAGGTATCCCGCTTATCGGTATCTGCGATACAAACTGTGACCCAGAAGAACTGGATTACGTAATCCCGGGTAACGATGATGCAATCCGTGCCGTAAAACTTATCGTTTCCAAAATGGCAGATGCTGTTATCGAAGCAAATCAGGGAACAACTGAAGCTGAAGAAGCAGAAGCTGAAGAAGCAACAGAGGAATAATTGATTTTATTTCATTCCAGGAGGAGAATACAATGGCTATTACAGCAGCACAGGTAAAAGAATTAAGAGAAATGACTGGCGCCGGAATGATGGACTGTAAGAAAGCTCTTACAGCTACAGAAGGCGATATGGACAAAGCAGTTGAATTCCTGCGTGAAAAAGGTCTTGCTACAGCTCAGAAAAAAGCAAGCCGTATTGCAGCAGAAGGTCTTTGCAAGACTCTCGTTGCAGAAGATGGTAAGAGCGCAGTTGTTGTAGAAGTTAACTCTGAAACAGACTTCGTTGCCAAAAACGAAAAATTCCAGAGCTATGTTGCAGAAGTTGCAGCACAGGCACTTACAACTACAGCAGCAGATATCGATGCTTTCCTTGCAGAGCCATGGGCAGCTGATACAACCAAGACTGTAAACGATGCTCTTGCAGCTCAGATTGCAGTTATCGGTGAAAACATGCACATCAGAAGATTCGCTCAGGTTAAAGAAGACAACGGATTTGTTGCTTCCTATACACATATGGGTGGAAAAATCGGTGTTCTTGTAGACATTGAAACAGATGTTGTTAATGATGCAGTTCAGGAAATGGCTAAAAATGTTGCAATGCAGATCGCAGCTCTGAAACCGCAGTACACAAGCGACAGCGAAGTAAGTGCTGAATACATTGAACACGAAAA
>CAKRLX010000031.1 GCA_934359835.1 uncultured Blautia sp.
AGGAAAAAAGTGAAGGAAAGGTTAGGTGATATCATGGGAGGAAAAGTGCTGGAACTGGAAACAGATAAGCTGATAAAAATTGGCGAGGAAAAAGGAATAGAAAAAGGAATAGAGAAAGCACAGCTACAGTCGATTCATAATTTAATGGCATCCATGAAATGGACTGTCAAACAGGCAATGGATGCGCTTGGAATTCCAGAAGGTGAGCGTCACAAGTATATGGATGGCTTGAAACAAAAGTGAATATGAGATATTTTTCCCCAGGACAGTAGTATTTGCCCTGGGGAATTGTTTGTTTATATCAGATGTGAGATGACTCCCACCTCTGTAGGTGGCGAGCAACAAATCAGTATCAGTGGTGGGAGTCAATCCCCCATCTGATATAGCCTCCGGCAGGATTGCAGAGATGCGCAGAAGAAGTATGTCATGCGTTGCATGACGCGCATCTCGCAGCAAGAATGCAGTGGCATTCTTGAAATATTATTTTTTACCTGCGAACAGGAATCCCATATAGCGGATAAATGTATATGCAACAAAAACAACTGCAAGGACTGTTTCAATCAGTACTATATACTGCATAAACGGCATAGGGTGTTCGAGGTTTGCAGCACAGGCCATGGTCTGTTTGGAGGCGATGGCACTGATTACAAATGGGAATGTAAAGGCTGCATAACTTGGATAAAATGGCATTTTCAGATATGTGACTGCTTTGATCAGTGCAAAAAGGTAGATCACAGTTGCCACAACCAGCATTCCGATGAGGAATGTATAGGATTTTGGTGTTACTGACTGTACATAACCTGCAATGCAGAGACTTGTTGGTGCGGCGTAAATGCAGATCAGAGGTTTGGCCGGATCCGGAACTTCTTTAAATTTTATATATCTGTATGTTACAAGAATAAGAAGCAGAATCAAGGTTACAAATCCAAACCAGAATGCATAAGTCCCGATGGAGCCTGTTTTTTCATAGGCCGGTGCTGTGACAGAAGCTACTACGATTCCTACATAAACAATGTAATAGCTGGCAAAGACTTTTGGCATCTGTAATTTCAACAGAAACTTTGCTGTGAAATATATGATCAGGATTATATGCAGACAGACAGCCAGAAGCCAGATGTAATAGGCTCCTTTTCCGATGAAAGGTTTTACGTAAACGCTGAGCAGCATCAGTGCCATGGGAAAAGTGCCGGAAACACTTGCCATGATGGGATTTTTCATGTCCTCTTTTATCATCTGGGGGAACATGATCAGCTTCAGCAGAACGAGCACCAGTAAAAATGCTGCCAGGATTCCGCAGAAATAGCGGATACCTTCTGAGTAACTTTGCAGAAGATTTCCAAGTGCCGCCAGTCCGAGCATTACTCCGCACAGCGGGATTGGAACTTTTTTGATAGTGTCTTTCATGATTGTTTTATCCTTTCCCTGTTGTTTAACATGTTTTTGCAGTGAAATCAGATTTCCGCAATTGTACGTCTTTCAGCCGGTTCATCGATTTCGTCCAGATTTTTGATGCCCAGCTCACGACAGACGATCTGAGCTACTTTCCATGCACATAATCCGGTATAATAAATACACTGTTCTTTATGTTCGCCCTGTCCCATATTGAATTCTTTTGTCAGGATACGACAGCAGATGGCATTTTTGCCGTTGGCTTTTTTAAACCAGTCATGAAGTTCGTGGGTCAGCTCCATGCATTTAATGCTTTTCGGATCAGTTGGGCCGTTTGGAGCGGTTCTTCCGAAAAACATTCCAAGAGCAAGAATTCCGCCGTTAAATGCGCCGCAGGCACAGCCTGATTTTCCGGCTCCGACTGCCATGCCGGATGCCATTGCGATTACTTCTTCCGGTACGTCCAGTTTGAATTCGTCTCTGATAGCGCTCATCAGAGCTTCACAGCAGTAGTAACCGCCTTTGAATTTTTTTTCTGCCACTCGCTGGATTGCACGTGGGCTTACTTCTGATACACCTATATTCATGTTCAGTCCTCCTTTGTGATAATATAACCGGGGGATTTTTCCCCGACGTCATATAATAATTATATCGGTTCTTTGGCTGGATTTGAAATCAATTATATAAATAAACATGGGACATTTATAGATAATATCTATAAGAATGAGATAAAAAAATCCCACATCACTTTTTATGTGATGTGAGATTTTCTTAACTTAGTTGCCGAGTAGTTCACTGTCATTGGCATCAGTACTGAGGACTTTCCAGATTTTTATGTGCTGTTGTATGAGCTGCAATTTTGTCAATCAGCTTGTTGCAGATTACGGTGTAAACAGAACCGAATATATTGGCTCCGATACGAAGTGCTACGGCAGCAGGCATTCCGAACAGTCCGGCTGCGATTGACAGGGCACCAAAAGTATTGAAGGCTGTCTGCCAGGCATAGCCGGCTGAATATCCTACGCCGATTCCGCCGATCATGCCAATGTACGGATACATGGATTCTGGAAGAATCAGATATAATACAATAAACAATGCACAGCCGACAATGTTGAATATCCATCTTTTTCCTGAACGTGCGATGCAGTCATCTGTAAATGGAAGGCATACGGACATGCAGGCGATTCCCGCCCACATGGCTCGTGGAAGCCCCAGCAGTGACATGACGAGCATGGAACTGGAAACGATCAGGGTCAGTTTGAGATACCATCTGCCTCTGGCGGAATGAAGGTCAAATTCCCGGAAGAGATCCAGGAAAGTTCTTCTGTATGGGCGTTTTTTTTGATTTTTATAAAAAATGATCATGCAGAGTATCATTCCGACAAGCAGGCCTTCGATACGGAAGATGTAAGACTTTCCGGTTACATCATACCCAAAAAGAAGCAGGTATCCGAGAACGAAGGTTGAATGGTTATACATGATCACGTTGTGGCAGCCGAGTATCATCAGCAGAAGGATACAGACTGCATTAACGAAAAATGCCGGTATCGGAGAAACGGAATTGGCGATCCTTGGGCCTGCCATGAGTATCCCGAAAATACCTGCAATAGAAAGTAATCCGTGTGTGGTACGGATTCCAAAATCAGCCTGTCTGAGGACGAGTACTGCCAGAAGTACGGTAACACCTACAACACTGTTTTCATTGCCGGTTATTTTGCTGTATACAGATACAACTGCAACGCAGAATGCCATTACAAGATATACTTTGAAATTATATATCAGAATATGGCGGCGCTTTTCTCCGGGGTCTTTTGTGTTTTTGATCAGCTGTTTTGAGCCGGTTGAACTTAACTGAAGTTCCTGATAAAAAGTCATATTTTTCACTCCTTGTTACAAAGTGTACAGTAATATGTTGCTGTGAACAGTGTTCAGTAATATACATCAGAATGGGAATCAGGTCAAGAGGTTGAATTTATTTTCAATTAATATTATAATCAGAAATGACAAACAGGGAGTTAGTATTTTAAAAGACCATATTTAAGGAGGAATCTATGATGATTACCTGGAAAAACCTGGATACGCTTGCTTCATTTAAGGAACTGAAAGAAACTCAGGAAGTAAATCTTGCAGATGTTATGAGTGGAGACAATGGCGCAGAACGAGTAAAAAACTACAGTGTGCCGATGGCTGAAGGTATGGCATATAACTATGCAGCCAAAAAGGTTGATGATAAAACTCTGGCAGCTCTTAAGAAACTGGCAGAAGAAGCACAGCTTACAGAGAAATTTGAAGCTCTTTATGAAGGTGAAGTTATCAATACCGGAGAGAAACGTCTGGTTCTTCATCACATGACACGTGGACAGCTTGGCAAAGCTGTTGAAGCAGATGGTGTTGACAAGAGAACTTTCTATGTAGAACAGCAGAATAAGATTGCTGATTTTGCAAACAAAGTACACGCAGGTGAGATCACAAATGCAGCAGGTGAGAAATTTACTACTGTTGTACAGATCGGTATCGGTGGAAGTGACCTTGGTCCTCGTGCAATGTATCTTGCTCTTGAAAACTGGGCTAAGAAAAACGACAAATTCAAAATGGAAGCCAAATTCATCAGCAATGTAGACCCTGATGATGCAGCAGCAATCCTGAACGGTATTGATGTTGCACATTCTATTTTCGTACTTGTATCCAAATCCGGTACAACTCTTGAGACTCTTACAAATGAATCTTTTGTAAAAGATGCTCTTAAGAATGCAGGACTTGACGCATCTAAACATATGATTGCTGTTACAAGCGAGACATCTCCTCTGGCTAAGAGTGATGATTATCTTGCAGCTTTCTTCATGGATGACTATATCGGAGGACGTTATTCTTCCACATCTGCAGTTGGCGGTGCTGTATTATCTCTGGCATTCGGACCGGACGTATTTGCACAGTTCCTTGACGGTGCGGCAGCAGAAGATAAACTTGCTGCAAACAAAGACATTTTCCAGAACCCGGCAATGCTGGATGCACTGATCGGTGTTTATGAGCGTAATGTACTTGGATACCCAAGCACAGCTGTTCTTCCATATTCTCAGGCTCTCAGCCGTTTCCCTGCACATCTGCAGCAGCTGGATATGGAATCCAATGGTAAATCTGTGAACCGTTTCGGCGAGCCGGTAGATTATGTGACAGGACCGGTTATCTTCGGTGAACCAGGAACCAACGGACAGCATTCTTTCTATCAGCTTCTTCACCAGGGAACTGACATTGTACCGCTTCAGTTTGTCGGATTCAGAAACAATCAGATGGATACAGATGTTGTGATCCAGGGAAGCACAAGCCAGCAGAAACTCTGTGCAAATGTAGCAGCGCAGATCGTAGCTTTTGCATGTGGTAAAGCTGATGAAAACCGTAACAAGAACTTTGAAGGCGGACGTCCGTCCAGCATCATCATTGGTGATCAGCTGACACCGGGAAGCCTTGGTGCCCTTCTTGCTCATTTTGAAAATAAAGTTATGTTCCAGGGATTCCTGTGGAATGTAAACAGCTTTGACCAGGAAGGTGTTCAGCTTGGTAAAGTTCTTGCAAAACGTGTACTTGCTCACGAAACAGACGGAGCTCTTAAAGTATTCAGTGATCTTCTGAATATCTGATTAATGGACTGTCATTGTTTACAGTGACGTAAAATCAAAACAGGTTGTCCTGAAAAAATTTCTTGACAACCTGTTTTTTTAGATATATACTTTGATAATCAAAATATTATAAAATCAAAATAAAACAAGGAAACAATAATATGAACAGAGAACAGACCATAACAGGAGTGATCTGTGGTACCGGTGCCTGTGTGCCGGAGAGGGTTATGGATAACGATGAGATCGCACAGCTGGTGGAAACCAGTGATCAGTGGATCAGGGAAAGAACCGGCGTGGCCAGAAGACATATCGCAAAAAAGGAAACTACAGTTTCCATGGCTGTGGAAGCCGGACGTCAGGCAATGGAAGAAGCTGGCATCTGTCCTGAGGAGATTGATCTGATCCTGGTGGCATCAGCCTCGCCGGATCAGGTTTTTCCATGTACAGCCTGTCGTGTGCAGGAATTCCTGGGAGCGGTTAATGCATCGGGATTTGATCTGAATGCAGCCTGCAGTGGATTCCTTTTTGCATATAATACAGCGCAGGCTTATATCAGTGCCGGAGTGTTTCGGACAGTTCTTGTGATAGGAGCAGAGTGCCTGTCACGGCTGGTGGACTGGCAGGACCGTAATACCTGTATCCTCTTCGGTGATGGAGCAGGGGCAGTTCTTCTGAGGGCGCAGTCAGGACGGCTTTATTTACCGGCAGCGCATTCTGATGGAACAGGCGGAAGTGCCCTGACATGTAACGGGACAGCTGCAATAGGGACGGGCGCAGAAAACGCAGGGACATCGGAGAGAAAGATTCCTTACATAGAAATGAATGGTAAGGAAGTTTTTCAGTTTGCGATCCGAAAAGTTCCGCAGGCCATAGAAGAAGTCCTGGAAAAAAATCATCTCACAAAAGACGATATCGACTGGTTTATCCTGCATCAGGCAAACAGCCGGATTGTAGATGCAGTCGCAAGAAGACTGAAAACAGATATAAAAAAATTTCCAATGAATCTTCAGGAATATGGAAATACATCTTCGGCAAGTATTCCAATACTGCTCAATGAACTGAATCGGAATGGTGTCCTGAATAATGGACAGCGGATTGTACTTGCTGGATTTGGAGCCGGACTTTCCTGGGGAGCCAGCATACTGGAGTGGAAGATTCCGGAGAAATAAAGGTAGTAGAGGGAAATTTAGCCCCCAATATATAAATAATATAGAATTTAAGGAGAGAAAGACATGTTAGAAAAAATTATTGAACTTACAGCAGATACTTTAGGAGCAGAAGCAGCACAGATCACAGCAGAGACTTCTTTTATGGAAGATCTTCATGCAGATTCACTGGATCTTTTTGAACTGGCAATGGCACTGGAGGAGGAATTTTCTGTAGAGATCCCAAGTGAGGATCTGGAGCAGATCACTACAGTTGGTGACGCAATGAAATATCTTGAGGAGCATAAATAATTTCCGGATAAACTGGCGGAACAGAGAACATGCGAAGGAAATTCAGGTTAAGAGAGGTTTCAGATGAAAACAGAGATCACAGAATTATTAGGAATTGAATATCCGGTCATTCAGGGTGGTATGGCATGGGTGGCTGAATGTCACCTGGCAGCAGCAGTTTCCAATGCAGGAGGCCTTGGGCTGATCGCAGCGGCAGCAGCGCCTGCCGAATGGGTAAGAGAGCAGATCCGTAAGACAAGAGAACTGACAGATAAGCCATTTGGTGTAAATATCATGCTCATGAGTCCTGAGGCAGATGAAGTTGCAAAAGTTATTGTGGAAGAAGGCGTCAAGGTAGTTACTACAGGTGCCGGAAACCCGGAAAAATATATGGCAGCGTGGAAAGAAGCCGGGGTAAAAGTAATTCCGGTAATTGCTTCCGTTGCTCTTGCAAGACGCATGGAGCGCTGTGGTGCTGATGCTGTTGTTGCAGAGGGAACAGAGGCCGGCGGTCATATCGGTGAGATCACAACTATGGCTCTTGTTCCGCAGGTTGTGGACGCAGTGAAGATTCCTGTGATCGCAGCCGGTGGTATTGCAGACGGCAGAGGGATGGCAGCAGCATTTATGCTTGGTGCCAAAGGAATCCAGATGGGAACTGTTTTTGCAGCCTCCAAAGAATCCGTGATTCATGAAAATTACAAAAACAGTATTCTGAAGGCAAAAGATATCGACAGCCGTGTAACGGGAAGAAGTACAGGTCATCCGATCCGTGTTCTCCGTAATGACATGGTCCGCAAATATCTGGAACTGGAACAGAATGGAGCAGACTTCGAGGAAATGGAAAAACTGACTCTGGGAAGTCTCAGAAGAGCAGTCCAGGAGGGCGATGCAAAGAACGGAAGTCTTATGGCAGGTCAGATAGCGGGCCTTGTAAAAGAAGAACGTTCCTGCAGCGACATTATCACAGACACTGTAAAAAAAGCAGAACAGTTAATGGGAGTAAGTGTAAATGAGTAAGATCGCTTTTATTTATCCTGGGCAGGGAGCGCAAGTTCCAGGAATGGGTCAGGATTTTTATGAAAAAAGTTCTCTTTCCAGAGCTGTTTTTGATCAGGGATCAGAAGCAGTAAAACTTGATCTGAAGAAGCTCTGTTTTGAAAAAAATGATCTTCTTGATAAAACAGAATATACACAGGTGGCTATGGTGACAGCCTGTCTTGCAATGACAAGAGCAGTGGAAGCCATGGGGCTTCATGCAGATATGACAGCAGGTCTGAGTCTTGGTGAATACTGTGCGATTGCGGCTGCAGAAGGAATGTGTGACCTGGATGCAATCCGTACAGTCCGTTCCAGAGGAATTTTTATGGAACATGCTGCTCCGGAAGGAACAGGAGCCATGTCAGCGGTTCTCGGACTTGATGGTGATGTGATCGAGAAAGTGCTTGAAGGCAGAAGTGGAGTTTCCATTGCCAATTATAACTGCCCGGGACAGATCGTTATTACGGGTGAAAAGGCAGCAGTGGAAGAGGCAGGAGCAGCATTGAAAGAGGCAGGAGCGAGAAGAGTTCTTCCGCTTAAAGTAAGCGGGCCATTTCATTCACCGATGATGAAACCGGCCGGTGAGGAACTTGCGAAGGTTTTTGCCTCAGTAAGCATGAATCCACTTAAGATTCCGTATGTTGCAAATATTAATGCAGAAGTTGTCACGGACTGCGGTCAGATCGAAAATCTTCTGGTACAGCAGGTGAGCGGATCAGTGAGATGGCAGCAGAGTGTAGAAGCTATGATCCGTGAAGGCGTGGATACTTTTGTTGAGATCGGTCCGGGAAAAACTCTTACAGGTTTTCTGAGAAAAATCAATAAAAATGTAAAATCATATCACATCGGAACATGGGAAGAAGCCCTGGCTGTATGTGAAGAACTGAAAGCAGAGTAAACATATAATCTGAAATGAACAGGGGAACAGACCTGCAAGGAGATAGATAAGGTGGCAGAGCAGAATAAGAAAAAAACAGCGATCGTTACGGGTGCATCCAGAGGAATCGGAAGAGCCATTGCCCTGGAGCTGGCAGAAAGAGGCGTTACAGTCGTTATTAACTATAACGGTTCAGAAGAACGTGCACGTGAAGTGCAGAAGGAAATTGAAGAAAAAGGTGGTCAGGCTGCAGTTATGCAATGGAACGTTGCGGACTATAAAGCCTGTGAAGAAGCAGTAAAAACAATTTCAAAAGAATATGGAAGTATTGATATTCTGGTAAACAATGCCGGAATTACAAAAGACGGACTTCTTATGGGAATGTCAGAAGCTGATTTTGACAGTGTAATTGATGTAAATCTGAAGGGAACTTTCAATATGATGCGTTTTGTTTCCAGACAGATGCTCCGCCAGAGAAGTGGCCGAATCGTCAGCATGGCTTCTGTAGTGGGAATTGCAGGAAATGCAGGTCAGGCCAACTACGCAGCTTCCAAGGCAGGTGTAATTGGCCTGACAAAAACAGCAGCAAGGGAACTGGCTTCCAGAGGGATTACAGTAAATGCAGTTGCACCGGGATTTATCGAGACAGAGATGACAGCTGTCCTGCCTGAGAATGTAAAAGAGACATCAGCAGCACAGATTCCTCTGGGATATTTTGGTAAACCGGAAGATGTGGCAAAAGCTGTGGCATTCCTTACATCTGAGGATGCCAGATACATTACTGGACAGGTGATACAGGTTGACGGAGGAATGGTAATATGAGCAAAAGAAGAGTTGTTGTCACCGGACTTGGTGCAGTTACTCCTATTGGAAATAATGTAAAAGATTTCTGGGCAGGAATCCGTGAAGGAAAAGTCGGAATCGGGCCGATCATGAAATTTGATACTACAGATTACAAGGTAAAGCTTGCCGCAGAAGTGAAAGATTTTAATGCAAAAGATCATATGGATCCAAGATCAGCAAGACGTATGGATCCGTTCTGCCAGTATGCAGTTACAGCGGCAAAAGAGGCACTGGAAGATGCGGGAATTGATATGGAGAAAGAAGATGCTTTCCGTGCCGGTGTTATTGTCGGATCAGGAATCGGCAGTCTTCCTCAGGTAGAGACCAATTATGAAAAAATCATCACAAAGGGACCTGGAAAAGTTAATCCGCTTATGGTTCCGATGATGATTTCCAACATGGCTGCGGGAAATATTTCTATTCAGTTTGGACTGAGAGGCAAATGTACAGATGTTGTGACAGCCTGTGCGTCCGGTACTCACAGTATTGGAGATGCATTTCGGGCCATTCAGTATGGCGATGCTGAGATTATGGTTGCCGGTGGTACAGAAAGCTGTATCTGTCCGACTGGAGTGGCCGGTTTTACAGCGCTTACAGCTCTTACAAAAACAGAAGATCCGATGAAAGCATCGATTCCTTTTGACAAAGACAGAAGTGGTTTTGTCCTGGGCGAAGGTGCCGGTATCGTAGTTCTGGAAGAACTGGAACATGCGAAGGCAAGAGGGGCTAAAATTTACGCAGAGCTGGTTGGTTATGGTGCCACAGCGGATGCTTTTCATATTACATCTCCTGCAGAGGATGGAGCCGGTGCTGCAAGAGCCATGGAACTTGCCATGGAAGAAGCAGGAGCACAGCCGGAAGAAGTAGAGTATATCAATGCTCATGGAACAAGTACACATCACAATGATCTTTTTGAGACCAGAGCAATCCATAAGGCGTTCGGAGATGCTGCGAAGAATCTGGTTGTAAACTCCACGAAATCCATGATCGGACATCTTCTGGGAGCAGCTGGTGGTGTTGAATTTGTAACTTGCGTAAAATCCCTGGAAGATGGTTTTATCCACCAGACAGTTGGAACTACAGAGCCGGATGAAGAATGTGACCTGAATTATGCGATCGGTGCTCCTGTGGAAAAAGAAATCCGTTATGCAATGAGCAATTCTCTTGGATTTGGCGGTCATAATGCAACACTTCTTGTTAAGAAATACGAGGGTTAAAACATGGAATTTGAAAATCTTCTTACTTTAATAAAAGCGGTATCAGATTCTGAACTGACAGAATTTAAATATGAAGAAAACGGAGCAAATTTTCACTTCAGGAAAGAAAAAGAGACAGTAGTTGTGTCAGGTGCTTCATCTGATGTGGCGGCTGAGCACTTTGCAGCAGTTCCGGCAAAAACAGAAAATGCGATACAGAACAATTCGGACAAGGTATCAGAGCCGGAGGGAAATCTGATCAAATCTCCATTGGTAGGTACTTTTTATGCGGCACCTTCAGAAGAAGCAGAAGCTTTTGTATCTGTGGGAGATGCTGTAAAAAAAGGTCAGACGCTGGCTATTGTGGAAGCTATGAAGCTTATGAATGAGATTGAGAGCGATTTTGACGGAAAAGTGGCTGAGATATATGTAGAGAACGGTCAGGCTGTGGAATATGGCCAGCCATTGTTCCGGGTCGTGTAAAGATTTTGGAGTTACTGTGAACAGTAACATTTTGGGATAATTCAGGGTAACGAAACAGGAGTACAGATAATTATGAACAGATTGGGCGTAAAAGAAATTGAACAGATACTTCCGCACAGACATCCGTTTCTGCTGGTAGATTATATTGAGGATTTTGAACCGGGTAAATATGCAGTCGGATATAAATGTGTAACTTTCCGTGAGGACTTCTTCCAGGGACATTTTCCACAGGAACCGGTTATGCCGGGTGTACTGATGGTGGAGGCACTTGCACAGACAGGTGCAGTAGCAATCTTAAGTCTGGAAGAAAATAAAGGAAAGATCGCATATTTCGGCGGGATCAAAAACTGTCGTTTTCGTGGAAAAGTTGTTCCGGGAGACAAACTTCGTCTGGAAACAACTATCATTAAATGTAAGGGACCGGTCGGAGTAGGACATGCAGTGGCGACTGTTGACGGCAAAGTTGTAGTTGACGCTGAACTGACTTTTATGATTGGATAGGTGACACGCTATGGTAAAAAAAGTGCTGATTGCAAATCGTGGGGAGATTGCAGTGCGGATTATCCGTGCATGCAGGGAAATGGGAATTGAGACAGTAGCTGTTTATTCGGAAGCGGATAAAGATGCTCTTCATACGCAGCTGGCAGATGAGGCAGTCTGCATCGGACCGGCACCATCTTCCCAGAGTTATCTCAGCATGGAAAATATCATCAGTGCAACGATCGTCACAGGGGCAGATGCCATTCATCCTGGCTTTGGATTCCTTTCTGAAAACAGTCGTTTTGCGCAGCTCTGTGAGCAGTGCCATATTACTTTTATCGGTCCGTCATCTGATGTGATCGCCCGTCTCGGAAATAAACAGGCGGCCAAAAATACCATGGATGAAGCGGGAGTACCGATCATTCCAGGGGGCAAAAATCCTGTCTATACAGTGGAAGAGGGGCAGAAAGAGGCAGAGAGCATTGGCTATCCGGTTATCATCAAAGCTGCTCTTGGCGGTGGCGGTAAAGGTATGCGTGTTGCAGATACACCGGAGGATTTCAAAGAAAGTTTTCGTACAGCACAGAAAGAGACTGAGATGGCGTTCGGTGATTCTACCATGTATGTAGAACATTTTGTGCGGCATCCAAAACATATCGAATTCCAGATTCTGGCTGATAAATTCGGAAATGTAATACATCTAGGTGAACGTGACTGTTCTATTCAGCGTAATCATCAGAAAATGATCGAGGAATCTCCATGTGAGGTAATATCTGAAGAGCTGAGAGCCAGAATGGGTGAAGCAGCTGTCTGTGCAGCAAAAGCTGCAGGATATGAAAATGCCGGAACCATTGAATTCCTTCTGGATAAAGAGGGCAGATTCTATTTTATGGAGATGAATACCCGAATTCAGGTGGAACACCCGGTGACAGAATGGGTGACAGGTGTGGATCTTGTAAAAGAGCAGATCAGGATCGCATCCGGACTGCCTTTAAGCTATAAACAGGAAGATATTCATTTGACCGGTCATGCAATTGAATGCAGGGTTAATGCAGAAAATCCCTCAAAGGGTTTTCGTCCGTCTCCGGGCACCATTACGGATATGTATTTCCCGGGTGGCAAGGGAATACGTATTGATTCGGCAGTCTACAGTGGATATACGGTGCAGCCTTATTATGATTCGATGATCGCCAAGGTTATTGTATGGGCAAAGAATCGAAATGAGGCGATCCGCAAGATGCAGAGTGCATTAGGCGAAGTAATTATTGAGGGTATCGACACCAATGTAGATTACCAGTATGATATTCTGGAAAATCCAGATTTCCAGGCGGGAAATACAGACGTGGAATTTATTGAGCGGATGGAAGGTGGCCGATCATGAAGTTGGAAAACATGTTCAAAAAAACAAGAATCGTTTCCAGAATACAAAGTCATGGAACGGTACATGCACAGCGACCGGAAGTTCCGGAAGGGCTGCTGCGTAAGTGTAATAAATGTGGAGCTGCCATCATTGCGGAAGAAGTGAAGAGGGATAATTATATCTGTCCGAAATGCGGCGGTTATTTCAGAGTTCATGCTTACCGGAGAATCCAGATGGTCGCAGATGAGGGGACTTTTGAAGAGTGGGATCATGACCTGACAGGCAGAAATCCGATGAATTACAGAGGATATGAAGAAAAAGTTCAGGTGCTTCAGGAGAGAACTGGCCTGAAAGAAGCAGTTGTGACCGGAAAATGTGAAATAAATGGATCAGAAACAGTACTTGCCGTCTGTGATGGAAGGTTCCTTATGTCCAGTATGGGCTGGGCGGTAGGAGAAAAGATCACAAGAGCAGTAGAACGTGCAACAGAGGAACGTCTTCCGGTGATTATTTTTGCATGTTCAGGCGGTGCCAGAATGCAGGAAGGAATCACTTCTCTTATGCAGATGGCAAAAACTTCCGCAGCTCTGAAACGTCACAGTGATGCCGGACTTCTTTATGTATCTGTACTGACAGAGCCTACCACCGGCGGAGTTACTGCAAGTTTTGCCATGCTTGGCGATATTATCCTGGCTGAGCCGGGGGCACTTATCGGTTTTGCAGGTCCCCGTGTGATCGAGCAGACTATACGCCAGAAACTTCCGAAGGGATTTCAGAGAGCAGAATTCCTTGTGGAGCATGGATTTGTAGATGATATTGTCCGGAGGGAAAATCTGAAAAAAACTCTTTCAGATATTCTGACTCTTCATAATTATGATAAGATTTCATCAGGGGATCAGAATTCCGCTGATGTGGAAGATGTACAGGATAACGGAAATCAGAAAGGCAGATCAGGTCATCCGGAAAGTTACCATATCGGAAACAATCCATATCTTTCCGCCTGGGAACGTGTGCAGTTATCCCGTAAAATGGACAGACCATCAGGAAAAGATTACATAGATGCACTTTTTGATGACTTTATGGAGCTTCATGGTGACAGAAATTATGGTGATGACAGAGCCATCATTGGCGGACTTGCTTCTTTTCATGGAATTCCTGTAACTGTGATCGCACAGCAGAAAGGTAATAATACAAAAGAAAATATTTATCATAATTTCGGAATGCCTATGCCGGAAGGCTATCGCAAAGCGCTCAGGCTGATGAAACAGGCAGAAAAATTCCACCGGCCTGTGATCTGTTTTGTAGATACTCCAGGAGCATTCTGCGGAGTGGAAGCAGAAGAGAGAGGCCAGGGAGAGGCAATTGCCAGAAACCTTATGGAACTTTCAGGACTGAAAACACCGGTGCTTTCTGTTGTTACCGGTGAAGGCGGCAGTGGTGGCGCACTGGCACTTGCAGCAGGAGATCAGGTATGGATGCTGGAAAATTCTGTATATTCCATTCTTTCACCGGAAGGGTTTGCAAGTATCCTCTGGAAGGACAGCAGTAAGGCAGATGAGGCAGCAGAAGTTATGAAGCTTACTGCGACAGATCTTTATCAGAAAGGAATCATTGAAGAGATGATTCCGGAACCTGTGGAATTTAACGCAGACAGTCTGTGGCAGGTCACGGGCATACTTGATAATAAAATAGAAGCATTCCTTGATGAATATAATAAATTATCAGGGGAAGAACTTCTGAATCGGAGATATGACAGGTTCAGGAAGTTTTAAAGACAAAACAGCTCCAGGAGAAATCCCGGGGCTGTTTTGCATATATTTAACCACTATTCCTGTCTGAAATTCAAAGAGCTTTCTCCGGATATGGTTGAGCAGGTTCTGAAGTCATACCGTGGATAATTGTGAACAACAGTGGAAAAATATGGGACAGAATTTTGAAAGTGTGGAAAAACTCCACACTTTTTCTTTTCTGGGTATACTAAAAGGGCAGCGATTGGAGATATAATGTACATTAAATAAAAAGATGGAGGAAGACTGGAATGAAAGAAGTAAAATCACCAAAGAAGCCGCTGATTTTTTATTATGGAATCGTGCTTCTGATACTGATCATATTTAATGTAGTCCTGACACCGATGCTTTCCATGAAGCAGGTAAAAGAAGTGGATTATGGAACCTTCATGAGCAGTATTGAAGACAAAAAGATCAGTGATGTCCAGGTCGAAGACAATCAGATCCTTTTTACAGAAAAGGATAATAAAAATACTGTATATAAAACAGGAATCATGGACGACCCCACACTGACGGAACGCCTTTTTAAATCAGGTGCTACCTTTGCAAAAGAGATTGACACGCAGATGTCTCCGGTTGCAAGTTTTCTGCTGACAGGAGTTCTTCCGCTGATAATCTTTATTGCACTTGGACAGTACATGGGAAGAAAAATGATGGAACAGGCCGGAGGCAAAAACTCCATGGCTTTTGGCATGGGAAAGAGTAATGCCAAAGTTTATGTACAGTCTACAGAAGGTATTCATTTCAGTGATGTTGCCGGTGAAGAAGAGGCAAAGGAAAACCTTCAGGAGATCGTAGATTATCTTCATAATCCTGAAAAATATACAAAAGTCGGTGCATCCATGCCGAAAGGTGTCCTGCTTGTAGGCCCTCCAGGAACAGGTAAAACCATGCTGGCTAAAGCGGTTGCAGGTGAATCCAATGTACCATTTTTCTCTATGTCAGGTTCTGAATTTGTGGAAATGTTTGTAGGTATGGGCGCTTCAAAGGTTCGTGATCTTTTTAAGCAGGCGAAGGAAAAAGCACCGTGTATCGTATTTATTGATGAAATTGATGCGATTGGTAAGAAGCGTGACGGTCAGATGGCAGGCGGAAATGATGAACGTGAACAGACTCTGAACCAGCTTCTTACAGAGATGGATGGTTTTGAGGGAAATAACGGAGTTATCATTCTGGCTGCCACAAACAGACCGGAATCACTTGACCCGGCACTGACCCGTCCAGGCCGTTTTGACAGACGTGTACCTGTAGAACTTCCAGATCTGGAAGGCCGTGAAGCAATCCTGAAAGTTCATGCAAGGAAGGTTCAGCTTTCAGATGATGTTGATTTCCATACGATAGCAAGAATGGCAGCCGGAGCTTCCGGTGCAGAACTTGCGAATATTGTAAATGAAGCCGCACTTCGAGCGGTTCGTGACAACCGGGAAGTAGTAACAGAAGCTGACCTGGAAGAGAGTATCGAAGTAGTTATTGCCGGATATCAGAAAAAGAATGCGGTACTTTCTGATCAGGAGAAAAAAGTAGTGGCCTATCATGAGATAGGACATGCTCTTGTGGCTGCACTGCAGACAAATTCCGCACCTGTTCAGAAAATTACCATTATTCCACGAACTTCCGGAGCGCTTGGATATACCATGCAGGTTGAGCAGGGGGACAAATATCTTCTGACTAAGAAAGAACTGGAAAACAAGATTGCGACATTTACAGGAGGCCGTGCTGCTGAAGAAGTTGTTTTTGGTGAAGTGACAACAGGAGCTTCCAACGATATTGAGCAGGCAACAAAGATTGCCCGTTCCATGATCACACGTTATGGAATGAGTGATGACTTCGATATGGTTGCAATGGAAACTGTAACAAATCAGTATCTGGGAGGTGATGCTTCTCTGGCATGCTCTGCAGATACGCAGAAAGAAATTGACCGCCAGGTAGTAGAACTTGTAAGGTCAGAGCATGAAAAAGCCAAAAAGATCCTTACAGATAACCGCCAGAAACTTGATGAACTGGCTATGTATCTTTATGAGAAAGAAACCATTACAGGAGATGAGTTTATGAGTATCCTGAATGGAAAAAACACAGCAGAAATATCTGAAGAAAAGGAGGCAGATCAGAATGAACAGAAGAACTGATATCGGATGGCCGGAACTTATCCTCGGAACGGTGCTCATCATTCTTGGTGTGATCATGTTGAAGCAGCCTTCAGGATTTCTTATGTGGCTTGTTGCAGTATGTGGTATTATTGCAATCTGCACAGGAATTGCAGATATTATTCTTTATGTGCGTATGGAACGTTTTACAGGATTTGGACCGGTAATCTCTCTGGTAACAGGAATTCTTGGAGTTATGGCCGGATTTATGCTTCTGGTTCATCCGGGCGCCGGTACATGGGCGATTGCGATGGTACTTCCGATCTGGATCATTGCCCATTGTATTTCCAGACTTTCTCATCTGAACTATGTACGTTTCAGACTGGGAACCACTTATTATTATCTGACGATGATCGTGAATATCCTCGGATTGATCGCAGGTATACTCCTTGTATTCAGACCGGCTATCACAATATTCTCTATCGGATTCCTTGTAGGACTGTATCTGATACTGGAAGGTATCGACTGCATCATTGCTGCTTTTGGCGGAAAAAATTACTACAGATGATTTCTTATTGATGCAAATTTCAGAAATGCTCCTGTTTTGTGAGCTTTTTGTGAACTTAAGATAGTTTAAAGTTGAGTTAAAGTTCCACCCTTATAGTGTGTATATCGAAACGAAAGAACCATAAATATAACTGTTGAAAGATTCTCAGTGGTTATATATCAGATGTGAAACGATATGATACACAGAAAGGGTGGATTTTTTATGAAGAAAAAATATGCAGCATTAGTGTTAGGACTTGCGATCAGTATGACAGGAACAAGCGTATACGCAGCAGGAAGCAGTGCAGAAGCTGCAGCAGAATCAACTACAGATGATACTTCAGCTGCAGAGAAGAAATCTGACGACAAATCATCAGACAGCAAGAAACCGGAAGGTGAACCGCCTGAAAAACCGGACGGAGAAAAACCAGACGGAGAAAAACCAGACGGAGAAGCACCGGACGGAGAAGCACCGGACGGCCAGGCACCGGACGGCCAGGCACCGGATGGACAGGGAGGCCCTGGTGGTGCACCGGGAGGACAGTCTCAGGCACCGGAAAGTTATACAGCGGTCAATGATTATACAGAAGATGCAACGGTAGACGGCGAGACGATCTCTTCAACAGGAACAGATGAAAACGCAGCCCATGTATCAGAAGGCGCAAAAGTGACAATCGACAACAGCACGATCACGAGAGAGTCTTCTGACAGCCAGGGCGGCGACAGTTCAAGTTTCTACGGAATCGGGGCTGCAGTTCTTGCAACAGACGGAACTGCTTATGTAAATAATTCTACAGTTGATACAGATGCCAAAGGAGCTGCCGGACTTTTTGCCTATGGTGCCGGAACTGTTTATGCGGCAAATACAAAGATCACCACAAAAGAAGATACATCAGGCGGTATCCATGCAGCAGGCGGCGGAACGCTTTATGCCTGGGATATGGACGTAGAGACAAACGGCGAATCTTCCGCAGCGATTCGAAGTGACAGAGGTGGTGGAAAGATGGTAGTTGACGGAGGTACTTATACTTCCAACGGCGTTGGCTCTCCGGCAATCTACAGCACAGCAGATATCGCTGTAAACAACGCACAGCTTACAGCTAACGGATCAGAGGCAATCTGTATTGAGGGACTGAATTCCATTCATCTTTTTGATTCTGACCTTACAGGAAATATGAGTGATCTTGATCAGAATGACTGTACATGGAATGTAATCCTGTACCAGAGCATGTCCGGTGATTCTGAAGTCGGAAACAGTACTTTTGAAATGGCCGGTGGTTCCCTCACTGCCAAAAACGGTGGACAGTTTTATACAACTAATACAGAATCAACGATCACACTTTCTGATGTTGATATCACAAACGCAGATGACAGTGAATTTTTCCTGAAATGTATAGGAAACAGCAATGAAAGAGGCTGGGGAACTTCAGGTGCTAATGGTGCGGACTGCCTGTTCACAGCAGATAATCAGAAGATGTCCGGTGATGTGATCTGGGACAGCATCAGCCAGCTTGATTTCTATATGACAAACGGAAGTACACTGGAAGGTGCAGTGACAGATGATGAAAGCAATGCCGGAGAAGGCGGTGACGGATACTGTAACCTCTATATCGGTGATGACTGTACATGGACAGTAACAGGTGACAGTACACTGACCAGTCTTTCTAACAGTGGTTCAATCGTAGATGAAGATGGAAACACTGTAACTGTAAAAGGAACAGACGGAACAGTTTACGTAGAAGGTGAAAGCAGTTATACTGTAACTGTAGATTCTTATTCAGACAGTGCAGATCTGTCCGGAGCGTCCACAGTATCACAGTGGTCCGATTATGAAGTGGAAAAACCGGCAGAACTTGCATAAACAGAAACAGGAGGGCGTATGCGTTTATTACTTGCAGAAGATGAGAGAGAGCTTTCGGCTGCACTGGTGGCAATCCTGAAGCACAACAACTATTCCATAGATGCAGTCTATAACGGAGAGGATGCTTTAGCATATCTGGAAGCTGATAATTATGATGGGGCAATCCTTGATATCATGATGCCGAAGATGGATGGGCTTACAGTCCTGAAGAAAATCCGTGCGGAGGGAAATACAGTACCGGTGCTGATCCTCACGGCAAAGTCAGAAGTAGATGATAAAGTCCTGGGTCTGGACTGTGGAGCAGATGATTATCTCAGCAAGCCATTTGCAGCGAAGGAACTTCTGGCACGTATACGCGCCATTACAAGACGCAAGACAGAGGCAGTGAATTCTGTATTAAAAGTAGGAAATCTTACACTGGACTGTACTACATTTG
The DNA here is from genome assembly GCA_934359835.1 of uncultured Blautia sp. Taxonomy (GTDB): domain Bacteria; phylum Bacillota; class Clostridia; order Lachnospirales; family Lachnospiraceae; genus Blautia_A. The sequence goes on from CAKRLX010000031.1 coordinate 19,434, forward strand.
AACTGTCTTCTCCTACAGATTCCTGCCGTCTGCCCAATAAGGAATTTCAGATCATGGAACTTCTGGCAGCAAATTCAAGACAGATTATTTCCACAGACCGTTTTATGGAAAAAGTCTGGGGCTATGACAGTGAAGCAGATGTGGGAGTCGTATGGGTATATATTTCATATCTGAGAAAGAAACTTGTGTCTCTTGATGCGAACGTGAAGATCAAAGCTGCCAGAGGGCAGGGATATTATCTGGAGATACAGCCATGATCCGGGGACTCAGGCGGAAATTTATTCTGGTGGCAATGCTTTCGACTTTTGTAGTTCTTGCTGCGATCCTGGGAACCGTCAATATCAGCAATTATTACAAAATAGTGGAGCGGGCAGATGAGATGACGGATCTTGTATCCAGAGGCGAAGGTCCTTTTGGAGGTCATGCAGAAGATAAAAAACCGCCGGAACAGAAACAGGAGGGAAAAGAGATTTTCAGAGATGAACAGGACCGTTTATCACCGGAAACTCCTTTTGAGACCCGTTATTTTACTGTGACAGCAGATGATAATGGAAAAATTTCCTCATCGGATCTGGATAATATCGCAGCTGTTGATGAAGAGACAGCCCCAAAATATACAGAAGCTGTGATGAAATCCGGAAAAACAACAGGATTTTATGATATTTACAGATATCGTGCGGTGGAGACAGAAGATGGCACGAAATATATATTTCTGGATTGCAGGAGAGAACTTTCAAATGTAAAAAATAATCTTATTACAATGACACTTGTGTCCCTGGCAGGACTTGGAGCAGTGCTTGTCCTTGTAGTGATTTTTTCCAGAATTGTATTCCGCCCGGTGGAAGAGAGTATCCGTAAGCAGAAAAGGTTTATTACAGATGCCAGTCATGAACTGAAAACGCCCCTGACGATCATTGATGCCAATACAGAAGTTATGGAAATGGAAAGTGGCGAGAGCCAATGGACAAAGAGCACCCGGAAACAGATCGTGAGGTTGTCGGCATTGGTGCAGCAGCTGGTGACACTGACGAGGCTTGACGAGGACAGAGGACTGGAAGAAAAAACGGAATTCGATTTTTCGGATACTGTGGAAGATGTGGTACAGCCTTATGAAGCACCGGCACAGGTTCAGGGCAAAAATCTTCAGCTTACTGTGAAACCAGGTATTATTTACAGAGGTAATGAAAAATCCATTCGACAGCTGTTGGGTATTCTTATGGACAATGCCATGAAATATTCTTCTGAAAATGCAGAAATCAGTGTAAGTCTTAAGAAAAAAGGTAAAAAAATCCTGCTGGAAATATATAATGACGCAGAAGATCTGCCGGAGGGACGTCTGGATATACTGTTTGAACGATTTTATCGTCTGGACAGTTCAAGAAATTCTTCCACAGGTGGTTCCGGTATAGGACTTTCGGTAGCGCAGGCGATCGTACAGGCGCACAAAGGAAAGATAACAGCAGAAAACAAAACAGGAAAAGGTCTTGATATTCAGATAATTCTGTGATGAGACAAAACAAACCCCGACTGAAATTCAGCCGGGGTGTATTTATGCGATAAAAAGGATTAGAGGGTATCATCTCTGCGGATATATCCAGGATGATCTTCAGATGCGATAATTTCATTTTCGTGAAGAATACGAACCCATTTATCAACTACCTGATTTTCGATATGAGCATTCTTTCCTATTATAGTATGGGAGAGAATAACACTGTTTTTGACAATTGCGCCTGGTTTGATCTGACAGCCACGTCCGATTACGCAGTTCTCAACAGTACCTTCGATAAGGCAGCCATTGGAAATAACAGAATTCTTGACGTTTGCACCGTCAAAATATTGTGTCGGGCAGGAATCATTAGTTTTGGTATAGATCGGCCAGTCAGGATTGAACAGGCTTTCGGCTGTTTTAATGTCTATCAGAGAGATGTTTGCATCATAGTAGCTTTTGAAATCTGTAAGTGATGCAAAATAACCTCTGTGTGCAATGCCGCGGATATCCAGGTCTTTGGCGCTTGCATTAACAATCTGTGGAAGTGTATACATGGAAGAAATTTTTCTTGCCTTGTGGATAAGTTCAATGAGAAGTTCTTTCTTCATAATATATGTATCCATGAAAATATTGCGTTTCTGAGCGCTTCCACGGTTCAGTTCGATAGATTCAACACCCTTCTGTTTATTCAGGTTCAGAATATCACAGTTCAGGAATTTTTCTCTTGCATTATCTACAGAATGATAAAGAAGAGTGATGTCTGCACCAGACTCGATATGAGCATCCAGAATAGTGCTGTAGTTGGCAGCGTATACCATATAGGCAGGAGCAATGATTACATAAGGCTCTCTCATACGCTCAATGAATTCGAGGTTTTCTGCGTAGCTTGCAATATCTGTATTATAGACAGTATTTTCAGCGTTGTTTTCGGAGAAAAGGAGCTGAAGTTTGCCGCTTTTGGAGTTGATATTGTAATGACGTCCGGTTCCCAGATGTTCTGCAAGGGAACGTGGTTTATGACGTACATATACCTGAATACGGTCTATACCGCTGTTACTCATATTGGAAATAGGAAAGTCGATGGCACGATATCTTCCAAGGAATGAAAAAGCACCGATCGAACGGTAGTCCTGTAATCCCTCTACCTTTATATGAGTTCCGGAAGATGCAACGATTCCAAATGCTCTTGCCATATTATTCTACCCCCTTTACACGTTTGGAAACCAGTTCGATGTGTTCACTGTCAGCATCACCTACTACGGCTTCTCTGCCGATTTTTACATTGTCGGCAACCAGCGCTCTCTGTACTACAGCACCGGCTTCTACTTCAACACCCGGCATCAGAACACTGTCAATGATCTTTGCACCTTCACCTACGTGAACACCGGTGAAAAGCACAGAACCTTTGACTTCACCTTCAATGACACAGCCCTGTGTGATAAATGCTCTGTCGATCTGAGCATTAGGACCTATGTACTGAGGCAGTGTCGGGCTGTCTTCTGTGTAGATTTTCCAGGTAGAATCATTCAGATCCAGTTCGTTGTGGCTGTTGAGAAGATCCATGTTTGCCTCCCAGAGAGAATCGATGGTTCCGACATCTTTCCAGTAGCCTTTGAATTTGTATGCAGCCAGAGTTTTGTTGTCGTTCAGAAGACCCGGAATGATATCTTTACCGAAGTCATGATGAGACTCAGGATTTTTCATATCAGCCAGAAGGATTCTGCGAAGAAGTTTCCAGTTGAAGATATAGATACCCATAGAAGCAAGGTTGCTCTTCGGGTGTTCCGGTTTTTCTTCGAATTCAAGGATACGTCCTGTTTCGTCTGCGTTCATGATACCGAAACGACTTGCTTCTTTCATAGGAACTTCGATAACAGCGATAGTAGCGTCTGCGTTCATTTCCTTATGGTAGGTAAGCATCTTGTCATAATTCATTTTATAAATATGGTCACCGGAAAGGATAAGAACATATTCCGGAGAATACTTATCTATAAAGTCAATGTTCTGAGAAATTGCATCAGCAGTTCCTCTGTATACATCGAGATCTGCATCGGCTTTTTCACGGGGAGGAAGGACAAATACGCCACTTTCTCTTGCATCGAGGCCCCAACGACCGCCGTTGGCCACATAACTGTTCAGAAGAACAGATTCGTACTGGGTTAATACACCAACAATATCCACACCGCTGTTAGCACAGTTGCTTAACGGAAAATCAACGATACGATATTTTCCGCCGTAGGAAACTGCCGGCTTGGCAACTTTGTTGGTGAGTTCATGAAGACGGCTTCCACGTCCGCCAGCCAGAATCATCGCTAACATGTTGTTTTGTTTCATAGTGAACCCTCACTTTCCTTTTATAATGCTTTGTGAGTCTATTATACATTTTTTACAAATACATTTCCATATTTTTGAGCAAAAAACTGTGAAAAACTAAAAAAAATTTACCTTTTTTGTTAAGAATGTATCAAATAAAAGTAAATATATGAGTAAAAAGGTGAAAAAGTAACAAAATAAGACAAAAATACACCAAATATATTAATTTCACAAACATAATACGATTATTATATCGCTAAAACGTCACTGCTGAATCTGGCATCAGCATTGGTCTCTGTACATTTCATTCGCAGTAACATCATTTACCTATGACTTATGAGAAAGAAAACTCAATGACTGGACGTAACCGGAGATTTACGTTATAATAACAAGGTTAAAAGAATATTGGACTTTCTGCAATTCTGTTTATACTATCAGAAGTAACAGAAGTTTTTACAGTCAAAAAACGTATATAAAATATACAGATAAGAGGGATTGTGTGAAAAAACGAGAGGATTTTAAACGATTTATAGTTTTTTGTCTGGCAAGTCTCGTAGTAATTGCCCAGACAGCAGTTTTTGCATATATCTGGTATGACTTTTACAGAGGGCTGATATTTGAGCCGTTCTGGAGAAAAGGTAACTGGGTACTGATTGCAATCTATGCGTTGATCAATGTTATGTTTTCCAGATTATATGGCGGTCTGAAAGTTGGTTACCTGAAACGTATTGATGTGTTTTATTCCATGGTGATCGCAACTATATGTACAAATGTGATCACATATTTCCAGATCACACTGATCAACAGGTGGTTCCTGGATCCGTGGCCGATGGTCGAGATGACGTTTGTGCAGTTTGCTATTATCCTGATCTGGATATGGGGTTCGAGATATATTTATTCCAGACTGTATCAGGCAAGGAAACTTCTGGTTATCTATGGAGATCGTGATCCGGGAGACCTGATCCACAAGATGAACTCCAGAAGAGATAAATATGATATCAGCGGTAAGGTAAATGTAGAGGTCGGTGAAAAGGAAATATTCAAACTTATGAAAGAATATGACGGCGTGATCATCTGGGATCTTCCGTCAAATATCCGAAACCGTTACCTGAAACATTGTTTTGCACATTCGATCCGCTGCTACTTAAGCCCGAAGATCTCTGATGTCATCCTTATGGGAAGCGAGAGAATACATCTTTTTGATACTCCGCTTCTTGTGGCGAAGAATATGGGACTGCCGCTGGATCAGAGAGTCATGAAACGTATCCTTGATATTGTAGTTTCAGGAATTGGTATTGTTGTTGCATCACCAATCATGCTGATTGTTGCACTTTGTGTAAAATTATATGACAGGGGACCTGTATTTTATTTCCAGGAGAGACTTACTGTTGGCGGAAAGCCGTTCAAAATCTGCAAATTCCGCAGCATGTGTGTAGACTCCGAAAAACATGGAGCCAGACTTGCATCAAAACATGACAGCAGGATCACTCCGGTAGGTAAAGTTCTTCGTAACCTTCATCTGGATGAACTTCCGCAGCTGTTCAATGTATTTAAGGGAGATATGTCTCTTGTCGGACCGAGACCGGAGCGCCAGGAGATCATGCGTGAATATTGTAAGGAAATTCCGGAATTTTATTACAGACTGAAAGTAAAGGCGGGCCTGACCGGATATGCGCAGGTGTATGGTAAATACAATACCACACCATATGACAAGCTGAAACTTGATCTGTTCTATATTGAGAACTATTCGTTCTTCCTTGACCTGAAACTTCTTCTGATGACTGTGAAGATCTTTTTCCAGAAAGAAGTATCAGAGGGTGTGGAAGATGACCAGACAAATGCACTGAAAGATTCTGTAGAAGATTTTTCAGGGGAGGATAAGCATGAGTGAAAATACAGAAACAAGAGATGATCTGCGTAATCTGCAGCTGGTAGAGCTTGATATTCTGAAAGAATTTTTACGGATCTGTCAGAAACATCACCTCCGATATTATGCACTGGGCGGAACTCTTCTGGGAGCAGTACGCCATAAGGGATTCATTCCCTGGGATGATGATATTGATGTGGGAATGCCGAGACCGGATTTTCGTCGTTTCGAGGAAATTGTGAAAGAAGAACTGCCGGAATACCTTCATTACCGGAACTTCCGTAATACAGAAGGCTACAATCATTATGTACCACGTATTACAGACAGCAGGGTGAAAGTGATCGACGAATCAGCAGCAGTTGAGACAGAGAAAGAAGCATGGATCGATATTTTTCCACTCGATGGAATGCCAGGTAATAAATACCTTCGTAAGTTCCACTGCTTCCGTCTTCTGGTTGCAAGAGCCAGAGTAAACTATTCTCTGTTTTCCACAAATATTGACCTGAAAAGAACGAACCGTCCATTACATGAAAAGGTGCTGATCGCTGCCGGAAAGATTCTTCCGGTGGAAAAGATTTTCAGAACCTCTCACGAAATGAAGCGTCTGGACAGGCTGATGCAGAAATATTCATACGATGGTTCACCATATCTTGTGAATTTTATGGGAATTCATAAACTGAAAGAAATGTTCCATAAGAAACGTTATGGAAAGGGAGCTGATTATCCGTTTGAAGATATTGAGCTTCGCGGACCGGCTGATTATGATTTTGTCCTGCGTCAGATGTACGGAGAATACTGGAACCCACCGGATGCCCAGGAAATGAACCATCATCATACGAGAATTAAGAGGTGATTCTATGGAGAACCATACAGAAGAGACTTATTCAGTTCTGATGGCAGTATACAAAAAAGAAAATCCACTGTATTTCAGACAGAGTATACAGAGTATGCTGGATCAGACACTTCCGTTTTCTGATTTTGTGCTGGTGTGTGACGGACCTCTGACTCCCGGATTGGATGAAGTGGTTCAGTGGGCACAGGAACAGATGGAATCCAGACTTCAGATCCTTCGTTTTAAGGAAAACAGGGGATTGGGATATGCACTGAGGGAAGGTGTTGGCAGATGCAGGTGCGAAGTGATCGCACGCATGGACAGTGATGACATCAGCAGACCGGAACGGTGTGAGAGACAGTACCAGATGATCAGACAGAGTGGTTACGCGATTGTCAGCGGTGCGCTTCAGGAATTTTCCGGTACACCGGGAGACATGGACCGGATCAGAGAGCTTCCCCGTACTTCCGAAGAAATTATCCAGTATGCGAAAAAACGCAATCCATTTAACCATCCCTGCGTGATGTTTCGGAAGGCAGCTGTGCTGAATGCCGGAAATTATCAGGATTTTCCGGGATTTGAGGATTACTATCTCTGGGTACGTATGCTGCAGAAAGGTTATCAGGGTTACAATGTACAGGAAGTGGTTCTGGATATGCGTACAGGAAACGGTATGTACGACAGAAGGGGCGGCAGAAACTATCTCATTTGGGCTGTGCGTTTTCAGAAGTGTCTTCTTAACAGACATTTTATCAGCAGAAACAGATTTATCAGGAATTGTGCAGTTCGCCTGGCTGTGGGAATTATCCCGGGTGGCGCCAGAGAGAAGTTTTATCACATTTTCCTGCGAAATGCGAAATAAATATTATGTAAACAAAAAGGGTATGTCCATAACGGGCATACCCTTTGATCGTTATCAGCTTTTTTCCATGAAATCAACGTACTCATCAAGAACTGGATCCGGTTCACCGATCCGGACAATCTGTCCGTCGTGCATCCACATAACTGTATCACAGAGTTCTCTCAGAGTATCAATGCTGTGTGATACGATAACTACAGTACGATCTTTGTTGGAAATAAGGCTCTTCATTTTGTTGAAACTTTTTTTCTTGAATTTCTGGTCACCAACACTGAGTACCTCATCGATCAGCATGATGTCTGTTTCGAGGATAGCTGTGATGGAAAAGGCCAGCTTGGAATACATACCACTTGAATATGTTCTTACGGGCATATCAATAAACTGTCCGATCTCGGCAAATTCAATGATCTCTTCTTCTTTTTCATGAACCTGTTCTTCTGTAAATCCAAGAAGCATACCGGAGAGAATAATGTTTTCTCGTCCTGTCATTTCTTTCTGGAAACCGACTCCGATAGAAAGAAGTGAGATATTGTGCCCGTTCAGATCTATTGTTCCTGTATCCGGAGAAAAGATTCCGGCAAGTGCATTAAGTGTGGTAGATTTACCGCTTCCGTTTTTTCCGATGATTCCGAGAATTTCACCCTCTCGAACATAGAATGAAATTCCTTTTACTGCTACAAAACGCTCATTATGGCGATGACGGAAATGCAGCAGATTTTTTTTGATTGAAGTTTTTTTCAGGTTCTGATAACTGATGACCAGATCTGTGACTTCAATTGCATGTTTTTCTTCCATATTATATCACCTTTACATAACTGTTTTCGTTTTTGTAGATTTTGCGGATGCCCAGTACACAGATTACAAGTCCGATCAGAAACCATGCAAGCAGCAGTTTCAGATTGGGAGTCTTGCCGTATATTACGCAGTCACGCATTGAAGTTATCAGAAATGCAATAGGGTTGCCCTTTCCGATGTATGCATTATAAGGTGCGGGAAGACGGTCCATGATGTTCCAGAATACACCTGTCAGATAAAACAGGAAACGCAGCGCAATGTTGAGAACATTGGAAAGGTCTTCTACATAGACACCATAATGAAGGAAAAAGCATCCGAAACCGAAGACAATTACAAATAATGTGATCAGAATCGGAATACAGAATAATACATTCCATGTCAGTGGTACTCTGCATACGATTACCATTGCAACAACGATCATCAGGGAAACAAACATCTTGAATCCGTTAACTTCCATTCGGATGATCAGAAGAATAAACTTCGGTATGTATACTTTCGTAACAATGGGCTTGTTGTTCTTGATAACACGAACACTCTGGATCAGAGTCTTATTAAAAAAGTCCCACAGGGTGATACCTACAAAGATAAAAATAGCAAAGTAGTCTATTTTGGATTTGAAGACATACCCGAACATGAATACATAAATAAGCATGAAACAAAGAGGATCAAGCACCCACCACAGCCAGTTCAGATAAGAATTGGCTATCTCAGATTTCAGCAGGGCCCTGGAAGAATATAAGGAATATTTCCAGTACTTCTTCAAGTCATACCTGAATCGTTTAAACATAAAATCCGCTCCTATTTGTGTTTTCTTATTAAATTATAAAACCCCTGAAAACGGGGTCTGAACCTTTTTTATCATACACTAAGGAATACATCTTGACAAGTGGAATCTTCTTCTTGAGAATGGATTGTTTTTATGAAAAAACACAAAAAGTTCATGATTTTACTTGATTAAAGTGAAAGTGCATGGTATAATTCATAACATGTTCGAGACACAAGAACAAGTGTCTTTTGTATGAATACAAAACGAGGAGGGAATTAAATAATGAAGAAAAAATTATTGTCTGTTTTAGTAGCTGCCATGATGGTTGCAGCAACAGCAGTACCGGCGCTTGCAGCAGATACTGTAAAGATTGGTGTATACGAACCGGCATCAGGAGACAATGGCGCAGGTGGAAAACAGGAAACACTTGGCGTTCAGTATGCAAACCATGTAACACCTACTGTAGAGATCGATGGAAAAGAATACGAAGTAGAGCTTGATATTGTAGACAATGAATCTTCTAATGATAAAGGACCATCTGCAGCAGCACAGCTGGTAAGTGATAAAGTTTCTATCGCACTTGGTTCTTATGGTTCAGGTGTATCTATCGCAGCATCTGATATCTTTAAAGAAGGCGGAATCCCGGCACTGGGAATCAGCTGTACAAACCCGCAGATCACACAGGGAAATACACATTATTTCCGTATCTGCTTCCTTGATCCATTCCAGGGAACTGTACTTGCAAACTTTGCAAAAGACAATTTCAAAGCAAAGAAAGCATATGTACTTACCAAACTTGGTGATGATTATTCAGCAGGACTTGGACATTACTTCTCCAAGGCATTTGAAGAACTTGGCGGAGAGTGTGTAGAAGAAACATTCCCTGATGGAAACAGTGATTTCGCTTCCTATATTACATCTGCAAAGAACTCCGGAGCAGACGTTGTATTTGCACCTACTTCAACAGAAGCAGCAGCACTGATCATTGAGCAGGCAGCTTCTCAGGGTCTGGAAACTCCTATCCTTGCAAGCGATACATGGGATTCCAACGTTATCCTTAAAGCAGCAAAAGGCAAAAATCTTCAGATTTACGTAACTACTTTCTATCAGGAAGGTGGAAATGAAGAATTCGATAAAGGAATCAAAGATTACATCAATTCTGATTCCACAGCAAAATCCAACAACGGTGGTGACGATACTATCGCGGCTATGTCCGCAATGGGATATGATGCATATTATGTAGCTCTTGAAGCACTGAAAGCAGCAGGCTCCACAGATCCGGCGAAAGTAAATGAGGCACTGTGGGATGTACAGTATGACGGTGTATGCGGTCACATTGAATTCGATGAAAATGGTGATGCAAAGAGAGATACAGCATTCATCAAATCTTTGAATTCTGATGAAGGTTCCTGGGATCTTGTCGGAGAACAGGGAATCGACGGCGAAAAATAAGAATTGTATTTATGAGGGATACTGAGGCGGGCGTTGCTCCCGCCTCGTTCCACGTTAAATGACTTTATGAAATAAAACGATCTTAAGGAGGATTACCATGGAATGGTTTAATACCAATCTGCCATATCTTCTTGCCGGAATTTCCGTTGGCGGCCAGTACGCACTGATCGCTATCGGTTATACCATGGTATATGGCATTTTACGACTGATAAACTTCGCACATGGAGATATTTTTATGGTTGCAGGTCTGATCATGGTTTATGCATCTGCGTCCATGCCTATGTATGTTTCAATCCCGCTGGTACTCGTTGCTACAGTACTTCTGGGATTTCTGGTTGAACGTGTGGCTTATAAACCGCTTCGTTCAGCACCGAGAATGTCTGTTATGATCTCAGCAATCGGTGTTTCCTATCTGCTTCAGAATCTGGCACTTTATATTACCGGTGGTCTGGCACAGCAGTACCCGTCTATTCCGTGGATCAGTGATACAATTACAGTACTGGGCGCAAGTACAAAGAGAGTAACAGTGATCACACCGTTCCTTACTATTATTCTGGTAGTAGTTCTGGTAGCACTGATCAAATACACCAAAATCGGTATGGCAATGCGTGCTGCTTCCAAGGATTTTGAAACATCTCAGCTTATGGGTATCAAGATCAATTCAGTTATCAGTATGACATTTATTATTGGTTCTTTCCTTGCAGCAGTAGGAAGTCTTCTGTTCTTTACAAATTATACAGGTGTTACACCGACCGTAGGTGCAATGCCGGGACTTAAAGCGTTCGTAGCTGCTGTATTTGGAGGAATCGGTTCTATTCCCGGGGCAGTGATCGGTGCGTTTATCATCGGTATCTGCGAAAATATCATCAAGGGAATGGGCTGGACCACATTCTCAGATGCTTTTACATTTGCACTTTTAATTATTGTTCTGATTGCGAAACCTACCGGTCTTTTCGGTGAAAAAGCAACAGACAAAGTATGACAGAGGAGGCGTTATCATGACAAAGAAAAAAACGGCAATCATAAACGTTTCCCTGATCGTGGCGTTACTGGTTGTTTTGTATATTATGGAACATACACTTCCGTCCACTGCAATGATCTTCACTGTACTTAAAAAAGGTGCGATCTATGCACTGGTTGCAGTTTCCATGAACCTTCTGAACGGATTTACAGGACTGTTCTCACTTGGACAGGCAGGATTTATGCTCCTTGGTGCCTATACATATGGTATTCTGACTATTCCTGTAGATCAGAGAGAATTTGTTTATCAGTATTTTGACGGTGGCATCGTACAGTTTGCTGTTCCTATGTGGGTTGCGCTGATCGCAGCTGGTGTGGTTGCAGCAGTTTTTGCTTATCTGATCGGACTTCCTGTACTTCGTCTGAAAAGTGATTATCTTGCAATTGCAACACTTGGTTTTGCGGAAATCATCCGTGCCGTATTCCAGTGGGATAAACTTGGACCTCTTACAAATGGTTCCAACCTTCTGAGAAGTTACCCGACTTTTAAGAGCGTTATCTTCCCGTTTGTGGTATCCGGTATCTGTATCGCACTTATCGTCATGCTGATCAATTCTACCTATGGACGTGCATTCAAGGCAATCCGTGATGATGAGATCGCAGCGGAGGCTATGGGTATTAACCTTGCTCATCATAAGAGAATGGCATTTACCATCAGTTCTTTCTTTGCAGGAATTTCCGGTGCGCTGCTTGCCATGTATCAGACAACAATCCAGGCATCCATGTTCAAGTCAGCAATGACTTATGAAATCCTTCTGATCGTAGTTATCGGTGGTATCGGATCTGTAACAGGAAGCTGCATCAGTTCTTTCCTGTTTATCATCTTTTCTGAGTGGATCTTACGATTCCTGGATAATGACACTTATATAGGAAGTTTTCATGTGCCGCTTCTTCGTTCCGGTTTCCGTAAAGTTGTTTTTTCCTTTATTATCATGATCATTGTGCTGTTTTTCCGACAGGGCATTATGGGCACAAGGGAATTCTCAGTACAGGGAATCATTAATTTCTTTACCGGAAAATCCAGAAAAAAGAAAGCAGTGAAAGGAGGAGACTCCAATGAGTGAAAATGTACTGAAAGTTGAAAATGCGACCATGCAGTTTGGCGGAGTTATTGCCGTTGACAATATGAATATCGAAGTCAACAAAGGTGAGATTGTTTCTCTGATCGGACCGAATGGCGCCGGTAAGACAACAGCGTTCAACGTTATTACAGGTGTGTATGCACCAACTAACGGAGCTGTATATTTTAATGGAAAGAAAATAATTGAAAATCATCCTCATGGAAAAATGAAAAAACTCTATCAGGGTGAAAATGACGGAAAATATGCTTCCGTGATCGCACCTACTCCGGATAAGATCACGAAACTTGGTATTGCACGAACTTTCCAGAATATTCGTCTGTTCAAAAGCCAGACCGTATTTGAAAATATTCTTATTGCAAAACATTTAAGAAGAACAAGTAATCTTTTTACAGCTGCTTTTCATCTGAATGGCAAAGAAGAAGCTCAGATGCGTGCAGAAGCAGAAGAACTGCTTCATATCCTGGAACTGGACGATGTCCGTGATGAACTTGCAACATCTCTTCCTTATGGTAAACAGCGAAGACTGGAGATTGCCAGAGCACTGGCTACGAAGCCGGAGCTCCTTCTTCTGGATGAACCTGCGGCTGGTATGAATCCTCAGGAAACGGATGAGCTGACTGCTTTTATTGCAAAGATCCGTGATGACTTCGGACTTACAATTTTTATGATCGAGCATCACATGGATCTGGTAATGGAGATTTCCGACAGAATTTATGTACTTGATTTCGGTAAGCCGATCGCAGCAGGAACTCCGGAAGAAATTCAGAATAATCCGAGAGTAATCGAAGCATATCTTGGAGGTGCCATAGATGAGTAATATATTGGAAATAAAAGATCTGAATGTATCTTATGGCGGAATCAAAGCTGTCAAAAACATCAGCTTTGAAGTTCCGAAGGGAGAGGTTGTCACTCTGATCGGTGCCAACGGTGCAGGAAAAAGTTCCACACTTCGTTCTATTGTAGGTCTTGTGAAACCTGCTTCAGGAAGTATTCTTCTTAATGGAGAGGAAATTGCAGGAAAGACACCTGAGCAGATTGTTTCAAAGGGTATCACTCTTGTTCCTGAGGGTCGTCGTGTGTTTGCTGATCTGACTGTTCTTGAAAACCTCAAGATTGGAGCTTACATGCGTAAAGATAATCTGGATGATGACCTGAACTGGTGCTATGATCTGTTCCCCAGACTGAAGGAACGTCACTGGCAGCTGGCAGGTACTCTTTCCGGTGGTGAGCAGCAGATGCTTGCGATCGCAAGAGCTCTGATGAGCAGACCGGAGATCATCATGATGGATGAGCCGTCTCTGGGACTTGCACCTATTATTGTTAAGGGTGTGTTTGATATTATCCGTGAGATCAACAAGCAGGGCAAAACCATCCTTCTTGTTGAGCAGAATGCAAATATGGCTCTTCGCGCTGCTGATCATGGATATGTTATGGAAACTGGAAGGATTACACTGTCCGGTACGGGTGCGGAGCTGGCTGAGGATGAATCCGTGAAGGCGGCTTATCTCGGAAAAGCCAAGACAAAAGGTGTAAGATAGGATAAAGGATTCCCGGTGATGGACGGGAAGTAAAGACCGAACTCTGGTTAAGATGAGTGTTGATTTTTGTATATTATCATCTGGTTCTGACTCAGTTCAGAACTTCTAAGGTACCAGGACATACAGAACTTTGCTAAAGGCGATACAGAAAACGTCAAACTCACCGCTTCGCGGTTCAGACAATCCGTTTTCTGCATCAACGCAAAAACCTGTCTGTCAGGAACCTTGACGAAGTTCTTCAGGCGAGTCCGCACCAGATGATAATCACAAAAATCTTCCCCTTCACTCAGAGTTCTTTTTATGTCCCGACATGCACCGTACTTTATCTGTGGGTAGCGGCGAAGCCGCGGAGCGAAGCGAGTGTGAAAGCAGCCGCGCGCTGCGCATGAACAGACCGCCGGAGGCCTGGCACAGTGGAATGTGTGAAGAGAACTATTTTTGACGGGATATAAATGTGTGAAGCCCAATTTGAGCAGGTAGGAGCCTGATATATGGTGATTCTGTGTGTTGTTTGTTATGTACAGCCTGAAGTGGATACGAATAACAGAGTTGCGGGGATGCTGCTGAAAATTTCGTCGGTGAGATTTGTGCTAGCTGATGCCACCGAGCCGCTGTTTGAGCCGTAAGGCGAGTTGCAGGCGAATGGCATCAAATAAGCGCACGAATCGAACCAGAAATTGATGCGGTATCCCTGCAACCTGTTATTCAGAATCCATTATCAGGCGTCACATAGCAATACCGCAAAATAGCATACAAAATATCCCGAAAAGACTTGACGCAACACATGCACTGTGATAAAATGGACAAGCGACATGGAAGTTAGGTCTTTTTTTTATGCTCAAAAAACAAAAAAAGACTCACGCAAATGAAAACACTGGAGGTGGAAGTTGTGCGCGTTAAGATTACATTAGCATGTACGGAGTGCAAGCAGCGTAACTACAATATGACCAAGGAGAAAAAGAATCATCCTGAGCGTCTTGAAACAAAGAAATATTGTAAGTTCTGCCGTACCCATACTCTGCACAAGGAAACAAAATAATCACAAACGATTGTGAGGTTAGACTATGCAAGAGAAAGAAAAATCTGCTGGCAAAGGTCAGAAGAAAAATTGGTTTCAGGGACTTCAATCGGAATTCAAAAAGATTGTCTGGGTTGACAAGGCTACACTTGTAAAACAGACTATAGCAGTTACAATTATTACAGTTGTACTTGCTGTGATCATCAGTGTATTTGACTCAGCTATTCTGGAAGGAATAAATCTTTTAGTGAAATAAGGATAACGGTGATTGTATGTCAGAAGCGAAATGGTATGTTGTTCATACTTATTCAGGGTATGAAAACAAAGTAAAAGCCAACATTGAAAAAACAATCGAAAACAGACACCTGGAAGACCAGATTCTGGAGGTTCGCGTTCCATTGCAGGATGTAGTGGAAATGAGAAACGGAGCTGCCAAACAGGTCCAGAAAAAAATGTTTCCGGGATATGTGCTTCTCAACATGGTCATGAATGATGATACCTGGTATGTAGTACGTAATACCCGAGGCGTAACCGGATTCGTAGGTCCGGGATCCAAACCGGTCCCGCTTACAGAAGAAGAAATGCTTCCGTTAGGTATTAAGGACGAAAACATTCAGGTTGATTTTGCAGAAGGCGATATGGTAGTAGTAACAGGCGGAGCCTGGAAAGATACTGCCGGTGTTGTTACTGCAATTAACACTCAGAAGCAGATGGTTACTATCAATGTTGAATTGTTTGGTCGCGAAACACCTGTAGAAATAAGTTTCGCAGAAATTAAGAAAGCATAATATAACATGCACGTGGGAGGGAAGAACCCCCGCCAATACCACATAGGAGGTGCCGAAAAATGGCAAAGAAAGTAACAGGATATATTAAATTACAGATTCCGGCTGGTAAAGCAACTCCAGCACCACCGGTTGGTCCGGCTCTTGGACAGCATGGTGTAAACATTGTACAGTTCACAAAAGAGTTTAATGCAAGAACAGCAGATCAGGGAGATCTTATCATTCCTGTAGTTATCACTGTTTATGCAGACAGAAGTTTCAGCTTCATAACCAAAACTCCGCCGGCTGCAGTACTTCTTAAAAAAGCTGCAAACATCAAATCTGGTTCCGGCGTACCGAACAAGACTAAAGTTGCAAAAGTAACAAAAGCTCAGGTTCAGGAAATCGCTGAACTGAAAATGAAAGATTTAAATGCAGCATCCCTTGAAGCAGCTATGAGCATGATCGCTGGTACTGCAAGAAGTATGGGAATCGAAGTCGTAGATTAATAAAAAGAAGTGAAGTGGGAGGGAAATTCCCGCAATTACCACAGGAGGTTATAGAAATGAAACACGGAAAGAAATACGTGGAAGCTGCAAAAGCAGTAGACCGCGCAACATTATATGATACAGCAGAGGCTATCAGCCTTGTAAAAAAATCCGCAGTTGCTAAATTTGACGAAACTATCGAAGTTCATATCCGTACAGGCTGCGATGGACGTCATGCAGATCAGCAGATTCGTGGAGCAGTAGTTCTGCCACACGGAACTGGTAAAAAAGTTCGTGTTCTTGTATTCGCAAGAGACGCAAAAGCTGAAGAAGCAAAAGCAGCTGGTGCTGAATTCGTTGGAGCAGAAGATCTGATTCCGAAGATCCAGAACGAAGGATGGCTGGATTTTGACGTTGTTGTTGCTACACCAGACATGATGGGCGTTGTAGGACGTCTGGGTCGTGTACTTGGACCAAAAGGTCTTATGCCGAACCCGAAAGCTGGTACTGTAACTATGGATGTTACAAAAGCAGTTAACGAAATCAAAGCTGGTAAGATCGAGTATCGTCTTGACAAAACAAATATCATTCATGTTCCGGTAGGTAAAGCTTCCTTTACTGAAGAACAGTTAAGCGACAACTTCCAGACGCTTATTGAGGCTATTCTGAAGGCTAGACCGAGCACTCTTAAAGGACAGTATTTAAGAAGTGTTACTCTGACACCAACTATGGGACCTGGAGTAAAGGTTAATCCTGCAAAATTAGGCTAATATATGAAAACGAAAAGGGTATCCTGTTTTGGGATACCCTTTTTTCAATATGGAGGAGAAAATAATGAGAAAGACAAAGAGATTTCTGGCATTACTGCTCTGCGCGCTCATTATGACAGTAACAGTTACCGGTGAACCGACACTGGCGGCCAAAACGACATCTGCGCAGGCTTCAACAGTCAAAAAAACTGCAAAACCACCACAGAACGGCTGGTATACTTACAGCAAAAACAAAAAAAGATACTACCGTGATGGCAAATATCTGAAGGGCTATCAGAAGATCGGAAACAATTATTATCTTTTCAATAAAAAAGGCACTCAGCAAAAAAAGGATTACAAATATCAGGGTGTGTTGTATTATATTGATACAAAAGGCAGGGTTCAGGCTTATAAAAAGGGAAAATCCTATTACAAAGCTACAGGAAAGCGCATGAGCAAAAATAAAGCAGAAGTTTTTCGTGCGGAGCATAACGCAGAGGTCATTGTAGCGAGGATCACCAACAAAAGAATGTCACGCTCACAGAAACTTCTGGCATGCTTTAAATGGGTCATAAAGAAACCATATCATACGTGGAGACGTTTTGATCAGAGTGGCAGCGTGTGGTACGCAGTGTACGCAAATGATCATTTTGAGCGTGGCCGAGGTAATTGTCATGCAGATGCAGCTGCATTTGCATATCTTGCAAAAGCACTGGGATATAAAAACGTTTACGTATGTGAAGATACCGTAAGAACGAATAATTCTGCACATGGCTGGTGTGAGATCAATGGTCTGGTATATGATCCGCTCTTTGCAGAAGCAAAAAGTTTCAGTGGAAACTATGGAGTTACCCACAGAGTATATCCACTGTCAACAGTATACCGTAAAAAGATAGCATAAAAGTGGGATGTTAACCGAACTGCGAAGCAGTTATTCGGTTATGAGCAAGTAGCAAAGCGGATTGCGAATATCCGCTTGACTCCCGCGATATGCGAATAGAGGGTATAATTGCGGGAGTGCTTTGCATGACGCGCATCTCGCAGCAAGAATGCAGCGGCATTCTTGAAATCAGTTAATTACATCATGTAAAAAGAAGGAAACAGTATGGCGGACAAGAGGCGGAAAAGAACTTCGGAAACGGCAAACAGAACAAGAAAAACTGGTTCTTCTCGTGAGAACAATACGGGCAGAAGAACACGGGCGCGCAGAAGAAAAAGAAATAATCACTCGAAACTGGTTGCATGCATTATAGCGGAAATACTTGTGATCGCAGCGCTTGTGATTGCAATGGCCAGCAGATTTGAAATTGGAACTGAGTTTACAGAGTGGCTGGCGCAGCTTCGTAAACCTGTTGTACAGGAACTGGATCTCAGTGGGATCAACAGTTCTACGGCAGTTCTGATGCAGGCGCGGGGCGGCAAAGTCATAGGTGAGATCAATGGAGATCAGCAGATGTACCCGGCGTCTATGACAAAGATCATGACTGCAATTGTTGCTATTGAGGAGTTGGGTGACCTGGATCAGGAGATCACTCTGACAAATGAGATGGTTGCAGGACTGGCTGAACAGAATGCAATGCAGGCTGGATTTCAGCCAGGTGAGACTGTAAGGGCTATAGATCTTCTATATGGAGTTCTGCTTCCGTCAGGTGCAGAATGTTGTATTGCACTTGCTGATACGGTAGCTGGTTCTGAGGAGGCGTTTGTAGAGCTGATGAACAAAAAAGCAGCGAAGCTTGGAATGGATAACACACACTTCTGTGATACTACAGGGCTTCATGATCCAAACCATTACAGTACAGCAAGAGATATTGCTGTTTTGTTGAAATATGCCATAAAGAATGACACTTTCAGAGAAATTGTTGAAAGTCCGTGGCATTCTACTCCCGGCACGAATGTTCATCCGGATGGGATTACTTTTTACAGTACCATGCTGAAAAATCTTTCCGATACAACTGTAACAGACGGACAGATACTTGGCGGTAAAACCGGCTATACAGGTGAAGCAGGACATTGTCTGGCAAGTTTTGCTGAAATAGACGGACTGGAATATATTCTGGTAACAGGAGGCGCAGCCGGCACAGGAATTCCGCATATAAATGATGCAGTGACAATTTATAACCGGTTAGGTGAAGCTGCACTGGCATTAAACGGCAACTGACGCTATAATATCAGATGTGAGATGACTCCCACCTGTAGGTGGCGAGCAACAAATCAGTATCAGTGGTGGGAGTCAATCCCCCATCTGATATAGCCTCCGGCAGGATTGCAGAGATGCGCAGAAGAAGTATGTCATGCGTTGCATGACGCGCATCTCGCAGCAAGAATGCAGAGGCATTCTTGAAAAAAAGATATTATGTCAGAAACTGAGGGCGAAGGAGGAAGGAGGAAGGGCACAAAATGGAATCAGGAAAACTTCTCGAAGTTCTGAAAGTGGCAGAGCGACTGAAAGATGCGACAAGACACTGCTATACATCAGGAGGTCGCAGGGAAAGTGTGGCAGAGCATTCCTGGAGAATAACACTGATGGCATATCTGGTAAGTGATGAATTTCCGGAGGCAGATCTCACAAAACTGCTCAAAATGTGCCTGATCCATGACCTGGGTGAAGCTTTTACAGGGGATATCCCTACATTTGAAAAAACAGATTCAGATGAGGCAAAAGAGGCTGAGTTTCTGAGTCAGTGGGTAAGTGAACTGCCGGAGCCTTTTGCCGGAGAGATGCAGGCACTTTATAAAGAGATGGAAGAAAGACAGACACTGGAAGCCAGAATCTACAAGGCGCTGGATAATCTGGAGGCACTGATCCAGCACAATGAATCGGATATATCAACCTGGATTCCTCTTGAATATGATCTGCAGATGACATATGGAAATGACAAAGTTCAGTTTTCGGAATATCTGATGGAACTCCGTGACAGAGTAAGAAATGACAGCATTGCAAAAATTGATGCTGCAAACAGGTAAAATAATATTTGACAAAACTCAGCAGATGTAGGGTAAAAAGGGAATCGGTGTGTGCCGGTTCCCTTTCTGGATGTGCGCCTAGCGGCGCACGTTTCTAACGGGTTAAAGTCCAAAATCCGCCCGGTAGTGGGAAGGATATAGCCGAAGGCAAGGGTGTCCATCGTGAGATGGAATCTGAAGGAAGCTGGA
>CAKRLX010000032.1 GCA_934359835.1 uncultured Blautia sp.
ATCCTCCTTAGCTCAGTCGGTAGAGCATGCGGCTGTTAACCGCAGTGTCGTTGGTTCGAGTCCAACAGGGGGAGTTTATATGGCTCCATGGTCAAGCGGTTAAGACACCGCCCTTTCACGGCGGTAACAGGGGTTCAAATCCCCTTGGAGTCACTTCCTTTAAGGAAATAATTAAATATGGTGCCATAGCCAAGTGGTAAGGCAAAGGTCTGCAACACCTCTATCCCCGGTTCAAATCCGGGTGGCACCTCTGGAAATTCCAAGACATAGTTTGTTTTGGGATTTTTTTATGCACAAAACCATGTTAAAAGTTTTATTGGTGGGAAGTGATAATGTGGCTATTTCGGAGATTTACATACGCAGAGAATAAAGACAGTGACTGAAAAGAGGGAACAAAGAAAATGTTGAACAGGTTTAATCAGTATATACAGAAGAAAATGGCATTTATAACGCCGATATGTCTGATATTGGGCGTATGTTTTTCAGATATAGCAAAGCACGGACTTCCGCTGGTACCATGGGTATTTGCATTTATGACCTTTGCAGGTGCATTAAAGTCCAGCTTTCGTGATGTGGCAAATGTGTTCAGAACGCCCAAAGTTCTGTTGGTAAGCCTGGCAGTTATCCATATATTTGTTCCATGTATAGCATGTGGACTGGGGCATCTGATATTCCCGGATAATGCAAATCTTATTGCAGGAATGGTACTGGAATTTTCTGTACCTACTGCAGTCAGCGGGCTGATGTGGATTACAGTTTATGATGGTAACAGTCCGTTGTCTCTTTCCCTGGTTGTAATAGATACAATCCTGGCACCATTTGCAATTCCTGTAGCGCTGCAGTTACTTCTTGGTTCAAGGATCACTATGGATGTTGGCGAAATGATGTCTGACCTGATATTTATGGTTGCGATCCCGGCAATTGCGGCAATGTGTCTGAATCAGATAAGTAAAGGAAAAGTTAAAGAAACCTGGCCTTCAAAGCTTGCTCCTTTTTCAAAGCTTGCGTTAATGTATGTAGTTACATGTAATTCATCAAAAATTGCACCTTATGTTAAGAGTATGAATGCAGAAAGAATACTGGTCGCACTGGTGATTCTTGTGCTTGCAGCAGGAGGTTATGTACTTGGATGGTTTGTTGCAAGGATTATGAAACAGGATCAGGAGACAACCGTTTCTCTGATTTATGGTATTGGAATGCGAAATATCAGCACAGGGGCAGTAATAGCAGCTGCATATTTCCCTGGTGAAGTTGTATTTCCTGTAATGATTGGGACACTTTTTCAGCAGGTACTTGCGGCTACGTTCGGGAAAGTACTTATAGACAGGCGAAATAGCTGATAAAACAGGCGTGACAACGATTTCACATTTATACAGAAAGAAGAACATACTGCACTAAAAAACATGAAAAAATCATTGTAAAAAGGTGATAATTTTCATGTTTTTTTTATTGCAATGATAACGTTTTC
Organism: uncultured Blautia sp.; assembly: GCA_934359835.1. Classification (GTDB taxonomy): domain Bacteria; phylum Bacillota; class Clostridia; order Lachnospirales; family Lachnospiraceae; genus Blautia_A. The sequence goes on from CAKRLX010000032.1 coordinate 1,469, forward strand.
AGATATATGAATTCCATTTAGACATAAAATATGGTTTTATGGTTGCAACAACAAACAACACAAAAATCAAAAGGAAAGAGGAGGACATGTATTATGAAAAAAAGAATTCTTGTATTAGGACTTGCGGCAGTATTAGGAATCAACGGCACAGGTGTTTCATCTGTATTTGCAGCAAAAAAGGACAAAGTTGAAATAACAAATGTTTCTTATGACCCGACAAGGGAACTGTATGAACAGTATAATAAAATTTTTGCAGAACACTGGAAAGAAGAATCCGGACAGGAAGTTGAAATAACTCAGTCACACGGCGGTTCGGGTAAACAGGCTTTGGAGGTTGCAAACGGACTGGAAGCAGATGTCGTAACACTTGCACTTGAGTATGATGTGAATGCTGTTGAAGATGCGGGGCTGATTGATGAGGGATGGATTGATGAATTTCCAAATGACAGTTCTCCGTATACATCAACGATTGTCTTTCTGGTACGTAAAGGAAATCCAAAAGGGATTAAAGACTGGGATGATCTTATAAAAGAAGATATAGGTGTCATAACACCGAACCCGAAGACATCAGGAGGCGCAAGATGGAATTATCTGGCTGCCTGGGCTTACGCAGATAAAAAATTTGACGGTGATGAAGACAAGATAAAGGAGTTTATCAAAAAACTGTATCAGAATGTACTTGTTCTGGATTCAGGAGCCAGAGGAGCAACCACTTCTTTTGTTGAAAACGGTCAGGGAGACGTACTCATTGCATGGGAAAATGAAGCATATCTTTCTGTAAAAGATTATCCTGATGATTATGAGATCATAACACCAAGTATCAGCATTCTGGCACAGCCTTCAGTGGCAATTGTAGATGAAATAGTAGACAGGAAAGGGACAAGAGATGTTGCAACTGAATATCTCAATTATCTTTATTCTGATGAAGCGCAGAGAATTGCAGGTGATAATTATTATCGCCCATCAAATGAAGATATCCTGAAAGAATATGAAGATGTTTTTGATCTTAATGTAAATCTGGTGACAATTGATGATTTTGGTGGATGGGATAAGGCACAGGAAACACATTTTGCAGATGGCGGAGTATTCGATCAGATTTATGAAGGATAGTTTCAGAAAACAGAAAACTCCCTGTGATATCTGGCAGGATCGCCGAATCAAAGGGAGTTATAATATCAGATTATTTCTGATAAAGCTGCAAACCAGGGAAATTATTCATGATAAATGATTTTTCCATTGCAGAGTGTATAATGAATTTTTCCATAAAGTTCAGTACCTTTAAATGGGCTGTTGGAGGCTTTGGAGGCAAAGTCACTGACAGTCCATTTTTCATCCGGATTAAAAATGACAAAGTCAGCAGGAGCATTTACCTGTATACGACCGCCTGGCAGATGATAAAGATCTGCCGGATTACAGGTCATTTTGGAAAGAAGTTCCATCAGTGTGAGCTGTCCTGTTTTTACCAGGGAAGTGATACCGAGACCAAGAGATGTTTCAAGTCCTATGATGCCACTGGGGGCTTCGGTAAGAGGTTTTGATTTTTCTTCCTGACTGTGAGGCGCATGATCGGTGGCAATAAGGTCAATCGTACCATCTTTCAGCCCTTCAATGATTGCCTGACGGTCTTTTTTGAGGCGGAGAGGCGGGTTCATTTTGGCAAGTGTACCGTGTTCCAGAAGTGCTTCCTCAGTCAGTGTAAAATGATGAGGGGTTGCTTCTGCATGGATATCAGCGCCCATTTTGCGTGCGGAGCGTACAAGTTCTACAGAGTTTCCGGAACTGATGTGCTGGATTACAACAGATGCACCTGAATGGAGAGCAAGCATGCAGTCACGTGCGACCATTACTTCTTCGGCAATTGCAGGAGAGCCTTTTACACCAAGTGTTTCGGCTGTTTTACCTGCGTTGATTCCGTTATTTGTAATGAAACTCTTGTCTTCTTCATGAAGACTGATCGGCATATGAAGTGAGGCGGCTTTTTCCATGGCTTTGTAACAGAAGACGGCATCAAGAAGGGGAATTCCATCATCTGTGAAGCCGCAGGCTCCCGCACTGGCAAGAGCATCAAAATCGGTCAGATGTTCTCCGTTAAGTCCGGTGGAAACAGAAGCTGTCTGGTAAATATGTATGTTTTCTTTTGTGGTGCGGCTGAGGATATCTTTTAGAGTATCTACAGTATCTACGGTCGGTTTTGTGTTTGCCATACAGATTACGGAGGTGAAACCACCTTTTGCAGCAGCAAGAGATCCTGTATGGATATCTTCTTTATAAGTCAGACCGGGATCACGGAAGTGTACATGAGTATCAATCAGGCCCGGGGCAACAGTAAGCCCTGTAATATCCAGGATTTCTTCATTTGCAGCGGGTGTCAGTGCAGTGCCGATTTCCTGAATGATGCCATTTTCAAAACGGATGTCAGTGATGGCATCTGTGTGTCCGGCAGGGTCGATAAGATGACCATTTTTTAAAATCATAAATTTTTGTCCTCCTGACATATAATATTAAAATCAGTATAGAAGAAACCGGAGAACTTTGTCAAGTTGACAAAATTCCCCGGCATTCTTGAAAAAATCATCTCAGAGTTATTGTGGAGTAAACAGTAACATTTCAGATCCAGTTATCAGAGATCAACACTGATATTCTGTTCTTTGATATGATGACGTTTGGCATATCCGGTAAGGATAAGAGTAAGTGCGCCATCACCTGTAACATTACAAGCTGTACCAAAGCTGTCCTGAAGTGCGAAGATAGTAAGCATCAGGGCGGTACCTGTTTCATTGAATCCAAGGACACCTGTAATAAGTCCGAGAGAAGCCATTACAGTTCCACCAGGAACTCCAGGTGCTCCCAGTGCAAAGATTCCAAGAAGCAGACAGAAAAGAACCATGGTTCCAGGTGTCGGAATAGAACCATATAAAATTTTTGAGATGGTCATAACAAAAAAGACTTCGGTAAGAACGGAACCACAGAGATGGATGTTGGCAAAAAGAGGGATGCCGAACTGTACCATATCTTTACGAAGAGGTTTGGCTTTGCCTGCACACTGAAGCGCAACGGCGAGAGTGGCAGCAGAGGACATGGTTCCTACTGCAGTCAGATAAGCAGGTCCGTAATGACGAACAATATCCATAGGATTTTCGTTAGAATAAATACCGGCAAGGCCGTAGAGCAGTGCCATCCAGATAAAATGTCCGATCAGTACAATAACAATAACCTGAAGGAATACAGGAAGCTGTTTGGTAATGGAACCTTCATAAGCCAGTCCGCAGAATGTCAGTGCAATGAAAAAAGGCAGGATCGGAATGATGATCTTTGAAACGATGGAAAGCACGATTTTCTGGAATTCATCAAGAACTCCGGTGATCAGTTTGGTCTGATTCCATGTTGCTGCCAGACCTACCATAATGGAGAATACAAGTGCACTCATTACAGACATGATCTGTGGAATAGAAAGTTCAAATACTACTTCAGGAAGTGTTTTCAGACCTTCTACGTCAGTGACAATTGACAGGTGTGGAATCAGTACATAACCAGCTCCTGTGGAAAAAAGTGCGGCGCCGATAGAAGACACGTAGGCGATCACAAGTGCAACACCCAGCATGCGTGAAGCACTGTTGCCAAGTTTGGTGATAGATGGAGCGATAAAACCAATGATGATCAGCGGTACACAGAAGTTGATCAACTGGCCAAGTACGTATTTTACAGTAACAACGATATTCAGAATAGCAATGGTAAGTGAGGAGGAATCTGTTTTATTCAGGATAATTCCCGCAATGATACCGATAATAACACATACCAGAAGTTTAAATGGAAGACTTGTAAAAAAACTGTTCTTTTTCATGGATAGATTCTCCTTTGTTATTAATATGTACAGACAAAATCAGCAGTCCTGGTTGATATTTGCCTTGTCGATCATGACATTGAGTATCTCAGTGTCAGTTAATCTCATGCCTACTCTGCCAATATAACCCATACTTTTGATTGTCTCTTCAACATCACCTTTGATGATGCCTTCGCCTGGCAGAAAACTTTTGTTCTGTATACTCAGCTGGAATGCCATCAGTGCTGCATCTACGGAAGAGGCAATCTTAGCTGCGCAGGAGGGTTTTGCACCGTCACAGACGATTCCGCCTACATTACCAAGAGTGTTTATTATGGTCAGGGATACCTGCTGATAATTACCGCCATACATATAAGTAATTCCTGCACCAGCACCACAGGCAGCGCTTACAGCACCACAGTAAGCAGAAAGACTTCCTATATAATATTTCTGATGAATAGCAATAAGATTACTTACAACAAGCGAGCGGCAGAGTTTTTCGTGTGAGACTTCCCATTCATCTGCATACACAATTACAGGAAGAGAAACAGTCATACCCTGATTCCCACTCCCGGAATTGATCACTACAGGGAGGGAGCAGCCTCCCATTCTTGCATCACTTCCGGCAGCAGCTCTGGCACAGGCTCTTGTGGTAACGCCCTTACCCCATACATGCATGAGCGTTTTGCCTATCTGAGCCCCATAGTTGTTGTCCAGACCTTCCTGTGAGATCGCAGAATTCAACTTGATCTGTCGATCAATGATAGGCTGTACGTCTTTCATTTTAACCTGATCAGCAAAATCAAGAATATCTTTTACAGTAAGTGTGGATTTATCCGGTTCTGATGCAGATGCGGCAGAATCCAGAGGATGATCAAGAAGAATCTGACCATCTTTGACAATCCGTGTGATATTTGTATGCTGATGTTCGATTGTTACTTCTGCAAAATGGCTGCCGCAGATTACTTTGGCTGTAATATAAAGGTTGTCGACTCCTTCTGTCAGGGAGCATGAACAGACCTTCTGCTTAACCAGTTCGCGTGTCCTGGCAATGTGTTCAGGTGTGATTTCTTCAAGAACTTCCAGGGCTTTGTCAGCATTACCGCCTACAATTCCGAGAATGGCAGCAACGTCAATGCCTTTCATACCTCCGGAATTAGGTACAGTAACACCTTTCACATTTTTGATGATATTGCCGCTCAATGACATTTCCACTGAATCAGGAAATTCACCAAGAACCTGACGGGCCTTTGCAGCCGCATAGGCAATTGCAATTGGCTCCGTGCATCCAAGGGCAGGAACAAGTTCATGCTCAAGGATGTTAAGATAGTTTGCATATAATGCAGAATCCATATCTTTCTCCTCTCCTCAGTTACGCAAAAGCGTTTGTGCAACAAGTATAATATATTTTCGACAACAACACAATATATATGCAAAAAATACAAATAAAAAACACATATCTGATAAGGATGGATTTAAAAAATAAAGAAAGACTATAAAAATTTCAATTCGACAAAAAAATCCTTTACATTGATAAATCCTTATGGTAGAATAATCAACTGTGATATATTTTCATATCCTTGCTCTCTGTACAGGCAGAGGGCCACAAAGACCATAAGGAGGTAAAATGACATGAATAAGTACGAATTAGCATTAGTTGTGAGCGCTAAAGTTGAAGACGAAGTTCGTGATGCAGTAGTTGAAAAAGCAAAAGGCTACATCACTCGTTACAACGGAAACATCACAGAAGTAGAAGAATGGGGTAAGAAGAAATTAGCTTACGAAATTCAGAAAATGCATGAAGGCTTCTACTATTTCATTCAGTTTGAAGCAGACGCACAGTGTCCGGCAGAAGTTGAAAGACACGTTCGCATCATGGACAACGTATTAAGATATTTAGTCGTTCGCAAAGACGCATAATCTTAGTAGATGGATTGTTACTGTGAACGGAGTGAACAGTAACCATGGATTTTAGAAAGCACCATTAAGAAACCCGTTCACTCACTAAGAAGAAAGAGGTATAATAATGAACAAAGTAATTTTAATGGGACGCTTAACAAGAGATCCTGAGGTTAGATATTCCGCAGGAGAAAACGCTCTGGCAATTGCCAGATATACTTTGGCGGTAGACAGAAGATTCCGTCGTGACGGTGAGGCAACTGCTGATTTTATCAGTTGTGTCGTATTCGGACGCGGAGCGGAATTTGCAGAAAAATATTTCCATCAGGGAATCCGTATTGTTGTTTCCGGACGTATACAGACCGGAAGTTATACAAACAGAGAAGGACAGAAGGTGTATACAACAGAAGTTGTAGTTGAAGAACAGGAGTTTGCTGAAAGTAAAGCTTCCAGTGACAGCTATGCAGCTTCTCATCCGCAGCAGAGTGCTGCACCTGCACCCTCTATGCCGGGACCTGGATCTGCAAGTGCAGACGGATTCATGAATATTCCGGATGGAATTGATGAGGAACTTCCATTTAATTAGAATGGAAACCAAGTGTTTATAACTGAAAGAAATAGAATAAGGAGGAAACCATCATGGCTTATAATAGAGGCGAAAGACCGGACTCTCCTATGAAGAGAAGAGGCGGACGCAGAAGAAAAAAAGTTTGTGTATTCTGCGGTAAAGAAAACAACGAAATCGATTACAAGGATGTAGCAAAACTCAGAAAATATGTTTCTGAAAGAGGTAAAATCCTTCCTAGAAGAATCACAGGAAACTGTGCAAAACATCAGAGAGCTCTTACTGTTGCAGTTAAGAGAGCACGTCATATGTCTCTGATGCCATACGTTCAGGACTAATCAGAATTTCAGGATCGCTGTCATTTATGGCAGCGATCTTTTTACTTTAACCATTGCGGATTTAACAGTAACACCGGATTTAACGGTAACACCGGATTTAACATTCATATGGTAAAATGTTCTGGAATCTGCTATAATAATAGTTAGCATCCTGTAAATTTTAGAAAAGAATGGTAAAGAAAATTATGAGTGGAAAATTAAAATTAAAAGGGCACTTGAAACATCTGGTGCGCTGGCCGTTATATTTATCCATTCTCCTGATAGTGCTGAACATTCTGGTTTATATTGTTAATATAAAAGCAGGCATTGTTGTAACGCTGGGAATACTGATCTATGTTGCAATTGCGATCCTTCTGCTTTTTTATCACAGACCACTGATGTTCAACGATCTGGTTGCATTTGCCAGTCAGTATGAATTCCTCGAAAAAAGGGTTCTTGAAGAACTGGCGCTCCCATATGCAATCATGGATACGCAGGGAAGAATGATCTGGTCAAACAAAATGTTTGCGCAGATGACGGGACGTGACCAGTTCTACCAGAAAAATGTCAGCACAATTTTTCCGGATATTACTGCCGATAAACTTCCGGTAAGTGAAAAACGAGAGATATCTGAAGTAAGTACGCAATTTGGCGAAAGGATATACAGAATATCCATGCAGCGTATTATGCTCGGTGAAGCAGTTGCATCCTCGAAACTTCTGGAAAATCTTCCGGATACCACCAGTCTGATCGCAATGTATCTCTATGATGAGACTGAACTGAAGGAATATATTCAGGCAAATGAAGACAATAAACTGGTTGTCGCACTGGCGTATCTGGATAATTACGAAGAAGCACTGGAAAGTGTGGAAGATGTCAGAAGATCTCTTCTTATTGCCCTGATCGACCGTAAGATCACAAAATATTTCTCGAATTATGACGGACTTGTACGAAAACTTGAAAAGGATAAATATTTCCTTATTATGAGACAGAGCTCACTGGAAGCCCTGAAAGAACAGAAATTCCATATTCTGGAAGAAGTCAAGACAGTAAATATCGGAAATGAGATGACTGTAACTCTGAGTATTGGTATCGGACTGAATGCTACAACATATCTTCAGAATTATGAATATTCCAGAATTGCTATAGAGATGGCCCTGGGACGTGGTGGAGATCAGGTAGTTATCAAGAACGGTGACAGTATTACTTATTACGGTGGTAAGGCTCAGCAGATGGAAAAGACAACCCGTGTAAAGGCCCGTGTAAAGGCTCAGGCACTCAAAGAATTTATGAGTACAAAAGAGCGTGTGGTTGTTATGGGGCATAAAATCACTGATGTGGATGCACTGGGGGCTGCAATCGGTATTTATCGAGCTGGAAAGACACTTGGAAAACCGGTTCATATTGTGGTAAACGACCCATCTACCTCAATTCGTCCGCTGATGGCAGGATATATAAACAATCCGGACTATGAACCATCGATGTTTATTGACCGGGAACAGGCTATGGAGCTTGTTGATAACAATACAGTTGTGGTTGTTGTTGATACAAACAAGCCAAGCTATACAGAGTGTGAAGATCTTCTTTATATGACAAAGACAATCGTAGTACTGGATCATCACCGAAGAGGAAATGAAGTGATCCAGAATGCTGTATTGTCCTATGTGGAGCCATATGCCTCTTCTACCTGCGAGATGGTAGCGGAAATACTTCAGTATTTTTCTGACGATCTCAGACTTCGCAATATAGAAGCTGATTGCATTTATGCGGGAATTATGATTGATACCAATAATTTCATTACAAGAGCAGGGGTAAGAACTTTTGAGGCAGCAGCATTTCTCCGTCGTTCCGGGGCGGATATGACAAGGGTTCGCAAAATGCTGCGGGATAATATTGACTCATACAAAGCAAGGGCAGAAGCTGTTCGTACGGCAGAAATCTACAAAGGCTACTTTGCTATTGCAAAATGTCCGAGTGAAGGACTTGAGAGTCCTACGGTAGTTGGCGCACAGGCTGCTAACGAGCTTTTGAACATAGCAGGTGTAAAGGCATCATTTGTTCTGACCACATATAATAAAGAAGTTTATGTCAGTGCAAGAGCTATTGATGAGATTAACGTCCAGGTTATGATGGAGAAACTTGGCGGCGGCGGTCATATCAATATAGCCGGGGCACAGGTAAAACAGCCTATTGAAGAAGTGGAAAATATGATCAAAGAAATTATCGATGAGTTATATCAGGAGGAAGAAACGAAGAAATGAAAGTAATTTTATTAGAAGATGTTAAGTCACTTGGAAAAAAAGGCGAAATTGTCAATGTCAGTGACGGTTACGCACGAAATATGATCCTTCCTAAGAAACTTGGAGTTGAGGCAACTTCCAAAAATCTTAATGATCTGAAACTTCAGAAAGCAAATGCTGAGAAAGTTGCACAGGAAAATCTGGAAGCAGCTCAGGCTTTTGCAAAAGAACTTGAAACAAAAGAGATTATTCTTACTCTTAAAGTCGGTGAAGGTGGAAGAACATTTGGTTCTGTATCTACAAAAGAAATTTCTGAAGCTGCTAAAACTCAGCTTGGTCTTGATATTGATAAAAAGAAACTTCAGCTGCCAAGTCCAATCAGAAATCTCGGTGTGACTCAGGTTCCGGTAAAACTTCATCCTAAGGTTACAGGTTCTCTGAAAGTCTGGATCAAAGAAGCGTAATATAGGGGAGAGGACAGTTAATGGAAGAAGCACTGATCAAAAGAATCCTTCCTCACAGTATTGAGGCAGAACAGTCAGTAATTGGTTCTATGCTTCTCGACAGGGATGCCATTCTGGTGGCTTCTGAGATTCTTACAAGTGATGATTTTTATCAGAATCAATACGGGATCATCTTTGATGCTATGGTTGAATTATGCAACGAGGGGAAACCGGTAGATTTGATCACTTTGCAGAATCGCCTGAAAGAAAAAGACCTGCCGCCTGATATCAGCAGCATGGAATATGTCCGTGAACTGATTCAGGCAGTGCCTACTTCGGCAAATGTCAAGTATTATGCAAATATCGTCAGCGAAAAAGCACTTTTGCGAAGACTGATAAAGGCAACAGAAGAAGTGGCGAATACCTGTTATCTGGAAAAAGAAAGCACAGAAATGATTCTGGAAGAATCAGAAAAGAAGCTGTTTAATATTCTCCAGAGAAGTATTGGCGGAGATTATGTCCCGATCCAGCAGGTTGTTTTGAATGCGATCAATAATATCGAAAAAGCGTCCAAGCTGAAAGGCAGCGTAACGGGAATTCCGACAGGTTTTATTGATCTGGATTATAAAACATCCGGAATGCATCCATCTGATCTTGTTCTTATTGCAGCAAGACCTTCCATGGGAAAAACAGCGTTTGTACTGAATATTGCCCAGTATATGGCATTTCGTAAAGATGTTACAGTTGCTATTTTCAGTCTGGAAATGTCAAAAGAACAGCTGGTGAACCGACTCCTTGCAATGGAATCACATGTTGATTCACAGAATATGCGTACCGGTAACCTTAAAGATGAGGACTGGACGAAACTGGTTGAAGGGGCAGATATCATAGGCCGTTCCAATCTTATCATTGATGATACACCGGGAATCAGCATTGCGGAGATGCGTTCTAAATGCCGAAAATATAAACTGGAACATAATCTTGGAATTATTATGATCGACTATCTTCAGCTCATGAGTGGAAGTGGTAAGTCTGATTCACGTCAACAGGAAATTTCCGATATTTCACGTTCATTAAAGGCTCTTGCCAGAGAACTAAGTGTTCCGGTTATTGCTCTTTCGCAGCTGAGCCGTGCAGTAGAGCAGCGTCCGGATCACAGGCCGATGCTTTCAGATCTTCGAGAGTCAGGAGCAATTGAGCAGGATGCCGATGTGGTAATGTTCCTTTATCGTGATGATTATTATCACAAGGATACAGAGAAAAAAGATATTGCAGAGGTAATTATAGCAAAACAGAGAAATGGTCCGATTGGAACCATAGAACTTGTATGGCTGCCACGTTATACACAGTTTGTTAATATGAAAAAGTAATTATTAAGATCAGTCAGGAACTCCGCTTTGGTATCCTGGCTGATTTTTATGTCAAAATGAGACGAACGATTTTTATTGAATTTAATATGGGGGCTGTTTATAATTAAAATCAGTGGTAACTGTCCGGTAAATACAACAGACATAATCACCACTCAGTGAATTTCATAAGGGGGTGTAAGTACTGTGGAGACAAGATATACAGTTAGACAGGCTGTTGAGATGACTGGAATTAAGTCTTATGTGCTTCGATACTGGGAAGAGGAACTGAATCTCAGGATTCAGAGAAATGAACTGGGACATCGGTATTACACCGGGTATGATATTCAGTTGTTTTTGAATATTAAAGAACTGAAAAACAGAGGGCTGCAGCTTCGGGCAATTCGTGAACTGATCCCGCAGATTGCGCAGGTACCGCCGGGAGACAGTAATGGCAGACTGCAGCTGCTGGAAGAATGCAGTGAAGATACAGAGAAAGATGAGAATAAAAATGCTTCAGAAGTCTGTGAGGAGGTACCGCTATCAGGAGAAGAAAAGATTCATGATGCAAGGCTTCTGGAATTTCAGGTAATTCTTGAAAGACTTATTCAGCAGGAACTGAATTCACAGAATGAGGATGAAGAGAAATGTCGGTCGCTGGATCTGGCAATAAGGCGGCAGCAGATGGCCAGACGTGAGGCAGCGGCTGCAATGGCAGACAAAAAATCAGTCAGAAAACACAAAAATACGTAACAAAAGAAAGCTACAGCAATTGCTGCAGCTTTCTTTTGTTTGATGTACAATGTGAATTATTCAGCTGGGTGAATAGCTTCTGTTGGACAGGCATCAGCACATGTTCCGCAATCTACACAAGCGTCAGCGTCGATTTCGAAATGTTCTGCTCCTTCAGAAATAGCCTCAGATGGGCATTCTGCTGCACATGTTCCACAGCTTACACATTCGTCAGAAATAACGTATGCCATTGATGATATCCTCCTTTTATCTCATTAGTACCCACTAGGGGTTCCATAACGATATTCTAATATATTCGTTTGGATATTACAAGTATAAAATTATAAACAAATTTTTATATTCTTTCGTTGATTCCTGTTAATTTTTATATTATAATGTGGAATATCGGAAAAATGAAATTAAAACAGATCTTTTCCGTTAAAAAGGAGGTAACTATAATGGCAAAAGTTACAAAGGATATGCTGATTGGTCAGCTGATCACTTTAGATCCTAACATTGCACCAATTCTTATGAGAGCTGGTATGCACTGCCTCGGATGCCCGTCTTCTCAGATGGAATCTCTGGAAGAAGCTGCTATGGTTCATGGAATGGATGCAGATGTGCTGGTTCAGCAGATTAATGATTTTCTTGGAGAATAATCAGGAAAATACAAAAGACTGGTTCGTTTGAACCAGTCTTATTTGTTTTATCAGAGCTGCATCAACTGCTGAAGTGCATTGGCAGACAGAAGTTCTCCGTGTTCGACAAAGTGTGCCTCTCCTGCAACTGTAAGCTGTTTGCCTTTTCCATATTCGGAAAGAATGTTGCAGACCTTGTTAAAGTCTTCAGGAGTACAGTCAGACTGATGAATGATCAGCTGGTATTTGTCTTCTGCTTCTTTGTAAAGGTTGTTGGTACCAGTATAAAATCCATTCAGTCCATGGGAAGCCGCAATTACATCGTCCAGTGTCTGGAAGGTATACAGCCGGATAAGATTGATTGCCGGGCTGCTGTTCTGAGAAACAGTCTGTTCTTTTTCAAGAGGTTGTGTGGAGGAAGCTTTAGCAGTAGTTCCTTTGTTCTTGGCTGATTCACGTATTTTCTGGAAGATATCGATAATACTGTCGGCACCGTCCAGCTGTATTGGTTCGGACTGTGTTTTATCTTTGTAAGGAGAAAATTTGGAAAAACGTGTATCAAGTTCTTCGGGATCTTCAACCTTGGTGATGATAAGAATAATGCTGTCAATATTAACGGGAATTGCTTCTATCATTAAAGGAATGTTATCAGCTTCAAATCCGAACTGTATCTGTGCCTGCTGCATCATATCACGAAAAAGTTTCTTGGCTTTCTCGGAACCGTATGCCAGTTCTTTGAGATTGATCTGGTGAGTTTCCAGATCTTCACGTGTCAAAGTACAGCGAATCTGATTGTCATTGATTTTTTCTATTTTCATTATATCACATCCTGTTCTATGACTGATTTTCTGATAAAACATATTATATACCACAAGTATGGAAAATGTAAAGAAATTCAAATTACGTATTTATAAAATATTTGAAAATAAAACAGAAACTTTTATTGAAATTTTTAAAAGTCCTTGCATCTGCCACGTAACAATGTATAATGAGTAGTAGGAAAAAGTCCTGATCTGATTGAAGAACAAAAATAACAACATTAATACTTACATAACAACATTCTTTTTACGAACATGTCATTGCCAGTTTTTTCATGTCATACAGCATTCTTGCTGTGGCAGAGCGCAATTTCCAGGAGATTAAATTCAGTCATTTGTGAGAACTTTTTTCCAGATAACCTATGGAGGTTTTCTAAAATCCAAAATACAGAAGAAAGGAGGAAAGGACACAGAAAATATGTCACATGCTAAGTGGAATAAAAAATCCATAAAGCCTCTGAAAAATGAACTGAAAATTTATCAGAACAATGGTGTGCAGCTGTATCTGAACGGTGAGCCAAGTACGCCCAAGAATATTGCGAGAGCCTGTATAATCGCAGAGGGCGGAGGCTATATGAGAGATTACACGGAAGATGAAAAAGGCCGGATCGTAACTGTGAATTTTGACCTGATCAATGAAATCCCCGCAACATACAAAAAGCATGAATGACGGGGAAATAGGCAGTTCTGAACACAGAAAGAGAAGAGGATTTCCCGGAAGAAAGGCAGTTATCCCTTCATATTTAACCATTTCGGGAAATCCTTAAATGTGAAAAAAATATAAAAAGATGAAATAAGTAATTCACGACCTTTAAAATATGATATAATGTAACAGCATGTTTTACGTATTGCGTTAACATAAACAGAGAACCGAAAGGATCAAACAAATGAAGAAGAAAATAAAAAAACAGATGAAAAAGCAGTACATGCCGGCAGTTATTGTCTGTGTGCTGATCCTTTTGCTGGCTGTTATAGGAATAGGAGCTCATATTGTCATGAAATATATTCCTACGAAAGAACGTATGGATCTGACAGAATTCTACGGACAGCCTGGTGAGGGAGAGGCAGTTGTGGTACTTGGTACAGATATCATGCAGGAGCGTGCTGTTACTTCTGGCGATCAGTTTTATCTGCCACTGGATATGGTTGATTCTTATCTGAATCAGAGATATTACTGGGACAGTGCTAATCAGCAGATACTGTATGCAACACCATCGGAACTTCAGAAGTATCCTGCATCAACGGATGGAAGCGGAGATGTATGGCTGAAAGATGGTACTGTTTATCTCAGTCTGGCTTTTGTACAAAAATATACAGATATGGATATCTATACGTATGAAAACCCGTCCAGGATTGTTATACAGCATGAATTTACAGGGGTGAATGTTGCTTCTGTTCAGAAAAATTCCTGTATACGTTTTCGTGGAGGAATTAAATCACCAATACTTACAGATGTAAATAAGGGTGATACAGTTATTTATATGCAGGCACTGGAAGAATGGGTTCAGGTATCTACGATGGATGGATATATTGGTTATATCCAGAAAGAAGATATATCTGATCCGGAGACAAAAGATTTTGAGAGAGATTTCCAGAGAGAAGAATATTCATATCTTACAATGGACGCCAAAGTAAATATTGGCTGGCATCAGGTTACTTCTCAGGATGCAAATGCATATCTGGCTGATACTATTGCAAATGTCAGTGGGATGAATGTTATTTCACCTACCTGGTTTTACCTGCAGGATACAGCTGGAAATATTGTAAGTATTGCATCTTCGGATTACGTAAATCTGGCACATGAAAGAGGACTTAAAGTATGGGGTCTGATTGATAACTTTACGGCAGATGTCAGTACAACAGATACGCTGTCACAGCTTTCTTCACGACAGAATATCATTTCGCAGCTGATACAGGCGGCTGCAGGTGTTGGACTTGATGGAATTAATGTGGATTTTGAGTCACTCAGCGAGGATGCGGGTCCGCATTTCCTTGAATTTCTGAGAGAGCTTTCTATTGAATGCCATAAAAATAATCTTGTTCTTTCTGTGGACAATCCGGTTCCGGAGGATTTTACAAGTCATTACGATCGTAAGGAGCAGGGACTGGTTGTAGATTATGTAATCATTATGGGATATGATGAGCATTATGTAGGTTCAGAGGCAGGCTCGGTAGCGTCTCTTCCGTGGGTGGAGAAAGGGGTGCAGGATACTCTGGCAGAAGTTTCGGCACAGAGAACAGTTCTTGCCATTCCGTTTTATACAAGGCTGTGGAAGACAACAGGAGGTGCTCTGACAAGTGAGGCAATTGGTATGGATGAAGCACAGCAGACGCTTGTTGATTATGGTGCAGAAGCAGTGTGGGATGGCAGTGTAGGACAGAATTATGCAACTTTTGAGAGCAGTGATGGTTCTACCTATCAGATCTGGTTGGAAGATGCCTCTTCAATAGCAGAAAAAGTAAAACTGATTTCCAAGTACAATCTTGCTGGTGTGGCAGAATGGAAACTTGGATTTGAAAACAGCAGTATCTGGCAGACTATCAGTGATAATCTGAGTTCAACAGCCCAGTAAAATAAAAACACTTCGTACAGACAGATAATATATGTCGAACGAAGTGTTTTTTTTGTACTGAATATTTATTTGATTAAAGATAATATGAAAAAAGTCCCTGAAATGGAAGGAGGCCGGTACTCTCGTACCGGCGCGTATGAAAAAGAAAAATATTATAGAAAGCATATCGCCTTCTATGTTTAATAATATAACCAATAAATGTGAAGAAACTGTGATGAGCTTTTGAAAAAAATGTGAAGAAAACAGAAAAAAATAATTATTATATAAAAATCAGAAAACTCCCTCTGCATTTTTTGATATATGCGAAGGGAGTTTTATCATCAGAATTTTTTCCAGGTTCCCTTGAAAAACAGGAGAATTAAAGGAAAGATTTCCAGTCGGCCGGCAAGCATATCAAAAATCAGAACTGATTTGGAAAGATAGGAGAAGGAACTGAAGTTACCCATAGGACCTACGATTTCAAGACCAGGACCGATATTGTTCAATGTTGCGGCGACGGCAGTAAAGTTTGTGATCAGATCAAAATTGTCAAGAGATACGATCAGGACGGACACTGCAAAAATCAGAATATATAATGTAAGAAAAATATTTGTGGATCTCAGAACATCATGTGTGATTGTTTTGTCATCCATCTTGATCTTTTTGACTGCATTTGGGTGAAGATACAGCTGCAGTTCCTTTTTTGCTGCTTTACAGAGAATCAGGAATCTGGATACTTTGATTCCACCGCCCGTGCTTCCTGCGCAGGCGCCTACAAACATCAGCAATACAAGAATTGTTTTGGACAGTGCGGGCCATTGATTGAAATCAGTACTGGAAAAACCTGTAGTTGTGATAATTGAACCAACCTGGAATGCTGACTGACGTATTGCCTCACCAACATTTGCAAAAAGGTGTGTGGTGTTGATAGTGATAAGGATAATGGCAGCCGCAATAATTCCAAAGTAATAGCGAATTTCTTCAAATTTAAGAGCCTGTTTAATTTTTTTTGTGATAACCAGGTAATAAACTGAAAAATTAACACCGAACAAAATCATAAAAACAGTTGTAACTATCTGGCAATATGAACTGTAGCTTCCCATACTGTCATTTTTTATTCCAAATCCACCGGTGCCGGCAGTACCGAAAGCGATACATAAAGTATCAAAAAGAGGTACATTTCCGATCAGAAGAAAAATCATCTGGATTACAGTCATAGCAATGTAAATAGTATAAAGAATTTTTGCTGTGCTCTGTACTTTTGGAACAAGTTTACTTACAGATGGTCCCGGGCTTTCTGCTTTCATAAGATTCATGTGATAACCACCGGCCAGCGGCAGCAGTGAAAGAAGAAATACGAGAACACCCATTCCGCCAATCCAGTGAGTGAAACTTCTCCAGATAAGTATACAGTGAGGAAGGACCTCTACATCAGTCAGAATACTGGATCCTGTGGTCGTAAAACCGGAAACTGTTTCAAAAAGTGCGTCAATAGGATGAGCGATACTGTTTGTAAACAGGAACGGAAGAGATCCTGTTACGCACATTGCAATCCAGCTGAGGGCAACAGCAACACAGCCGTCTTTGATGTAGAAAACTTTGTTACGCGGTTTTATGACTGTAAGTGGTAATCCGATTGTAAGACAGATACCCATGGAAAGCAGGAAAGCAAAAAAGTCGTTTTCCATATAGACCATTGCTGTTACACAGGGCAGTAACATGAATACAGCCTGAAAATTACAAACCCATCCAATAATATAGGAAATAATTCGAAAATTCATGACAATTCCCTCTCCTATGCAAGAATATCGCGGATATCGCGAAGTCCCTTGTTGGTAGTAACAATGATGACATTATCCCCGATCTGGATGGAATCCTGTCCTCTTGGGATACGTACTGTACCCTGGCGGGTCAGACAGCATACGAGAAGATTGCGTTTCAGATTAAGCTGTGCAAGCGGCACACCGACAACTGGAGAGTTGTCTCGGATAACAAATTCAAGTGCTTCTGCCTGATTATCCAGAACATGATAAAGCGTTTCCACGTTGCTGCCAATAGTATTCTGCATGGCACGTACGTAACGGAGAATAGAGTCGGAAGTTATATATTTAGGGTAAATAACGCTTCCAATGTCTAATTCGTCAATAACATCTTTATATGGAAGACGGTTTACTTTTGCAACAAGTTTGGCTGAAGTGACGCTTTTGGCAAACAGTGACAGAAAAATATTTTCTTCGTCCATGTTTGTAAGAGTGACAAAAGATTCAGCAGTCGAAAGTCCTTCTTCAATAAGTAGAGAACGTTCTGTACCGTCACCATTGATGATCGTGGTATTTGGCAGCATATCGCTGAGCTGTTCACAGCGCTCTTTATTTTTTTCGATTATCTTAACATTGATCCGCAGATCTGAAAGAGCTTTGGCAAGGTAATAAGAAATAGTTCCGCCCCCAATTATCAGAGTATTTCGTACCTGATGAGTTTTGAGACCGATTTTTTTGAAGAACTGTGCAGTATTCTGAGGAGAGGCAATAATGGAAACAAAATCACCATTGTGAATCAGATGATCTCCACCAGGAATAGACAGGTTGTTTTTGCTCTCAATCGCACAGAACAGGATGTCACATTTGTGTTTATCTCTAATCTGGGAAACGGACATACCATCCAGACCAAATTCAGGAAGAACTTTAAATTTAAGAAGTTCAACTCTACCTCTGGAAAATGGATCAATTTTAATTGCAGCCGGGAAGCGCAGCAGGCGGGAAATCTCTCTTGCAGCAGTCAGTTCCGGGTTGATGATCATGGAAATTCCAAGACGTTCTTTGATAAAACCGATTTCCTTACTGTAAATAGGATTACGGACACGTGCAATAGTCTGGCAGTGTCCCGTTTTTTGTGCAATAAGGCAACAAAGAAGATTCAGTTCATCTGAAGCCGTGACTGCGATCAGTATGTCAGCTGAATTAACGCCTGCTTCCAGAAGAGTATTAATACTGGCACCGTTTCCGACGATTCCCATTGCATCAATGTCTTCTGTAAGATCGTCAATAGTATCTGCGTTTGTATCAATTAAAGTCAGATCAGTTTCTTCTTCCTGAAGCTGTTCTGCAAGAGTGCGGCCGACTTTGCCGCATCCAACAATTATGATATGCATAATATCCTCCAGTGTAATGAATGTAATAATATAAACGCTATTATTATAGCACTGTGTAATATGAAAAGAAATATACAAAATTGTTTTTGATAGGAAAATATACATATGTTATACTGAAAAATACAGGTTACAGATAATTTGTTCCAATACGGCAGAATATATGTCAGGAGGTGCATCAATGAGTTCAGTCAGTGAGACAGTTGATAAGGTTGACCAGAGCCTTGAAAGCATGGGAATAGATGGAATACGGGAAAATCTTGAAAATATTCTGGATTTTAAACAGTACCTTTCAAATCAGATTCCGGCTATCACAGGTTTTTGTCTTAAGGTCGTAATGGCAGTAATTGTTTTCTTTGTTGGAAGAAAGGTAATACAGTGGCTTCTGAAGATCATGAAAAGATCACTGGAGCGTGCAAATGTGGATGCAGGTGTGGTTCAATTTGCAGGATCTCTGGGAAAAGCAGTCCTGTATCTTCTGTTGATTTTTAATATTGCGATAAGTCTTGGTGTGAAAGAGTCCTCAGTGGCGGCGCTTCTTGGTACTGCCGGTGTGACAGTGGGTCTTGCATTACAGGGAGGACTTGCCAATCTTGCGGGCGGCGTGCTTCTGCTTCTTTTTAAACCATTTGTGGTTGGAGATTATATTATACAGGATCAGTCTAATGGATGCGAGGGAACTGTTGCCAAAATCGAAATCTGTTATACAACACTTCTGAGTATTGATAACAAAAAAATAGTAGTTCCCAATGGAACTTTGTCAAACAGTACGATAATTAATGTTACAGCGAAAGAAAACCGTAAACTGGAGATCAAAGTCGGAATTTCCTATGAGTCAGATATACACAGGGCGAAAAGAATTCTGGAAGATATTCTGAAAGAGGATCCGGATACAAAAAGCGATGCAGGAGAGATGGTTGTTTTTGTGGATGAACTTGGGGACAGTGCAGTAATTATGGGACTTCGTGTGTGGGTTGCAACGGAAAAGTACTGGTCAACCAGATGGAGGCTGAATGAAAAAATAAAAGAAAGATTTGATGCCAGCGGAATCAGTATTCCGTATAATCAGATGGAGGTATATGTTCATCAGAAAAGCGAAATGTAAACCATAAATATACAAAAAGTTGACAATTTGAAGCCGCTGTGGTAAATTTTATCCCATAAAACAGTAGTGCATGAAAATAAAAGTATTCAAAATTATCGTTCAAACGACAGGCACAACTGTAAGGAGGAGAAAGATGAGTACAGTGACAGTAACAAGAAGTAAGACATATGATATTGTTTATATTGCAGTATTTGCCGTGATTATGGCTATCTGTTCATGGATATCTATCCCGACAACAGTACCATTTACACTGCAGACTTTTGGAGTGTTTATTGCAGTTGGAATCCTTGGAGGAAAAAGAGGAACTCTTGCAGTTCTGGTTTACATTATTCTTGGTGCAATAGGAGTTCCTGTATTTTCAGGATTTACGGGGGGTGTCGGAATCCTTGTCGGGACAACAGGAGGATATATTATTGGATTTCTTTTTTCAGCTCTTGTAATGTGGCTGATGGAAAAAATTCCCGGAAAAAGATCAGTGATACAGGTTATATCCATGATTATTGGTCTGATTGTATGTTATGCATTTGGAACTGCCTGGTTTATGATTGTTTACAGCAGGGCAAACGGAGCTGTAGGGCTGGCAGCAGTTTTGGGCTGGTGCGTAATTCCGTTTATTATTCCGGATCTTGTTAAAATCACTTTTGCGTATGTATTATCACGAAAATTAAAAAAATATGTTGCATAACAAACTCCCCGGAATGAGCCGGGGAGCTTGTTATTTCAGGCTTTTTTGCAGGAAGCTTCACATGGATTATCAAAACTGGGATTGAAAGCATAAAAGTTCTTGGCTTCCAGCTGTTCCTGAAGAGAACGGAGTGCTTCACCGAAACGCTGAAAGTGTACGATCTCACGCGCCCGCAGGAAGCGGATTGGGTCAGCAACCTCGGGTATATCCCTTACAACACGGAGAATATTGTCGTAAGTGGAGCGTGCTTTTTGTTCTGCTGCAAGATCTTCAAACAAATCGGTGATCGGGTCGCCTTTGCTTTGAAATTCACAGGCATTAAAAGGAACACCACCTGCTGCCTGGGGCCAGATTCCTACAGTATGATCAATATAATACGGGCCAAAACCGCTTTTTTCAATTTCTTCCATAGAAAGATTTCTGGTCAGCTGGTGGACGATGGTGGATACCATTTCCAGGTGTGCAAGCTCTTCAGTACCTACATCTGTTAATACTGCAGCGGACATTTTGTCAGGCATTGCAAAACGCTGGGAAAGATAGCGCATGGAAGCCCCAATTTCACCATCCGGGCCACCAGAGTGCAATACCCTATAATAGTACCACAAACACAGTGTTTATGCTGGTTTGCGCCGATTTGGGAGAGGAAAAAGGACCTCAAATTATGATACGATAATGTCGAAGTACATTTTGCCAGATTCCTTGTCGTAAACGATCTGGTCAAGAATTGTACGTATCAGGTTTCCTTTTTCCTCGTACCCAACATCAGGATTCTTCAGGATATCATTCACTGATTTTATCTCCTGAAGAACCTCTTCTTTGTTCAGTTCTTTTTCTTTTTGCATCTGCAAAAGGTTTTCAAGTTCATTTTCCAGCTGAAGCCGGTTGCTGATCAGCCGGTCTTTATTGGATTTATATTCTTCCAGTGTATCAATCCCACTTTCATATGCATCATGGATCCTGCTTTCTCTGGTGGAAAGTTTGGCCAGTTCCCGCTGAAGCTGCTCAATGGCAGCAGTATTATCTTTATCGGAAGGCTGTTCTTTGCGTACATATGTAAAATCAGCACCGGCAAGAACCTGATCAAAGTATGTGATCACAGCTTCTTCTGCCTTCTTTACGGAAAGGGCTACAGAAGTCTTGTGGAATCCTTTGGCATATTTCCAGCACTGAAAATATGGACATTTGCCGTTTCCGGTGTAAGAGAGGGTAGCACCGCATACAGAACATTTCAGAAGCCCGGACAGCCAGTGCTTACAGGTGGACACATTTCTGGCTTTTACAGGCCGCCGTCTGGAAGCAATCAGCTTCTGACGTTTCTGGAAACGGTCTTTGGACAGGCGGACTTCATGAGCTCCGTCAAATTCCACACCATTCCAGGACACGATTCCGCAGTAAAAGGGATTTTGCAGGATCCTGTCAATGGTTCTTCGTTCGAAACAATTTCCGCGCTTTGTACGGTATCCCAGATCATTACACCGTCTTGCTATGGCAGTCTCATCTATATTCTGATTATCATACAGGTCCATGATATAAGATACCATGGCATACTCAGCTTCGTTGATCTGGAAGGGTTTTCCGTGGCCTACAGCCTCATATCCAAGGCATGGAGTAGTCTGGTAGCCGTGCTGCAGAGCTTTTTCTTTCATTCCTCGCAGAACCTCACCGGAAAGACGGATAGAGTAGTATTCGTCCATCCACTCAATGATACGCTCGATCAGGGAACCAAAAGGACCGTCTATAAGCGGCTCAGATACGCTGATAACGTCCACGTTATCTTTCTTGAGCATACTCTTGTATACAATGGATTCCTCCTGATTACGGGCGAATCTGGAGTATTTCCAGACCAGTATCACATCAATAGGGTGTGAAGGCTGCTTTGCGATTGCGATCATACGCTGAAACTCCGGACGCTTCTGTACATGCCGGCCGGAAACACTCTCAGAAAAAATAAATTCATTGGAAATGATGATGTGATTCTTCTGGGCAAAATCCAGCAGCAGGCGTTTCTGGGCATCAGGAGAAAGTTCTGCCTGATCTTCTGTCGAGACTCGGATATATAAAGCTCCGATACGATCACTCATAATATCACCTCGGTTTTATAAAATATGTTAAATTGGGTACAAAAATAACAGCCACACAAACGTTCTGGTTGTGCGCCTGCTCCGAAGATGATACAATATCTTTGCTTGAATAGTGTCTCTTCGGAGATATGAATCGTCCCGGTGCGCCAACACTGGGGCGATTTTTTATATATTAACATAAAAAGTAAAAGACACCCGAGCAATTACTTGCACGAGTGCCTTTCAACCATAATCAATATGGTTCTCTCCGTACAAGTATATTACTACAGTGATATAAATATTGCAAATTTTAAAAGGTATTTTTTTACATGTTTTAAGTAGTTTTTTACCACTTATATTAGATTATTTTCATCTTGTTTGAATTGTTTCTTGCTCCACCATTAGGAACAGGGGACGTTTTGTTGATTTCAACAAAATGTTCAGACCAAAAATTCTTCGTTATCCATAAATACATTTTTCCTTCCGAAAAAAGCTAAGACAGGTTAAAAGCAAATTGACAAATATTTCAGCGTGCCATATAATATACTTAACAAGGAAGTCAGAAGGTGAGTGCCATCACCCGACCTGGCGAATTTAATACTTAGTTATCACAGAGATAGCCGTTCCTAAACTTTACCAGAGAGCAGGACGGCTATTTCTTATGTGTATAAGTCAAAATTGCAACGATTAGTAAAGCAGTTGTGAGTATAATTTGCAATTCTTCATATGTATTCATAATAATCACCCTTTCTGTAAGGCTCAGATCAGATGAGAGCACGTCCCCTGGCTTCCTGGGTAAGTATATTATATTGTCAAAGTACTGCGTGCCAAATCGGACACGCAGCATATAAAATGTTCTTTGCGTTCATTCAACCGCAATCATCTTCATCACAGCAAATGGTTCGAAGTATATTATATAATTATCAACAGCAACACATATACCATACTTAGATCTGTAACACTGTATAGCTTCTCTCAGGTATTCTTCTGTACAATCCAGAAACTCAGCCATCTCAAAAAGATTCCTGCAGCCAGCTTCATATGCTCTGATCAGGCCGGTTAAACCAATCTTGAGATTATATCCATACAACCTGGCACGATATTCCTGCTTTCGGTTCATGATGTCGGTCTGATCCAGAATATCACCGGAGCTGGTGCAGTGGTGACCGATTTCCTCAGCAAGTACACAGGATTTTTGGGCTTGTGTTTCGATGTCTTTGTTTACGGCAATCACCCCATTGCAATATAAACCTTTGATATTGTTACTCTTGAAACGACGTTCTACCACATCTATACCGTCCATGTAGGCATGGTCTTGTAATTCTTCGTAAGTCACATAATCACCCCGATTTTTTTAGACTACTATTGATTATGAGATATTACATCCAAAACCGATAAGATTTTGTGTGCTTCTTGGAAAGCAATCTGATATTCTTTACTATTGGTTTTTGTAGGTTTTGTAATTAATGGAATTAGTATGCATGGTGTATCAAAATTGTTTAATGTAACCTTAATATGTAATGAATCAATACGTTTTTTCTGCACACGTTTACCAGTTATTGCACCTGCAATTGAACCTGCACCACCGAACAAAGCACCACCAATCAAGGCCTGTCCTACGCCACCACTTGTAATAAGTGAATCATCCTCTAAAAAATCGTAACTGACAAGATCGGAGAAAGGATACCAAGTATTAGAACCGACTCGAGTTTTTCCGCCAGTAATTAATTTTTCGGCAGCCACAGACATCCCCATTGTGCTTACAGCCATTAAACCTTTGAAGGACTTTCCGAGAAGGCTGCTTTTCTTGCCATTGTTAGGAATTGAACCATGAATTTGAAACATACGATTAACTTCATCAATTTTAACAGCACTTACTTTTTGAGTGATATGTGGTTTGACTGATGAGTTGTTTTTTTCAGGAACAGTCTTCCATATAGCATCCAAATTATCTTCTTGATCTTCTACAATTGGGGATTTAACCATTTCACTGGTTGGACACCCACAATTTGGACATGCTAAAGCTTTATCAGAAAATTCCTTGCCACATTCAGAACATTTTATTAATGCCATAATATATACACCCAATTATTTTATTTTCTTTTATTCTTAACAAATTCTGCGAACTGGCGAATTTCATCCAGTTCATCCTCTGTATATTCATCCCCATCAAAGTGAGCTGCTATAGTAAGCGGCTCTTTTTCTTCTGTAAAGCATATTTCACCATCAACTATCTTTTCGGCATCTATGCCTAGCTCTCGAGTGATTTTTAACACATTAGTAATATTAGAATTTGCCATTCCACGTTTTAGAATGCTGTCTAGCGTTGTCCAAGGCATATTGATAGTCTCAGAAAATTTCTTAAGACTTCCGTATCTTTCTATAATCAAAGCTTTAATACTGGCTTCAAGTTCTTGCATTTGTGATTAGCCTCCTCTCTATTCAATATGTGGCTAAGTTGATAATAACACCATAATCTCGAAAAATCAATATAAATATATGCTGAAACAATAATAAATCTCGAAAAATCGAAAAATTAGTATTGATATTCACGAATATTCGTATATACTTTAAAATTCAATCACGAATTTTCGAAAAAATGAGGTGAGAAAGTGTTTCCGAACTTAGAAGCAGAAATAGCAAGATGTAGAATAACACAATCTTGCATCGCATCTTTACTAGGTGTAACACCTACAACACTTTCGTTTAAGTTAAATGGAAAGAGTCCAATTTCCTTAAAAGAGTGTACAAAAATCAAGAATGAGTTTTTCCCAGACAAGACACTAGATTACTTATTTGCAACTGATTCAGACAGGAAGGAATCAGCGTAAGGGGGTGAGAGGGGTGAGAGAAATTAGATCCTTTGAAGTAGATATAGATAAAGGAATATTAAAAATTAACGGACAGGATGTTGACACACCTACAATCGTAACTCTACCGGGACCTGAAGGCTGGCCATTGCAAAGATTATTTGCTTCGTCAACAGATGTGCCGGTAGAGTGCAACCGAATAGATGTTGTGCTTAATAATAAGCCTTGATGAATCGTATGTCATCTGTAGTAGCATAGTCAATCATTTTGATTAAATGGTTATTCACAAATGTACCGGCGATATCAGAAATGTTTTTGTCAGCATTAGGCGGAACGGCAATTAAAAGATACTTTTCGGCAGAATCTTCGCACTCAGTAAAGCAAGTATCATAACCATTTATATTTATTGATTTTGGTTCCATATTATTACTCCTTTCATTCAAACTTGGACATGGCAGTGCCCTGTAAGAAAAAGATAGGAGCAAAGTGGTAGAAAGTTAATATTTTTGTCATATCAGAAGAAAGGAGCGTAGAGATGATAGACAAAATAAAGTTCTTTCTTGAAGATGCCGCAATCCCCATCATTGGCGGTATTATAGGAAGTTTCATAGGGATGGGGATAGCAGTACTGTTAGGAATATTGTAATCAGAGTTGTAATGATTGCAATGACGATAGGAAGGACAAGTTGTAGCAAAACAAACTGCAGATTGAACCATTGCTTACTTTCGACTTCGGCGGTGCCGAGCTCATCAAGTTTAAAGAGCGTGTCTTCACGAAATGGAACAGGTTCGCCATATTCATTGGTGCTTCCGCCGATTTGGACAACATAATGACTTCGGACAAGGCTGTCAAGTATTTCGTCAATACCATCAAATTTCATATTCAATTTTGAATATGAGACAGATTTTCGATGATATATGTATCGAAGAATTTTTAAAGAATGTTTGGTAATGGTCATGAAGATCTCCTTTCGTTGAAGTTACCTAAAGTATACAGGGTTCAATACAAGAAAACAATGAGCAGTCAAGCCAGACCAGAAGGAGGCGAGTAATTGAAAAAAATACTGCTTCTTTTATTCCTGAGAGGAAGAAAAGAATACTTCAATATAGTGCAGATTAAAAAGAAAAAATACAAAATCAGTATTTCTGAGTTTGTTCCGGCTGATGAATGGATTGAAGAAATGGAAAAAGCTCTGCGTGGAGCAGAGCCATAAGGTTAATCAATTGGAAGATTTTTTAATCTTGGTGCAGAAGCTTCCAACTTTTTGATTAAAAGCTGATGATATTTTATATCAGTTTTTACAGAGACTGCTGTTTTAGAAGCTTCGAGTTCAGCAAGACTTCTTTTTAACATTCCATAAAGATAAACGGTTTCTTTACCTGTTAATTCAAGATTCATAAGCCATACTCCTTTCGTTTTACTCGGACATGGCAGTGTCCTGTAAGAAAAGAATAGGGGAGTAATGACGAAAAGTCAATCTGTTGGAGAAAATCAACAAAAATCAGCATAGGAACCACAGACAAGTACATTTCATACCATATCACAGGGAGGTGAGGCTGTGAAGAAGATAGAGTTCATCACCAGAATACAGGTTAATGGTGTAAAAGAAGAGGTATCAGGTGCAAAAGCATCTGAGATTATTCGGGAACGTGTGGAAAACGCACTTCAGGCAATGAACTATGAGAGAAAGGCTGCCGGATAAGGGCAGCAGGGAGGGACAAGCATGAGAGATTCAATTGATTCAATCCTGATCGGAGGCTGTGCAAGTTATCTTCCGTTCTGGATCTGGGACAATGTGGGCGGTCAGATTGCCGGGGCACTGGCACTGATTGGAATAGTGTACATAGCAAGGAGGTGGAAAGCGTGGACGAACTGATCAGACTGGAAATTGAGAACCGGGCACTCTGGAATGTGATCAACGAAGCCAGAAGGATTCTGGAAGACTCATGTGCACATCATACGACAAAGAAAAAGAGGGCCAAAAATCTTCTGAACAGGACAGGATACTACGTAAACCGTTCCTGCAGGGAAGGGCAGGCATACGAATTTCAGAGCCAGAAATCAAAGAAGAGATTTCTTGAAGAAATAAAAACACTGACAGGAGTAGATAAATGAGACTGACAAGAAAGAATCCCAACGGATCCTACAGGATCCCCATGTGTACCCAGAAGACGATCCGCATGGAATGGCAGCAGGAAGAATTAAATGTATTTGGTGAAGTTGCCAACCTTTTAGGGGAATATGAAGACCTAGGGACACCGAAAGAGTTAAGAGAACTTTTAAAACAAAAAAGGTGACCCGTGTACGGGAATACACGGGCCGGGTTATGTCCTCACGACAATAATAATACATTATTATGATAGCATCTGGAGGGCATAGCGTCAAGAGATTACAGGAGAAATCCTGTAATTTCTTTTACCGAAAAACGGGGGAAAACCGCCGTATTAGGACTTGATTAAAATATTAAAGTTAGGACATACGCTATGGTAAAGAGAGAAGAATACAGCTTCCGGAAAAAGATGATCATAGAGATCAGGGAACACCATGATGGGAATTATGGTGCACCCGGAAAAACAAGGATAAAAAAGAAGAAGCCCACAAAGGAACAGATGCGTCTGGTGAATGCACAGAACAAAGCCATGCGGTGCAGACACAGGCTGTTGGAATACTTCACACCAGGAGACTGCTTCGGGACATGGACCTATGCCATGGGGATCCGTCCACCTGATATGGCAGCAGCTTTGAAAGATTTCCAAAAGGCTATCAGGAAGGTGAGGGCTGAATATAAGAAAAGAGGATATGAACT
Organism: uncultured Blautia sp.; assembly: GCA_934359835.1. Taxonomy (GTDB): domain Bacteria; phylum Bacillota; class Clostridia; order Lachnospirales; family Lachnospiraceae; genus Blautia_A. The sequence continues at coordinate 29,454 of CAKRLX010000032.1, forward strand.
TTTTTGGATCCGCAATATCGAAAGAGGCACAAAGGGAGCTTGGCATATCCATTTTGTAGTGAATGAGATCGGTGATACGGCCAGCATCATGCAGAAAGCCTGGACAAAGGGAGGTACCTATTCCGTGGAGATCCGGAACGACCCGAAAATCTATGATGAGGATTTTACGAAACTGGCCGCCTACATGACAAAAGACGAACATACCAGAGAAGAAAAGAAAGACGGTACTCTGGGAAAACCCCGCCTGAAAGAATCCAGCTACAATACAAGCCGGAACATGCCCCTGAAAGAGCCGCATGTGGATAAACTGACATACTGGAAGAAAGAAGTGAAACCCCGCAAAGGATACTACATTGTATCCATTCATGAAGGTATCAATCCGGTGACCGGGTACAAATACCGCCGTTATGTGATGGCGAGGATAAAAGTGAACAGGAGGATTTAAATGAAACAGGTACATATATTCCTGATCACGTCAGCGAAATCACCGGGAAGGCAGAAAGAAGCCTGGTACCGGTACATACTGGTGTGTGACGGTAAGACTCTGGATCAGTGGGAATATGTAAAGGGTATTTCCGGAAACCGGCTTATCATGGCATGCGCCATTGCGTCACTGAAAAGAATGAAAAAACCGGCCATGATAACGATCCACACAGACAGTTATTACCTGACCAGCGGTCATGGGAAACTGGCCAGATGGAAAGATGACGGGTGGAAGCGCCAGAACAAAAAAGAAGTGAAAAATGCAGACCTGTGGCAGCAGTTGGAAGCGCTTATGAGACCCCACGCAGTCCGCTTCAAAGTGGAGCCTATGGAAATGTATATGGAAAACCCGCCGCGCTGAAAGAAATCAACGTTTGTGGGACTTTCAACATGAAAATGTGGATAAAAAGATGAAAGACACGTTCCCGCTGAAAGAAATCAAGCTTTTTGCCTGTGAAAAAGCAAAAACCGCAAACAAAATTTTGATTTTGTCCGCGATTTTTGAAAAAAAATCCCGCGGCACAGAAAGCTTTCACAGAAAAAACGTGTCCGCGAAGGGAGAAAATTATGAGCAAAGTAGATCAATATATGCAGGGCCGTACAGAGGGAATGGAATTTGCCCTCCGGCTGGTAAAAGATAAAGGGATTGAAGAACTGGAAAAAGAGATTAAGTTTCGACAGAGAACAGGGATCAGCCTCGATGTTACCAGACAGGAATTGAATGCAGCCAGTGCGAAGATAAAAGACATGGTCCTGGATACATACACAATACTTTCTATTGCTTGTCTGAGCGATTTATGGGGGGGCAAAAAAAGATGCCAGCAGTTCATGGATAAAATGAATGAGGGCGCAGAGTATCTGAAAAATGACTTTGCCACCTGGGAAGATTACTGTAAAGCGATTGAGGAAAGGCTGGGATTCAAGATTCATATAAGATGGAATGATTAACGGGTGTAACTAAAATCCATATACAACAAAAGGGAGGTGCCTGTACACCTCCCGGAAAGGAGAAAAGTATGTGTTTAATGTATCCCAAAGTACAGAAGAAAAAGAAGAAACGTATGAAACACCCCAAAAGTATCATACAGGAGAAAGACGGAAGATGTTACCTTTGCATGATGCTGGACAGGAATTACCGGAAACATCGGTTCATAGATGAACATCATATATTTGGAGGACCAAACAGGAAACATTCCGAGGAAAATGGCCTGAAAGTATATCTCTGCCCGGATCACCATACCATGGGATCGATGGCAGTACACCGATATCCGGAAACCATGAATCTTTTACACAGAATTGGCCAGAGAGAGTATGAAAAAGAACACACAAGGCAGCAGTTTATAGAGATTTTTGGAAAGAATTATCTTTAGGAGGGACGATGATGGACTCTGCGACCGCAAAGGGATCCTGATCCGTGATGATGATACTTGTGAAAAACACAAAGAAAACTGGCGGGAAGCCATGCTGAGACAGTTTAACAGGAGAACGATGAGGTAAGAGCCCCCTTCACTCGTAATGAAGGGGTCATAGAAATAAGTAGAAAGGAGCCAGCCTCCGGCCGGGGCAAGGGTATACCGGGGGGTGAAAAGATGAAAAAGAATACACCAGAACAACAATTGAAACAGCTCTGTATACAAATAATCCGTGAGCGTGCTGAGTGGAACTATATCAATGAAAACGGATGCAACGATCCGTTCTGGCCAGATGGCTGTAATCTGAATCTGACCAGAAATCATATTATTTCTTACAAAAGAAATATTGCAGAGCTGTGTGAACAGACTGGAATGGCGCTTCCGGAAGAATATTTTCTGAAAGTACCGCCAGAGGTTGACGATGATTATATGGCGAGTTTTAACCAGAAAACACGTGTGGATAGGCTAAAACAGCAGGGCAATAAGATAAGCCGGAAGAAAAAGAAGTTTGTTGATGATGGACAGTTGGAATTTTGCAGAGAGAGGTATCAGGATGAGTAAAACAATCCTTTGGAAGGAGCTTGTCTGTGATATCAGATACCATTCCCTCACTTACTTCAAAACCATAAATATCCTCTATCATTTCTGAAATCTGTCGTGTGGTCATTCCTTTCGCATACAGAGC
>CAKRLX010000033.1 GCA_934359835.1 uncultured Blautia sp.
ATTGAAACCGCCGTGTACCGAACGGTACGCACGGTGGTGTGAGAGGACGGCGGTTAGTCACCGCCTCCTACTCGATTCTCTATTCTTTTCTTTCGGAAATACCATGGTGATTTCTGTTCCTTTTCCCAGTTCACTGATCATATTCAGCGTACCTCCAAGGAAAGTCACTCCATGTTTTACAATAGACAGTCCAAGGCCGGTTCCTCCGATTTCCTTTGAATGGCTTTTATCCACCCTGTAAAATCTTTCAAAAACTCTGTTACTGTCTTCTCTCGGAATTCCGATTCCGTTGTCTTTTACAGTCAGCTGTACCTTATCTCCCATATCCTGGAAATGAATGCTTACTGTACCGTCCTCGTGATTATATTTGATTCCGTTATCACAGAGATTATAGATCACTTCTTCAAGAATAGGGCGGACAGTGTGAAATACAAGTGGTTTTCCGTCTATGAAGAGATGAACATTTTTCTTCTCGGCAATACCTTTTAGATTATTGCATACATCTTTTACCACACCGTACAAGTCTACCTGCTCCCATTCATAGGGATTGGCCCCTTCGTCCAGCTGGGATACTTTGATCGTATCCTCGACCAGCTGGATCAGCCGCTGTGCTTCTTTGTAAATCCGCCCTGCAAACTTTTTGATATCTTCATCTTTCACAAATCCATCCTGAATGATCTCTGCAAATCCGGAAATAGATGTAAGCGGTGTTTTCAGTTCATGAGACACATTTGCCGAGAATTCCCTGCGCAGATTTTCTCTTTCTATTTTTTCAGTCTCATTTACAAGAAGAAGTACTGCACCAACTACCTTTGTCTCTCTGAAAACAGGATTGGCAATCATCTGAACAAATTCACCGTCCAGCTTCAGAAGTGCACTTCCGTGCTGGCCGGCCAGAACATGTTCGATCACTTTACGAAAATCTTCATTACGATCCAGAGAATATACACTTTCTCCGGTTTTTGGTTCCTTCATCTGGAACATTTTCCAGACACTGGAATTTCCTGAAAGGATCATCGTATAGGCATCAATTACAAGAAGACCTTCCTGCATGTTTTCTGTGATGATCGTAAATTCTTCCTGATTACGTCGTGCATTTTCAAGCTGTGCACTGATCTGACATTTCTGCTTATATATTCTGCTGAGAAGAGGACCAATCTCTTCATATCCATCATTCTGCTCCGGCTGATCAAGATTCAGAGCATTGATAGGCTCAACTAACCTTCTGGCGGATTTTGACGAAATTAATCCGGCAAAAATAATCATTATGATCATGATTCCAAGGAATGGCGGAAGAAGCTGAAGAGTCAATGCAAGTATAGAACTCTGTGTACTTGCAACCCGCAGAACAGAATTATCTGATAATCTTAACGCATAATAGACAGTTCTTTCAGATAAGGTATCTGAAATTCTGTCTGAAAATCCGCTTCCACTTTCCTGGGCTTCCTGAAATTCTTCTCTGTTGCTGTGGTTTTCCATCTTCAGAGCATCTGCCTGATTGTCATACAAAACAGTTCCATCTTTATCAATATAGGTAATTCTGGCATCACTGTTCTTTATTTTCTGCAGGTACTCCGTTCCCTGAAGTTCAACCCCGTATGCCAGATAAGAGGCTTCTTTCTTCAGTTCCATGTTCATTTCTTTTCCAAAATACTGATACAGAATTGCCATTGCAAGGGCAATTCCGCATATCAGTACAGTTGTCGCAACCAGTACAGTTGATTTGAAGATTTTTTTTGTCAAATCACTTGCCTCCCATTTGGTGCTCATTATTTCGGTGTACACCTGTAATCGAGTATTCCACCCATTCTGCAATATTTACAGCATGATCACCGATACGTTCCATATATTTGGCAGTCATCAGAAGATCAAGGCCTGCTTTTGCGTCAAGATTCTGATACATCATCTGTGCCAGTTCTTCTTTTACCTGATTAAAGGCATCATCTACCTTATCATCATTATCAATAACCTGACGGCATAATGCAAGGTCTGCTTTTACAAAAGCGTCAATACTTTCACTGACCATTTTTACCGTCATATCTGCCATCTGGCTGATCAGCTTCGGGATTTCTATGTTGTTATCTTCAATAAATTTAGAAAGATCCGCAATATCTGCCGCCTGATCGCCAATTCGTTCCATATCTGAGATCATTTTAAGAGCAGCTGAAATCTGTCTCAGATCTCCGGCAACGGGCTGCTGATGGAGCAGAAGGCGCATACAGAGATTTTCGATTTCTCTTTCTTTTGCATCAATCTCTTTATCTGTATCAAACACATCACGAATACAGTCCTCGCCCTGGATTGCTCTGGTAGAAAGACCGATGACTTTTTCACAGAGACTGCCCATTGTGATCATCTGTACATGAAGTTCTTCAAGCTGCCGCTGAAAACGAGTTGCCATAATCAACCAAACCTCCCTGTAATATAGTCTTCTGTTCTTTTGTCTTTCGGCATGGAAAACAGTGTATCTGTATCATTAAATTCCACGACCTCACCAAGAAGGAAAAATGCTGTTTTGTCAGAAATACGTGTTGCCTGCTGCATATTGTGAGTAACAATAACGATCGTATAATCACCTTTCAGTTCCATGGCCAGTTCCTCGATCTTTGATGTTGAGATCGGATCCAGCGCTGAAGTAGGCTCATCCATCAAAAGTACTTCCGGCTGTACTGCAAGTGCTCTTGCAATACAGAGTCTCTGCTGCTGCCCACCGGACATTCCGAGTGCGCTTTTTTTCAGTCGATCCTTGACTTCGTCCCAGATCGCTGCATCGCGGAGAGATTTTTCTACAATTTCATCCAGTTTCGCTTTGGAATGGATACCATGTGTTCTCGGGCCGTAAGCGATATTATCATAAATGCTCATCGGAAATGGATTCGGTTTCTGGAAAACCATTCCTACTCTTTTACGAAGCTGGTTTACATCCATATCTCCGTAGATATCTTCACCGTCAAGTTCGACTTTTCCTGTGATCTTGCATCCTTCTACAAGATCATTCATACGGTTCAGGGATTTCAGCAGTGTGGATTTTCCACAGCCACTTGGTCCGATAAAAGCAGTGATCTCTTTTTCCGGAATGTGCATATTGATATCTTTTAATGCATGAAACGCTCCATAATGAAGGTTCATGTCTTCGATTGAAAGTTTAATATTATTTTCAGTCATGTTTTTTATCCTTTCGCGATACGTTTTGCCACCATACCGGACAAACCGTTAATAAGCAGTACAAATAAGAGAATAACAACTGCTGTCGCAGATGCCTGGTTCATATGAAGTCCTTCACTTGAAAGTACATACATATGAAGAGCCAGTGTACGTCCGGAACCCATCAGGTTCGGAACCTGGGCTACTGTACCGGAAGTATAGAGAAGGGCTGCCGTCTCACCAATAATACGTCCGATCGCAAGAATGATGCCTGCCAGAATGCCAGGAACTGCTGCTGGCAGAACAATCGTAAATATAGTACGGAGTTTACCTGCTCCAAGACCGAAACTTGCTTCTCTGTAGGAATCAGGAACTGCTTTTAATGCCTCTTCTGACGTTCTCATAATCAGAGGAAGAACCATGATGACCAGTGTGCATGCACCTGCCAGAAGTGAAAGTCCCCAGTGAAGTGCTGTTACGAAAAACAGCATACCAAACAGGCCAAATACGATGGACGGAATACCTGAAAGTGTTTCAGCTGTGATACGGATGACCTGAACCAGTTTGTTTCCTTTTTTTGCATATTCAACAAGGTAGATTGCTGCAAAAATACCAATCGGTGCTGCGATCACAAGAGAAAGTGCTGTCATGATAAAAGTATTGATCAGAGAAGGCATCAGGGAAACATTCTCTGATGTATATTCCAGGCTGAAAAGCTCAGGTGTCAGATATGGTATTCCTTTGACCAGAATATAGGCAACAAGGAATATAAGAACTGCAAAGGTAATCACAGCTGCCCCTATAGTCAAAAGTGCCAGTATTCCGGAACCCGGATGATTTATATAAGATTTAATGCGGTCTGCTGCTGTTGTTTTATTTCTTTTTTCCATTTTATTCACCGCCGGATCTATTGCCGCTGCATTAGTTTGCATTCTCTGACCTCCTGTTCAGTAAGGAAAGACTCAGGTTAATGATCAGGATAAATACAAAAAGTACCACACCTGTTGCTATCAGTGCTTCTCTGTGAAGTCCTGTTGCGTAACCCATTTCTGTAACGATATTTGCTGTCATAGTACGAAGACCTTTCAGAATACCTGCTGGCATTCTCGCCTGGTTTCCGGCTACCATGATAACTGCCATTGTTTCTCCGATAGCACGGCCAATTCCAAGAACTACTGCCGCAAGAATACCGGATTTTGCTGCCGGAAGCATAACTACAAAAATGCTTCTTTCTTTTGTTGCTCCCAGTGCCAAAGAACCTTCATAATAACTTTCCGGAACACTTCGAAGTGCTGATTCTGTAGGACCTATAATGGTCGGCAAAATCATGATCCCCAGGAGAAGGGAAGCTGCCAGCCAGCTGGTTCCTGTTCCTCCGAAGGTGTTTCTGATCAGTGGAACCATAAGTACCAGACCAAAGAAGCCATATACGATAGATGGAACACCTGCCATCAGTTCAATTCCGGACTTCAGCGGTCGATATATTTTCTGTGGACAGTAACGAGCCATAAACACAGATGTCAGTAATGCAATCGGCACTCCTACCAGAATTGCACCGCCAGTTACATAGATACTGGCAATGATCATTGGAAAAATCCCAAATTTGTCATTAGAAGGTTTCCACACTGTTCCAAGCAGGAATTGAAGCGGCCCGATCTTGGCTATCGCCGGAATTCCATTTGCAAACAGGAACAGACAAATCAAAAATACTGCCAGTACTGAAACACAGGCAGCAACCATAAAAACAATTTTCATGGCCTGTTCTTTAAATCTATTCATACAGAATGCTTCCTCTCTTCTCTCTGAACATACCAGAAGCCCGGTGAACCGGGCCTCTGTTTATTCTCCTCTTTAACCCTTATTATTTAGCCAGGTCATCCCAGTCAGTTGTTTCACCTGTGAAGATAGATTTTACCTGGTCGCTGGTCAGTTCATCAACATCGTTATCATTATTTACTACTACTGCAATACCGTCTCTTGCAATTTCTGTTGCTGTAAGATTTTCACTTGTTTCTTCATCTTTCAGTTCACGGGAAGCCATTCCGATATCACAGATACCTTCTGCTGCGGAAGTAATACCTGTTGTAGAATCACTCTGCTGTACTTCTACAGTGATTTTTCCACCGTTTGCTTTTTCATATGCTTCTTTCAGTTTTTCCATTACAGGTGTTACAGAAGAAGAACCAGCAACTACTACTTTGCCTTCTGCATCGCTCTGCTCATATGCTGCTGCTTTATCGTCAACTTTGATATATCCATTGTCTTCAACGATCTGCTGTCCGTCAGAGCTCATGATATAGTTAATGAAATCCTGTGCTGCATCACTTACTTTTTCACCTGTTACAATGTTGAATGGACGGGATACTTTGTATGTATCGTTTGCAACGTTTTCTGCTGATGCTTCTGCTCCGTCAATTTTAACAGCTTTTACAGTGTCGTTCAGGGAACCAAGAGAAATGTATCCGATTGCATTCTCATCTCCTGCTACGGTTGTCATCATTACGGAAGTGCTGTTTGTGATACTTGCATCTTCTGTTGTCATATCTACTTTTTCATCGCCCTGTTTCTCTTCAATACCGAACAGCTCAATAAATGCACCTCTTGTTCCTGATCCATCTTCACGTGAAATAACATCAATTGCTCCTGTTGCTGCGTTTGCTACAGATGCAAAAACTGTGGTTCCGATCATTGCTGCTGTTAAGATTGCTGCGATTTTTTTCTTCATAATTAAATCTCCTCTTTATTTGCTTTATTCAATTGTTTTCTTATTGACAAATGCAATTATAAAAATCCAAAGTAAAAAATAAAATCCCGCTGGTGTAAAATCTTTGTAAAAAGAATTTTCACTGACGGGATCTTAGTATTTCATATTTTATTACTGAAAAATCATATTATGTCAACCGTTTTTACTTCTTTTCCGACTCCAGAAAGTCATATGCAAACTGTGCATACATTGCTGCTCCACGCTTCAGAACGCTCTCATCAACCGTATAATGATCATTATGATTTTTGGCTGTAAATCCAAGTTCTTTATTCCGACTTCCCACAAATCCGAAAACACCTGGAACCTTTTCCATAAAATAAGCAAAATCTTCACTGACCATGATTTTGGTAAATGGTTTCAGAACCTCTTCTCCATACATCTTAACTGCAGCATTCTGAGCGATTTTCAGTATATCCTCATGATCATTGATGATCGGCCCCGGATAATAATGAAACTTCAGAGTCGCTTTTGCACCCATGGATGCGGCAACATTTTCTGCGACTCTTCTGAGAAGAGGTTCAACCTGTCTGCGCATTTCCGGTGAATGTGTTCTGGTTGTTCCCTCCATCACTACTTTATTCGCGATAATATTGAAATTCTGTCCGCCTTCAATTTTACCAACGGTAACAACCAGCGGATTCAATGGATCATTTGTCCTTGACACTATTGACTGAATTTCCGTGAGGATATAAGCTGCTGTGAGAATTGCATCCACTCCCTGGTGCGGTGAGGATCCGTGTGCTGAAACACCCTCAACTTCTATAGTAAAATTATCACAGCTTGCCATTCTCGGGCCGGCTTCAAAATTCATATAAGGCGCATCAATATCCCCCCAGATGTGCGTACCATAAACGGCATCTACATTATCTAGGAATCCATGATTTACGTAATATTCAGCGCCATGACAGGATTCTTCTGCCGCCTGAAAAAGAATCTTTACATTCCCTTTCAGCTGATTTTTTTGTTCCATCAGCATTTTTATGCCGCCCAACAGCATTGCAATATGACTGTCATGTCCACATGCATGCATCACGCCCGGATTCTGACTGCAAAATTCCAGTCCGGTATGTTCTTCTATTGGGAGTGCATCAATATCTGCTCTCAATGCCACTGTTTTTGTGTCCTGTCCTGCCTGCCCACTTTCGATCATTGCCCAGAGGCCATTAAAATCCGGATAATAATGAGGTGTCAGCCCTATTTCTTCCAGCCGTTTCCCGATTTCTTTCGTAGTATTTACTTCCTTATAGGAAAGCTCCGGATGTGCATGGAAATATCTTCTCTGTTCTATGATCCACTGCTCATTTTTTTCTGCCGCTTCTTTGAAGTTCATATTTTTTACCTCTGTGTCTGATCTTTTTCTGTGTTGATGTTTTTACGTAAAACTTCCTTCGGTGCCTCGATCTCATTTGCTATGGTATGCTCTGTAAGCTCTGACAGTATCCGGATTTTTTTATTTATCATCGGACGCATGCAGTTTGGCACGTGCTCCTGATGTGCTCTGTGGATTGCCACACATTCCTTACAGTTTCCATGATAGCGACAGGCTTTGAGGCACGGACAGTGGTCTTTCTCCGCATATTCTTTACGAAATTCTGATGCAAATTCTTCCTGCAGACGGAGGCCTTCTTTGCGGTCACCTTCATGAAATTTCTTCATTGCGGCAAGTTCTTTGGGGTTGTTTTCAATTATCATGTTAGTTCTCCTTCTGTATATCTGTCAGTATCAGTCAGTACATTTTGTACTTCAGCAAATTTCTTTTATCTGCGAAAGATCAGTAACAATATAATCCGGTTTTATATCGGTATCCGGCTTAAGGCCTGTGCTGTGATGATCAAACCAGCAGGTCTGGAGTCCGTATATCACTCCACCGGCAATATCAGCAGTCATTGAATCTCCGATCATCATACATTCCTGTGGCAGAGTTCCCGGTAGTTCCCGGAAACAGCCGTCAAAAAATTCTTTTCCTGGCTTGTCTGCACCTATCTTTTCTGATACGAAACAATGTTCAAAATACTGCAGCATTCCTGCTTTCTGGAGGCGGTTGATCTGCTGATCATACGGACCGTTGCTCGCTGCACAGAGACAGTATTTCGGAGCAAGATATGTAAGGATTTCTTTTGCTCCGGGCACTGGTATGGCACTGTTATAAAGGCAGACTCTGAAATCTTTTTCCATCTGCACTCCATCAGCTTCCAGTCCCAAATGTCCCAGTATAGCCTGCCATCTCACATAATAAAGATCATCTATGGACAATTCTCCCTTTTCAATTCTCCTCCAGATTTTATTATTTTCTTCTGTAAATACCTTAAACATTTCCGGTTTATAGACAAGTCCGACCTTATGAAAACAATCCTTCATACCAGCTTCGGCTCCTGCGTCAAAATCCAGGATCGTATTGTCGATATCCATAAATATTACTTTTATATTCATAGTGTAATTCCCTTCTGACCGGAAATACTTATATATTTTTTCCCAGTATGATACTGATCAGCCTTTTGTTCAGCATGATCGTACGGTTCCATGGATTAATGATCACGCCTTCGATTTCCTCCACAGTGAGTGCTGATTCAAACAATTTCTCTATGTCTGTAAGAAAAGTGGATTTCACACTGTCTCCACCTTTCAGTTCTTCTTCAAAACCGGTAAAAGCTGCCCACCACTGCTTACCATCGTCTGTTCTGACTGCCTGTAACTGAATCTGACCATCGCCTTTCGGTGGTTCTACTGCAATAATAAACTGACCGTTTTCATGCATTCTACGGCGTATCACTGTCAGTGTATGTGCAAGCATCTCCTGTGTTGCTTCCTGCTGTAATCCGACAATTGCCTGCTCTATTTTTTCGTTTCCCTGTAATCCTTCATCTGTGTGAAGGATTTTGTTATCTTTCATTCAGGTACCTCCATATTTATGGACTATAATAATAAATGCCGGGAGCAAAACACCCCCAACATTCATTATAACTGTAAGTCTATTTTTTGTACATCTCAATTTCACTCAGAATATTCTGGAACTTGTCTTTTGAAACTCCTTCTGAGAAATACAGGGAATAGGAATATCCTTCATACATCCATACAGCCAGATTATATGAAGTGTCATTTCCTTTCAGGCTGACCTGGATATTTTTATTTTTCAGAGTAACTGTATCCTGCTGCGAGTATTCATTATAATCACCGGAAGGATCTTCATCACCTGCCTGCATACGATAAGTAGCATCCTCGCCATTAGCTCCATCGTATTCAATCTCCGCCAGATAATCCCAGTAAGAATAATATGCAGTTGAATTTACTTTGAAAGGAAGTGCTTCTTTTTTCAGATCATATATGAAGAATCCCACTTTGTCGGATAATTCTTCTGATGACGCACATTCAACGATTCCATTTGCCAACATAGTAGTTTCATCTGCTGACTCTGTTTCGGCCGCCTCATCTGACATGGCTGTCTCATCTGTCTCAGCAGAATTCTCTGCCGTAACCGCCCTGTCTGTCTCTGAAATTCCTGCTGTATTAGTGTACTCCTGTTTAACAGCCCCATTCTGCAAATGATAAATCACAGGAACTGCGATCACACAGACAAGCACAGCCGCGGCCACTGCCAGATACCGGAGGGGTTTCTGCATTCGCAGAATATGAGACTGCGCTGATGATCCTTCAGAACATTCTTTTACAACATTAGACAGGATCCTGTCATGCGCTTCCTCAGACATATAAATTTTTTCCATAATTTCATCATAAGACTTACTCAAAATCATATGCCTCCTTCAAAATTTTTTTCAGCTGTTCTCTTCCCCTTCTCAGGTCGGAGCGCACACTGCTCTCATTCCTGTGCAGGATCTGTGCTATATCCCGGGTCGGATATCCTTCATAATAAAACAAATGCACTGCTTCCCTGTATTTCACGGGAAGTGATTTTACTGCCTCCCACACAAAAGAAAGGTCTTCTCTTTCTTCCTGCGCAAATGTGTCCAGCAGCTCATCTGTTTTCCTGAGTTTTTTGTATCGTATTTTATTTTTGCTCAGATTGGACGCTACCGTCAGGAGCCATGCTTTTTCTTTTGCCATATCCATATTTTCCGGTGCTTTCTGCCAGTAACAGATCACCGTTTCCTGCACGATATCCTCTGCATCTTCCATGTTATGAAGATAGGAATATGCCATTCTCAGGATATCATTTTCATACAGATTCAGAATTCGCACAGCTGTGGCATTGATTTCTTCCGTCCGGGACAGTGATCTGTTTTCATTTACGGCTCTGCCCGAAAAACGGCAGATCAAATTTCGGAACAGTTCCCGGATTATATAGCCGATTCGTCTTTCTTCATATATACCTCTGTTTAACAGACAACTACTTTCCATAATATCATTCATTTTTCTTATTTAATCAGCACTTTTTTCCCTTCAAATGCAAACCCATAGTGATAAATATTCTTTTCCAGTATTCCAGACGTCAGAATTTCTTTATCATAATTTTTTTCCGCAATCTGTTTTAACGCAGCTTTGGCAGTATCTTCCAACGTGTTTTCTTCCTCAGGATCATGCACTTTAAATTCCAGAATAATGGCACGGTCTTTTTTGTTTAATGGTAGTAACAGCACATCATATCTGCCATAACCACTTTCCCTGTTCGACTTCACCACATAATGATCTCGCAGTTCCACAAGCAGTCCGAGAACAAATCCATGATAAAACCTTTCGGGTTCTGTTTTACCGGAAGGATGTCTGCCAGTATCAAAGCTGCTGAATGTGGCAAGTGCCACATCATTCATATAAGCATTCATTGCTTTTTTATTTCCATTTAAAAGTGCTTCTATAAATCCATTATACCCTGTCGCTGACGCACTGAACCAGTTCTGAAACATGTTACAGAACATACTTAATGTTTCCAGATTTGTGATCCTGAGATGATACCATGGCACGCGCAGCAGACCTTTTTGTTCTATTCTTTCTATTTTAAGATATCCACAGGCTGTCATAAGACTCCAGATTGCACCCGGATTTTTTTCCAGCTGTTCAAAAACTATCTGTTCATCAAAATTTACGATAATTTCGTTTCCATTTATCAGCATTTCCATCTTTTCTTTGATATCAGACGGTGAACTCTGGAGAATCTTACTGATCAGTCCATTAGAACTTGTGGATGCCCAGTAAGTATCAAATTTCTTTTTATCCAGAAAGTTGGTAATAGACCAGGGATTGTAAATATCTTTAAATTTTCCAAAAGTAAAACCGTCATACCAGTTCCTGACTTCTTCTTTCTGATCTCCCAGTCCAAACCTTTCCAGTGCCTCAAAAACTTCCTGTTCTGTGAAGCCAAAACATGAGGCATATTTTTCAGAAACAGCAGTAATAACATTCAGATTATTCAGGTCCGAAAATATTGATTCTTTTGATACTCTTGTGATTCCTGTAAGCATCGCCCTTTCCATATAGGGATTTGTCTTAAATGTAGAATTAAAAAGGGCTCTAATAAATGTAGTCAGCTCATCCCAGTAACCGTACATATACGCTTCCTGCATGGGTGTATCATATTCATCAAGAAGAACAATAACTTTTTTCCCATAAAAGCGCATCAGGCAGGAAGATAATGTTTTTATTGATCTGGATATTATTTCATTCGTGATCCGTTTATCCGGCGAAGGATCACTGGTATAGCAGTCCAGTACCTTAAACAGTTCTCTTTCGCCTTCTGTCAGTATATCTGACTTCAGCAGATATCTGTGAGACTGATATACTTCATTTATAATAGCAATAATACCATTCCGACACTCTTCATAATTATCTGCTTTCACATCTGCAAAGCTCATATAAATTACCGGAAAGGTACCCTGCAGGTTCTGGTATTTCAGATTTTTCCAGATTGAAAGATTTTCAAACAGATAATCTTTCCCTGAATGCTGATTTGAAAAAAAACATTTCAACATACTCATATTCAGAGTTTTTCCAAAGCGTCTCGGACGGGTGATCAGTGTAACATCATCTCCGGATTCCCACCACTCCCGGATGAAATCCGTTTTATCAATATAGAAATAATTTTCTTTTATGATTTCCTCATAATCCTGTTTTCCAATACTTATGACCTGTTCCATGTTCTCACCCTCCTTCTGCTCTTTCTGTAATTATAACAATGAAAATAAAACACAGCAACCATTACCGTTTTATAATTATCCGCAATTAATGTTACTGTCACAAATGTCTGTAAAAATGGTAAAACATCGGTGTCGTTGTACATATTTCATATCGTATCCTACTTAAGACCAGTTATCAACCATCAGCATATTAAGCTGCTCCCAGCGCTTAAGGTCCTTTTTGGTAAAAAGAAGCTGCTGACGGAATTCTTCCGTCAGTTCCTGCGGTTTCAGTGTAATCAGACATTTGAACGCACAGGGCATCAGGTCTGCGCTTGAAATACCACAGAGAAGTCCTACGGTAAAATCTCTTCTTTCCAGTGGATTAAAGATGTAGAGAAGATCCTCTTCCAGCGGATTATACTGGTTTACAAAAGAAAAACGAATCAACATATCGCTGTAGAGTACTTTTCCCGTATAAAAAATCTCACTGCTTCGTCCTGTCGCTGATACAGTACATATCGAGAGTGTTGCTTCATAACAGCCACTTTCTTCCTGTTTATCATAAATATCAATGATGCCGTCCTTCATTCTCTGGTATCGTCCGTCATAAAAATAAAAATACAGTTTTTTTGCTTGGAAAAAGGGATTCTTATTTGATAATTCCGGTGCGTTTCCAACTAATCTGACTTCCGGCGCCTGATAAGTAGTCAGCTGTGCCATTGACACCTGCAGTACCTGACTGATCTCGTACAAAGTCTCGATATCAACAGAGATTTCTCCATTTTCATATTTGCAGACTGTAGCCCTGCTTTTGTGGATTGCATCTGCAAGCTGCTGCAAAGTAATCTTTCCGGCTTTTCGGTATTTTCTGATCTGCTGACCTACATGATATGTGAATTCACTCATTTTGTTTCCTCATACTATCCATTATTCATTATATTTTTTATCTGCTTTAATTATAGCGAAATATAGGCATTTTTGTAAAGTATCAAGAAACTTTTCCGCAAATTAGTTTCGTTATAATAAACTTCATTTATTTGCACTTAATTTTATTTCCGTTAAAATAGAAAGGTACTATAAATTTTGATGGGGGAACTTAATGAATTATGAAAGAAAAAAAGAGTAGCTTTTCCGGCTCTATCGGTTTCGTTCTGGCTGCTGCCGGAAGTGCCGTTGGTGTTGGAAATATCTGGCGTTTTCCATATCTCTGTGCCAAAGACGGAGGCGGGCTTTTTCTGCTGGTCTATCTGGTGCTGGTACTGACTTTTGGTTTTGTACTTCTTACAACTGATGTGGCGATCGGACGTAAAACAAAGAAAAATGCATTACAGGCTTTTGGTGTCTTAAATTCGAAATGGAATTTTCTTGGCAAGCTGACCTTCCTGGTTCCGGCACTGATCATGACTTATTATTCGGTTATCGGTGGCTGGATCGCCAAATATCTTTTTGTCTATATCGTTTCTGATGGAAAAGATGCCACAACAGACGGTTATTTTACTTCCTTCATAACATCAGACATTGCACCGATTATATTTATGCTGATCTTTCTTGCACTGACTGCATGGATCGTTTTCCGTGGTGTAGAAAAAGGTATCGAGAAATTTTCCAGGATCATTATGCCCGGTCTGATCCTTCTTATCCTTATTATTGCTATTTTCTCTCTGACTCTGTCTTATACAGATGCAGATGGCACCGTTCGTACAGGACTTCAGGGGCTGGGCGTATACATTAGACCAGATTTCAGAGGTCTGACTGTGAAACGTTTCCTGGAAATTCTTCTGGATGCCATGAGCCAGCTGTTTTTCTCACTGAGCGTTTCCATGGGAATTATGATCACTTATGGTTCCTATGTAAAAGATGATGTGGATCTGAACAAAGCAACCAATCAGATTGAGATTTTTGACACAGGTGTTGCCTTCCTGGCAGGTATGATGATCATTCCGGCAGTGTTTGTATTCCTTGGCACAGATGGTATGGCTTCCGGTCCAAGCCTTATCTTTGTTTCTCTTCCGAGAGTTTTTGAGGCAATGGGACCGATTGGAAGACCTGTCGCAGTTGCATTTTTTATCATGATGGGCTTCGCAGCGCTGACTTCCTGTGTATCTGTTATGGAAACTCTGGTCGCAAACTGCATGGAACTCTTCCATAAATCCCGTAAAGAAATGTGCGGTATGGTTGGAATCTATTCACTGATCACAGCAGTACTGATCTGTCTTGGTTACAATAAACTGTATTTCGAGCTGAAACTTCCGAACGGTTCTGTAGGACAGCTTCTGGATGTAATGGATTATATCAGCAACAGTTTCCTGATGCCGTTTATTTCTCTGCTTACCAGTATCCTGATCGGATGGGTTATCGGCCCTGACTGGATCGTCGGCGAAGTAGAACGAAACGGCGAACATTTTAAACGTAAACAATTATATCGTTTCATGATTCGATATGTAGTACCAGTTGTTATGCTGATTCTCTTTCTGGTGTCAACAGGATTCGGAAATCTGTTTTTTTGAAAAATAATATTATATTGTAAAAGCTGCCTGGTCATTTTGCCAGACAGCTTTTTGGGTTTCTATTCATTTTTTTTAATTGGTGATAGAGTACAGATGCCATAACTATCAGTCCCATATATCCCATTATTGGATATAATGTTCCTACCAGTGATGAGAAAGGCAGAAATCCCGGTACCATTGCACATATACTGACTGCAGTGATAATTCCGATCTTCTTTTTGGAATCGTCTGTAGTTACTTTTGAGGTAATACCATATAAAGCACTGATTGCAACTGTAAATATTGCTGCCACTAAGACAACCGCATATATCACTCCAAGTGGTTTCCAGATATTTCCTGCCAGTTCAACCATAGGAATTTCACTTGTTCCAACCACCTGATAATTTCTCAACATTGCTCCATTTATAAACAGTAAGCACACGCCTAATGCCACAGCCCCCGCCGTAATACCAGTATTGCGAATCTTCTTATCATCTTCTACATTGCCTATAGAAATAAGAATAGGACTGTTAGACATTACACAGTAGGAACAGTAAATAAGTACAGATATCCATATATTGGGAGCTGATGTAGTAATGTCAGCTCCCTTTATTGCCGCATCAGCTGCTGCAAAATCTGTCGTTCCCGTAAAAAAAGCAATACCGGAAACTAAAATGGAAAAGACAACAATTATTGGTCCTAAAAAGCCCCCAATCTTCAATGTAATTGCAAATCCAAAAGATACTACCAGAACACTTGCGACTGCAATAATAACTCTGCCTATATATGGATTAATTCCGAAATACTGAAAAAGTGTTGTTCCTCCACCTGAAATCATAACGGAAAATCCAATGAACATAAAGAAAAGAAACGCTGCCTCAAAAAATTTTCCTACATATTTTCCACAGAGGTACTTCATAACGGGTCCATGTGTATTTGTATGCAGTTCATTCCCATATGCTGCGAATTTTATCCCGATCCAGATAAAAATAATCATTGCAGCAACTATTGCAAGCATACTCACAGCTCCATAATTTGTATAAAACTGCATTACCTCCTGACCCGAAGCAAAACCTGCCCCTACAACTGCCCCAAAATAAGACCCGCCATAAGAAAGTATTTTCCCTGCCGTACCTTGTTTTTTTCTTTCCATAATATTATTTTCCTACCTTCCCCTTATAAACATAATTTACTACCGTTCACAGCAACAATATCTTCATTAATTCATTATATTCTCTTCTTTTCGGGTTGTAAAATGAATATTTAAACATTAATATATAACCATATAGTTATTATTCGAAAGGAAAACATCTTATGAATAATCTTGACCTTGAAGCTTTTTTATCTGTTGTCAAATATGGAAATCTAACCAAAGCTGCTGACTCTCTTTTCATTTCGCAGCCTGCCCTTAGTAAACGCTTATATGCAATTGAAAAAGAACTTGGATGTCAGCTTATCATCCGTGGTAAAGGTCACAAAAACATTACCCTGACAGATAGTGGTGAATCTCTCATCAGCATTGCATATCAATATAAATCTCTTGACAACGAATTACAAACCTTAAAATTTAAAAACACCCGAAAAACTTTTACGATCTGTTCATCGGATGGTCCTCATATGTATATTTTTCCCAAAACATACAAAGATTTTATTAATCAATATCCCGAAATCTCATTAAAACTTGTTACTGCTGATTATCCCCAATGCTTTGATGCTATTCAACGTCAACACGCTGACCTTGCTTTTACGGGAGCTGATTATTACTACAAAAATATTGTTTCCATCCCCATGTACAGCGAACCAATGTATTTTATCTGCCGTTCAGACAGCAACTACCCTGACACTGTATCTCCTGATTTGCTGAAAGCATGCAATGCAATTTATTCTCCTTACTCATCTGATTTCACCAAATGGTGGGATTACTGGTTTCGTAAAGATTCAAAACCTTTTATTGAAGCTCATCTTATAGCACAGGTTGAGGATTTTATGTTATCATTTAATAAAGATATATGGACAATTGTACCTGCTTCTGTAAAAAATAAATTTACTAAAAATCCTTTTCTTTCTACACGAAAACTGATGTCTCCACCACCCGAACGAATTATTTATCTGGTAAAACTTATCTCAGAAGATAATGTCCTTACCAGTTCTTTTCAGACAATAATGAAAGAGAATCTTTCCAGAATTAAGGGCATCAACCTTCTTCTGTAAAAAAATCCGGTAAACAAGTTTATTCCTCGTTTACCGGATTTTCATATTTTACATCATACAGGCCCTGAAATAGCTTGGTGTTGCAAACGTACGTTTACCAATTCCTATGCCATTTTTTTCTCCTGTCTCTGGTTCTTCTGGTACAAATTTATCCACGAAATGTTTCAACAATGCAGCTCCTGTAGGTGTGCATATCTCACCGTTTATCTCTCCATTTTCGTATGGAATATCCTTCAGAATATTAGCTGTCGCAGGTGCCGGAACAGGAAGAATTCCATGTGCACATTTTACAGTTCCATTTCCCACATGGACTTCGGATGCTGTAATTTCTGACGGTGCAAGTTCCTCCAGAATCTGACACACTACTGCTACATCTGCAATTGCATCCAGCGCACCAACTTCATGAAAATGTACTTCACTGACCGGGCAGTTATGTGCAAGAGATTCTGCGTCCGCAATAATTTCATATATCTCCATGATATCTTTTTTGACTTTGTCAGATACCTTCATATCAGAAACAATCTGATGAATATTTTCCATTGTCATATGGTGGTGATGATGTTCATGATGGTGGTGATTGTGCTCTTCATGCGTATGATCGTGATGATGATCTATCTCACAATGGACATGTTCCTCTTCCTGCGCATGATGGTGAGCCGCTTCATGAATATGTTCCTCTGTTTCTCCATGTATCTTTACTGTCATGGCATTTCCGTCAAGTCCGTATTTCTGTCTTTTTTCAAAAATATATTCCACATGCGGAATCCCCATGTTATTCAGTTTCTGCATCATTGCAACTTTATCCGGCACCAGTTCCATCAGCGCTGCACCTATCATATCTCCGGCAGCACCTCTGTTACACTGAAAATATAATTCACACATATCTTTGCCCCCTATCGTCTGTGATTGATCATTCCTGCAAGACATCCAGCTCCAAAACCATTGTCGATATTTACGGTTGCTACCCCGTTAGCGCAGGAATTTAGCATGGAAAGTAATGCGGCAAGTCCGTTAAACGATGCTCCGTATCCGACGCTGGTCGGTACTGCGATAACCGGACAGTCTGCAAGTCCTGCGATCACGCTTGCCAGTGCCCCTTCCATTCCGGCAATGGCTATAATTACATTTGCACTCATAATGTCATCCAGATGTGCAAGCGTTCTGTGAATTCCTGCAACTCCCACATCATAAAGTCTCTGTACTTTGTTTCCCATTGCTTCTGCTGTCCATGCCGCTTCTTCTGCAACAGGTATATCACTTGTTCCACCTGTCGCAATGAGTATTGTTCCATTTCCGTCTGGTTCCGGCATCTGTCCGATCATACCAATTCTGGAATCTTCTTCATATCTTAATGGATATTTTTCTCTTATCTTTTCAGCTGCTTCTTTATATAAACGGGTAATCAGAATGTTTTTCTGTCCTGCATCATGCATAGATTTTATGATCCCAAGCATCTGATCTGCTGTCTTTCCTGCACCATAAATCACCTCTGCATTTCCCTGTCTGATTTCCCTGTGATAATCTATTTTAGCATATCCGATATCCTCAAATGGCTTCTTTTTTAATTTCAGAGTCGCCTCTTCAACGGACATTTTTCCTTCTTTTACTTCTCTCAGTATTTCTTCTGTCTGCATAAAGTCTACCTCTTTTTGCAAAAAGGGCACAGTTGCAGATCAACCATGCCCCCTTTGCGTTTATGGGATTCAATCAAAAATGAGTAATTTGGCTTATATTACATTTCTTTAATAATAGCTGCTGCAAGTGTTCCTACTGCTGTAGCATGAGCTTTGCAGCCCGGAATTCCAGCTGTTACATAAGCTGCTTTTTCTGCTTCACCTGCAATTTCTTTCGGATCACCCTGTTCCATTGCACATGCAACTGCAACAGGAATAACAGCGTTGAGAATATTACAGCCTGACAAAGCCAGATCATCCATAACAGCTGCACCAAGCGGAACTGCCCATGCAACATCCTGGCACTCACCCTGGCAAACCTTAGGAATAATATCATGTACAAATCCAGGCATAACAGCTTTCTGATCGTTCATAGTAACTGTTACATCTGCATAAGCATCAAATGACCAGTATTTCTGTACCAGTTTTACAGTACGTCTTGCTGCACTGTGAAGATTATCTACTTTAACAGTAACATTCGCTCCAGTCATGGCGCTGAAGAGAACACCGGCTCTGTCTTCTACAGTTTTCAGTCTGTTGTCATCCAGTGCTTTTACAATTTCAGCAACTGTCTTTCCTTCAGTAATCGCCTGATATGCATAATCAGCTTTATCATAGATAAGCTTTGTAATTCCAGGAGTTGTAGCTTTTACCATAAGGCTCGTAACAGGTCCTCTGTGTACTTCGTCTGCTTTTCTTGCGATCAGGTTCAGACTTACAACAGATGATTCCGGATTCAAAGAGTTTGCAATTCTTTCTTCTACAAGAGCTTTTCCAATTTTTTCCGGATCTGCATCTTCTTCAAGAAGTGCTTTCATTACTGCAATTGCATATGCACACTGATGTCCCAGAGGTGCATTTACAGGGCATGCTGAAAATCCGCCGGAGAATGGTTCTTTGAAGCACCCAAGAATTTCTTCCAGTGCCATCATACCAATAACAGCCGGTCCACCAATATCTTTCAGAATGAGTGCCACATCACCAATAAGCTGTGCAGAATCAAATTCCTGATCTGTGATATGCATATGTACTTTCTCAGGGAGTCCTGCTGCTTTGACAGCTGCTTTACCAACAAGACGAACAGAGGTTGTACGTCCGTATTTTCCTTCGCTTTCCGGAACTTCTGCATCCGGATGGATAATCTCAAGAATTGCTGCTGAACCAAGAAGAGCTGCAAAGAACGGATTTGGACGGATTCCTGCGCCAGCCATTGCATCCTGCATAGCTTTAACGCCGATCTGTGCACCTTTTTCTGCCATAACCGGCCAGATAATATCTTCGCCAAGTGTGCTGTGTCCATACAGAGGGCCGCCACCAACGTTTTCCGGAACGTCACGTCCACTGATCGGTGATAATTCACCTTTCATCATAGCTTCGTTGATGGCCAGAACAGCAGGAAACGCGGAAATCTTGCTGTTCATTTTTGCTGTGGGAATAGCACTTACACCACATCTGTCTACACCGGCCAGCATACGACAGGTAGCACCAAGTTTTCTGTTTCCGGCAGGGATACCAACCTGAGCGGCACTACCTGCAAGATACATCATAACTGCTACGATCATTGCAGCATTTGCTCCGTCAGCACCGGAATCTTTTGCTGCTTTGATTGCTTTCTTTAATATTGTTTCTACCGGAAGATGACGTACATCTGCAAATTTAATTGAAACAGATCCGCCTCCCAGCAGCTCTTCTACGATTGTGTTTGCAACAGAATGCACTGCGATATTTACCATACCATGTCCGCCTGCCAGTGCCTCAATACGGTCATTTGTCAGATGAGACGGATTTGCTGTTGCTGCAGTCTGTGCTGCTGTTAAAATCCTACATTTGTCCATTACTTAAGTCCTCCTTGGATTATAATTTCATTTTTATTTTCATAAAAAATATCCGCAATATAGTTAGTCAGATATCGGAGTGGCACTTTAAGCCCCTCTTTTTCTTCGAGTAATCCTTTCAACTGAACACAATTTTCATATTCAGGACGGGCATTTGCCTCATCATCATTGATCACCTTTCCCTGCACTTGAAAACCATATTCTCCCTGTTGTGTTTTTATCGTTATGTCCCTGGTTATGATCGATACATTTGTATGTCTGTGGCAGGTATTGATTCGATGCCATCCTGATGAGCCACAGTCACTGACAATTATTTTTTCCAGAGCCTCCGCGTACTGTTCTTTTGTATCAATAAAAATCATGTAAGATGGTCGATTTTTCTTAGTTATTGTACTGACGATCTGTACGTTTTTGGCTCCGGCTTCATAAAAATGGTCAATCACCTCACCCAGCATTTCGCCATTCAAATGATCTACCTGTACCAGAAGGAGCATTCCCTCTTTTGAATATAAGATTGTATTCACTCTCCAGTCTGTTGTTATAAACAATAACATTTATTTTACATGTGAACAGATTCGCTCCAGTCATCATCACTGTAACAAAAATCACTGCTTTCACCTTCGCACATGGTTCCATCAAGTGCACAGCCATAACCAGCACAGGAAGCACATATTATTTCTTCATCTTCATCCGGCAACGGATCCGTCATCAGTACACTGCCGCACCATTTCAGTGGTGCCCACCAGTCTGTTGTCTCGCGCTGATCTTCAGATACATCTTTTCTTCTTTTTTCTATGAAGAAGTCCTTTGTATCCTCTGTAGTGGCAATTGTTTCCATATCTTTCGTGAAATTTTTTCCCGTATACTCATAAGTACGTAAAATTTCTCCACCAAACTCATAATAATATTGTTTCCTGATTCCGCATTGCCAGAGAATCTGTGCAATTTTCTCTGTTGGATGCAGATATTTATCCAGAAATCTGTTTTTTTCTGCTGGAACAATATGGATGATTTCTGCTGATCGTTTCATAATCCCACCTCCTGTTTTGTTGATTTTCACGATTTTTATTATATCTTCCATTGCTTTTCTGTTATTTAATTATAAAATTTAATTTGTTTTTCTCAAGATACTAGTCATTTAATTATATACTCATAAATTTATTAGCACATTTCTTCCTTACTAATAAATTTATAAGTAACTTGTAAAAAAATCTATTTTAATTATACTAAAAACAACATTAATGATTTTTAACAACAGGAGTTGAGCAATATGTACAAACCCAAATTAGAAAAAGACATCCGCTGCCCACTGGAATATGGTCTGGATGTTTTTGGCGGCAAATGGAAATCTCGCATTATCTGCGTTCTTGCAAATCAGAAGTGCCTGCGATACAGTGCACTGCGCAAGGAAATGTGTAACATTACAGATGCTGTCCTTGCTTCCACATTAAAAGAACTGATCCGTGATGGAATCGTTGAACGTAAACAATATGACGAAATTCCTCCAAAAGTAGAATATTCACTTACGGAAAAGGGAGTTTCCGTAGTTCCTATCCTTCAAAGTATCTGCCAGTGGGCCGGACTCTACTACAAAGATACAAATGAAAACACCATGGCTCAATGCCAGAAATGTGACTATAATGCCTGATTTTTACAAAAAAACTCCTCTGGAAAGGTCTTATAAAGATCTTTTCAGAGGAGTTTCGCCTATATTAAAATTATACTATGTTAAAATATTTATTTGAGAACTTCGTTCATGCTTCCTGTGCGATACCCCTGAAGATCCACAGTCACATAGGAAAAGCCAATTTCTTTGAACTTTTTCCATATTTTCTT
The DNA here is from genome assembly GCA_934359835.1 of uncultured Blautia sp. Lineage (GTDB taxonomy): Bacteria > Bacillota > Clostridia > Lachnospirales > Lachnospiraceae > Blautia_A. The sequence goes on from CAKRLX010000033.1 coordinate 22,015, forward strand.
CCTGTTTTCTTCTTCAATGACATGTGCAATATCATCAGGCAATACTTCAATTCTTGCCATTTCTCCATGAATTCTTACACGAAACTGCCGGAAACCCAGCTCCATGAGAAACTGTTCTGCTTTTTCAACCATGCGGAGTTTTTCCTCTGTAATGATCTCTCCATATGGAAATCTTGAAGCAAGGCATGCAAATGATGGTTTATTCCATGTCGGAAGGTTTAATTCTTTTGACAGTTCACGGATTTCTGCTTTATAAAGTTCCGCCTCCTGGAGAGGACTTCTTACCTTCAGTTCACGGATTGCCCGCATTCCCGGACGATAATCTCCGTTATCATCCATATTTGATCCTTCTGCAACTGTTTCAATACCATTTTTACGTGCGGCATCCCGTACTTTATTGAAAATAGCCTTCTTGCAGATATAGCATCGTTCCGGAGGATTTTCACGGAATCCCTCTATTTCAAATTCGTTTATTTTCAGGACTTCCTGATGAATTCCATTTGCCTGACAGAAATCTTCTGTCTCCTTAAGTTCACGCTCTGTAAATGAACAGGGACATGCGGTCACAGCTATTGCTTTATCCCCCAGTGCTTCTCTGGCTGCTTTCAGAAGGAATGTGGAATCAACGCCTCCCGAAAATGCCACAGCAACACCTCCCATATCTTTCAGATTGTTGATCAGTTTCTCGTATTTTTCGTGTACAGTCATATAATCACAGTTCCTTTTTATTATCAGCTCCCGGAGTTGTTACAATCACTTTCTCTGGTGTGATGATCAGTGCTCCCTTTGCTGTTGCTGCACCGTTGAACATTTTTTCTACCATTGCCTTAAATGTATCAACAACTGCGCCTTCAGTTACATACTCTGCAGTACCTTTGATCTGGTAACCTTCCAGAGTTTTTGCATCGTATGCGGAAATTGCAATCTTACCAGCATTTGCCTGGATATTTTTCAGAGTTGTATCAAGGAAAACATCACCAACGACCATTTTTCCATCTTCTGTTACATCTTTGAATGCAACCGGAACTACATTCGGTTCACCATCAGCACATGTTGCAAGATCCCACATACCATTTGCAAGTACATTTTTTACATTTTCATTTAACATTTTTATCTCCTCCTGAATCTGTTGTTTTGCTGATATTATAAAAAAACAACTTATCAGGAACAAGATATTAGCAAATTAACAAGTCACTCATTAATTACATATTGATATAGTATGTTTATATAAAGCTTTCATTTTATTTATTTTTGCAGAATCTGTAAACGGTCTGTGCAACTTTATGCATATCAAGCGGTTTGGACAGATGCTCATTCATTCCTGCCTCTCTGCTTCGTCTGATATCATCCGAAAAAGCATTAGCTGTCATTGCCACAATTGGAATTGTTTTTGCATCCGGTCTGTTCAGATTACGGATTTCTCTGGCTGATTCCAGACCATCCATAACAGGCATCATGATATCCAACATGATCATGTTAAATTCACCTGGTTCAGACTGTCTGAAAATATCAAGAGCTTCTTTGCCGTTCCAGGCTTTTGTGACAACTGCTCCATTATCTGTCAGCATAAATTCTGCAATTTCCATATTCAGATGATTATCTTCTGCCAGAAGGACTTTCAGCCCGCTGAGGTCTTCTGAAACAGAGTCCAGCTCATCTGATGGATTATTTACTATCGGGCTGCTGTCGATCTCAAATGGAATAACAACTGTAAATATCGATCCCTCATCAGGTTCACTTTCTACGGTAATACTGCCGCCCATTTTTTCAATAAGCTCTCTGACAATCGCCATTCCAAGGCCTGTCCCCCTGTATTCTGTTCTTGCTGAATCCAGCTTTTCCTGAGTAAATGGCTTAAATAATTCATGCTCGACAAACTCATGTCTCATTCCGATTCCTGTATCTACAATTCGAAATTCAAGCACCGCATTCTGGCTGTCACTGGAAAGTTCCCTTACATATGTGTCAATCGTGCCGGAAGGTTTGTTATATTTCATTGCATTGTTAAACAGATTCAGAAGAATCTGACGCAGATGAAGTGGACTGCCTACCAGTCTGGTATGTTTCAGTTCATACTCATGTGAAGTATAGGTAATACCAGTCTGGGCAATCTGTGCATCATTGAGTGCATGAGTTACTTTCAGCACACTGTCAAGCCCAAACGGTACATGCTCCAATTCTACTTTACCTGCCTCAAGTTTACTCATATCCAGGACATCATTTATCAGTGCCAGAAGATGTTCGGCTGATATATGTATCTTTTCAAGACAGTCATCTACTTTCTGATGATCTTCTCTGTTTTTACTGATGATCTGAAGCATTCCCATTACGCCATTGATCGGTGTACGGATATCATGACTCATTCTGCTGAGGAAATCTGTCTTGGCTCTGTTTGCTGTCTCTGCTTCCTCAAAAGCGGCTTTCAGGCGATCCATTTCTTTCTGTTCACGCTGATGAAGATCTGTCGTATTTTTCAGAAGAACCATTCCATAGATAACTTTTTTCTCCTGATCGCTGTCTCTGTCATAAATAATATTTTCAGACATAAGGACTGTTTTCTGCACCCATCGATATGTATTATCTGCATTCTGCTCCTGATATTCCACAGTAATCTGTTTATCGCCCATTTCAAAACGCCTGAGAAGTTTCGCCGCCGTATCCACAATACGGTAACTTTCCTGAGTTTCTTTTGTAACCTGTTCTACCCTTCTCCTGCAATATTCGTCATAAGAACACGGAAGTTCCAGGCCAAGCTGACTTAAAGAAACCTGTGGACTTTCTTCCTCTTTTCGCATAACATTCTGCTCTACTCTGTCATCTGTGATATTTACTGAATAAACTGTTGTGGCAGTCTCAAGCAGTGCGTCCACATAATTTTCATTTTCAAGAATTGACTGTTTCATCTGCTCATAAAACAGAGTCAGCTGTTGTTTGGCATCTGCGGTATCATAATCACAGTGAATATTTTCAAATGCAAGCAGAAAATGATGAAGATTTCCTTCCTCATCCTCATCTGCGAAAATCACCGTTATTCTTCCGTACAGTGCCCTAACTTTATCTGTATACTGATACTGTACTTCTGTAACCGGATTATCTTTATTTATAATGTTCTGAAGAGATTCTAGCCTGAGCATTGTACTGACATTTTTTCTGTCATCAGCAATCACATGTTCTTCCGTGATCTGTTCAACGGCTCCTGAATAATTGCCCTCCTTTGCAAGGAAAAAGTCCTCTGTTCTTCGTATAATACGATAGGTATCTCTTTTTGCATCACAGTACAGACAGTCTGAAAAAGTTCTGCCAAGAGCATTTACTTTGCGGAGAAGTTTCTGATTCTGCGCTCTGATGACAGCAGACTCTTCCAGTTTCATGTGGTTTTTGTTGATGTACATGTTTTTGTCCGCACCTGCAAAAAGTGTCCGCATGGTGCAGTCTTCCTGCCCCTGAGAAAGAGCATATCCTGCTGCATAACTGATAGGCATGTCTGTGTGATTTTCGGAATATTTCCACACATGTGCACGGATTCTTTTAAGGATTTCCTTCATGTCTTCATCTGATACCCCATGCATTACAGCAAGAAATTCATCTCCACCTGCACGGCCGACAAAATGTTTTTCCGGCACTGCCTCCCGCAGAAGGACTGCAAAACGCCGAATGTATTCATCTCCCATTTCATGGCCCATGCTGTTATTAATTATACGGAGATTGTTCAGGTCAAATACGCAGACTCCTGTCTGAACCTGTACCAGTGAGGAGTCACTCAAAATCTCCTCGCATTTGTTTTTGTTCGGAAGTCCTGTTGCCTCATCCAGATAGACTTTTTTCTGTAAAGTTCTGTTCAGAGCCGCATAGCGGATTGCCTTGATAAGCTCAACCACTGTAAAAATGATCAGACACGACACATCCAGTATAATCATACTTTCAAGTTGTTCCAGGGCAGTTGCCTTTTTCTGAGAATATACCTCTGCATAGCCAACTGCCTCGTCACAGATTTCAAAAAATTTCTCACTTTTGGAGATGATCTCTGTGCTTTTATATCCCTCCTGACGGACAAGCATGATTTCTTTTTTCAGTTTCTGAAAATACGCATCAAGTTCCTGCATTTTTTCCTGAAATTTTTCATCATTCATCCGCACAAAATCCAGCTCATCGCTTCCGTTCCGAAGTCCGTCTATATAAGATTGTATTATGTTGATTTTTTTATCATGTGGCTCTCCTGCAATCTCCATTTTTACCAGTCTCTGGGTTTCACCTCTGACAAGACCTGCATAGTTTACGACTCGTGCAGTTCCCTGAATTCCCGATACAACATGCAACACCATAAAAATCAATATGACAAGTATGACTGTAAAAACTGCAAGTCCTCCCCGTATCAGCCGGGAACTTTTGCTGCTTTTCTTCTCCATATCTGTTTCCTCTGCTGTTATTACGTATTTATAACCAGAAAAAGAGTACTGTCTGCTGTGACAATACCCTGTTTCCTGTTTTTATAAATGATAGCATGAGAACCTGCAAAAATCAAACTCAGATTCACTTCTCACATTTTTATTTGTTACTGTTCACTCCGTTCACAGCAACTTGGTCAAAATCCATTCCAAATCACCTCCGGTGATAGGATTTTGCCCTGTATGTCTCGGGATTTTGCCATATTCATGGCAAAACACCTCGCGGGATATTACCTGTGAACAGTAACTATTATTTATCTTTCTTTTTTCTCGAACTCTGCTGCCACATCTTCCAGGAATTTACGGATTTCCAGATGCTGTGGACAGGCTTTTTCGCATTTACCGCATTTGATGCAGTCGGAAGCTTTTCCCTTATTTGCGGTGTGTACTACATTGTAGTAATAATCTGCATTCCAGTCATGATAAATCTGTTTTGTGTTCATGCAGGCAAAAAGATCCGGGATTGAAATATGTTTCGGACATCCGTCTACGCAGTATCTGCATGCTGTACATGGAATCAGATTAGCACTGTGAATGATATCTGTGACTTTTTTTACTGCTTCAAGCTCTTTATCTGAAAGAGGTTTAAAATCTTTCATGTAGCTTAAGTTGTCTTCCATCTGTTCCAGCGTACTCATTCCGGAAAGAACCATCTCTATGCCGTCAAAACCTGCCGCAAAACGGATTGCATAACTTGCAGGACTTCCACCGTGAAGCTCATCAAGAACTTTTCTGGCATCTTCCGGCAGATTCACAAGGCTTCCGCCTTTTACAGGCTCCATAACGATCACCGGTTTACCAAACTTGCGACAGACTTCATAGCACTTGCGGCTCTGCACTGCCGGGTCTTCATAATCCAAGTAGTTAAACTGAATCTGTACAACTTCAACCTCTGGATATTCTGTCAGAATCTGCTCCAGAACTTCTGCTTTGTCATGGAAAGAAATTCCGACGTGCTTAACTTTGCCTTCTTTTTTCAGTTCAAAAGCTGTCTCATAGGCTCTGCGCTCTTTGAAATATTTAAAAGTATCAGCGCCCTGTGCATGCATCAGATAATAATCAAAATATTCCACACCACAGTCTTTTAGCTGCTGCTCAAAGAACGGCCGGATCTCTTCTTCTTTTTTGAAAAAGAAATTTGTCAGTTTGTTTGTCAGGATAAACTCATCACGACTGTGACGGTCTGCCAGACATGTCTTGATAGCTTTTTCACTTTTTCCCTGTATATATCCATGGGCTGTATCAAAGTAATTGAATCCCTGTTCCAGATACGTATCTACCATCTTGCAGGTCTGTTCAATATCTACATCTTCTCCGATCATCGGAAGACGCATGTAGCCAAAACCAAAGTTTTTCTTTACTCCGTCCATATTGTTTTCCCTTCTTATTTACAGGCTGTTGTACTGCTCATCTGTAACAGGTTCGCACCACTCGTTGCTGCAGTTTTCTCCCGGTACTTCTACTGCAATATGTGAAAACCAACTGTCTTTTTTGGCTCCGTGCCAGTGTTTTACTTCTGCCGGAATTGTGATAACAGTTCCAGGTGTCAGGCTTACTGCCTCTTTTCCTTCTTCCTGATACCAGCCTTCACCTGCTGTACAGATCAGAAGCTGTCCGCCGCCTTTTGTTGCGTGATGGATGTGCCAGTTATTGCGGCAGCCTGGTTCAAAAGTTACGTTTGCAAGGAATACAGGGCATTTGCCTGGCTCTGTCAGTGGATTCAGGAAAGAATCTCCAATAAAATATTTTGCAAATGCTGTGTTTGCCTCACCTGTTCCGAATACGTTTGCTTTCTCAAATTCTGCTTTGTCTGAAATCTTCATAATAAAAAACCTCCTGACTTTATCGTTATTTTCATGGTTGTTTATAGTGTACAACCTGAAGTTGACTTTAAGTCAAGAGGATTTTTCGTGTATTTCGTAAATTCTCCCATCATAGCTCGATAAGTAATTTCTTCTAACTCAGATAGCTGCCCTAAAATAAACTCTAAGTATTCCTTGCTTGATGCCATATTTCCACCTCAAATCCCAATTATTCTAATTCTTCTCACGCCCACCTTCTTGCCCTTCGGACAAGAAGTATCCCTCGCTTTCAGCTCGGTCAATCCCGATTTCTATCGCTTTTTATTCTTTACACTGACGAAAATAAGTAAGTATATTTTCGCATCTGTGCAAATATAATCGTTTCTACCCTGTTTCTGATTTCTTCTGGATATTCCTCTGCATTTTTAAGCAGTTCTGTTACATCTTTTTTCGTAAATTTAAATTTTAAATTTGCTTTATATAATGCTTCCGAAATGTCTAATTGTTCACCAAATTCGCCACATATTGTTTTTGACTGTACGTTATCCATAAGCGTATAAACATCTTCCGACAGAGGATAATCCATAGTTGTGTCTGCCAGTAATCCCGCCCCATTATCAAAAATCGGACAATACGCATAGTCACCTTTCCCATTCATCAGAACCGCAATATTGTGCGTGTGACGATCTTCATTCAGAAAAAATGCATCTATCGTCAACAATTTATTCATATAAATGCCAAAATTCTGAAGTCCTGTCATGCGTACTACCTGCTGCACTAAAAAATGTAAACGTTCTTTATGTTCTGGTATTCTATACAAAGATTTGTATAAACTTTCCCCGAAAAAATTCTTGAATAGCCTTTCCAGCGTAATAATCTGCCAGTCTTCACTTAGAAAGTTTTTGCTCTTCACACCGTTATAAATCACATTACCGTATTTTATTTTTTCCAGATCATAGCATACAAACTCATTTTCACTCAGTGTTGACTTTTTCAGAAGATGGGAAATCATATACTCTGCCAGACCTTCATAACCTGTATAATCTGCTTTATACCATATTCCTTCATTCTCCCATTTTAGCTGGTTTCCTTTTGAAGACTGTCGGTCATTTGTCCGGATATTCTGCTCAAATAATTCTATCATGCAACTACCTCTCTATGCGAATCCAAAAGTCATCTTCTGCCATTCGCCCTTCAGTCTTCTCTATAATCATAATTGGATCATAGAATGGCAGTTCCAAATCCTTTAATATTAATTTCATCTTGTCTCGGCTTTCCGGAAAACATCTTGACTCCAGAAACTCCTGATAAGCATGATAATCCGGATCTTCTACTGTACCGAAAGCACGGAACATAACTTTATCTGTATAATTTCTTATTTTCACTTTTCGTTCCAGCTCGTTTACATCAATCAAAGTGCATACGTCCTGCTCATACATGTACCATATTCTGAGCGGCCACACTTTTTCCGGCACCTTCACCTCCTGCTCATATTCCGGATATTTTTGCAACATTTTCAAAAATGGAACAATTGGCCCACGAATCACTTCTTCGCTTCTCTCCCAACGTTCTACTGTCGGCTTGGAACAATTGATAAATTCTGCAAACTCTTTCTGCGTCAAATGTAATTCTTTCCGAATCTGTTTAATTTCCTTTGCTGTTGTATATTCTGGTGTTACAAATAATCTTTTTTTCATAAACTCACCTTCCAGTTTTATGATTCCCGACTTTTTCTTTATTAAATCATAAAATCTAATATCTGTAAACAAAAAACCATTATATTAATGGTTTTTATTATAATAAAACAATTAATATAATGTTTTTTCTAAATTTGCAGTAAATATGCTCGTCAGTTCTACAAACCGAAATTTACTTTGTAACTATAACTTTTCCTTCAGAATCCAGAAGAGATGTAACACCAGCTCCATATCCGGACTTGTTTACTATTTCCGCTCTGGAGCGATTAAAATATATATCAAACTGATATATTGGAGGGCAACGGTATGAGCGTAAATTACAGAGCTGAACTTGTAGGTGTCTTTGGAAATCCGGTGGAGGATAATCCAACTGGTGTGATGGAGGAAAAACTGAGAACGGAATTAGAAAAGCAGTAAAAATTTGTGGGGAAAGCATTTTTAAGCCTTCTACATTTGCCTACTTTTTTATTCTGCATTATCACAATATATTTCTATTGCATCCGCTACGAAAATTGCTGTACCTTTTCCACCATAAGCATC
>CAKRLX010000034.1 GCA_934359835.1 uncultured Blautia sp.
TGTCCGGTTGCAACCACAGTTTCGCTCATCGGCAGTAAATGGAAATTGCTGATTATCCGAAATCTGCTGGAACGCCCTTGGCGATTCAATGAATTAAAGAAAAATCTTGAAGGGATCAGTCAGAAAGTTCTCACCGATAGTTTGCGCTCCATGGAAAATGATGGTCTCATTATTCGTACCGTTTACCCGGAGGTTCCACCAAGAGTTGAGTACAGCCTCAGCGAACTTGGACTTACTCTGAAACCTATTCTCGACTCAATGGTCGAATGGGGTAACGCCTATAAAAGAATGTAAGAAGAAATTTTTTAGGACGAAAAAAGCACTTCTCAGATTAACTCTAAGAAGTGCTCTTATTTTATATTTAATTTTAGTACAGCTTTGCACCAGCCGGGATATGGTTATCAACCATCAGAAGATGAAGCTTTTCTTCGCCTTCTTCCTCATGGATTGCACTGAGAAGCATTCCACAAGATTCAATTCCCATCATAGCTCTCGGTGGCAGGTTAGTGATCGCAATTAAGGTCTTTCCAACCAGTTCTTCTGGCTCGTAATAAGCGTGAATACCGCTTAAAATCGTACGATCTGTGCCTGTTCCATCATCCAAAGTGAACTGTAACAGCTTCTTGGATTTCTTAACAGCTTCACACGCTTTAACCTTTACAGCTCTGAAATCTGACTTGCTGAAAGTATCGAAATCAACAAATTCCTCAAATAAAGGCTCTACCTTTACCTTGGAGAAGTCGATAACTTCTTCTTTCTCCGGTGCTTCTGTAGAAGTGCCATTTTCTGACTTCGCAGATTTCTTATCAGCGTCCAGGGACTTCATTGTCGGGAACAAAAGTACGTCTCTGATAGCCTGGCTGTCTGTCAGCAGCATAACCAGACGGTCGATTCCGTATCCGATTCCACCTGTAGGCGGCATACCAATTTCAAGTGCGTTCAGGAAGTCTTCATCTGTATGGTTGGCTTCCTCATCACCAGCGTCAGCAAGAGCATCCTGTGCTTTGAAACGCTCTCTCTGGTCGATCGGGTCATTCAGCTCAGAATATGCGTTACACATTTCCCATGTGTTACAGAAGAGCTCGAAACGCTCTACCTTTGACGGATCAGACGGTTTCTTCTTTGTCAGCGGAGAGATCTCGATCGGATGATCCATGATAAATGTCGGCTGGATCAGTTCCTTCTCACAGTACTCTTCGAAGAAGAGGTTGATGATATCACCTTTCTTATGGCGTTCTTCATATTCAATATGATGCTCTGCAGCAAGTTTTTTAGCTGCCTCATCATCTGCAACTTCATCAAAGTCGATTCCTGCATATTTCTTGATTGCTTCGTTCATTGTCATTCTGGCAAACGGCTTACCAAGGTCGATCTCCACTCCATTGTAGGAAATCTTTGTAGAACCACAAACCTTTTCTGCCAGATAACGGAACATGGATTCTGTCAGTTCCATCATTCCTTCATAATCTGTATATGCCTGATAAAGTTCCATCAGCGTGAATTCCGGATTGTGACGGGTATCAACACCTTCATTACGGAATACACGGCCGATCTCGTAAACTCTTTCAAGTCCACCAACGATCAGTCTCTTCAGATAAAGTTCCAGAGAAATACGAAGTTTTACATCTTCATTTAATGCATTGTAATGTGTCTCAAACGGTCTTGCAGCTGCTCCACCGGCATTGGAAACCAGCATAGGAGTTTCTACTTCCATGAAGTCACGGCCTGCAAGGAAGTTACGGATCTCTTTGAGAATCTGGGAACGTTTGATAAATACATTCTTGCTGTCCTGATTCATGATCAGGTCTACATATCTCTGACGATAACGGGTATCTGTATCTGTCAGTCCGTGGAATTTCTCCGGAAGGATCTGTAAACTCTTGGATAACAGGGTCATTTTTTCTGCATGAATAGAAATTTCTCCTGTTCTTGTTCTGAATGCAAAACCTTCCAGTCCAAAAATATCACCGATATCAGATTTCTTGAAATCTGCATAGGATTCTTCTCCGATAGCATCTCTTGCTACATACACCTGGATATTTCCCTGAAGATCCTGAATATTACAGAAAGAAGCTTTACCCATGACACGTTTAAACATCATACGGCCTGCAATTGCCACATGGATCGGGCTTGCATCCATAATGCTTCTTCTCTCTTCATAGTCCTTCTTCTGGACTTCTCTTGCCTGTGCTTCGTCAAGACCTTCCACACTTGGAGCCTTGCGGTCTTTCAAGAGCTCTGCTTCATGTGCTTCATAGAGTTCTTTTACCTCAAGTGAATGATGTGTCTGGTTAAATTTTGTGATCTGAAACGGGTCTCTGCCGTTTGCCTGCAGATCTGCAAGTTTCTCACGGCGAACCTTCAGCAGCTGATTGGTATCCTGCTTCTTCTCTGCCACTCTGTTGGCCTCCTTCTGTTCTTTAAATATTATTTACACGTTTCTCTGAATTTCAAGGACTTTGTACTTCATGATTCCTGAAGGCATTTCCACTTCGACTTCATCACCTGTATGAGCACCGATAAGAGCTTTTCCTACTGGTGATTCATTGGAAATTTTTCCTTCCAGGCTGTTTGCTTCTGTAGAACCTACAATCTTCAGTTCCATTTCTTCTTCAAATTCATAATCATATACTTTTACTTTACAGCCAACGCTGATACGGTCAAGATCTACCTCATCTTCTACAACAACTTCTGCATTTTTGAGGATTTTCTCAATCTCTTCGATACGTGCTTCAATATCTCTCTGCTCATCTTTGGCTGCATCATATTCTGCGTTCTCGGACAGGTCACCCTGTTCTCTCGCTTCTTTGATCTTACCTGCTACTTCTTTTCTTTTTACTACCTTTAAATCATGCAGCTCTTCCTCTAATTTTTTAAGTCCTGCATAAGTTAGTAAGTTTTTCTTTTCTTCCATGATCCTTACTCCCTTTCTATCTTCACATAGCATTGCTGTTCATACCCTGCACAGCAACCTGGACATTCGTTCCCGGAACTATTTTATCGCCCTGAGGGCAGACTTATTCTAGGCTATTCACAATTTCTGTATTATACCGAAATGAGCCTGGATTGTCAAGCATCCGGGCTCATTGCTGTTATTATTCTTTTCGACCTTTTTCGCCATTTTTTTCTGTATTTTTCTCTTTTAAAAGTCTCTTGAACTGATCCGACACATTATTCAGCTGATATTCAAAATTCTGTCTGTGCTGCTGTACAAGAGTAGACAAAATGATTCCTGAAAAACAGCAGATAATTGCTGTCAGTATTACAAAGCAGCATACGATGAGACTTGGCATTTTGGTTACTGTTCCCGTACGTATATATTTTGTCAGTACAGGGATAAAAAAGATCACACCCAGTGCAAACAGTACTGCTGCTATTGCAGAAAAAAACTGAAGCGGCTTGTAATCTTTGTACATGCGGAAAATAGTCCTGAGTACTTTTGCTCCATCTGAATATGTATTAAGCTTGGATACACTGCCTTCCTGTCTGTCTCGATAATCCACAACCACATTGTCCACATGCATCTTCTTGTCAATTGCATGTATTGTCATTTCTGTCTCTATTTCAAAATTTCCGGAAAGAACAGGAAATGTTTTCACAAACTGATAACTCATTGCACGGTATCCGGTCATGATATCCTTGATATTACTGCGGAAAAGTCGGTTTATAAATGCCCTGACTATTGTATTTCCAAAATTATGAAAAGGTCGCTTGTTCTCTGTAAAATATGTAGAAGAAAGCCTGTCTCCAACAACCATATCCACGCCTTCTTCCAATACTTTCCTGCACATTTCCGGTGCAAACTCTGCCGGATAAGTATCATCTCCGTCTACCATCAGGTAACATTCCGCATCTATATCACGAAACATACTTCTGATCACATTTCCCTTGCCCTGCTGACGTTCATAACGTACAACTGCGCCTTCTTTTCTGGCAATTTCATCTGTTCCGTCTGTGGAATTGTTGTCATATACATATATTGTTGCTTCCGGAAGTACTGTCCTGATGTCCCGGATAACCTTCGCTATTGATTTACTTTCATTATAACAGGGAACCAGCACTGCTATTTTATCCATTTATATTTTCTCCTGTGTTAGGCTGCCGGTATTGCCGCCAGACCTTAAATCTTGTAAAAATAATAATATCATGACCTATTAAAAAAGGAAACATATTTATCAGGTTTTTCTTCTCTTTCAGCCTTAATGTGGTATACTAACCATATGATTAATCAAATGAAATGGAGCTTTTTATGAAAAATAAAGTTAACGCTTTCTGGATTTTTTTATACTCATTAATGATGTTTATCTTTTTCTCATTTAGCATTCAGGAAGACCGGATTTATCTTTTCCGTTTTTCTACCAACGTTCCTGCCAACACTTTTTTATTCATTGGTATTTTATTCATATGTTTTAAAATCTCTCCCCTGATTTTCCAGTCCCGCACCAGGGGATTTTATTTTTTATCGCTGATCATTTCCATGGTATTTTCCATAATTTCAATTATGGCCAAATTTTTCCAGAACGGAATTTCCATGGATTCTTATATTTCAGCACATCCACTTGCACTGTCCAGAATTGGAATTGCTTTCATCGGAGGAATTTTTCTGTTTTTTGGTGTTATTCAGATAGTTGGTTCACTACGAACCATGACATTTTCCTTTAAAATTCCTGATACCCTGAACAGGCTCCTGGATTTCATGTATGGAGAGCACTGCTTTCTGAAATCCCTGCTGCTTATGTTTATTATATGGCTTCCACAGATCCTCGTACGTTACCCGGGCGCACTCACCGTAGACACCAAGGTCAGCCTGCGCCAGTATCTTGGCGTTGATGCGGCTACTACCCAGCATCCCATCCTTTACACTGTTTTTGCAGGAAAACTTATTGATTTTGGACGTTCCATTGGACATCCGGCGTTCGGACATTATATCCTAGTTCTGATTCAGACTATTCTCATGCTTCTGGTACTTGCCTATACTCTGCATTCCATGAAGCAGTTTCAGATAAACCGCTGGATCTACGGCATCACTCTTGTATTTTTCGCAATTGCTCCAATTTTTATTGCAACTGCTACATCTTCTGTTATCGACGGACCCTACAGTTCCTTTTTCCTTCTGCTCATAACAGAACTTGTATATTACCTGTTTATGCACGAAGTTTACCGCAGATCCTGGATACACTATCTTCTGACAGGAATCGCTGTATTCGGACTTTTTCTCCGTCAGAATGGAATCTATATTATTACTGCTATTGCTGTAACAGCAGTTATCATGGAACTTTACTTTATTTTGAAAGAAAAACAGAATTTCATATATTCCATTGTTTTTCTGGCTGTGCTTATCTTTCCGGCCATCGGCTGTAATTCGCTTGTGAATCATCTGCACGAGCAATACAATGCTCAGGAATACGGCACACGCGCCATGTTGTCCATGCCGGTCCAACAGACTGCCCGTTGTCTCCTGGAACATGGTGATGAAATCGACCAGAACACTCTGAATTCCATTCAGAAAGTTCTTACCTGGAATCTGGATGAATATAAAGAAGCATACGATCCGCTTTCCTTTGATACAGTCAAACAGGGATTTAACCTTGATGCTTCTTCTGATGATATCAGAGATTTTCTCAGGGCATGGCTCCATCTTTTCGCAAAATATCCGGAAACCTGTATCAATGCAACACTGAATCAGACGTATTTTCTTTTCAGTCCGGAAACAATAAATCAGACTTATTATTATCCTTATGGGGTTACCATGCGCGCCGGTAAATACGACATGTCTGAATTTAATCCTTCTCATTCAAAACTGGGCGGAATAAATTCTATCCTGAAACAGATTTATCATTCCTTTGGTTTTTTTCCTGTACTTGGCCTGTTCGTCAACCAGGGATTTACAGATCTGTTTCTCCTTGCCATTTCTTTATATGCTCTTATTGAAAAAAGAGGCCGTATTCTCTTTCTTTGTGTACCGCTTCTTCTGACCCTGGCAATCGTTTTTGTCGGACCCATGGTTCTGTATCAGGCAAGATACACTTATCCAATCATGTATTGTCTGCCACTATTGTATGGAATATTTTTTTCGCAGAAAGGTAACTGATTATGGAAAAAAAACGTGTAGGTGTTATCACCTTTCATAACTATGATAACTACGGAGCCATCCTCCAGAGCTTCGCTCTCCAGAAAAAACTCCGTGAGCTTGGAACCTGGCCGGAAATCATTGACTACAACTGTGAATATATCAATAATCCATTCCGGTTGGTCAATCTTAAAGAAAAAGGCCTTTTTAACTATATTTACGGTGCTATCGGACATATCTGTTACATTCCCCGCCGCCGTAAATGCAACAAATTTCGTAAACACATGAAATACAGTGAACCTGTCACCAGAAACAATATGCAGGCAGTTGCCGGTAAATATGACATATATCTGGCTGGAAGTGACCAGATCTGGGATTATAAACTGACCAATTTTGACCAGACTTATTTTCTTAATTTTCCTGCAAAAGGAAAGAAAAAATGCAGTTATGCAGCCAGTATCGGTGAACATATTCCTCCGGAACAATACCGTGGTGATTACCAAAAACTTCTTTCTGATTTTGATAAAATCCTTGTAAGAGAAAGCTACGGCGCAGACATTGTCAAAGAACTCACCGGGGAAAAGCCTGATATTGTGTGTGACCCCACACTTCTTCTCACCGCAGAAGAATGGTCGGAACTCCTGAAAGAACCGCATATCAGAGGAAAATATATTCTTGTTTATCAGTTGGGTATTAATACTGAAATCGTTGATTTTGCACGCCGACTGAAAAATAAAACCGGGCTTCGCATTGTTTATGTTCCGTTTCCTCTTGTTGGCCTTCTGAAATGCCGCTGCAATATTACTGCCGGGCCATCAGAATGGATGGGACTTTTCAAAAATGCCGAATATGTTATTTCAGATTCTTTCCACGGTATTGTTTACGCCCTTCTTTTCAACCGGAAATTTTTTGCAAAATCCGATGGACATCACAAAAACCGCCGCGTGGAAGAGCTTCTTAATCTTGTCAACATGACAGATCGTACGATGAATCATGTTTCTGAAGAACAGCTCACTGAAGAACTGGATTTCACTTATGCCAATGAGCAGATTGACAGATTCCGCCAGTCTTCCCTTCAGAAACTAAAAGAAATGATTGACAGCCTGTAAAAGAATTTTTTATCAGAAAAGAGAGATTTATGTTTTTAAATACCAAAACAAAAAAAGACTGCTGCGGCTGTTCTGCCTGCAGCAATATATGCAGTGTTTCCGCGATCACCATGAAAGAAGATCGCTGCGGCTTCTTTTATCCTCACATCAATAATGATCTTTGTGTTCACTGCGATCGTTGCCGTAAAGTCTGTCCTATGAACATTGACCTTACAGATCAAACCGCTGATCCGGAAATTTATGCCCTGCGAAACCAGAATTCTGCTGATGTAAAACAGAGTTCTTCCGGCGGTATGTTTTCACTTCTCGCTCAATGGACGCTTTCTCAGGGCGGTGTAATCTACGGAGTTGCTTTTGATGATGCTTTCCGCGCAAAACATCTGCGTGGAAAAACAGTCTCTGAAGTCCTGAAATTCCGTACTTCCAAATATGTTGAAAGTGATATTTCCGAGGTATATCTTCATATTAAAGATGATCTGGATAATGGACTGGTTGTTCTTCTGACTGGTACTCCCTGTCAGATTTCCGGTATATGTCGTTATCTGAAATTCAGACATGTTAATACAGACAAACTTTACACATGTGACAATATCTGTCATGGTGTTCCAAGCCACAAAGTCTGGGAAGATTACCTGAATATCCTGAAAACTAAATATATTGCGCCAGATGATGAAATCACTTCTGTCAATATGCGCAGCAAAAAAGTTTCCTGGAAAGAAAAGCAACTGGACATCTCTCTGAAAAATGGAAACATTGACTCCATAATCAAAGATTTCTCTTTTAACCGTATTTTTGCGAGTTTATATGCAGCACGCCCTTCCTGTTTTCACTGCCATTACACCAGTTACCGCCGGCCTTCCGATATTACACTTGGCGATTTCTGGACAGGCGAAACAGCTGGACTTTCTTTTGATACAGAGCAGGGTGTCAGCGAGGTCCTTATCAATACAACGAAAGGCCAGGAACTTTTTAACCAGCTGAAAGACCGTGCAGACATCTGTCCACTTTCCAAAAAACAGGGATGGCAGCCTCATCTTGAGTATTCTTCAAGACAGCCGAAAAAATATCAGGCATTCTGGTCTGATTATACTGAATCCTCCGACAAAGAGGCTGTTCTTCGAAAATATATGAAGGGTTCTCTTATGACCAGAGTAATTCGCCTCCTTTCACCAGTTTTACGCAAAACCGGTCTTTATAATCTGGCAGGAAAACTTTATAACGTACTTCCCGGCAAAAAAGGATAATAACATGAACAAAGAAAAAAACATTAAAAAGGCCTTTCTATGGAACATGATTGGCAGTACCTGCTACTCTGTATCCTCATTTCTTTACCTTATGGTAGTAACACGAATCTGCGGAGTAGAACCGGCCGGATTCTTTTCCCTCAGTTACGCCACTGCACAGCTTCTTCTTACAATAGGAAGATATGGCATGCGTACTTATCAGGCTACAGATCTGGAACATAAATATCTGTTTTCAGAGTATCAGATTTCACGTATTATTACCTGTGGTCTGATGCTCCTTTTTGGTATTTTTTACAGTACATGGAGCTTTTCCGGAGAATACGTGATCATAAGCATTTTCGTAATCATAATGAAAATGGTCGATGCAGTAGAAGACGTCTACCATGGAAACTTTCAGCAGACTTATCATGTAGAAATCATGGGCAAAATGCTTGCTGCCAGAAATATTTATTCTGCTGTTTATTTTACCCTTTCCCTTATGTTAATGAAAAATCTGGCTTTTACCTGTGTTTCCACAGCCATTACCTCCCTTGTATTATGTCTTGTGATAAACAGCGTATTTACACGTAAATATCCCGGAGAGATCCCTGCAAATGCCAGAAAGTTTCTTTTTTCAAATGTATGGCGGCTTTTGCGGATCTGTACTCCTCTGTTTGTGGGAACATTCCTGTCCCTGCTGCTGTATAACATTCCTAAATACGCTATGGCAAGCGTGATGTCCAATGAATATCAGACCTATTACAGTGTCCTGTTCATGCCCTCTTTTGTAATTACGCTGATGTGTGAGTTTGTTTTCAAACCAACCATTACCACAATTGCAGAGCTCTGGTGGCTGAATAACATAAAGAAATTTGTCCTGTATGTAGTACGTATCATTGGAATTATCATTGGATGCGGTGCTTTTATCGTTATAGCAGGTCATCTTCTCGGAAGAAGGCTTCTGGAGCTTATTTACGGCGTGGATCTTTCACCTTATAAACTGCATTTTATTGTTCTGCTTATAGGTGGCACTATCGGCGCTGCTGTTTATATGACTTATAATATTCTCATTGCGATCCGTAAAGGTAACTGCATTATTATTGTTTATACTATTTCTGCTGTTCTGACCATACTTCCTTCAAGGCTTATGGTGCGGAAATGGGGTGTCATGGGTGCCTGCATAAACTATCTGTATTCCTGCAGTCTTCTTTTCCTGCAATTCATATTTATTCTTATCTATGTAGTATATAAACAAAGAAAATCTGCAAAAGCATGAAAAAAGCCTGAGAAGGCTACTGTCCTTACTTATTCAAGTTTGGACAGTAATCTTTCCAGGCTTTCATAATTTTCAATTGTATTGGATTCTCTCCGCAATCCTGCACTATGCCGCATTCCTGATGTATACCATGCAACATGCTTACGCATTTCACGAATTCCGGTAAACTCTCCCTTCAGTTCAATCTGCCATCTGGCATGACGAAGGATCATTTCTCTGATTTCTGCTGCAGATGGTTTTTCCAGCAATTCACCCGTTGTAAAATAATGATTCATTTCCCTGAAAATCCACGGATTTCCTCTTACTGCCCTGCCGATCATCACCGCATCGCAGCCTGTGTCTTTCATCATTTTTTCCGCTTTCAGTGGTGAATCCACATCTCCATTTCCTATCACAGGAATACTGACTGCATCTTTTATTCTGCCTATTGTTTCCCAGTCTGCCTCTCCTGCATAATACTGCTGTCTTGTTCTTCCATGAACAGCTACCGCCGCACCACCTGCATCTTCAATAATCTTTGCAATCTCCACAGGATCTACATCATAACCTTCAAATCCTATCCTGATTTTAACTGTCACAGGCTTTTTTACTGCATGAGAGATTTCACTCACAATTCTGTGGATCAGTTCCGGATTTTTCAGCAAGGCTGAACCTTCACCATTATTAACTACCTTCGGAACCGGACACCCCATATTGATATCAAGAATATCAAATGGCTGTTCTTCGATACTTCTTGCAACCTCTGCCATCAGCTCCGGTTCACAGCCAAAAAGCTGCAGGGATACCGGATGTTCCTGTGGCGTGATCTCCATCAGAGATTTTGTATTCTTGTTATGAAAAGAGATCGCCTTGGCACTGACCATCTCGGTACACACAAGTCCTGCCCCCTGTTCCTTACAAAGTCCCCGGAAAGGAAGGTCTGTCACACCGGCCATTGGTGCCAGCACAAAAGGATTCTCTATTTCCACAGAGCCAATTTTCCACCGCATCTCCATGAATCAGTCTCCGTTATCCACATTTTGCACATCTTCTTCCAGATTTTCTCCAAGGAAGAAAACACGGTAGTACATTTCCAGTGATTCCAGAAGTTCTCTCTTCTCAGACTGAAGACTTTTGATTTTCAGAACACTTCCGATTTCATCATACATGGCATCTGCATCCAGCGCCTCTGTCTTAAACTGCAGATTTCCTTTTTCATCAAATTCAAGTGTAAGGATTCCTCCAATGTCCTCTGTATAAAGGACACACATAATCTGCAATTCCTGTTTAATTGCTTCCGGAAGAGAATTAAAATCCGGATTAAAATAATATTTCTGCTCATAGGAGCTTGCTCCACAGAGTACAACATTTTCCTGATACATAAAAAACTCCTTAAATTTATTATCTCAGATGTACATCTCCATCACACATAACTATACAATCCTCTGACGGACACTTCTCCGGCCCGTACTGTCCGTATCTCACCGGTATCATCCCGCACCAGCAGTTCACCCTGTTCATTAATTCCAAGAGCCATACCTTCCCAGGGATTTTTTTTATCAAGAATTCGCACCGGCTGATTTCTGTTTGCAAGCATTGCATTGTATTCATCAATCATCAGTGACATATCACAGGTCTGCACAAATTTCTCATAATTATTTTCAAATTTTTCCATGACAAGGCCGATAATTCTGTTCCTGTCATATTTTCTGCCTGTTTCAAGATACAGGGATGTTGCTTTATCCTGAAGCTCTTCAGGAATGTTTTCCAGATTTACATTGATTCCGTCACCAATAACTACTTCTCTGATCTTTCCGTTTTCAAGTCCCATTTCTGTAAGAATACCGCAGATTTTTTTGCGTGATACCACTACATCATTTGGCCATTTAATAGATACACTGATATCCAGATCCTGTACTGCCTGTGCCACACTAAGTCCCATAACAAGAGTCAGCATTGCTGCATACTGTGGTTCAAATACTGGTCGCAGAAGAATAGACATCATAACAGAACTGCCTTCCGGGGCTTCCCATTTTCTTCCAAGTCTTCCTTTTCCGGCCGACTGAAATTCTGCAACTGCCAGTGTTCCCTCTGGGGCCTGTTCTCTGGCCAGCTTTTTGATCCATTCATTTGTGGAATCTGTTTCTTTTGCAAAATGGACGGTTTTGCCCGCCCATTTTGTATTTATTGCCTTTGAAATTGTTTCCTGATTATATCCGTTTATCATTTGTTCTCCGGCTCTCCAAGTGTTGCCACCATTACCGCCTTGATTGTATGCATACGGTTTTCTGCTTCGTCAAATACATGAGACTGTGAAGACTCAAATACTTCATCGGTCACTTCCATATCTGTCAGATTGAAACGTTCACCCATTTCCTTGCCGATTTTTGTCTTAAGATCATGGAAAGCTGGCAGACAATGAAGGAAGATAGCTTTTTCACCGGCATTTTTCATAACATCTGCTGTTACTTTGTATGGTGTCAGTTCTCTGATACGTTCTTCCCATACTTCATCAGGCTCACCCATGGATACCCATACATCTGTATAGATAACATCAGCATCTTTTGTGCCTGTCTGAACATCTTCTGTAAGAGTAACAGATCCACCGGAAGCTTCTGCATATGTTTTGCACAGATCAACAAGTTCCTGATTCGGGAAATATTTTTCTGTTGTGCAGGCTACGAAATGCATACCCAGTTTGGAGCAGGCGATCATCAGGGAATTTCCCATATTATAGCGGGCATCTCCCATATATACCAGTTTGATTCCTTTAAGATGTCCGAAATGTTCACGAATTGTAAGCATATCAGCCAGCATCTGTGTCGGATGATATTCGTTTGTCAGTCCGTTCCATACCGGAACACCTGCATGTTTTGCAAGTTCTTCTACGATTTCCTGACCAAATCCTCTGTATTCAATACCTTCATACATTCTTCCGAGAACTCTTGCAGTATCTGCAATACTCTCTTTCTTACCGATCTGGGAACCTGTCGGATCCAGATAAGTGCTTCCCATTCCAAGGTCATGTGCAGCTACTTCAAAAGCACAACGTGTTCTTGTACTGGTTTTTTCAAAAATAAGAGCAATGTTTTTGCCTTTGTAATACTCATGAAGTTCTCCGGCTTTTTTCTTTGCTTTCAGCTCTGCCGCAAGATCAATAAGATATGTGATCTCCTCTGGTGTAAAATCTTTCAGTGTAAGAAAATTCCGTCCCTTTAAATTCATAATATTCTCTCCTCTGTACTCTGCTGAATCTGTCAGCTAATTGTATTAATCGTTACTGTACATCTTCTTTCTTCTCTTCTGTAACAATTTCTTTCAGTGAAGATGCCAGGCCTGCAATTCCCTGAATCTCTGAAGGAATAATGATCTTGGTTGATTTGCCATCTGCTGCCTTTGCAAAAGCTTCCAGACTCTTCAGTGTAAGCACTGCCTGATCAGCACCTGCCTCACGGATCATACGGATACCTTCCGCATTTGCTTTCTGAACTTTCATAACAGCTTCTGCCTGGCCTTCTGCTTCTTTGATCATACGTTCTTTCTGTGCTTCAGCTCTCAGGATCGCTGCCTGTTTTTCTGCCTCGGCATCAAGAATTGCAGATTCTTTTTTACCTTCTGCAACAAGGATCGTAGACTTCTTCTCACCTTCTGCAATAAGAATTGCTTCTCGACGTTCACGCTCTGCCTTCATCTGTTTCTCCATGGCTTCCTGAATTGCAGCCGGAGGAATGATGTTTTTCAGTTCCACTCGATTTACTTTGATTCCCCATGGATCAGTTGCCACATCAAGAGAAGCTCTCATCTTGGTATTGATCACTTCACGGGAAGTAAGTGTTTCATCAAGTTCCATATCACCAATGATATTTCTGAGGGTTGTTGCAGACAGATTTTCGATAGCCATGATAGGATTTTCCACACCATATGCAAAAAGCTTCGGATCTGTGATCTGGAAAAATACTACTGTATCAATCTGCATGGTAACATTATCTTTTGTGATAACCGGCTGTGGTGGAAAATCCACAACCTGTTCCTTCAGATTTACTCTTCTTGCCACTCTGTCAATAAACGGTGTCTTAAAATGAATACCCGTATTCCAGGTTTCCTTATATGCACCAAGTCGTTCCACAACAATCGCATATGCCTGTGGCACGATACGGATACATGATGCCAGCACCCACAGTACAAGCACAATTATTACTGCTAAAAAAATAATGCCACCCATGTTACTTTTCCTCCTTTACATTCCCTGAAGTTTCTTTTTTGACGATCAGTTTCACTCCCTGTACAGCCTCAATGACTACTACTGAATTTTCCGGGATAGTTTCTGTATCCAGCTTTGTCCTTGCCATCCATTCAATATCATTGATACGGACCTGACCTGTCTGCGCCAGATTATCAATCTTCTGTATTACCACGGCTTTTTTTCCTATGAGGCTTTCTACATTTGTCTTAGATACCCCACGGTTCATATACCTGACCGCCAGCGGTCTGGTAAAAATCAGAAGAATTAATGATAAGATCAGAAACGCAAACCACTGTACTGCAATTCCGCCTCCTGCCCAGGAGATAATTGCCGCAAGCAATGCTCCACCTGCAAACCAGATAGTTGTAAGGCCTACTGTGACAGCTTCTATCACAAGAAGCACAGCCAGTACTATCAGCCACATTAAAGGTTCCATTCTCTCAACTCCTTCTCTGTCTTGCTGCTTCATACATAAGGATTCCTGCTGCCATAGCTGCATTCAGAGACTCTACCTGACCACACATTGGAATTCGGATCAGACAGTCTGCTGCCCCGGCTGCCTCTTCTGTCAGTCCCTTTCCTTCATTTCCAATCAGAAACGCTGTTCCTGCCCGGTATGACTCCTGATCATAAGAATTCTTTCCCTGCAGATGCGCTGCAAAAAAACGGATTCCTTTTCCTTCGAGTTTCTTCTTTAATGATACCACATCTTCCACATAGAAAAAAGGTATTCTGTAAACTGATCCCATTGTAGCCCTGATTACTTTGGGATTTGTAATATCTACACATGTTCTGGTAAGAAAAACAGCGTTTACACCAGCCCCTTCTCCTGTCCGTATAATTGTTCCGGCATTTCCCGGATCCTGCAGATCTTCAAGAACCATGATCAACGGTTCTCTGTCCGAAAAAATATCTTCTATATTATAAGAAGGCTGCCTCAGCACAGTCAGGATCCCCTGCGGAGTCTGTGTATCACACATCTGGCGAAACACAGAGTTTTCAACTGCCTCCCATGAAAATCTGCGAACTTTCTCCATCACTTCTTCATCTTCCAGAAGATTTTCGGATACATAAACTTTCTCTATCCATGAATCCGGTGCTTCCTGAAACATTTTTCTGCCTTCCGCTACAAAAAGTTTCTGTTCCCTCCGGGCTTTTGCCTTCTGATTCAGTTTTATGATATTTTTAACCTGAGTATTCTGTACGCTGGTAATCATATAAACAAATTTCCCCTTATTCCAGAACGGAGGCCGCCTGATGGTGACCTCCGCAATTATACTGGCTCTTTTTATATTGCCTTATTATTTCTTATAGTTATGAGAAAGAGATTTGCATACTTCCCACATATATGGAGATACATCTTTCTGCATTGCAAGAGCTTCATTGATATCAAAATCAACAAACTCTCCATGTCTGTATCCAACAACACGGCAGGATTTACCTTCAAGGAGAAGATCTACTGCAAGTGCCCCCATCATAGATGCATATACACGGTCTTTACATGTCGGGCTTCCACCACGCTGCATATGACCCAGAATAGTCGCACGTGTTTCAATACCTGTTGCAGCTTCGATACGTCTTGCCATTGCTTCAGAATGACCGATACCTTCTGCATTTACAATAATATGATGTTTCTTACCTGCTTTACGGCTGGCAATAATATTATTGATCAGTTTCTGCTCATCATAATCATATTTTTCCGGAATCAGAACATCTTCAGCACCATTGGCGATACCACACCACATAGCAAGATATCCTGCATTACGTCCCATAACTTCGATAATACTGCATCTTTCATGAGAAGTAGAAGTATCACGAACTTTATCAATTGCTTCCATTGCTGTGTTTACAGCGGTGTCAAATCCGATTGTATACTCTGTACATGCAATATCCAGGTCAATAGTTCCAGGAACACCGATTGTGTTGATTCCCAGATTTGCCAGTTTCTGAGCTCCGGCAAAAGAACCGTCTCCACCAATAACTACCAGACCGTCAATACCATGTTTTCTGCAGATCTCAGCACCACGTTCCTGGCCTTCCGGTGTACGGAATTCAGCACATCTTGCTGTATACAGGATTGTACCACCACGTTCGATTGTATCTGATACATCTCTGGCAGTCATGTCTACAATCTCTTCATTTAAAAGACCATTGTATCCTTTATAGATTCCTTTCACATTCAGTCCGCTGCTTAATCCACGTCTTACAACTGCACGGATTGCTGCGTTCATTCCCGGTGCATCACCACCACTCGTAAGTACACCGATGGTTTTAATCTTTTTTTCTGCCATGATTCATTCCTCCATCTTCTGCCTTCCCATATTATACAGGAATTCATTTCTTGTTTTGTTACTGCTTTTATAGTTCACAGTAACAGTCTTTTCTACACATATTCGGTTTATAGTGTATAGCATTTTCAGAAGTTTTTCAATACTCTTTCCACAAGTTTAACGTTGGATTCTCCATATTTTTTCTTCAGATCACCCAGCAGCGCATCACTTATCTGCACCTGATACCCGGCCGGTAAACGCTTCATAGCCTTCACATCTTTCAGATAAATAACAACTGCAGAAGTTCCTCTGTTCTGCCTCAGAAGCGCCTGCAATTCAGTTTCATTACTGCTGTAATCAGCTTTATCTGCGAACTGAATCCATATTTCTTTCGGCATATCATCAAAAGATCTGACTTTTTCAAGAATCATTTTGCTTGGCTTATCATCCTCTGCATTTACTCTTCCCTGAATAAATACTTTTGCTTCTTCACTGATATAATTCTGCCACTTTTCATAATCCCGTGGAAATACTACAATTTCAACAGTACCTACCAGATCTTCCAGCGTCAGAAATGCCATGACCTTGTTAGTTTTTGTATATTTGATAGTTTTATCCGTGATCATACCGCCAACAATTGCTTTCTGCCCATCATAGACTTTTGGTATTCCACTTTCTTCATCAGGCTGAAAATCTGTTGTTCTGGATGTGATCATTTTTTCCATCATTCCTCTGTAACGTTCCAGTGGATGTCCGCTCAGATAAATACCAAGAACATCTTTTTCAAAAGCAAGTATCATTTCCGGATCATATTCCTCCACATTCGGCATGCGGATTTCGAAATCTTTCTTGTCTTCTTCACTGACAATGTCAAAAAGACTCATCTGTCCTGCAAAAGAATTCTTCTTATCCTGCGCAATACTGTCAACAATCTGTCCATACACTATCATTTTCTGACGACGGTTCCCCTCAAGGCAATCCAGTGCTCCTGCCTTGATAAAGTTTTCGATGGCTCTCTTATTTACAGTTCCTGTCAGTCTTTCGATAAAATCTTTCAGAGATCTGTATTCACCTCTGTCTTCTCTTTCTTTTACCAGTGCCTCGATCACAGGTCTTCCTACACTCTTAATCGCAGAAAGTCCATAACGGATAGCTCCATTATCAACCGAAAATCCATAAGCACCACGATTTACATCCGGTGGAAGAATTTTTATCCCCATCTGCCTGCATACCTGAATATATTCAGCAACTTTGTTTGGCATTTCTATTACAGAAGTCATCAACGCAGCCATAAATTCTACCGGATAATAATATTTCAGGAAAGCTGTCTGATAAGAAACAACTGCATAGGCAGCTGCATGTGATTTGTTAAAAGCATACTTGGCAAAATCTATCATATCATCATAAATTTTGTTTGCCACCTGTTCAGGAATTCCATTGGCAATGCATCCCGGAACACCCTCTTCTTCATTTCCGTAAACAAAATTCTGACGTTCTTTTTCCATAACCGCAGCTTTCTTTTTGGACATCGCACGTCGCACAAGGTCACTTCGTCCAAGCGTATATCCTGCAAGATTACGGACAATCTGCATAACCTGCTCCTGGTAAACAATACATCCATAAGTAGGTTTCAAAATTGGTTCCAGCTGCGGGCAGTCATAACGTATGGTATCCGGACGGTTTTTTCCACGGATATACTGTGGAATAAAATCCATCGGTCCCGGTCGATACAGCGAAATTCCGGCGATCACATCTTCAAGGCTCTGCGGTTTCAGCTCCTTCATGAAGTTTTTCATTCCTGCACTTTCCAGCTGGAACACACCATCAGAACGCCCCGTTCCAAGCGAATCAAGAACTTTTTTATCATCATAATCTATATGCTGCATATCCAGCTTTACGCCTGTATCCTGCTCTACCAGGTGTACTGCATTCTGAATAACAGTCAGGGTACGAAGCCCCAGGAAATCCATTTTCAGAAGTCCCAGTTCTTCCAGTGTCGTCATTGTAAACTGTGTAACAATTGAACCATCCTGTGCTCTTGATAATGGCACATACTCAGAAACATCTTTCTGACTGATCACAACACCTGCCGCATGCATGGAAGTATGGCGTGGAAGTCCCTCCAGACGTTTTGCTGTATCGATCAGTTCATGAATATCCTGCTGTTCCTCATATACTTTCTTCAGCTCCGGATTCATTGTAAGTGCCTTATCAATCGTAATATTCAGTTCCTGCGGAATCATTTTCGCAATCACATCCACCTGTGCATACGGCATATCCATCACACGTCCTACATCACGGATAACACCTCTCGCTGCAAGTGTACCAAAAGTAACGATCTGAACGACACAGTCATCTCCATATTTACGTCTTACATAATCAATGACTTCCTGACGTCGCTCGAAACAAAAATCCACATCAATATCAGGCATTGATACTCGCTCAGGATTCAGGAATCTTTCAAACAGAAGATCATATCTGATAGGATCAAGCTGTGTGATTCCCAGCGTATATGCAACAAGACTTCCTGCCGCTGATCCTCGTCCTGGTCCTACCATAATATCATGGTCTCTGGCATATTTGATAAAATCCCATACAATAAGAAAGTAATCCACATATCCCATGTTTTTGATCGTGGTAAGCTCATATGTCAGACGCTCTTTCAGTTCGTCTGTTACCGGCTGATACCTTTCTTCCAGGCCTTTGAAACAAAGTTCATTTAAATACTCCCAGGAAGTATATCCCTCCGGCACTCCGAATTTCGGAAGTTTGGTAACCCCAAATTCAATTTCCACATGACAGCGCTGTGCAATTTTGTGAGTATTTTCCAGTGCTTCAGGTGCATATGGAAAAAGCTTCGCCATTTCTTCCGGAGATTTTACGTAATACTGACCGCCCTCATAGCGCATACGATCCGTATCTGCCAGTTTTTTTCCTGTCTGCAGACAAAGAAGCACATCGTGAGGCTGCGCATCTTCTGCCAGTGTATAATGAACATCATTTGTCGCTACCAGGTCAATACCTGTCTCACGATGCATTTTCAGAAGCTGCTGATTTACATTCTGCTGTTCGGGTATCCCATGATCCTGAAGTTCCAGGAAAAAATTTCCCTTTCCAAAAATATCCTGATATCTGAGTGCAGCAGCTTTTGCATCTTCATACATTCCTCTTGTCAGAAATCTTGCCACTTCACCAGCCAGACAGGCACTCAATGCAATAATCCCCTCATGATATTTCTCGAGAAGTTCAAGATCCACCCTCGGCTTATAATAAAATCCCTCTACAAATCCCTTTGATACAATTTTCATCAGATTACTGTAGCCCTGATTGTTCTCTGCAAGCAGTACGAGATGATAGTATCTGTCATCTCCGCTTCCTGCTTCACGGTCAAATCGGGAACCTGGGGCTACATAAACTTCACATCCAAGAACAGGGTTGATTCCTGCAGCTCTTGCAGCTCTGTAAAAATCAATAACACCATACATAACTCCATGGTCTGTGATGGCTGCACTGTCCATTCCAAGTTCTTTTACCCGTTCCACATATTCCTTGATCTTGTTTGAACCATCCAGAAGGCTGTATTCTGTATGCACATGAAGATGTGTAAAATTCATAATCTCATCCTTTACTTTTTAACAAGGTATATCCGTCTGTCTTTAATCTCTACTTTTCCTTCCTTTAAAAGATGTCCCACAGCACGTTTAAATGCGTTTTTACTAAGACCAAATTCTCTTTTGATCACTTCCGGAGAGGCTTTATCATCAAATGGAAGAACTCCTGCAAACTCTTCGATTACTTCAAGTACATTTTCCGCATCTTCATTAATCTGGAGATATGCTTCCTGTCGGTCACTTACATTCATTTTTCCATCTTCACGGACCTTGGTCACACGCAGATCCATAACAGTTCCCGGACGATATTTTCCTGATGCTTCTTTTGCAGGAATCAATGCAGAATATTTATTATCAACTGCAACAAACACACCAAAATTATCACTGATCTGATAAACTCTTCCCCTTACATGATCACCTTCTTTATATGGTGTTTCCGTAGAAAGGTATGGATATACTTTCATTGTTGCACAAAGTCTGCTGCTCTTATCCACATAGACAGCCACCAGACATTCCTGTCCCTCAAAAATACGGGTTGTCTGTTCATGATATGGCAGAAGAAGATCCTTTTCGAGTCCCCAGTCAAGAAATGCTCCGATCTTTGTTACCTGTTTAACCTTAAGAAGTCCTGCTTCCCCAACTGTAAGCAGCGGTTCATTTGTTGTTGCAATAAGACGGTCTCTGGAATCTTTGTAAATAAATACTTCCAGACTGTCACCTGTAGAAGTTCCTGCCGGTACCTGTTTTGCAGGAAGCAGTACCTGATGTTTCGTATCTGCATGCATGTCTTCAGCCAGATATATTCCAAAATCCACAGATTTCACTACCTGAAGAGTCTGTTTCTTTCCTAATTCGATCATAAAAAATCCTCCAGTTTATTTTCTTATAAATTCAACCACTGCATATGGTTCATTTTCAGTATCATTCAATAATATTGTTGTTTTGTTCTCTTCTGTTTCCTTCATCGGGCAGATTATGTTGTGAAGTCTTGCCTGCTGCTTATACTCTGCCCTCATCTGATATATCTTAAAATCCGCAGGAAGATAATCCATTGCCATACGCACATACTGACAGTTATTTACATGATGATTCGTATCCAGATGATGTTTCTGCACTGTAAATGGCTCTTCTTTTCTGCATTCTCCGGGAAGTCTGATCTTTCGGGGCGCATAATCCATATCCAGTTTTTCTTCCATGGTTCCATCAGGATTCTCATATCCCTTTGTATCTTCCGGTGTAAGCTTTACAGGAAGTCCGTTTTCCGCATTTATATATGTCCAAAATGTATTTGCGTACGCAAGTCGTTCTCCGTTTTCTGTATCCATGGTAAAGTTTCTCATCCCCATGAATCCCCGGAAACCATATGCCCAGGTTGAAGTCTTTATCTTCTCTCCAAGTCCCGGATAGCGGTTTACAATTACCTGCCATGCGGACAAAACCCAGAATCTCTTTCTTCTTTTCAGTTCTTCTATTCCAAGTCCCACTTCTTCAGACTGGAAAGTACTGCAATCCTGAAAATAATTCAGAATACCGGGCAGTGTGAGAAACCCGTTTTCTCCTGTTTCACTGTATCGTACTCTACCTTCAAAACTATATGGCATAATTATTCTCTTCCTTCATAAATATAAATGTCTTACAATGTCTTTTACAGTTTATCATTTTTTCTTTTTGGATTCCATCTTTTTTGCAACAAAAAAAGCACCTCTTCCGAGGTGCTCCACTTAGCAGGGCTACAAGGATTCGAACCTTGAACTGACGGAGTCAGAGTCCGTTGCCTTACCGTTTGGCGATAGCCCTTCATTCAATCGCTTGTTTATCACTCGCGACAAATGGTATTATATTATATGTCTCAGGAAAAAGCAACCCCTTTTTTCAAATTTTTTTAAAAAATTTAAATTTTTTATTTTTAAGTAAATTTCACTCTCTGTTGAATATTAAGGTTCTGTAAAATTTTAGTGCCGAATACCGACAATAATGGTATAATGCTCCTATATCTGATAATTTTTTCTGACACAGAAAAGGAGAAACTAGATGAGAGCAAATAATCTGACCCTGCTCACTGATTTATATGAATTAACCATGATGCAGGGTTATTTCAAAAACCCTACCAACCAGACAGTTATTTTTGATATGTTCTATCGCACCAATCCCTGTGGTGGCAGCTTTGCCATTACTGCCGGCCTTGAACAGATGATCGAATATATTGAAGGGCTTCACTTCTCAGAAGAAGATATCGAATATTTACGCAGTCTTAATATCTTCGAAGAAGATTTTCTGGAATATCTGAGCACATTCCATTTCACAGGTGATATTTATGCAATTCCGGAAGGAACTGTTGTTTTCCCACGAGAACCTCTCGTAAAGGTCATTGCACCTATCATGGAAGCTCAGCTGGTAGAAACAGCAATTCTGAATATCATCAATCATCAGAGTCTTATTGCAACCAAAGCAGCCAGAGTATGTTATGCCGCACGCGGAGACGGAATCATGGAATTCGGACTTCGCCGCGCCCAGGGACCGGACGCCGGTATTTATGGTGCCCGTGCCGCAGTGATCGGTGGATGTGCCGGTACTTCCAATGTTCTTACTGGTCAGATGTTTGATGTTCCTGTACTTGGAACTCACGCACATAGCTGGATCATGAGTTTCCCTGATGAATATACAGCATTCAAAACCTATGCCAAAATGTATCCGAATTCCTGTACACTTCTGGTAGATACCTACGATGTACTGAAATCCGGCGTTCCGAATGCAATTCGCGTATTTGAGGAAATGCGTGAAGAAGGCGTTAAACTTACTCATTATGGAATCCGCATCGACAGTGGTGACCTTGCATATCTTTCCAAAGAAGCATACAAAATGCTCGCTGCTGCCGGTTTTGATGATGCAACAATTTCTGCCTCCAGCGATCTTGACGAATATCTTATCGACAGCCTTAAGAGTCAGGATGCCAAAATTAATTCCTGGGGTGTTGGAACCAACCTCATCACAAGCAAAGATAATCCTGCATTTGGCGGTGTTTATAAACTTGCTGCAGTTAAAGATGCCGAAAGCAGTACTTTTACGCCTAAGATCAAACTTTCCGAAAACACCGAAAAAGTCACAAACCCAGGAAACAAGACTGTATATCGTATCTACAGCAAATCCACCGGAAAGATTAAAGCAGATCTGATCTGTCTTGCAGATGAAACTTTTGATCCGGAAGAAACAATGGTCATCTTTGACCCTGTTGACACCTGGAAAAAGACGAAAGTTCTCGGTGGAACTTATGAACTTCGGGAACTTCTTGTCCCAGTTGTAAAAGAAGGCCAGCGAGTTTATACTTCCCCTGCAGTTATGGATATTCGTGAATACTGTAAACAGGAACAGAATACCCTGTGGGATGAATCCCGCCGCCTTGTTAACCCTCAGAAGGTTTATGTAGACCTTTCTCAGAAACTTTATGATCTGAAGAAAAATCTTCTTGAAGAGATGAGTGAGAAAACTCTGGATTGATTGTCTAAAACAAATTATTAGAAACATTCAAAAAATATGTCAATTTAAAGTGTTAAAGTACTGGAATTTCATATAACATCATGCTATACTAAGTGAGGAAAAAAACACTCAGTATGTGTGATATATATGGAGGAAGTAATTTATGTCAATCAAAATCAATCATGAACTTCCGCTTCCGGAGGTATTAAAAGCAGAATATCCTCTGGATACGGAATTAAAAAAAGCCAAGCAGCTTCGTGATCAGGAGATCCGCCAGATCTTTACCGGTGAATCTGACAAATTTATCGTACTTGTAGGTCCCTGTTCCGCAGATAACGAAGATACTGTCTGTGAATATGTAAGCCGCCTCAAAACAGTCGCTGACAAAGTCTCCGACAAGCTTATGATCATTCCAAGAGTTTATACCAACAAACCCCGTACTACAGGTGATGGATATAAAGGAATGCTTCACCAGCCGGATCCTGATAAAGCTCCTGACCTTCTTGCAGGTATCATTGCAATCCGCAAACTCCACATGCGAGTTATGCGTGAAACAGGACTTTCTTCAGCTGATGAAATGCTTTACCCGGAAAACCGCAGCTACCTGGACGATATTCTTTCCTATGAAGCAGTTGGTGCACGTTCTGTAGAAAACCAGCAGCACCGCCTCACAGCAAGTGGAATGGATATTCCTGTAGGAATGAAAAATCCGACCTGTGGTGACCTTTCTGTTATGCTTAACTCAGTTACTGCTGCCCAGCATCCACATCACTTCATTTACAGAGGCTGTGATGTAGAAACTTCCG
Organism: uncultured Blautia sp.; assembly: GCA_934359835.1. Taxonomy (GTDB): domain Bacteria; phylum Bacillota; class Clostridia; order Lachnospirales; family Lachnospiraceae; genus Blautia_A. The sequence goes on from CAKRLX010000034.1 coordinate 24,062, forward strand.
GAAATGATCTGGCACACACAATTCTCCGTGGTGGTGTTAACCAGTATGGTCAGACTATCCCTAATTATCATTACGAAGATCTGATGAAACTGTCCTCATTATATGCAAAAAAAGATCTCAAAAATCCGGCAGTTATCGTAGATGCTAATCATTCTAACTCCAATAAACAGTTCAAAGAACAGATCCGTATTGTTACAGAAGTTCTTCACAGCCGCAACTACAATCCGGACCTCAAAAAACTGGTCAAAGGTGTTATGATCGAAAGCTATCTTCTGGAAGGCCGTCAGGATATCAGCGATCATATGACTCCTGGCTGCTCTATTACAGACCCATGTCTGGGTTGGGAAGATACTGAACGTCTGATTTACGAAATAGCTGAAAAATGCTGATATAACATTTAAAATTAAACCTGAACAGAAAACCCCGAAATTTTCTTCTGTGATCATTCACATCCGAAAACTTCGGGGATTTTTTTACTGTTCTATCTGTTTTCCAAGGAATCCTGCTGCTGTCTGTACCAGCATTCTTTCAGCATTTCCTATAATATCTCTTTCATTCTTTCCTATCAGAATAACAGTTCCGATTGCATCACTGGAACTGACAACCGGCTGAATAATTCCGCTGTTTCTCATTTCTTTCTGATTTTCTGTAATAGGAATTTTTTTCCTTTCTCCTGCATCAAAACTTTTTGTGCTCCTTTCTGCAATCACCTTTTCCAGTTCACGGCTGATGCTTTTACCCATCAATTCACGGCTTCCCGGGCCTGCCGCTGCCACAACCTGATCCCTGTCCGTAATACATGCAGTAAAACCAGTTGTCTGAAACAGTGCTTCTGTATATTCTTTTGCAAAAATGTCCAGCTCACCGATCGGAGAATATTTTTTCAAAATAATTTCACCCTGCCTGTCCGTATATATCTCCATCGGAGTTCCCTCTTTTATTCTGAGCGTTTTGCGTATTTCTTTTGGAATTACCACTCTTCCCAGGTCATCTATCCGGCGAACAATTCCAGTTGCTTTCATAATCCGTATTTCCTCCTGACTTTACTTTTTTCCACAATTTGCGTTTATCTTTTTTATTTTCTACAGTTATATTTATATGGTTATTATGTGGAAAAATGGAAGGATTATACGTTCATGCCAACAGTTACTGGTTTTCATCTATCAGACCGTTTATTTTATATTTGACATTCATGCATTTTTGATATATAGTTGTCATATACTTAATATGTAGTTTTGATTACTACATTACGTATTTATCACAAATACATCGATTGGAGGCGTTTCTGATGTTAAAAACACTTAAACTTAAATTAAAAGATCCCTGGAGTGCCATAACTCATGGTATTGCCGTGTTACTTGCAGCTGCCGGTGCTGCTCCTCTTCTTATGAAAGCCGCATCTGGTGAAGATGCTCCCATACACATTGCCGCACTTGCAGTCTTTATCCTTACTATGATCCTGCTGTATTCGGCAAGTACAATCTATCACTCCGTAGATTCTACAGAAAAAGTCAACAGACGCCTCCGCAAAATGGACCACATGATGATCTTTGTTATGATCGCAGGAAGCTATACTCCTGTATGCCTGATCGCACTTCATAACAGAACCGGTTATATTCTCTGCGCCCTTGTATGGAGTATAGCCCTTCTGGGAATCCTTCTTAAGGGTCTGTGGATCACCTGTCCTAAATGGCTGTCCTCAGTACTTTATATCGGAATGGGCTGGCTTTGTGTGCTGGCTTTTGTCCCAATCTTTAACTCCCTCCCAAGAGCAGGTTTTGGCTGGCTTCTGGCCGGCGGTATTATTTATACAGTCGGCGGTATCATTTATGGACTTAAACTTCCATTATTTAATGCACGTCACCGTAATTTCGGTTCACATGAAATCTTCCACGTCTTCATTATGCTTGGAAGTGCCTGCCACTTTATCGTGATGTACTTCTTTATATCCACCATGCCTCTGTGAGGTGCGGTGGATTTCTTATTATCTCTTACCAGTTTCTGTGGATAACTTATTTTCCGTACAGTTCTATAAGTTCAAGTTTTTCTTTTCTTGTAAGCTGCTTGATTGCATATTCACGCCGCATTGCCTCTTCTTTTGTTTCGTACCCTTCATAATAAACCAGGTTCACGGGCCTTTTTGCACGTGTGTATTTTGCGCCGGCTTTTCCTTCATTATGTTCTTTCAGACGTCTTATAACATCGGTTGTCCACCCTGTATAAAGAGTTCCGTCTGCACATTGAACTATATAAGTATAATTCATTTTCTTTCACTTTCTGTATGTATTTATGTAAAGACAACTGTTGTCTCGTTGCTGTTCATTTTGTTCACAGCAACCTGTTTTCCATTCAACAGCTGTCTGATTCTATAAAAAGCAGCCGGTTCTATAATAGTATTTTTTCAAAAATAAAGCAGGTAGGAGAATACCGACTGCGAATTTTCATTCCCACCTGCTTTATTATACGTTGAAACCGTTTATTTGTGAATAGAATGACTACGGAAGATATGCAATCGGATCAATGGGCTCGCCATTTTTCTTCAGCGCAAAATAAAGATTACTTCCTTCATTACTGTAATATTTTGTAGGCGCATTAATGTATCCGATAACAGTTCCTTTTTCCACCGTCTCGCCTTCAGAAACCGTAACATCTTTCAGCTGACCGTATATTGCCTGATATCCACTTCCCAGTTCCATTGTCAATGTAGTTCCTGTCTGGGGATCTTCTTCGATAGAATATACTGTTCCTTTTACTGAAGAAGTTACAGGAGCTCCCTCCACTGCCCCTACAGCAATTGCCGGGCTTAGTTTATACTGATCCAGCGTTGGAAAATAGACCGTCTGATCCATATTATAATCAAGAAGGACAGAACCATTTATCGGCCAGTCCATTAATGTATCTTCCGAAAAATTTAATTTCGGTGCCGCAACTGCATTTGCAGAAACTTCTGCAGTTGTCTCTTCAACAGAATTTGTATCTGTAGTTTCCTGACTGACTGGCTGCTCTGTTTTTTCCTGTATCTGAGATTTTTCTTCCGCCCCAGACACTTTTTCCTCATCTACAACATCTGTATTTGCAGCTTCCTGATCTGCATCTGTCTGGCTTACTTCTGCCTGAACAGGCTCTTCCTCTGTTACGTCTTCACTCTCTTCTGCATCAATTTCATCAGAAGCTTCATCCTGTATCTTTGTTTCATTCAGTGGCGCCGTTCCAAGCTGATATACACCAATTCCCGCAGCAGCAAGAACTGCAAAAAGTGCTGTGTTTGCAACATACCTTGCAATTTTGTTTTTCGTCATATTCCTTTCACCTCTATTTACATTTTGTATTTATAGGGTGTCCAGAATGTACAAAAGTATTCAGCTGCACTTATACTTTATTTTCTTCATTATAAACAGTAATTTCCATTTCAGGAAAATATTTCTCCAGTATCTCTTTCCAGTTATTTCCTTCTTTCGCCATCTCGTTTCCTCCATATTGTGAAAAACCCAGGCCATGACCTTTTCCCTTACATAAAAAGCGAACCTGATCTCCCAGGTTCTGCATACTGAAATTTGATGATGCCAGCCCCAGTCCACTGGAAAAAGCCTCTCCTTCCAGAATATTTTCATCTGCTGTCATACTTAATACATAACCGGAACTGTCCCTCTCATTTATTTTCAGTTCCTCTGGCAACTGTTGTTCAGATACATATATACTGCTTAGATAATCAGCTGAATCTTTGTCTGTGTTGCTTTCAACGCTCTTCAGATAACTATATTCTGAATTATGTAACACTTCCTGTCCATCTCTTGTCCTTCCTGCACTCATTTCATGATAAGGAACCAGTTTCAACTCACCTTCTACAGTAAGCACATGGTCTTTCGTCTCTTCAACAGCATTTTCATAACGAAGAAGATTATGTAATATATTCCACTGCCTTGATTCATCATATAATTCACTTACCATATCCACGGTCTTTTCTTTCTGTTCAATTTTCCTGTAAAGATTACTGCGCGCCACAACCGACTGCGCAGCCAGCGTCTCATCTTCATACTCATCTGCAATCTGAAACGAAACAATCACTGGTAAAACTTCTTCAATACCAGGCTCTTTTTTCATAAAAACTGTATCCATTCCATTTACGACTACAGTCAGCAAGTATGGAATGATCCACATACCTGATATCGTATAAACAAAATACTGGTTCTTTTTTTTCATAAATTTCACCATAATTTGTTTATCCTAATATATGTTTTTGCCAGCCATATTATAATCAATTTTGACACGATGTATAATTCAGTATATAATTGAAAAAAATTTTGGAGGGATCCTTTATGCTTGCAATTTATCTTGCTCCCTTATATGTACTCATAAATCTGTATCTTCTGCGATGGATGTATCTTTGGATGGGAAGCTGTCATAGTATTCTGAGAACACTTGCATTTCGTATTGTCTTCGCAGTTGCCTATACACTTGTATCTACCAGTCTGTTATCTGGCTTTCTTATAAAAAAACCAGCATGGCTTCACCGCATCCTCAAAATTATCGGCAGTTATTTTCTTGGGATTTTTCTCTATATACTGATGATAATTCTTGTTGCTGATATCGGACGGCTTCTTTTTAAATATGTATTTCATTTTTCCTGGATTCGGTCGCCTCTTGCCTTTACTCTGACAGGCGCAGTCTGCAGCATACTTATTATTACAATCAGCATTTTCGGGATTTTTCATGCGAAAAAAATCAAAGTTTCTTCTTATAATGTCACAGTAGACAAAACAGTCCCTGATACTGATTCTCTTAAAATTGTTCTGCTGGCAGATACTCATTTCGGATATAATGCAGGAGCCATTCATGCACAGGAAATCGTTAATACGATCAATCACCAAAACCCTGATCTTGTATGTATTGCGGGGGATATTTTTGATAATGAATTTGATGCGATCCGTGAACCGGAAGAAATAGAAAAAATATTACAGACAATCCATTCACGCTACGGTGTCTATGCCTGTTGGGGAAATCATGATCTGAATGAACCAATTCTCGCAGGATTCACTTTTAACCAGAACGCTAATGATATAAGTGATCCCCGAATGAAAGAATTTCTACAGAAAAGTAATATTCATTTGCTGGAAGATGAATCTGTCCTTATCAATAACAAATTCTATATCGTAGGAAGAAAAGATGCATCTCTTTCTGAAAAAGTCGGTGAAATCCGTCAGACACCCAATCAGCTGACATCTTCTCTTGACAAAACCAAACCTGTTATTTTTATTGATCATCAGCCAAAAGAACTGCAGGAACTTGCAGATGCAGGTGCAGATCTTGATCTTTGTGGACATACACACGATGGTCAGACATTTCCCGGAAATATTACCGTACGCTTTCTGTGGGAAAATCCCTGTGGTTATCTAAAAAAAGATAATATGCATAATATTGTAACTTCCGGTGCCGGCGTATGGGGACCTGCCATGCGAATTGGTACAGACAGTGAAATCTGTGTTATTAATGTATCTTTTCAGTCATAGCAGCATAACTCCCGGGCTGGGAGGTTTACCTTTCTGATCACCCGGACCGCAGATACATTTTACTACTTCAGGTGAATACTGACTTATATCCACACTTCCATATTTCCAATATCCTGAAACTGCTTTCTCCCGCTTCTTCCCGGATAAAGCAGTTTCTTTATATCTGCCTGTCTCAAAAAACTTTATCTTTCCTCCAGTCTCTGATACAGCCTGTCCTGTGCCGGAGATCATGCGAACAGTAATACATATTATCGCAGCAATTATCATATGAAAATATTCTTTTACTTTTCTCATAATATCCTCCCTGCCAACATAAACATTGTTATTCGCCATGATATAACCATCGGGACTGCGCACTTCCCATTGCTACTCATGTATTATAAATATATTCACAACTTCTAAATATAGAACTTCAATAACACGCATCCTCGCGGAGCGCTTTTTGCTTTATTGGAATATTACGGAATAATTTCCTGTAAAGCAAAAAAAAGACACTGTCAAATGACAATGTCTTCAGTGAGGCATCGGGGATTCGAACCCCGGACAACTTGATTAAAAGTCAAGTGCTCTACCAACTGAGCTAATACCCCTCGCAAAGCAAGTGCCCAGAGCCGGAATCGAACCAGCGACACGAGGATTTTCAGTCCTCTGCTCTACCAACTGAGCTATCTGGGCATAA
>CAKRLX010000035.1 GCA_934359835.1 uncultured Blautia sp.
TTGAAACCGCCGTGTACCGAACGGTACGCACGGTGGTGTGAGAGGACGGCGGTTAGTCACCGCCTCCTACTCGATTCAGAACAAGGTTTCTTCATTTTCATCGAAGAGTTTATCATTGATCTCAAACAGATTCAGCTTATGCTGCAATCCGTAATATATGATCGCATCCCGTTTCAGTTTGGGATAGAGCTGAGCCATTCCACAGAGTTTCAAAAGCTCCTGTGTTTCTTCAACATTCGCTTCGAGACCGTAACACAGACACAGCAGCCGGTTTCTGGAAGGATTACGGCGGCCGGCAAAAATCTGGTGCAGATAAATCTCGCTCATACATGACTGCTTGGCAAGAGCTGCCTTGGAAATATTCTTTTTTTCAAACAGAAGATTCAGTAATTCAGCAGTACTTTTGTTTACAAACTGATCCTGATTCTGAGAAAGAAATCGAGTCAGATCCGGTGAGTCCATAAGTTCCTGCTGTAAATTATCTGTTTCTTTTTTTTTCATATTTCGCACCTTTACAAGAATTTTTTTATAAGTTAAAATAAATTTAACAATACATATAAATTTAAATGTACTATAAATTGTATAGAAAAACAATATGCACACTGCATAGAGATAGGAATGAGAAAAATATGGATATTTATGACAATCTTCTGGAAGTGCTGCATCATGAATATGATAATATCAAGCTTCTGAAGAAAAGTGAACGGGGTGAAACCTCTCTTGTACGTCATAGAGACAGTGGAACCCCTTATATTTTTAAGCATTTTTACGGAAACAGTGAAGTTTATCAGAAACTTCTGCCTGTTTCCTGTCCGAATCTGCCGCAGATTATGGAAGCAGGAGAAAAAGAAGGCAAAGTTGCTTTGCTGGAAGAATATGTGAAGGGTGATAATCTGGGAGAGATTCTGGAAGAAAGTCTTCTTACGACAGAGGAGGCAAAACAGATTGTTCAGCAGTTATGTTCGGCTCTGTGGGTACTTCATTCCAGGGGAATAGTACACAGAGATGTGAAGCCGGATAATATTATCATAAGAGGAAATGAAGCAGTTCTGATCGATTTTGATGCGTCAAGAATCCACAAAAGCGAAAATCAGGAGGATACACAGATTCTTGGAACAACCGGGTTTGCAGCACCGGAACAATACGGACTTTCTCAATCTGATGCACGTGCGGATATTTATGCAGTGGGTGTTCTTTTGAATGTCATGCTGACAGGCGAGCATCCTTCAGGGAAACTTGCAGGCGGCAGGATGGGGCGGATCGTACAGCGCTGTACGATGGTAAACCCGGCCAAAAGATACAAAAATATCCTTCATCTGAGGGAAGTTTTATAAGGGGAAAATTATGAGCAAAAAATGTGTGAAATGTGGACAGCCACTTCCGGATAATGCATCTTTTTGTCCACACTGTACAGCAGTACAGACTGAAAAACAGGAAATCAAAACACCAAGACGGTGGAAAAAGAAAGCACTGGCGGCAGTGTCCGTACTGGTGATTCTGGCAGTCATTGGAATTGCATTTTCCATGTATCACAGACCGCAGACATATGAAGGCGGAGCCCAGGTTGTTTATAAGGATAAGGATAAATCATACAAGGTCCTGCTGACTTTTTCCGAGCAGGACGGTATGACAGGACATGCACAGGGTGAACGTACAGATAAGCTGTCAGAAGGAATGGACAGTGCACTTCCATGTATGCTGTATGTTCTGGATGAGGATACAGGAAAACTGGCAGTGGAAGAATTTTCCCAGAAAGTAGAGTCCTGCCAGATGGATACAGAACCGCAGGAAAACTCACAGAAGATGGAATATATAGAGCCGGTTTACAGTAAAAGTTTTCCAAATGCAGCATATGTTTCAGATGTTTATTTTACTTCTGACAGTGGAACAAATGATATTAAATGGAAGCTGACCATGAAAAATGGGGACACCATTTCTCTGAGTACACGACTCACCGTTGAAAAGAGGCCGGCAGTTACATATTATTCAGAAGATACACCGATGGAAACGACAGAAGAACTGAATGAACTGCTGTCTTCTATTGAGGAAGAGATTCCTTCTGATACGCCGGTTTATCTGCATCTTCCGCCAGTAACTTATGACGGAGATATTACTTTTGGAAATCATGTATGGGGAATTTACGGAAGCAAAGACGGCGATTCTGAGACAACTTTTACAGGAACAGTCAGTATGAAAGGCCTTAATGGGAATTATGCTGATCTGGCCGGAATTCGTTTTGAAGGTGAATCTGGAATCGGGCTGAATGCCTATTGTTACGTGATACTTTCAGAGTGCAGCTTCAGTGGCTGGGACACTGCCGCCATAGCGCAGAACGGGGCATGGATCAGAGCATGTGACTGTAGTTTTACAGATAACACGGTCGGGCTGAAATTTAATACAAGCTCAGCTTATGGCTCCAGCCCGAATTATGTGAATAATACATTTACCGGAAATGGAACAGCAGTCTGCATAGACAGTCTGCCCGGTGACGAAATCCTTGATTTTGCGGGAAGTATATTCTCCGGAAATGACACCGATATTGAGAACAGGGCAGAACATCCGATAGACACAGCGAAAGCAACATTTGAATAACAATAAAAAGTCATGATACACCAACAGGCTCCTGCAGATGCGGGAGCCTGTTGGTGTATGGTGCGTAAAAATGGAAAAAATCAAAACTATGCCGTCAGTTAATTGTGAAAAAACTGTGAATACGTTATAATAACATATTAAACTGACGAAAAAGAATATGAAGGGAATGGGGTACTATATGAAACGAAGGAAACTTGCGATGCTCCTTGCAATCGCCATGGTCACGTCCAGCGTGACGGCTCCGATGGAGACAATTTATGCGGCAGATGACCTGCAGATCCAGGGGGAGGAATTTACAGATTCAGCTGCTGAAGTTGAAGAAGAAAACACAGATATTACAGAAGAAACAGAAGATTTTTCAGCAGATGGTTCAGATGCAGAGGGCTTTGAAGAAAGTGCTTCTGATGCGAATGAAGTCAGTGTGGAAGCAGAACCGGAAGAGACAGATCCTGCAGAAACAGAAGAAGTTGAGGTCAGCGAAGAAGAATCATCTGAACCTGCTGAAGAGGAATTTTCCGATGGGGAAATGGCAGCAGCCGGTGCCAGTCAGGAAGTAGTTGAGAGCGGTTTTTGCGGAGCTGCATATGAAAATGGAGAGAATTATGAAAACTCTTCCTATACCTTATATGCAGATGGCAGACTGGTTATCGAGGGAACCGGAGTGATCAGTACAGAAAATTTCGCGGGAAAAAAGGAAATCAAGTCCGTTGAGATAGAAGAGGGAATTACCGGAATTGCCAGATCTACATTTATAGCGTGTGAGAATCTGACAAGTGTGAAATTACCTGAGAGTATGACAAAAATAAGTGCATATGCATTTCGACTTTGTACAAATTTGACCAGTATCAATATTCCATCAGGAGTGACAGACATAGGAGAAAATGCACTTATGGAGTGTCCGGAACTGGAAAGTATTGAACTTCCATCAGGTCTGACTACTATAAGTCAGCATCTGTTCCAGGGCTGTAAGAAACTGAGTAGTATTGCCATTCCATCAGGAGTGACCACTATAGAGCCGTATGCATTTACCGACTGCGAAAGTTTGACAAAGGTTGAAGGTGCTTCTGCAGTGACGAGCATAGGAGAATATGCTTTCTGGAACTGTACAAGTCTGAATACTATGCCATGGCCTTCTGGTCTGACCAGTATTGGATACAGGGCATTTAAGAATTGTAAATTCGGAAAACTGATATTACCGGATAATGTAAGAGAAACAGGAGAAGAGGCTTTTGCTGAGAATGCAGATCTTCGAAGTGTCGTACTTCCTGCCGGACTTGAGACAGTAGGTGCCGGTATGTTTTCAGAATGCGGGAGACTGAACAGTGTGACGTTACCGGACAGCATTACCATAATTGGAAACAAGGCATTTTACTGGTGTACAAGTCTGAAAAAAATAGAACTGCCGAAGAGACTGATTAAAATTGGAGACAATGCATTTGAGTCTGCGAGTATTACAGATTTCAGTCTGCCGGAAGGATTAAAAAGTATAGGTAAGAATGCATTCAGCGACACAGTGTTTACAGAAATTGTACTGCCGGAAGAACTGAATACTCTTGGTGCAGGTGCCTTTTCGGGAAACAGACACCTGGAAAGCATTGTCATTCCGAAGAACATTACGAAGCTTGATGGTACGTTTAGTGGAGGTAGCGGACTGAAATCCGTAACTCTGCCGGATGGATTAGTTGAGATCAATGGCGCTTTTTCCGGCTGTACGAGTCTGGAAACAATTACGTTACCGGCCAGTGTGACTACAATTGGTGAGCAGGCCTTTTATGACAGCGGGTTACGCGATGTAGAGCTTCCGGAGAATCTTGTTTCCATCGGTTACGAGGCTTTTGCAGACTGCTGTTTTAATAACATTACTTTGCCTGAAAAACTGGAAAATGTTGATACAAATGCTTTTAGAGGAAACTATATATATGGAATTTATATTCCGGGAACAAATGTCTGTTTTGAAACGGATGCCATTGTAAAAAATAATTATCTGGTTATTATTGGCGAAGCCGGTTCTACAGCGGAAACATATGCCAAAGACAATGATATTTATTTCCATAATGTTGCAGACACGCCGGCATATCAGGAGGCAACAGAGTCTACCTGTGCAAAGGAAGGAAATATAGAATACTGGCACTGCGATGTATGTGGACAGGATTTCAGCAATGCAGAAGGAACAAAAGTAGCAACTTACATAAAAGTTCAAAAACTGCCTCATGATAAAGAGGTAGTTTACAGAAAAGAACCAACCTGTACAGAAGATGGATTTGAAACCCATTTTTATTGCAAAAATTGTCAGAAAAATTATGAAAATTCCAGCAATTACGACAGTACAGAAGCCACAGATATCACAATTTCTGCAACAGGACACAAAGAGGTGATCGATGAAGCTGTGGAGCCAACCTGTACTACGGAAGGAAGAACCGCAGGAAGCCACTGCTCAATTTGCGGTGAGGTGATAAAAAAACAGGAAATAATCCCGAAGACAGCTCACGGACCGATTAAACATATTGAGGGTGTGGAAGCGACCTGTACAACAGCTGGAATAGTGGATCATTATAAATGCGAGACATGCGGAGGACTTTTCACAGACAGTTCATGTACAGATGCTTCGCAGATCTCGAACACAGAGATTCTGGCGAAAGGTCATACAGAGGTGCTCGATGAGGCTGTGGAGGCTGGCTGTACTACAGAAGGAAAGACTGCAGGAAGCCATTGTTCCGTATGTGGCGCAGTACTGAAAGCTCAGGAGACAGTTATGCCACTGGGGCATGACATGGAAGAAAGAATAACTAAGGAAGCCACCTGTACAGAAGATGGAGAAGTTATTGATACCTGCAAAAGATGTGGCATATCTGATCAACGTACAATCCCGGCAACAGGACATATGGTAGTCGAAGACAAAGCAGTTGAATCAACCTGCACGACCGAAGGAAAAACAGCAGGAAGCCACTGCTCCGTATGTGGTACCGTACTGAAAGCGCAGGAGACAGTGGCAGCCTTAGGACATGACTGGGATGAAGGAAACATAACTCAGGCACCTACCTGCATAGAAGAGGGAAAGGGCACCTATACCTGTAAAAGATGTGGAGTGTCCGAAGAACGTACAATTCCGGCAACCGGTCATAAGGAAGTTGAAGACAAAGCAGTTGAATCAACCTGTACTACCGAAGGAAAAACAGCAGGAAGTCACTGCTCCGTATGTGGTACCGTACTGAAAGCGCAGGAGACAGTGGCAGCAAAAGGCCACGACTGGAAAGAAAGCGAAGTAATCAAAAAAGCCACTTGTACGGAAGATGGAAAGAGCAGTTTTACCTGCAGCAGATGTGGAGCGGCCGAAGAGCGTACATTAGAAGCGACAGGTCATACAATAGTTGTAGATGCAGCAGTAGAGGCAGGCTGTGAAACCGAAGGAAAAACAGAAGGAAGTCACTGTTCCGTATGTGGTACTGTGCTGAAATCGCAGGAGACAGTGGCGGCAAAAGGACATACAGTTGTGACGCTTGATGGAACAGAAGCTACATGTGAATCAGCAGGAAGAACAGCAGGAAGTTATTGTACAGCATGTAATAAAACATTAGAGAAACAGGAAGTAATTCCGGCATTAGGTCATGTCTGGGTAGATGTTGTCACGGAACCCACCTGTACAGAAGAGGGAAGAAAAACTTCTACCTGCAGCAGATGTGGAGCGACCAAAGAAGAAATAATTCCTGCAAAGGGTCATGGACCGATCAAATATCATTCCGCAGTAGAGCCAACCTGTACAGAGGAAGGCAACATAGAGTTCTGGAGCTGCGAAACATGTGGAGTATATTTTGCAGATGCTTCTGCTGAAACAGCGATTGCAACTTCAAATATCCCTGCATTAGGCCATGCATGGGATGAAGGAAAAACAACTAAGGAAGTAACCTGCACAGAAGATGGAAAGCAGACTTTTACCTGCAGCAGATGTGGAGCTTCTGAAGAACGCACAGTTAAAGCAAAAGGTCATACAGAAGTAACAGATATAGCTGTGGATCCAGGCTGTGAAACTGAAGGAAAAACAGAAGGAACTCATTGTTCTACATGCGGTGAAGTACTGAAAAAACAGGAAATACTTCCGGCAACCGGTCATAACTGGAAGTATGTAAGCATGAATAAGGAGGCAACCTGCACAGAAGATGGAGTGGCTTTTTATGCCTGCAGTAAGTGCGGAGGAGGAAAGCAGGAGAACGTGCCTGCGACAGGGCATAAGGAGGCTGTTATTAAAGCAGTAGATGCCACCTGCATGACCACTGGACAAAAAGCAGGTACTTATTGTACTGTTTGCAATGCTGTGCTGAAAGTGCCTGAGATACTTCCTGCATTGGGTCATGACTTTGATGAAGGAGAGGTAACTCAGGAAGCCACCTGTACAGAGCAAGGCCGGAAACGTTTTACCTGTAAGAGGTGCAGATATTCAGAAGACGGAATAATTGATGCATTGGGTCATGATTTGAAACATGTAGATGCGAAAGCCGTGACCTGTACGGAAGATGGAAATATTGAGTACTGGCATTGTGAAAGATGTGACAGGAATTTTGCAGATAATTCTGAAAATCCTCAGGAGATCAAAGACGTTGTAATTCAGGCGAAAGGCCATACAGTGGTAACGGATATGGCAGTAGCTGCAACCTGTACGGAAGCCGGGAAGACAGTGGGAAGTCATTGTTCTGTATGTAATACAGTGCTGAAAGAGCAGCGTGTAATCCCTGCATTGGGACATGACTGGGACGAAGGAAGAATCACTAAAGAGGCTACATGTACAGAGGATGGAATAAAACTCTTCAGGTGCAACAGATGTGGAATAGGCGATGGTAAGACTCTTCCGGCAACCGGTCATGAAATGACATTTGTAGAAGCAAAAGAAGCCACTTGTATAGAGGACGGAAACATTGAGCACTGGCATTGTGAAAAATGTGGTAAGAATTACGACAATGAATCCGAAATGAATGATGAGGAACTTGAAGATGTTGTAATCGCTGCATTAGGTCATGAACTGACTCATGTGGAAGCAAAAGACGCAACCTGTACAGAAGATGGAAACATTGAGTACTGGACATGTGAGAGATGCCAGAAGAACTTCAGTGATGAAGCAGGAACGGAAGAAGCAGAAGAAATAATAATTGCAAAACTTGGTCATGAACTGACCCATGTGGAAGCAAAAGACGCGACCTGTACAGAAGATGGAAATGTTGAGTACTGGACATGCGAGAGATGCCAGAAGAACTTCAGTGACGAAGCCGGAACGGAAGAAGCAGAAGAAATAACAATTGCAAAACTTGGTCATGAACTGACCCATGTGGAAGCAAAAGACGCGACCTGTACAGAAGCCGGAAACATCGAGTACTGGAATTGTACGAGGTGTAATAAGAACTTCGAAGATGAAGGTGGAACAGAAGAAGCAGAAGAAATAACAATTGCAAAACTCGGTCATGAACTGACCCATGTGGAAGCAAAAGACGCAACCTGTACAGAAGATGGAAACATTGAGTACTGGACATGTGAGAGATGCCAGAAGAACTTCAGTGACGAAGCCGGAACGGAAGAAGCAGAAGAAATAACAATTGCAAAACTCGGTCATGAACTGGCCCATGTAGAAGCAAAAGACGCAACCTGTACAGAAGCCGGAAATATCGAGTACTGGAATTGTACGAGGTGTAATAAGAACTTCGAAGATGAAGGTGGAACAGAAGAAGCAGGAGAGACAACAGTTGTTAAACTCGGTCATGAACTGACATATGTGGAGGCGAAAGCTGCGACATGTACAGAAGCCGGAAACATTGAGTATTGGACATGCGAGAGATGCCATAAGAACTTCAGAGATGAAGCCGGAACAGAAGAAGCAGAAGAAATAACAATTGCAAAACTCGGTCATAAACTGACCCATGTTGAGGCGAAAGCTGCGACATGTACAGAAGCCGGAAACAGCGAGTACTGGAATTGTGAGAGATGTAATAAGAATTTCAGTGATGAAGCAGGAACAGAAGAAGCAGAAGAAATAACAATTGCAAAACTGGGCCATAAACTGACCCATGTGGGAGCAAAAGACGCGACATGTACAGAAGCCGGAAACATTGAGTACTGGACATGCGAGAGATGCCATAAGAACTTCAGAGATGAAGGCGGAACAGAAGAAGCAGAAGAAATAACAATTGCAAAACTCGGTCATGAACTGACCCATGTGGAAGCAAAAGACGCGACCTGTACAGAAGATGGAAACATCGAGTACTGGAATTGTGAGAGATGTAATAAGAATTTCAGTGATGAAGCAGGAACAGAAGAAGCAGAAGAAATAACAATTGCAAAACTCGGTCATGAACTGGCCCATGTGGAAGCAAAAGACGCGACCTGTACAGAAGCCGGAAACATTGAGTACTGGAATTGTGAGAGATGTAATAAGAATTTCAGTGATGAAGCAGGAACAGAAGAAGCAGAAGAAATAACAATTGCAAAACTGGGCCATAAACTGACCCATGTGGGAGCAAAAGACGCGACCTGTACAGAAGATGGAAACATCGAATACTGGACATGTGAGAGATGTGGTAAGAACTATGAGAATGCCTCAGAGGAAGCTGCAGAGATTGAGAACGCTGTGGTCAGGGCAACCGGCCACACAGAAGTGAAAGATGCCGCCGTAGCCGCCACCTGCACAACAGCCGGAAAAACAGAAGGAAGTCATTGTTCAGTATGTAACGCAGTATTAAAGGCTCAGCATACAATTTCTGCAACAGGTCACACAGTGGTAAAAGATGCCGCAGTAACAGCGACAGCACTCAGAGAAGGAAAGACAGAAGGAAGTCATTGCAAGGTATGTGGTACGGTGCTGAAAAAGCAGAATACCATAGCGAAACTTACACCAACGATTTCTCTGACAGCCTCTTCCCTGAAAATGAAAACAGGTCAGTCAACAACAGCATTCAGAGCAACAGGATTTGCAACAGGAGATTACGTTACAAAAGTCATTTCCGAAAACACAGGAATTGTGAAGGTATCCTCAGTAAAGAATGACGGAACGTTCAAACTGACAGCTACTAAGAAGACCGGAAGCACAACAGTTACTGTGTACCTTGCAAGTAACAAGACTGCCTCTTTCAAAGTAACTGTACAGAAGCCTGCAGTAAAGACTGAAAAGATCACCACAACAACCAGAAAACTGACACTTGTAAAAGGAACATCTTATAAAGGACTGGCAGCTTCAGTTACAGTCACACCTGTAACAAGCAAAGAAAAAGTTACATACACATCATCAAACAAAAAAGTTGCGACAGTCAATTCCAAGGGAGTTATCCAGGCAAAGAAAGCGGGTACTGCAAAGATCACTGTAAAATCCGGCAAAAAGAAAACAGTTGTGACAGTAACAGTTACAGGTCTGAAGACAACGAAACTTTCCGGTGTACCGGCAACGAAGAAAATTTCCAAAGGAAAATCCTTCAAGATAAAAGCAAAAGCAACACCGAAGAATACAGATGAAAAAATCATCTACAAATCTTCCAATAAGAAAGTTGCAACTGTAAATTCCAAAGGTGTAGTGAAAGGTCTTCGCAAAGGAACTGCAACAATCACAGTTCAGAGCGGATCAAAGAAAATGACCTGCAAGGTAACCGTAAAGTAAAGACTGCTGTTCACAGCAACATATAAATACCAGAATCAAAAATATCCGTACAGACTCTATGGAAAAATCTGCAGAGTTGTACGGATATTTTTATTTTATCCGGCAGGAGTTGACTGCAAACGGGAAATTTTAAGAAACCGGCCAACAGAATCCGGGCCAGGAGTTGACTGCAAATGGGAAATTTTAAGAAACCGGCCAACAGAATCCGGGCCAGAAGTTGACTGCAAAGAGGAAAATCCCAGAAACAGGTCAATAGAATCCAGGCCAGGAGTTGACTGCAAAGAGGAAAATCCCAGAAACTGGTCAATAGAATCCAGGCCAGAAGTTGACTGTAAACGGGAAAATCCCAGAAACAGGTCAATAGAATCCAGTTCTGTCTGCAAATGGAACACATCCGATTATGGTATGAGGAACATTGAATATACTATGCAGTCAGTTAATTGCTTTCAACTCCAATCTGTTCTATAGTATATCAGATGTGAGATGACTCCCACCTCTGTAGGTGGCGAGCAACAAATCAGTATCAGTGGTGGGAGTCAATCCCCCATCTGATATAGCCTCCGGCAGGATTGCAGAGATGCGCAGAAGAAGTATGTCATGCATTGCATGACGCGCATCTCGCAGCAAGAATGCAGAGGCATTCTTGAATTTGTATGTTTTATGGCGACTAAAAATAGTAGAATGGGGGATTTACATGAAGAGAAACAAAATTGCAGTGCTTCTGGCGGCAGCTATGGTCGCATCAGGAGTAACAGCACCTGTAGAAGCTACATATGCAGCAGATAATGTGCAGGTAGCAGAAACAGCGGATTTACAGGATTCAGAAGAGAGCACTGCACAGGAAGAAGCTGCAGAAGATTTTTCCGGTGAGAGCACGGACACAGGGGAATTTAATGCAGAAACTACTGACACAGGAAAAGTCAGTGCAGAAGGTACAACCGAGGGGGAAGCCAATGCAGAAACTATTGACATGGACAACGCGAATATCGCTGTAACAGATGCAGATGCCGATTCACAGGAATCAGATGAAGTGGAAATCGATGCAGAAACTGCCGACAATGAAGCTGAAGAAGAAATCTCAGCAGAAGAATTTTCGGATGACAGCACTGATGCAGCAGGTGAAAGCCAGGAAGTAATAAAAGAAGGCTATTGCGGTGATACTTATAGTGGAAGCGAGGACTATCAGAACACATCCTATAAACTATATGCAGATGGCAGACTTGTTATTGAAGGAGAAGGAAAAGTTGATACATATGATCTCAGAGAAAATGAGAATATCAAAATAATTCAGGTATCAGAAGGAATCACCGTACTGGGCGAAGGATATTCAAATCTGTTTAGAGATTGCAAAAATCTGACGAGTGTTATCTTACCTTCAACGCTGACAAGCATAGGATCGAGTACTTTTTATGATTGTACAAGCCTTACAAGTATCTGTATTCCCGCAGGAGTTACAAACATAGGAAGCAATATATTCAGCGGTTGTACGAGTCTGACAGAAGTTTCTCTTCCGGAGAGCCTGACGAGTATGGGGGATTCAGCTTTTTATGGCTGCACCAGTCTTACAAATATCCATATTCCGTCAAAAATTACAAGTATAGGATTGAGCACATTTTACAACTGTACGAAACTGGAGAGTATTGATCTTCCAGCTAATCTGACAAGTCTTGGAAACGCTGCGTTTTATGGTTGTGGTTTCAAAACATTTGAGCTTCCTGATACACTGACCAGTATCGACACATATGTTTTCTATGAGTGTAAGAATCTTCGAAGTGTCACTCTTCCAAAGGGAATTACAAAGATAAGTGATGGAATGTTTGACAACTGTAGCAAACTGAGAAAGATTACCTTACCTGAAAGCTTGACAACGATTGGAAAAAATGCCTTTTCAGGTTGCATTGAACTGACGGAACTTGCATTTCCGAAAAACCTGACTACGATTGAAAAAAGAGCTTTTGGTTACACAGGTCTTCTCAGTGTGAAGCTGCCGGAAGGACTGACCACAATCGGTGATGGTGCCTTTGGGCAGACAAAATTTACAGAAATTACGCTTCCTGAGTCCTTGACCAGTCTTGGGGAAAGCGCATTTGCCTATAATTCTAAGCTGGAAAGTATTAATATTCCAAAGAATATTAAAGAACTGAACAAAACATTTGAGCATTGTGATAAATTAAAATCTGTATCGCTGCCGAAGGGACTGACTAAAATATATGGAGCATTTCAGTACTGTTATTCATTGGAAACACTTACTGTTCCATCTACTGTAACGGAAATAGGCGAAAATACATTTAGGTATTGCTATGGACTGACAGAGATGAAACTTCCGAATGATCTGACAGAAATCGGTTTTCAGGCATTTTATGGCTGTGAAAAACTGACCAATATCAGCATTCCGGAGACCGTCACAGAAATTGATACAGGGGCTTTTAATTACTGTCCGAAGTTAGTCAGTATCTATATTCCGGGAACAGATGTTACTATAGATACCCGTGCTATGGGGTACAACACGGATACAGAGATAAATGAGAAACTGGTAATCATAGGCAAAGCCGGTTCCAATGCTGAAACATATGCCAAAAATCTCGGCATTCATTTCCATAATGTGGCAGATCCGCTGACACATCAGACACGTATAAATGCCTCCTGCATTAAAGACGGAAACGTAGAATACTGGCACTGTGATACATGCGGACAAAATTTCAGCAATGCGGAAGGAACAGCCGCACTGGATGTAACAACCATAGCAAAAACATTTCATAAGAAAGTAGATGTTGATTACGTAGATGCCACCTGTACAAAGCCGGGACACAGAAGCTATTTTCACTGTGTAAACTGTGGAAGAAACTTCTGGAACGGCTGGGACGGAGATGATGATAATACTCTGGAAGACATGACGATTCCGGCAAAAGGACATGACTGGGAGTGGAGAAACACCGGCTCTTCTTATACAGGAATAAATGATGTTAAAACAGGTGTTACCCGTCCGGTTTATGTGTCAGAATCAATGAACAGGGAGCGTTACTGCTGGAAATGCGGAGAGGTTTCGACGAGAGAACATACGGACAAGAGCCTGAACATAAACATTGACCAGATTACCCTGAAATGTGGACAGTCATCAACTGCTTTCCGCGTGTCAGGAGATCCGATCAAGAGCATTGTTCCGACCAGCAAACTTGTCAAAGTTTCAGGAGTGAATAAGAACGGTACGTTCAAAGTAACCGCACATTCCAAGATGACAGGAAATGCGTATATTACAATTACCACAACTACAGGTCTGATGGCTCAGGTAGAAGTGTTTGTCCAGAACATGCCGGTAAAAACAAAGTCAATTAAAGGTCTGTCAAAATCTGCGACTCTTGAAAAAGGCAAATCACTTACACTGAAACCAACACTTGAACCTGTCAACAGCCCTGAAAAGATCACCTACAGTTCCTCCAATAAAAAGGTAGCAACAGTTAGTGCAAAAGGTGTTGTCAAGGCAAAAAAAGCCGGCACAGCAAAGATTACTGTAAAATCCGGCAAAAAGAAAAAAGTTATAAAAATCAAGGTCACAGGTGTAAAAACAAAGAAACTTTCCGGTGTACCTGCAGCAAAGAATATATCTAAAGGAAAAACATTCAAGATTAAAGCAAAAGCCACACCAAAGAATACAGATGAGAAGATCACATATAAATCATCAAATAAAAAAGTAGCGACAGTAACTTCAAAAGGTGTAGTAAAAGGCCGCCGTAAAGGAACTGCAACGATTACAGTTCAGAGCGGATCCAGAAAAATGACCTGCAAAGTAACAGTTAAGTAAACAAATAACGCCCGCGCAATCGCGCGGGCGTTGTCATTTATTTAACCAAAGTATCTGTCGAGTAAGCCTTTGAATGCTTTTCCGTGTCTTGCTTCGTCTTTAGCCATTTCATGAACAGTATCATGGATAGCGTCAAGGTCAGCAGCTTTTGCACGTTTAGCCAGGTCGAATTTACCAGCTGTAGCGCCGTTCTCAGCTTCTACACGCATTTCAAGGTTTTTCTTTGTGCTGTCAGTAACAACTTCACCGAGAAGTTCAGCAAATTTAGCAGCATGTTCAGCTTCTTCGTAAGCAGCTTTTTCATAGTAAAGACCAACTTCCGGATAACCTTCTCTGTGAGCAACTCTTGCCATTGCCAGGTACATACCAACTTCAGAGCATTCACCCTGGAAATTAGCTCTCAGGTCCTCAAGAATGTCTTCGCTGACACCTTTTGCAACACCAACAACATGTTCAGCAGCCCAAGTCATGTTGTCGTCCTGTTTTGTGAATTTGGAAGCAGGAGCTTTACATACCGGACAGACTTCCGGAGCAGCATCACCTTCATAAACATAACCACATACACTACATACCCATTTAGCCATAATCTTAATCTCCTTTTTTTATAAGTTAGTTTTGTTTAATAATAGTAATTATTCTCAATAACTGTAGCTTCAATCTATCACATTGAATATTTGAAGTCAAGCAAAAGACTGAAAATACATCATTTGTTCATACACTTGGGTTGCTGTTCACTCTGTTCACAGCAACTTGGTCAAAATCCATTCCAAATCACCTGCGGTGATGGGATTTTGCCCTGTATGTCTCGGGATTTTGCCATATTTATGGCAAAACACCTCGCGGGATATTATCTGTGAGTAATACATTTAGGACATATACCGAAAAATCGTATATCATATCCCGTTATTTTTCCAGTAAAATTTTTGACTGATTTTTCCATAAGTCTACTCATATCATCTGTTTCCAGATCAAGAACCTGTCCGCATTCTGTACACATGAAGTGGCAGTGTGGTGTGACACATCCGTCAAAATGGTCTGCACCACCGAAACTAGATAATTTCTGGATCTCACCGATATCAGATAACAGGGAGAGGTTACGATATACGGTGCCCAGACTGATGTTGGGATATATTTTTTTCATATTTTCGTATACAACATCTGCGGTAGGGTGATCTTTACGGGTCATGAGAAATTCCTTAATGGATTCTCGCTGACGGCTGTATTTTAACGTAGCCATATATCGTTTCCTCTCTGTGAAATAGTAAACTATGTCCTGTCATATTCCATTCGGAATTCGCTATGCTACTTCCTCATGGACGGCTGGCACCGTATAAAAATGAGCTTAACCAAAGTATCTCTTAAGCAGACCAGCGAATGCTCTTCCGTGTCTTGCTTCATCTTTAGCCATTTCGTGAACAGTATCGTGGATAGCGTCAAGGTCAGCAGCTTTTGCACGTTTAGCCAGGTCGAATTTACCAGCTGTAGCGCCGTTCTCAGCTTCTACACGCATTTCGAGGTTTTTCTTTGTGCTGTCAGTAACAACTTCACCGAGAAGTTCAGCGAATTTAGCAGCATGTTCAGCTTCTTCGTAAGCTGCTTTTTCCCAGTAGAGACCGATTTCCGGATAACCTTCTCTGTGAGCAACTCTTGCCATAGCAAGGTACATACCAACTTCAGAGCATTCACCCTGGAAATTAGCTCTCAGGTCTTCGAGAATGTCTTCGCTGACACCTTTTGCAACACCAACAACATGTTCAGCAGCCCATGTCAGGTTGTCCTCCTGTTTAGTAAATTTGGAAGCAGGAGCTTTACATACCGGACATGCCTCCGGAGCAGCGTCACCTTCATAAACATATCCACATACATTACATACCCATTTAGCCATAATCTTAATCTCCTTTTCTTATATAAGTTAGGTATAATTAATAATAGTAATCGTTACTGTTTTGCTGTGACTATACTGTACCATAATTGTATAGATTTGTCAACAACAAAAATAAAAAAAAATCAACAGTCAGGTATGGTATACTGGAAAGGAACTTTGGTAACCTGGTATCATAAGAAATTCTTAATAATTTACCCCTTTTATCTTAAAGCAAAACTGATACAGTAACTATAGTAAACAGAGGGAGGGAAAAGATGTGGCAGAAATACTGGTGTGTGATGATGATAAGGATATAGTAGAGGCGATAGATATCTATCTGACGCAGGAAGGCTATCATGTTCAGAAGGCATACGATGGTGAGGAGGCAATTCAGGTATTAAAAAACAATCAGGTGGATCTTCTGGTGATTGATATTATGATGCCGAAGCTTGATGGAATTCGGGCGACCCTGAAAATCAGAGAAAGCAATCCTCTTCCTATTATTATTCTTTCTGCAAAATCAGAAGATGCAGACAAAATCCTCGGATTGAATATAGGAGCAGATGATTATGTGACGAAACCATTTAATCCGCTGGAACTGGTGGCAAGAGTAAAATCACAGCTCAGACGCTATACACAGCTTGGGTCGGTGTCCCATAAACAGGGCAATGTTTATGAAACAGGCGGACTTATGATTGATGATGACCGGAAGGAAGTTACCGTTGATGGTGAAACGGTAAAACTTACACCCATAGAATATGGAATATTATTGTTTTTGGTGAAAAATCAGGGCAGAGTTTTTTCCATTAATCAGATCTACGAAAACATATGGGGAGAGGAAGCAATTGCAGCAGATAATACAGTAGCTGTTCATATCAGACATATCCGTGAAAAAATCGAAATCAATCCAAAAGAACCCCGTTATCTGAAAGTTGTATGGGGACTTGGCTACAAAGTGGAAAAACTGTAGATTTCGGAGTGCCGATGTGGAAAAGGTTTAAAATTGTCAGAAGTGCAAATAGAAAGGGGTAAATAAAGGCATGAAAAAAAGATGGTACAGAAACAGTGGGGTAAAAGTCCTGTTGGTAATTCTGGCAGTAACATCTCTTACGGCATCAGCAGTGTGTGGTGCGGCAGCAGGCTGGCTGCTGAAGAGTGGAATATGGGTTGGAGACAGCTCTGAATATAAAGAATCCAAAAGTTTTGCTGATGATGTGTTTATGCGTTCGCATACAATTTTGAATTCACTGGAATCTGTAAAATTTCTGAAAGACAGCACAGAAGAGGATATTGTTGACATTAAGAAACTGGATGCTGAGGGTATTATTTCGGACAAAAACTCATCAGGGCTTGCATACAGGCTTGGGGATCTCATCAAATGGTCTCGGGGTTCCTGGGATTCGGCGGCAAATGTTCTGATATGCAGAAAGCCGGATGGCAGTGATTATTACATGTACTACCAGGATTTTGCTGACAAAATAAAATCAGGAGAACTGAAACTGAAATATGCCGGTGATAATGACTATGGACTGAATCAGGAAGAAATCCTTACAGAGTTACTTTGTGGAAACTATACTGAGTATACAGATGAATATTTTGATAGATCCGGAATTCAGAGCGTTGGAGTCGAAGCTGTAGTAGATAAAAATGAAAAAACAGTTTACACAAATGTCTGGAATTACAGTTCTTCGGGAAATAATGATGCAGCACTTAGGGAAGAATATGCACCGATCGGGGCAGACAGTATTCTGGAGGTTGTGAACAGTTCCAAATGGGAAGGTGGCAGTCTCAGTGATGCATATCATCTTCTGTATATGGCACTGATCAGATTTTCAAATGCCGCAGATGCAGAAAATATTCTGGAAGAGTATGCACAGGGAAATACAAATCTCAAGTATCTGTTTATAGATAAAAAATCCAACAAAGTGTATAGTAACACGGACAAAGTAACTGTTTCCAATTATGAATCCTATTTGAAAAAAATTATATCTGAAGCAGAACCGTATATAATTGTTTATCCGGATCAGGAGGAATGCGAAGTAAATATCCTGAATACAGCAGATCAGTCTGTGAGTGGCTGGCAGGAAATGGTGCAGAACACAACCAATACAGAGTCTGATTATATATTCGCAGTTTCTGTAGACAAGAACTTTGCAGTTTCAGATCAGCTGGCAGCGAACAGCTCCAAATACAACAAATACCGTCCATGGCTGATACCGTGTATGGCAGTGTCGGCAGGGATGCTGGTTCTGTTTTTATTCTGTCTGGTTGTCCTTACGATCGGTGCAGGCAGAGATAATGAAGACAACGAAGTACACCTGAATGTCGTTGACAGGATTTATACAGAAATTGCAGCAGTGGGAATCACTCTTACTGGCGTTATGGGATTTACTGCCTGTATGGAAATGTTGAATGTAACCGGGCATGAGATATGGAATCTGATGTTCATGGCACTCGGTGTATTCTGGTTTACAGTCTGGTTCCTGACAGGCTGGCTGAGTCTTGTACGAAGGATAAAAGCAAGATCTCTCTGGAGAGACAGTTTGCTCAGACATATATTTGTCTGGGGTGAAAAACTCATAAGGTGGCTTGGCAGCTTTGTGGAAATGTTCAGCCAGAATCTTATGAGTCGCGTTAAAATGACACTGCTTTTCGGTGTGTTTGTATTAGTTGAATTTATCCTTCATGGAATAGGACTGGCAGGAGATACTCCATTTGCTCTGCTTATTCTGATGGTATTGGATGCTGTAGTCCTGTATGGTCTTCTGAAAAAGGCATGGGGACGGGAACTTATCATCGAGGGATTAAAAAAGATCACAGACGGGGATCTTCAGTACAAGATACCGACTGAAAAACTTACCGGTGAACAGAAAAAGATCGGAGAATACATTAATCATATTGGTGAAGGTCTGGACGCAGCAGTGGAAGACAGTATAAAGAACGAAAGAATGAAAACAGAACTGATCACAAATGTATCCCATGATCTCAAAACACCGCTTACTTCTATTATTAATTATGTAGATCTGCTTAAGCGAGAGGATCTGACAGACCCGAAGATTCAGAATTACATTGCAGTGCTGGAAGACAAGGCACAGCGCCTGAAAACTCTGACAGAAGATGTAGTGGAAGCTTCAAAAGCCAGCACAGGAAATATTTCTCTGGAAATGACAGAGCTGAATTTCGTGGAACTGCTCCATCAGGTAATTGGTGAATTTGAAGAAAAATTTCAGGAAAAAAATCTTACGCTGGTAGTTCATTTCGATGAAGAAGAGGCCATGATCTGTGCAGATGGAAGACGCCTGTGGCGTGTACTGGAGAATGTTTTTGGGAATGTTACGAAATATGCCATGGAAAATACACGTGTTTATGCAGAAGTGAATGTGCAGAAGCCGGAAGTGCGATTTTCACTGAAAAATATTTCTTCACAGCCGCTGAATATAACAGCAGAAGAACTGACAGAGCGATTTGTGAGAGGAGACGTTTCCAGAAATACAGAAGGCAGCGGACTTGGCCTGTCTATTGCACAGAGCCTTACAGAGCTGCAGGGCGGAGAATTTAAAGTGTATGTGGACGGAGATCTGTTCAAAGTAACAATCATATTTAAAATGAAATAGTTTTTCTGAAATGACGAAAACCGGAGCAATCAGCCCCGGTTTTTGCTTTATACCTGAATTCTGTCAGCGACCTCATTTCCAACGGCCAGCCGGCGGTTATTTGCCCCTATGATAAGCCAGTCACGGCATTTCTGGATAACATGGATAGTGCTGCCTTCTCTGATATCCATATTTTTCATGGTTTCAAGAACTTCCGGTACGCCGAACATCCATTTGATGGTACAGGTATCTCCGATATTAGTCTGTGATAATGGTTGCATAAAAATCCCTCCAATATAAATGCAAAGTAAAAATAAATAAAAGTTAACGTCAGATAATTTGCAAAATCTTCTTATAATTATTCTACAACTTGCATGCAAAATTCGTCAATTATAACATATAGTAGTAATTTCTGACAAAAGTTAGAGTAACCTCATAGAGAATAGTCTTTACTTATAAAAAATAGTCTCTTCTTATAAGAAATAGTGTGTACTTATTGTGAAAGAAATATTTATAAAAAAATCGTATGCAATTTACAAAATTTTGCAAATATGCTACTATTTTATGAGAAGCGCAAAATTGCGAAGTGGTAACACGGTTATGATTCGTCTTCTCAGATATGAGAGATGATTTAAGGAGGTTATATAAAATGGAAAAGCAGAAGTATTATATTACTACAGCCATTGCCTATACTTCAGGCAAACCGCATATCGGAAACACTTATGAGATCGTGCTGGCTGATGCGATCGCACGTTACAAAAGACAGCAGGGCTATGATGTATTTTTCCAGACAGGAACAGATGAACATGGTCAGAAGATTGAGCTGAAAGCTGAAGAAGCTGGAATCACACCGAAGGAATTTGTAGACAATGTTTCCGGTGAGATTAAGAGAATCTGGGATCTGATGAATACATCCTATGATAAATTTATCCGTACAACAGATGAAGACCATGAAAAACAGGTTAAAAAGATCTTCAAGAAGATGTATGCAAAAGGAGATATCTACAAAGGACATTACGAAGGAATGTACTGTACACCATGTGAATCCTTCTTTACAGAATCTCAGCTTGTAGACGGTAAATGTCCGGACTGCGGACGTCCATGTGTACCTGCAAAAGAAGAAGCATACTTCTTCAAAATGAGCAAATATGCAGACCGTCTGATCGATTATATTAATACACATCCGGAATTCATTCAGCCAGAATCCCGTAAGAATGAAATGATGAACAACTTCCTTCTTCCGGGACTTCAGGATCTCTGTGTATCCAGAACTTCCTTTAAATGGGGAATTCCGGTAGATTTTGACCCGAAACATGTAGTTTATGTATGGCTTGATGCACTGACCAACTATATCACAGGAATCGGATATGACTGTGATGGAGAAAGTTCAGAGCAGTTTAAGAAACTTTGGCCGGCAGATCTCCATCTGATCGGAAAAGATATCATTCGTTTCCATACAATTTACTGGCCAATTTTCCTGATGTCACTGGATCTGCCTCTTCCGAAACAGGTATTCGGACATCCGTGGCTGCTTCAGGGCGATGGAAAAATGAGTAAATCCAAAGGAAATGTTATCTACGCAGATGAACTTGTAGATTTCTTTGGAGTAGATGCTGTCCGTTATTTCGTACTTCACGAAATGCCATTTGAAAATGATGGTGTGATCACATGGGAGCTGATGGTTGAGCGTCTGAACTCTGAGCTTGCAAATACACTTGGAAACCTTGTAAACCGTACAATTTCCATGTCCAATAAATATTTTGGAGGAGTAGTTGAGAATAAAGGCGTTGCAGAACCTGTAGATGATGATCTGAAATCTTTTGTTCTGGGAGTTCCGGATAAAGTATCTGCAAAAATGGACAAACTCCGTGTTGCAGATGCAATGACAGAAGTATTTACTCTTTTCAAACGTCTCAATAAATATATTGATGAAACAATGCCGTGGGCACTTGCAAAAGAAGAAGACAAAAAAGACCGCCTTGCAACAGTGCTTTACAATCTGGTAGAAGGAATCACAATCGGTGCTTCTCTTCTCGAAGCGTTTATGCCAGAAACAACAGAAAGAATCCTTTCACAGCTGAATGCTGAGAAACGAAGCCTGGAATCCATGAAAGAATTTGGGCTGTACCCGTCAGGAAATAAAGTAGTAGAGAAACCGGAAATTCTTTTTGCCCGTCTTGACCTGAAAGAAGTAATGGAAAAAGTGAATGAACTTCATCCACCGAAAAAAGAAGAACCTGAAGAAAAAGAAGAAGATGTGATTGATCTTGAAGCAAAACCGGAGATCACTTTTGATGACTTTACAAAACTTCAGTTCCAGGTCGGTGAGATCATTGCCTGCGAACCAGTGAAAAAATCCAAAAAACTTCTCTGCTCACAGGTTAAGATCGGAAGCCAGGTACGTCAGATTGTATCCGGAATCAAGGCACATTATAGTGCAGAAGAGATGGTTGGAAAGAAAGTTATGGTTGTTACCAACCTGAAACCTGCGAAGCTTGCCGGAGTCCTCAGCGAGGGAATGATCCTTTGCGCAGAAGATGCAGAAGGAAATCTTTCACTTATGGTACCGGAGAAAAAAATGCCGGCAGGAGCTGAAATCTGCTGATTCAGTATCAGTAACCAACAGGATACAGAGACCTAAAATAGTTCCCCCTGTTTCGCCATTTGACGGAGTCAGGGGGAATTGTAATATCTGTTTGCAGATTGTATACTGTAACAGAAATCTCAGGAGGGTTTTTATGGAGAAATGTTTTTCACATTTTGATAAAAAAGGAAATGCAGTTATGGTAGATGTTTCCGGGAAGCAGGTGACATACAGAACCGCCATTGCGACCGGGTATATTTCAGTGGGACCTGAGATCATGGAAGCTGTAACTTCTGGTAATGTCAGAAAAGGTGATGTGCTTGGAGTTGCCAGAGTTGCCGGGATCATGGGTGTGAAACAGACTTCTTCTCTCGTTCCCATGTGCCATCCGCTTCCGATACAGAAATGTTCAGTTGACTATGAACTTGATCAGGAGAAAAACAGGATTCATGTATACTGTACAGTAAAAACAGAAGGAAAAACCGGAGTGGAGATGGAGGCACTTACCGGAGTGCAGATAACATTACTGACAATTTATGATATGTGCAAGGCTATTGACAAACATATGGTAATGTCAGAAATCCATCTGATTGAAAAGACAGGAGGAAAGAGCGGAGATTTTCGCTTTGATGAAAAATGATCGACCGATGTGGAAGAAACATTGATTATCTGAGAGTATCTGTGACTGACCGCTGTAATCTCCGGTGCATTTACTGCATGCCAGAGAGTGGTGTAAGACTGGTGGACCGTTCGTTGATCCTCCAGGAGCCGGAGATCATACGGATATGCCGTGTTATGGCTGGGCTGGGAATCACAAGAATAAAGCTTACCGGCGGTGAACCTCTTGTACGTGCAGGAATGGACAGGCTGGTATACGAGATAAAAAAACTTCCGGGAATTCAGAAAGTCACGCTGACTACAAATGGAATTCTCCTGAAAGATCAGATGGAAGGACTGGCATCAGCGGGGCTGGACGGGTTAAATATCAGTCTGGATACGATGAATGCGGAGATTTTTCAGCAGATCACCAGAAGAGATATGATGGAAAAAACACTCGAAGGAATCCGAGAGGCCATAAAATATCCGTCTGTTTCCGTAAAGATCAATTGTGTGCCGCTGGGCAACGAAGAGCAGGATATCTGTCAGATTGCCATGCTCGCCCGGGAATATCCGGTTCATGTACGATTTATAGAAATGATGCCGATCGGATATGGAAAAATTTTTCCTGGCATGTCCGAACAGCAGGTGATGGAAAAGCTTACGGAGAAGTTTGAAAAGCTGAAAATATATCAGGGACCTGCTCTTGGCAATGGTCCATGCAGATACTATAATATAGATGGATTTCAGGGAAAAATAGGCTTTATCAGCGCTGTCAGCCATAAATTCTGCAGCAGTTGTAACAGGATAAGGCTTACCTCCCAGGGCTACCTGAAAACATGTCTTCAGTACACTGCAGGCAGAGATCTCCGTGAGATTCTGAGGAACGGGGGCAGTGATCAGGAACTGGAAGAAATGATAAAACAGGCTCTGGCAGAAAAACCGGATGGACATAAATTCCTGGAAAAAGCCAGAGAAGATGATACAGAAAATTTATGTATGTCACAGATAGGAGGTTAAAAATGAAACGAGTGGCGATTATTACAGCCAGTGACAGTGGATACAGAGGAGAACGTGAAGATTTAAGTGGACCAGCCGCAAGGGAGATTGTTGAAAAAGCAGGATATGAGGTGGTATCCATAGATATTCTTCCGGATGATCAGGTCATGCTTGCCGGAAAACTGCAGGAGATTGCAGATACAGGAAAAGCGGAACTGATCCTTACCACAGGTGGTACCGGATTTTCAGAAAGAGATATTACACCGGAAGCAACTGAAGAAGTGATAGAACGAAAAGTTCCCGGGATTCCCGAGGCGATACGTGCGTACAGCATGACAATCACAAAAAGAGCCATGCTCAGCCGGGGCACAGCAGGGATCCGGGGAAAGACACTGATCGTTAATCTTCCGGGAAGCCCGAAGGCGGTAAAGGAATGCCTCGAGTATATCATAGATGCACTTGGACATGGAATTGAAATCCTTACAGGAGAGGCTTCAGACTGCGCCAGAAAGTGAGAAAGTTATGGGAAAAGTAATTGCAGTGTGTATCAGTGAGAAAAAAGGTACGCAGAAACATCGGATACAGAGAGCAGAATTTGTTGAGGACTGGGGGATCAAAGGGGATGCACATGCCGGAAAATGGCATCGTCAGGTAAGCCTTCTGTCACTGGAAAAAATAGATGCTTTCCGGGCCAGAGGTGCAGAAGTAGAAGATGGAGCTTTTGGTGAAAACCTTGTAGTTGAAGGATTTGATTTTTCATCTCTGCCTGTTGGTACCAGATTTCGTTGTGGAGATGTTGTGCTTGAAATGACACAGATTGGAAAAGAATGCCATCATGGCTGTGCTATATTCCAGAAGATGGGTGATTGCATCATGCCAAGGGAAGGTGTGTTTACCAGGGTTCTTCATGGTGGAATTATTGAAGAGGGAGATACATTTGAAATAGAGGAGCATACATCTGATGAGTAAAATGCAAATTTTTGAAACACATGCGCATTATGATGATGAGGCTTTTGATGCTGACAGAGAAAGCCTTCTTGGTTCCATGAACGAAAATGGAATCGGAAAGATTGTCAATGTATGTGCTTCACTGGAGAGTCTGGACGATACAACACAGCTTATGAAAAAATATCCCTTTGTTTATGGAGCTTTCGGGATTCATCCAGATGACGCAGATAAGGTAACGGAGGAAGTTCTGGATAAGATCCGCAGATGCTGTGACCTTGAAAAAGCAGTGGCAGTAGGAGAAATCGGACTGGATTATTACTGGCACAAAGAAGATGAAGAACATCGTATCCAGAAAGAGATTTTCTGTGCGCAGATGGAGATTGCCCGTGAGAAAAAGATGTCGTTTATGGTCCACAGCAGGGAGGCTGCACAGGACACTCTTGACATTGTGAAAGAGTATATAAAAGGTGGCATGTATGGGGGGATCATCCATTGCTTTTCCTATGGAAAGGAAATGGCAAGGGAATATCTGAACATGGGGCTTTACCTGGGTGTTGGAGGCGTGGTCACTTTTAAAAATGCCCGGAAGCTGAAGGAAGTTGTGGAGTATGCACCGTTAGAACAGATCGTGCTTGAAACAGACAGCCCGTACCTTAGTCCGGAGCCTAATCGTGGGAAAAGAAATTCGTCGCTGAATCTTAAATTTGTGGCTGCGGAGATCGGAAGAATTAAGGGTGTTGAAGCTGAGCAGGTTATTGCTGTGACGGCGGAGAATGCGGAGAGGCTGTTGCTGGGGAGAAAATAAGATATATCAGAAACTTCCCCGGGATGACTTCATTGTTGCCAGAAGCCTTGTTCAGAAACCTGGAAGTACTAAGGCGTATAGGATTTTATAAAAAGCACCCCTGAAAATGGACAACTCGCTGTCGCTCAGACAGTGCCATTTTCAGGGGTAATATAAAATCCAATAAGCCAAGTACTTCTACAGGTTTCTTCAGGGCTCCTGCACCAATGAAGATCATACGGGGAAGATACAGCACATGTTGATTTTACGTAGAGAGAGTTTCCTGTTTTGTTCTCCGCCTCTGCAACAGCGCGAGGGTGGTGCCACGGGACCGTATGCTGTACAGAAAGTGGTGACCGTGTTCGTAAGAGCTGTAGCAGTAGTTGTCTGCGAAAGTCAAAATCCCCCAGGTGAACTTCATCATGGCGGAAGCCCTGAAGAAATCTGATGAAGTACTTGGCAGATGAGATTTTATATTACCCCGAAAAATGAGACTGTCTGAGCGACAGCGAGTTGTCCATTTTTCGGGGTGTTTTTTATAAAATCGAATATGTCTTAGTACTTCCAGATTTATGAACTAGGCTTTTGCATATGATGAAGTCATCCTGAGGGATTTGTAACTTTAAAATACAATCTCGGATCATTCGTAAGAATCATCATAAGAATCATCATAAGAGTCATCATAAGAATCATCGTAAGAATCATCATAAGAGTCATCGTATGAAGCATCTTCATCTGACGTATCTTCACTAGAACTGTCGCCTACTGGCGTAACACCCTGATTCTCAAGGTACTGCTGAGCACTGATGGACCAGGTGTCTTCTACAACATTTCCGCTGGAATCAATCATATTTGACTCATAATCGAAGGTTACACCAAGGAGATTGGTATTTGTGGACGGTTCCACGTTCATGGACATGATCTCCTTAAATTTTGCCTGCAGGTTTGCAAGTGAGAACTCTTCTCCGAGGATATCACGTACGCCATGTTGTGAGGCAAGATCTTCCGTGTAATCATCAAGCATATAAGGGTTGAATACACCGGTGTCCTTGTTGTAATGCATAACCATTGGTTTGACGGTCGGGTCCAGTATTTCAATAGTGGACTTGCCATTCAGGGTGGATTTCTGAATGGTGAAACTTGCCATTCCCTCCAGAAGTCCGGTAAGAGATTCCTGCGTGGAAACAAAGTTTCCAAGAGAGTAGAAGATCAGCATATTATGTCCCTGATCATCTGACATACGACCGTAAGGCTGCAGTATATGCGGATGGCCGCCAACTACTACATCGACACCCTGCTGCATCAGGAAAGTGGCCCATTCTTTTTCATATTCAGTGGGCATTGCCTCGCCTTCTTTACCCCAGTGTGCGACAAAAATCAGACAATCGCTGGCGTCTTTGGCTTTTTTAATCATGGAAGCGACTTTATTCTTGTCGTTCATGATATCGATCATGTATTCTTTGCCTTCTCCGGCACCGGAATTGTTGGTTCCATATGTATAATCAAGAAAAGCGATTTTGATACCGTTTACTTCGAGAGTTTTGACTGCATCTGCATCTTCCTGTGAATCATGAATTCCAAGTACAGGAATGGAAGGATATTTTTCTTTCCAGAATTTCAGTGTCTGATCAAGATAATCAAAGCCATAATCATCAATATGGTTGGTGGCAGATTCGATTACGTCAAATCCGACATTGATCAGTGAATCACCAACTTCTGTAGGAGTTGCGAAAGATGGATATGAGCTGACTGCGTCGTGGTCGGTGGTGAAAACTGTTTCCTGGTCTACCATGGCCACATCTGCTGCCTGAATCTGGTCTTTGACTTTGTCGTAGATCGCATCATAATTCCATGTTCCTGAATCACTTTTTCCGGCATCAATAAGGCTCTGGTGATAAAGATTGTCACCGACAGCAATTACACTTGCAGTGGTAACTACAGGAGTTTTCGCTGCTTCTTCTGCTTCTGCTTTTTTCTGTTCTTCGAGTTTTTTGGCCTCATCTGCGGGTTTTTGGATCAGATTGTAGTCCAGCTGATGAAAAATAAGAACCAGGAGAATGAGAACTACAACGGAACAGATCAGGCCGATACGGGAGTTCATCTGCTCTCGCAGGTTTAATGGTATATTTTTATTTTTTTTCATAACAGATTCCTTTGTGTGTTTTGTTTTACCATTATAACAAATTACTCCATCTAAAGAAAGTTTTTGTTGAAAAAAATGAACTGCAATGAAAAAAGTTTTGTGAATCAAACTGTTATAGGGTATAATGAAGATATCAAAGGCGGAGGGGTAAGGATGAGTTCATATGAAACAGTAAATGAAGTGTTGGTGACTCTTTTCAGGGAAATAATGGATATTGAAGAGAGAGCATTGATCACTTCCGAATATAAAGATGTGTCTGTAAAAGACATGCATGTTATGGAGGCTATCGGAATACAGGAGCCAAAGAATATGTCTACAGTAGCGCGGGCGCTTTCTGTGACGGTGGGAACACTTACGATTGCAGTGAATCATCTGGTTAAGAAAGGTTACGTAAAACGTGTGCGCAGTGAAAAAGACAGAAGAGTTGTTCTTGTATCTCTTTCCCCAAAAGGGGAAAAAGCCTATCTTCATCACAAAATGTTCCATGAAAGAATGGTGCTTGCTGTGCTGGAGGGCCTTGATACAGAAGAAACGGAAGTGTTGACAGAAGCGCTGAAAAAATTACAGAAATTTTTTGACAGTTATAAGACAGATATGTAAGGGAGGTGCCTGCGGGCACCTCCTTCGTGATGTGCGCCTAGCGGCGCACGTTTCTAACGGGTTAAAGTCCCAAATCCGCCCGGTAGTGGGAAGGATATAGCCGA
>CAKRLX010000036.1 GCA_934359835.1 uncultured Blautia sp.
CGATAGACGGGGCTCGAACCCGCGGTCTCGACCTTGGCAAGGTCGCGCGTTACCAACTACGCCACTATCGCATTTGTTTTGTTGAGGTGTTTTCCTCAGCGACAAGATATACTATACCAGATGGATTTGCTGTTGTCAAATGTTTTTTGAATTTTTTTTCGATTTTTTTTGTTTTCTTAAAAAACAGTGAAAAATCTGTGTATAATTGGATTTCATTTATTTCCTGTGCTACAATAATTAAATGATATAAAATATACATACAGGCTTAATAAAGAGACGAGGTGGCATTCATTGAAATTTAAAATAGGAACAGTGGTTTTGAGTATGGCATTGCTGAGTCAGTCGGTGAATACATATGGTGCTGTTCTGGATTATGAAACAGTAGTTGAAAATGCACAGAAAGAGAATAAGGCGATTCAGACTTTTGAAACTGAAGATGGCAGAGGTAATACGGTCAAAGTGGCTGCACAGCAGGAAACGCTGTATGTTACTGCCAGAACGGCTGATATATATACTGTACCGGGTGATAATGGCGAAGTACTTGAAGAACTCACACTGGGAAATCAGGTACAGAGAAACGGTGTCTGTGATAATGGCTGGAGTAAGGTGTCTTACGACAGCAGTGATGGAAAAGTCAATGGATACGTACAGAATCAGATGTTGAGTGAGGACATTCAGATCACGCCGGTGGAAGATGAGGTAGAGGTGAAGTCAGACTGTGATATACTGGATTTTCCAGGAAGAAAAGATGGAGAAGTTGTTGGAGAAGTTATTGAACTTGACCAGGTTAAAAGAACCGGAACGGTGAATGGCGGATGGAGCAGGATAGAGTATCAGGCCAGTGACGGAAGCAGCCAGGAGGGGTATATACCTACAAGTGTCCTCGACCTTCCGAATACAGATCCATCTTCGGAAGATGCAATTGACAAAAAAGAAAACGCCGGTACAGTTCACAAAAGTTCGGGTGAAGGTGTTTTCGCAGATGCGATCGAAGCAGGCGGCACAGTTTCAGAAGAAAATGGAGTTCAGGTCGGAACACCGGTTGCAGCTTCCTCTGATGCTTCCCTGAAACCGCTTGGCAAGTTTAAGATCACACATTATTGTCCTTGCAGTATCTGCTGCGGACCGTGGTCAAATGGAATTACGTCTACAGGAGTTATAGCGACAACAAATCATACAATTGCAGTTGATCCGTCTCAGATACCATATGGAAGTAAAGTAGTGATAAATGGACAGGTGTATGTTGCAGAAGACTGTGGAGGCGCGATCAAGACAAACTGTATTGACATTTATGTGGCAACTCATGCTGAAGGAGAAGCAAAAGGTGTATATTATACAGATGTATACCTGATTCAGTAAAATATTAGCCACTGTGTACGGAACGGATAAATAAAACCTTTCAATACCGGGATGGTACTGAAAGGTTTTTTGTCTATCTTGAAGCCATTTGATAGATTTTTTCCATATCTTTCATATTTAACTGCTTAAATACACCGATAGTCCGTGTGTCTTCGAAACTGCATCGGAAAGCGAGATCATGAATCTGCTGATCATTGAGATCAAGGCCGAGTTCATGAAGATTTGTCGGCATATTGACGGAACGGAAAAAGTCTTCCATAGCTTCGATGCCTGCAAGGGCTGTTTTTTCAAAATCAATACTGCACGGAATATCAAATACATTTGCAGCAAACTGAGAAAAACGCTCGGGGTTGGACTGATAAACATATCTTGCCCAGCTTCCCCAGATGGCAGCCAGTCCGGCGCCGTGAGCAACATCGTAAAGACCACCTAGCTCATGTTCAAGCTGATGACATGCCCAGTCACCGCCACCAGTTCCACAGCCTGTAAGGCCATTATGTGAAAGGCTCCCAGCCCACATGACTTCTGCACGTGCATTGTAATTTCCGGGGTCTTTCATGAGTATCCGTGCGTTATATATTACAGTCTGCATCAGAGATTCGCTGATGCTGTCAGTGATCTCCATTGTCTCGATATTGACAAAGTAACGCTCCATTGTATGCATCAGAATGTCAACACAGCCACTTTCTGTCTGGTACTGCGGAAGGGTATACGTAAGGCGTGGATTCATAAGTGCAAATTTCGGGCGGCAGAGATTACTTCGTGCTGTACTTCTTTTAAGCCATCCGTCTTCATTGGTAATGACGCAGGAACCGCTCATTTCACTTCCGGAAGCAGCTATTGTGGGAATTGCTCCTACAGGGAGACAGGCAGTGGGTGTTTCTGTGCGAAGAAAGAAATTCCATACGTCTGTTTCGGGATTGGCAACACCATAGCCGATGGCTTTGCTGGAATCAATGACACTTCCTCCGCCTACGGCAAGAATAAAATCGACATTTTCCTGCAGACACAGCTGGATTCCTTCGCGGACTTTTGCGAGACGTGGATTGGGGACAACACCGCCAAGAGTGACAAAATCAATGCCTTCATCAGAAAGTGATCTGCTGATCGCATCAATGAGTCCGTTTTCAACAGCACTGTGACTGCCATAATGAATCAGGACTTTTTTGCAGCCAAGTTCCTTTACGGCAGTACCCGCCTGTAAATGTGTATCTTTTCCAAAAGAAACCCTCGTAGGGGTAAAATATTCAAAACTTCTCATAATAAGATAAACTCCTTAACAAGTCTTTTTCTTAATATACCATAATTTGCATAATTGTAGGCATAAAAATTGCAAAAAAACAGGGAAATCAACAAAGCAGCGTGACAGAGGAATAAAGTGAATATTCACAATGACAAGAAATTTATTGAATCGACTGAAAAATATCTTCTTGTTGTTAAATTGAAAATATGATATAATAGTTTTGCAGTTAAGCGAAGGGGCACTCTGCAAATGCAGGGTGCCTTTACTATAACCGAAGGGAGAGGATGTAGATGAGTGACAACAAAAAACATGGAGGTGCGCTTTTAGGTGCGGCATTCCTTATGGCAACCTCAGCAATTGGCCCTGGATTTCTGACACAGACATCCAAGTTCACCAGTGATTATCAGGCAAGTTTTGGATTTGTAATTCTTGTATCTATCATTCTGGCGGCAGTTGCACAGATGAATATCTGGAGGGTACTGTGTGTATCGGGCCTTCGTGGACAGGAAGTGGCAAATAAAGTTCTTCCGGGTCTGGGATATCTTGTATCCTTTATGGTAGTTCTTGGCGGTCTTGTTTTCAATATCGGAAACGTAGGTGGAGGAGCTCTTGGATTTAATACACTCCTTGGAATACCTACAAAAGCAGGATACATACTTGCAGGTGTTCTTGCTATTCTTGTATTTTTATCCAAGAATGCAAAAGGTGCAATGGATACACTTACCAAGATTCTTGGTGCGATCATGATCGTTGTTATCTTTATTGTTATCATTGTAGTAAAACCGCCGGTAGGTTCTGCAATCAAAAATACTTTTGTACCTGAAGCGGGAGCCACAGCTCTTTTCCCGGCAATCATCACACTGCTTGGAGGAACTGTTGGAGGTTATATTACTTTTGCAGGTGCGCACCGTCTTATTGACGCTGGAATTACAGGAGAAAAAAATCTTAAAGAAATTAATAAGAGTTCTGTAATGGGTATCGGAATTGCAACTATCGTTCGTATTTTCCTTTTCCTGGCGGTACTTGGAGTTGTTGTAAAAGGTGTTACACTTGATGCCGCTAATCCGGCAGCAGATGCTTTCAAACAGGGAGCAGGAGAAATCGGATATCGTTTCGCAGGACTTGTACTTCTGTGTGCAGCGATCACATCTATTATCGGAGCTGCATATACATCAGTTTCATTCCTGAAGACTTTCCATCCGGCAATCGCAGAAAATGAAAACAAAGTGATCATCGGCTTTATTGCAGTATCAACTCTTGTAATGTTTATTATGGGCAGTCCTGCAACATTGCTTGTTATTGCAGGTGCATTAAATGGACTGATTCTTCCGATCACACTGGGAATCTGCCTTATTGCTTCAAAGAAAAAATCAATTATGGGTGAAACTTATCATCACCCGACATGGCTTCTTATTCTTGGAATCATTGTTGTAATTCTTTCCGCTTATCTGGGAATCACAACATTCGTAAACAACCTGGGAAGTTTGTTCTAAAATGAAGAAAAAGGTGTAACCAGCGATGGATTGCACCTTTTTCTGATATACATACATTGTGTATTAAGGAGGAAAATAAAATAAAATGGACAATATCAGAATTTTGACAGCAGGGGATTCCTCTATTCTGATTGAATTCGGAAAGGAGATCAGTCCGGAAATCAACCGCAAAATATCTGCTACAGTTCAGATGATGAGAGAGCAGCATATTGAAGGTGTTGTAGATGTGATTCCCGCATTTTGTTCGCTTCTGATCAATTATGACCCCAGAGTCATTTCCTATGGTGAGATCAGTGAGAGGATGCGGGCACTCCTGAAGCTGGAAATCAGGGCTGGAGAACAGAAAAAAAGAGTATTTGAAATTCCAGTATGCTATGGTGGCGAATATGGGCCGGATATTGCTAATATTGCAGAACATGCCGGACTTTCTGAAGAGGAAGTTATCAAACTTCATTCTTCCAGAGACTATCTGATTTATATGTTGGGCTTTCTTCCGGGCTTCTGTTATCTGGGCGGCCTGGATGAAAGACTTCATACACCACGTCTTGCAAATCCGAGAATTAAGATCAATGCAGGCAGTGTGGGAATCGGAGGTTCACAGACAGGAATTTATCCGCTTGATTCTCCAGGAGGATGGCAGCTGATGGGTATGACACCTGTTAAGACCTATGATCCGGAAAGAGAAGTACCGATTCTGGTAGAAGCCGGAGATTATATAAGATTTGTTCCGGTTGATGAGGAAGAATACAAGCGCATAAAAGAAGCCGTAGACCGGGGAGAATATCAGTGCGTGGTTCACGAAGGAGAGGTGTAAAATGGGAATTCGTATACTAAAAGGCGGAATGCTGACGACGGTTCAGGACCTTGGAAGGACCGGTTATCAGAGCCAGGGATTTTCTGTAGCAGGAGTTATGGATGTCCGTGCTTTCAAAATCGCCAATCTTCTTCTGGATAATCCTGAGAATGAGGCTGTTCTGGAATTCACACTGATAGGACCGACACTTGAATTTACATCGGCTACGATCATAGCAATTACCGGTGGTGATTTTCAGCCGACGATTAATGGAGATCCGGCACCGATGTATACAGCAATTTATGCAAATAAAGGTGATATACTGAAATTTGCCAGTGCAAGAACCGGAAGCAGGGGATATATTGCTTTTTCCAGTTATCTGGATATACCGGTTGTAATGGGCAGCAGATGTACAAATATGAAGAGTAAGATCGGTGGCTTCAAGGGACGTAAGCTGGAGAACGGAGATTATATCGGTTTTCGTATCAAGAGAAGATATCTGCCGTTTTTCCTGTCAAGGAAACTGGAACCCGATGATTATGATCAGGATGAAGCAACTGTACGTGTGATCATGGGACCACAGGATGCTGTTTTCAGCAGACAGGGTATAGAGACATTTTTAAGTAATGAATATACAGTGACCAGTGATTTTGACAGAATGGGCTGTAGACTTGAGGGCGCTTTTATCGCACCTAAGGATACTTCAGATATTATTTCAGATGGCATTGCGTTTGGTTCCATTCAGGTTCCTTCCCATGGAAAACCAATCATTCTTCTGTCCGACAGACAGACAACCGGCGGATATGCGAAGATAGCTACTGTAATATCCGTAGATATCCCGAAAATTGTACAGAGAAAAACAGATCATAAGATCCGTTTCCAGGCGATTACAGTGGAAGAAGCGCAGAAACTGTATCTGGAAGAAGTCAGCGAACTGGATGCAATGCGCAAGACAATTCATCAGCCCTGTAAAGAAGTCCTGGACTGCAGACTTGTTGCCAAGAGACTGACGAAACTTTTTGAATAAAGAAAGATCTAAAGAAAAGGAGAGACCAAAATGGATTTAGAAAAGATTGAAGGACTGGTAAAAATTATCGAAAATTCTTCTCTGACAGAATTTACCCTGAAAGAGGGCGATCTGAAGATCACAATGAGCAAACTTGACAATCCGCCTGTAGTTGCAGCCGGAATGCCAGTGGCAGCAGCACCTGCACCGGCAGTTCAGACAGAAACTGCTGCTCCTGCTGAAGAGGAAGAAGAAAAATTATTTATTACATCTCCGATCGTAGGTACTTTCTATTCAGCACCTGCACCGGATGCACCTGCATTTGTAAAGGTAGGAGATCAGGTCAAGAACGGACAGACAGTATGTATCCTCGAAGCAATGAAACTCATGAATGAGATCCAGAGTGATTTTGACTGTGAAATTGAAGCCGTACTGGTAAGTAATGAGCAGAAAGTTGAGTACGGACAGCCGCTGTTCCGTGTAAAGAAATTATAAGAACCAGAGGGAGGTTGGAGCCGTGTTTAACAAAATCTTAATTGCCAACCGTGGAGAAATTGCAGTCCGCATTATCCGTGCATGCCGTAATATGGGAATCCGCAGTGTAGCCGTTTATTCTAAAGAAGATGCAAAAAGTCTTCATGTACAGCTGGCTGATCAGAGAATCTGTATAGGTGAGGGACCGGCCAGAAACAATTATCTGAACATGGACCGCATCATTCAGGCAGCCAGAAACATGGGAGCAGATGCTATTCATCCGGGATTTGGTTTCCTGTCAGAAAACAGTGAATTTGTCCGTAAGTGTAAAGAAAACGGAATTACTTTTATTGGGCCAGATGCAGATGTCATTGATCGTATGGGAAATAAATCTCACGCACGTAAGACAATGATGGAAGCTGGTGTTCCGGTTGTTCCTGGAACAAAAGAACCTGTATATGATGCTGAAACAGGACTGGAACTAGCAAAAGAGATCGGATATCCTGTAATGATCAAGGCATCTTCAGGAGGCGGCGGCAAAGGCATGCGTGTGGCAAAGGATGCAGATGAATTTGAATTTCAGTTCAATATGGCACAGAGAGAGTCAGCAAATGCGTTTGGTGATGATACAATGTACATTGAACGTTTTGTAGAAAACCCGCGTCATGTGGAAATCCAGATTATGGCAGATAATTTTGGAAATGTTGTTGCACTTGGAGAAAGAGATTGTTCCGTTCAGAGAAATCATCAGAAACTGATCGAGGAATCACCATCCCCTGCAATATCAGACGAAACAAGACAGAAAATGAATGAATATGCTGTCCTTGCAGCCAAAACTGTTGGATATACAAATGCCGGAACAATTGAATTTATCGTGAGTCCGAAAGGTGAGTTCTTCTTCATGGAAATGAACACCAGAATCCAGGTAGAACATGGTGTGACAGAGATGGTAACAGGTACGGATCTTATCATTGAACAGATACGTGTTGCCATGGGTGAACCGCTGAGTTTCAGACAGGAAGATATTCAGCTTCGTGGACATGCGATCGAATGCAGAATCAATGCAGAAATTCCGGAGAAAAATTTTATGCCCAGCCCGGGCGTTGTACAGCATCTGCATCTTCCGTCAGGAAATGGTGTAAGAGTGGATACAGGACTTTATACAGGATACAGGATTCCGTCAGAATATGATTCCATGATCGCAAAAGTAATCGTCCATGCACCGGACAGAGAAGCGGCACTTCAGAAAATGCGTTCGGCACTTGATGAAATGCTGATCATAGGAGTTGAAACGAATCTTGATTTCCAGTATCAGATTATGAAAAATCCGGTATTCTGTGAAGGAAAAGCAGATACAGGATTTATTGAGAGTATTATGCATATCAAGTAACTGTTCAGATGGTGGTATAACGGTGAGAGTACTGAATAGTTACAATATTAAATAAATGGAGGCAGTCAGATGTTTCGTGTAGATTTAAACAGTGACCTTGGAGAAAGTTTTGGAAGATATACCATTGGAATGGATGATAAGATCATCCCAATGATCACATCTGCAAATGTTGCCTGCGGATATCATGCATCTGATCCTGTTGTTATGAACAAGACTCTTGCAATGGCAAAAGAAGCAGGAATCCGTGTAGGAGCACATCCGGGATTTCCGGATCTTATGGGATTTGGCAGAAGAAATTTAAGTGTTTCTCCGGAAGAAGCAAAAGCATATACTTTATATCAGTTGGGAGCACTTGATGCATTCTGCAGGACAAACGGACTGAAAATGCAGCATGTCAAACCGCATGGAGCCCTGTATAATATGGCAGCAAAAGATTATGAACTGTCAAAAGCCATATGTGAGGCAATTAAAGAATTTGATCAGGAACTGATCGTTCTGGCACTTTCCGGTGGAGAGCTTGCACATGCAGCAAAGGATATGGGACTTCGAACAGCGCTGGAAGTTTTTGCCGACCGCGCATATGAAGAAGACGGAACTCTTGTAAACAGAAGAAAAGACGGAGCAATGATCACAGATGAAAATCTTGCAATCAGCCGTGTAGTACGTATGATAAAAGAGAAAAAAGTCACAGCAATCACAGGTAAAGATATTCCGATTCAGGCGGATTCTGTCTGCGTTCATGGTGATGGCGAAAAAGCTTTGGCTTTTGTTGAGAAAATACGTGCAGCACTGCAGGATGAGGGCATAGAAATCTGTTCTCTTGACGAGATCGTCTGAAATCAGTCTGGACATTTCCTGATAATTGTAATATGATGACTGGTAAGAAAGGAAAGGACCAGGTTACTGCGAACGGAGTGAACAGTAACTCAGTATTTGTATGGTGGTCAGAATGGAAAATGTAGTAATCATCGGTGCAGGACCGGCCGGAATATCAGCGGCACTTTATACCGCAAGAGCAAATCTTAAACCACTGGTAATAGATAATGGGATTGGTTCTCTGGAAAAAGCTGAAAAAATTGAAAATTACTACGGTCTTGAAAAACCTATTTCAGGACAGGAACTGTATAAAAGAGGTATTGAACAGGCAAAAGCCCTTGGTGTACGTATCGTAAATGCCCAGGTACTTGGTGTGGAAGGATTTGATACTTTCACGGTAAAAACAACAGGTGGTGATTACGATACAGTCAGTGTGATTCTGGCAACAGGCAGTAAACGGGCTGCACCGAAGATTCCTGGAATCAGGGAGTTTGAAGGAAAAGGTGTCAGTTACTGTGCTGTCTGCGATGCGTTTTTTTACAGAGGAAAAGAAGTAGCAGTTCTTGGAAACAGTGATTTTGCGCTTCATGAGGCTGAAACCCTGGAGAATGTTGCGGCAGGTGTGACAATTTATACAGATGGTAAAGAACCGAAATTTTCCAAAAAATCATCAATCAGTGTAAACACTATGAATATTCAGTCAATAGAAGGAGAGGACAGAGTTTCCGGAATTCTTGTGCAGAATGATCTGACTGCACAGGAGGAAGGGACAAAAGCAGATTCCTTTTATCCGACAGATGGTGTTTTTGTTGCACTTGGTACAGCGGGAAGCACAGAAATTGCCCGTCAGATGGGAGCTGAACTCACCGAAAAGGGTAACATTAAAGTAGACGGAGAAATGGCATCGACAATTCCCGGGCTGTTTGCGGCAGGTGACTGTACCGGCGGTCTGCTTCAGGTTTCAAAAGCAGTTTATGAAGGCAGTATGGCAGGTATAAGTGCAGGCAGATATGTCCGTCAGAGAAATTCACTCTGATAATTCTAAAAAAACGGGAAATACTGGTTATCAGTACAAAAAAGGAGAATTAGATATGGCAAAAACAATAACATCAGACAACTTTGAACAGGAGGTTCTTCAGGCTCAGAAACCGATACTGCTTGATTTCTGGGCGACATGGTGTGGCCCGTGTATGAGACAGGGACCTATCGTAGAAGAACTGGCACAGGAAGGCTATAATGTAGGTAAAATCGATGTAGACCAGGAGCCTGGCCTTGCACAGCAGTTCAAGATCATGAGTATTCCTACACTGCTTATATTTAAAGACGGCAAAGAGGTTCAGCGCCTTATTGGCCTTACACCAAAGGATACACTGAAAAAACTTCTGGAGGATTAAGCAGTTTTGACTGCAGAACAGGATGAAAATATTACTGGCAGCGTGCAACGCAAAATATATACATTCAAATCTTGCAGTATATAATCTGAAAGCATATGCGTCTTCTTATGGAGACCATGTGCTGCTCAGGGAATATACGATCAATCAGCCAAAAGATGAAATACTTAAAGACATTTACAGCAGCAGAGCAGACGTTGTCTGCTTTTCCTGCTATATATGGAATATTTCTTTTGTAAAAGAACTTCTGGCTGATCTTCACAAAATACTTCCGGATACTGCTTTCTGGGCAGGGGGACCGGAAGTTTCCTATGATGCGGTAAAATTTCTTGAAAACGTACCGTACATGAAGGGAATCATGATAGGAGAGGGAGAGAAAACATTTCTTGAACTGACCAGATTTTATGTAGACGGAAACGGACAGCTTGCAGATATTCCGGGAATTGCTTTTCGTGATGGAGACAGAATTGTAAACAACGGCTGGAGAGAGCTGATGGATCTCAGTGAAATTCCTTTTGCTTACAAAAATCTCAAAGAATTTGAAAA
The DNA here is from genome assembly GCA_934359835.1 of uncultured Blautia sp. Classification (GTDB taxonomy): domain Bacteria; phylum Bacillota; class Clostridia; order Lachnospirales; family Lachnospiraceae; genus Blautia_A. Next base: position 10,512 of record CAKRLX010000036.1, read on the forward strand.
CAGGATTATTTATTATGAGAGCAGCAGAGGCTGTCCTTTTTCATGCAGCTATTGCCTGTCGTCTATAGATAAAAAACTCAGATTTCGTGATCTTGCCCTTGTAAAAAAAGAACTTCAGTTTTTCCTGGATAACAAGGTCCCTCAGGTAAAATTTGTTGACCGAACATTTAACTGCAGACATGAGCATGCAATGGAAATCTGGAGTTACATTCTGGAACACGATAATGGAATTACAAATTTTCATTTTGAAGTTTCAGCAGATCTTCTGAGAGAAGATGAGCTTGCGCTTATGGAAAAAATGCGTCCGGGTCTTATTCAGCTTGAAATAGGTGTCCAATCTGTCAATAAGGATACAATTCGCGCTATTCACAGACATATGGACCTGGACAAATTAAGAAAAGCTGTGGCAAAAGTGCATAGTTTTCGTAATATCCATCAGCATCTTGATCTTATTGCAGGTCTTCCATGGGAAGATTATGACAGTTTTCATCATTCTTTTAATGAAGTATATAAAATGGAACCTGATCAGCTTCAACTGGGATTCCTTAAGGTGCTTAAAGGTTCACTGATGTATCAGGAAGCTCCTGGATATGATATACTCTATAAAGACAGAGAACCATATGAAGTACTTTCTACCAGATGGCTTACTTATGGAGAAATCCTTAAACTGAAGATGGTTGAGAGTATGGTAGAAGTCTATTATAACAGTGGTCAGTTTCTGTATACTCTTAAGTATCTGATTCCTCAATTCGAGGATCCTTTTGTTTTCTATGAAAAACTCGGGGAATTTTATGAGGAAAAAGGATACAGTGAGATTTCACATTCACGTATGAGAAGATATGAAATACTTCTTGAATTCCTGCAGGAAAAAACAGATATAGACTGTGAACAGACATCAGAATACATGGTATTTGATCTTTATCTCAGGGAGCGTCTGAAAAAGCGGCCGGAGTTTGCATCTGATCAGAAACCATTCGAGACAGTAGTCTGGAAATATCGGAAAGAAAATAAAATTTCGAGAACGGCATATATTGAAGTGTTCAGAAATGGCAAAGCTGTGTTGTTTGATTATGACAGGAGAGATCCGCTTTCAAATAACGCGCATACAGAAGAAATCAAATTGAGTTGTTGTTAAGGAGGAAATTATGGGCTTTTTTAATCCAAAGAACCGTAAAGTTATTGCCGCAGTTATTGCAATTATCCTTGTAGTAGCAATGGTAGTACCAAGTATCCTGTCTATTATGCAGTAACCGGAGGCATTAAATGAAACTTGGACAGAAGGCAATGGAAGCATTGCAGAAAGAAATTACAGGAAAGCTGTGCAGTGGAGATGATCTGGTTGTTGCAGGACCGGTGGGTTTTGAGGGAACGGTTCTGCTTGTCAGAAATGAAAAAGATTTTCTTCGAGAATTTTTTTCAGAGGGTTTTCTGTGGAATGCTGTACGTGAGCCGGAATTTGATTTCAGGGAGATAATCGGGGAAGAGAAAATTTCAGCTGTATGTCAGCCGGGGACAGGCGGTATTCTTGCAGCCATCTGGAAAATGGCAGAAGTTTCAGGCGTGGGACTTCGAGCTGATCTTCGGAAAATTCCGATAAGGCAGGAAACAATAGAAATCTGTGAACATTTTGATCTGAATCCGTATAAATTGCTTGCCGGAGGCTGTATTTTGCTGGGGTGCCCGGATGGGCAGGAAGCAGTCAATGTTTTTATGGAAGCGGGGATCAGGGCTGCAGTTATTGGAAAAGCAGTGCAGGGGAATGACCGATTGCTGAAAAGTGGTGAGCTGACCAGATATCTGGAAAGGCCGTCGCAGGATGAAATTACGAAATTTCCATGGGGAAATCAGTGGAAATCTTCGGGAAGAATTCCGGGAAAAGAAAATCAGGAAGGAAATAAATAACATGGCGAAGTTAAATATTGTACTGCTGGAACCTGAAATTCCGGCAAATACAGGTAATATCGGAAGGACCTGTGTAGCAACAGGAACGAAACTTCATTTGATAGAACCACTGGGATTTTCTCTTAGCGAAAAAGCAATCAAACGTGCAGGAATGGATTACTGGAAAGATCTGGATGTTACTACATATCTGGATTATGAAGATTTTCTCCAGAAAAACCCGGGGGCAAAAATTTATTATGCAACTACCAAGGGACTTCAGACTTACACAGATGTTCATTATGAGGAAGACTGCTACATTATGTTTGGAAAAGAGAGCGCAGGAATTCCGGAAGAAATCCTTATGGAAAATAAAGAGCAGTGTATCAGGATTCCAATGCTTGAGAAGATACGCTCCCTGAATCTCAGTAATTCAGTTGCAATTGTATTATATGAGGCACTGAGACAGAATAATTTCAGTCATATGCAGATGGAAGGACAGCTGCATCATCATCACTGGTAATATATAACAAAAGGCCAAGCAGAACTTATGGTTCTACCTGGCCTTTTCTAACGTAAACACAAAATTAGATCCAACACCTTCAGTGCTGATCACATTAATATTCTGACCGTGGGCATTTATGATTTCTTTTACGATTGCCAGCCCAAGACCTGTTCCTTTTTGATCTTTGCCGCGGGAGGTATCGATTTTATAAAAACGCTCCCAGATTTTATGAATACTGGATTTGGGAATTCCAATACCGTGGTCTTTTACAGATACGAAAATTTTTTCATTGCGTTCTGTTGTTTCAATGGTGATCGTAGAATTATCCGGGCTGAATTTGATCGCATTGTTCAGAAGGTTATACAGTACCTGCTGGATCTGTTCCATGTCAGCACGTACATATAATTCCCTTCCGGAAAGTATCAGTTCCAGAAGGATATTTCTGGTTGTACAGGCTCCCTCAAAGCTGGCTGCTGTGGTTTTGATAACAGCATTTATATCAAATTTCTGTATATTGAGCATTCGTTTCTGAATGTCCAGTTCATTAAGTGTCAGAAGCCCGCGGGTGAGCTTTTCCAGCCGGTCTGCTTCAAAAGAAATAATTTTGAGGTATTTTTCCTGCATTTCCACGGGAATGGTACCGTCAAGCATTGCTTCAACATATCCCTTGATTGAAGTCAGAGGCGAGCGGAAATCATGGGAGATATTGGAAATAAACTGTCGCTGGTATTCACCGTTACGGTTCAGTTTGTCAGCCATGTAATTCAGGCTCTGTGAAAGATATCCCATTTCATCATCAGAACTGACCGGAATCCGATAAGAAAGATTTCCATTGGTAAATTCGGATACTCCATCAGTAATCTTCCTGAGTGGCTTTGAAATGTGATACCTGAAAAATATCAGCAATATACCAAGTATAATATATATGATAAAAAACAAAATCTGAACAATAAGTAAAAGTCCGCCACGTCGCTGATACAGATCACTCATAAGATAATGAATGGCGACATAGCCTTTTGTAACCATGCTATCAGTGATCGGTGCGATCGTACTCAGGCGGGTGTCATCAAAATATCCATAGAAATCCCCAATCTGATAATAATTGCTTCCCCAGGAAGCCGGATCAAAACTGGAAAAATCAATTGGATTATCGGAGAGCCTGTCTTTTCGGCTGCTGAGGATGATCTCACCATTGCTGTTGATGATCCAGATTACAGATGATGAGTTTCCGGCTGCCAGAAGAATATCATTACGGATGGAATCAATGTTTGAAGAGAAAATGTTTTTTTTGACAAGCTCGTTTTCTGCAATGTTGTGTGCAGACTGATATAACTGTTTGCTTATCAGTTTTTCCAGATGATATTCCATCATATAGGAGCCGACGGAAGTAACGACCAGAAAGCTGGCAAAACCAAGAAGCAGGTATGAAAACAGGAATTTGAAAGATAAACGGGCTTTCATTTTCGAACCTCAAATTTATAACCAATTCCCCATACAGTAGCGAGACTCCACTGTGGATGATCTTTGATCTTTTCGCGAAGACGTTTTATGTGTACGTCTACTGTACGTGTGTCACCGATATACTCATATCCCCATATATGATCCAGAAGCTGCTCGCGTGTAAATACCTGATTCGGAGAAGAAGCAAGAAAATAAAGCAGCTCCAGTTCCTTTGGCGGCATATCAATCTGGCTGCCCATATATGTGACAGAATAATTTGTCAGATTGATAGTAAGATCCGGGTAGGAAACACATTTTTCATTTGGATTTGCAGAAGGCTGTTTTACTTTGAAACGGCGCAGAACAGCACGGACTCTTGCAACAAGTTCTTTAGTATCAAAAGGTTTGATCATATAATCATCAGCTCCAAGTTCCAGTCCAAGAACCTTGTCAAAAGTTTCTCCTTTTGCAGAAAGCATGATGATAGGAACATCGGAGATATGCCGGATCTCCCGACAGACCTGATAGCCATCGATTCCGGGCAGCATCAGATCCAGGAGAAGGAGATCAGGCTGAAACAGATGAAATTCTTTCAGTGCCTGTTCTCCGTCGTTTACGATTTTTGTTTCAAAACATTCTTTTGTGAGGTATAAAGAAATCAGTTCCGCAATATTGTTGTCATCATCTATGATCAGTATTTTTTGTTTTGTGACCATAATGCCCTCCTATTTTTTGAATTCTACGATTGTTACGCCGGCATCTCCTTCACCAAATTCACCAAGACGGAAGGATTGTACATGTTTCTGACGTTTGAGATAATTATGGACACCCTTACGGAGTGCACCAGTTCCTTTGCCATGAACGATACGGACAGTTTTGAGATGGGCGAGATATGCGTCATCCAGATATTTGTCCAGCTCGGCAATTGCTTCATCAACAGTTTTTCCAAGAAGATTGATCTCCATCGAAACGCTGGAAGATTTTGACATACGGATTTTACCTGCACCGGTTTTCTGAAATGAAGTAGTTGTGATGACTGGTTCATCAATAAGCTCCAGGTCAGAGATGCTGACTTTGGAGCGGATAATACCCATCTGTACAAAAAGAAATCCTCTGGAATCCGGGCGGCTGCTTACAGTTCCCTTCAGATTCATACTGAGAACTCTGACTGCGTCACCGATATGAAGGTCTTTGGCTGTCAGTTGTTTCTTGGGTTTTTTCTTAACTACAGGTTCAGACATCTTCTGTTCAGTCTTATTAAGTCGTTTACGCAGTTCCTGACGTTCACGTTCTACAGCAGAGGTGTCAACAGCAGCTTTCTGGAATTTATGGAAAAGTTTCATTGTCTGGTCAGCGTAATCCTTGGCTTCCTGAAGGGTTTTATGAGCCTCTTCATTGGCCTGGCGAATGATACGGTCGCGTTGGACATCAAGTTTTTCCTGTTTGTTTTCTAATTGTTTTTTCAGCTGTTCGATTTCATTTTTATAGCGGGCAATTTCCTGGCGTTCATTTTCAATAGTAATACGGCTCTGTTCAAGAGAAGAAAGTACATCTTCGAAGGATTCGTCCTGTTCACTGATCTGTTCTCTGGCCTTCTGGATAATAGAATCCGGTATACCAAGCTTCGAGGAGATGGCAAAGGCATTACTTTTGCCGGGAACACCAATGAGCAGACGGTACGTAGGCCGAAGCGTCTCTACATCAAATTCACAGCAGGCATTTTCAACTCCCGGAGTGGAAAGTGCATAGACTTTAAGTTCACTGTAGTGAGTTGTAGCCATGGTCCTGATACCTTTTTCATGCAGAAAAGATAAAATTGAAATAGCAAGAGCAGCACCTTCTGTAGGATCCGTTCCTGCACCAAGTTCATCAAAAAGAACAAGGGAGTGTTCATCTGCTTTATTAAGGAAGGATACGGTGTTGGTCATATGAGAAGAAAAAGTACTGAGAGACTGTTCAATACTCTGTTCATCTCCGATATCTGCATAAACTTCTTCAAAAAGTGCCAGTTCACTGCGGTCCAGAGCAGGAATGTGGAGACCGGACTGTCCCATCAGGGTAAGAAGACCGACTGTTTTCAGAGAAACAGTTTTACCACCTGTGTTTGGTCCTGTAACGATCAGAAGGTCAAAGGTATCTCCGAGCCAGATATCAATAGGTACTACAGATTTCTTGCTGATGAGAGGGTGGCGGGCTTTTTTGAGATGGATGCGGCCCTCGCTGTTAAATACTGGTTCTGTCGCATTCATATCCATAGCCAGCCCGGCTCTTGCAAAAATAAAATCAAGCTGGACCATGGTTTCAAAATCCAGGGCAATGGCATCACGTTCAACTGCAATCTGTTCGCTGAGAGATGCGAGAATGACTTCAATTTCTTTCTGTTCCTGAAGTTCAAGCTCACGGATATCATTATTCAGTTTGACAACGGACATTGGCTCGATAAAAAGGGTTGCACCTGTGGAGGACTGATCATGGATCATTCCCGGAACCTGTCCTTTGTATTCTGCTTTTACAGGGATACAGTAGCGTCCGTTTCGCATGGTAATAACAGAATCCTGAAGATAATTCCGTGCACCGCCGTTTACAAGATCATTAAGTTGTGTATGAATCCTGTCATTGGTGATCTTCATATTTCTGCGGATCTGACGAAGCGCAGGACTTGCATCGTCGCTGATTTCTTCTTCGGAAATAATGCATCTGCGTATTTCAGTTACAAGAGGAGTCAGTGGAGAAAGATCCTCGAACATACTGTCCAGACAGTCAGACGGTGCGTCACTTCTGTCTTTACGCGAGTATGCTTTTACACGGGAAGTATTTTCCAGAAGTCCGCAAATAGCAAGGATTTCAGGAATACCAAGGGAACTTCCGATTTCCAGGCGTTTCAGAGAACCACGAACATCTTTGACACTGCCAAAAGAAATGGATCCTTTCTGGAAGAGCCTCGTCAGTGCATCACGGGTCTGCATCTGCATCATACGGATCTGCGTAAGATCTGTATACGGTTCAAGATTACGGCAGAGATTTTTTCCCATGGGGGAAGAAGCCTTGTCCGTAAGTTTATCTATGATTTTTGAGTATTCTAAAGTAATTAAAGCTTTTTGATTCATTTTTTCCTCCTTATGTACAAATCGCACACAAGTTCTTTCTTGTATTTTCACGAACTCTATTTTACATGATTTCTTCTTTAATGAAAAGGAAAAAGTGATTTTTCATTCATAAAAAGTTCATAAAAATCCAGTAAAATCATTTATATTATGAGTTGGAACATACAGGAGAAAATATATGGTTGACCGTAATGACAGAAATTTTTCTCAGAATAAACATACATTTATAAAGGAAACAATTAAAGAACCTCCGATAAACAAAAAAAGGATTGCGGAGAAGCTGCTGCTGGCATCAGCCTGTGGAATTGCGTTTGGTGTATGTGCAGTTTTTACTGTGATACTGTTATATCCGAGAGTTTTCAGAAATCTGGATAATTCCTGTGATACAAAAGTTGCTGTGACAATAACTCCATCAGAAAAAAAGACGGATACAGAAGAAAAAACCTCCGCAGCTGATGTATCAGTTTTGACAGAAAAAACAGAACATACAGAGAATACTGTACAGTCACGGATACTTGAAGCTTCAAAGGAACCCAGAAAAGCACTGGTTCGTGTAGAGTCACTGAGTGAAGATACAGATTTTCCGGATGATTCATTTTTAAATAATGGTGATGAAGAAGGCATAGTGTTTTTGAAAAATGATGATGCTTTTTATATTTTGACAGTATCCTGTAATGAAAAAAAGTCAGAAAAATACAGAGTCACATTTTCGAATGGCAGTTCAGCGGCTGGAATATTATGCAAGAAGGATACGAGAACGGGTTTTATGGTGCTGCGTGTGCCGGCAGAAAGTCTGGATTCAGCAGATATAAAAGAAATTCCGGCAGCTTCACTGGATTTATCAGGAAAAATAGAACAGATGCAGCCGGTAATTGCAATAGGAAGCCCGGCAGGCAATTATGATTCTCTTGTTTCAGGAACTGTTACATCTGTTTCCGGCAGACTGGAGACAGCAGATGAGGATTATACGCTGTTTTCTACAGATATGGTGGGAAGCGATGAAGGCGGTGGTGTGATTCTGAACCTGGAAGGAAAAGTTATAGGTGTGATCTGCCAGCCTGAAAATGAATCATCAGATGTGATACGTGCAGTTCCGATGTCTCAGATAAGTTCATTACTGGAAACACTGGCGAACCGGCAGAAAATATGTTATATTGGGATACAGGGTGTAACGATATCGAAGTTTAAGTCGGCTAACCTTGAAATTCCCCGTGGAATATATGTAAACAGTGTAGAAGAAAATTCCCCGGCAATGACAGCCGGAATCCAGAGTGGAGATATTGTACATAAACTGGGGGACACTGAAATTGTTACTATGGAAGAATATTCCGGAAAGCTTCAGTCCATAAAGGCTGGAACAAGGACTACAATAGATGTTTATCGCAGAAATCCGTCAGGGGAATATGTGGATGTGAGTTTAAACATATCCATAAAAGAAAAATAGAAAGGCAGAAACAATGCGCTTTATTAATGAATTACATGAGGGAGACAGAATCAATGGAATCTATCTCTGCAAACAGAAACAACCTGCTGTAACCAAAAACGGCAAACCATACGAAAATCTGATCATTCAGGATAAGACAGGAGTCATAGATGGAAAAATCTGGGATCCAAACTCACTGGGAATTGATGATTTTGATGCCCTGGATTATATAGATATTGTGGGAGATGTGACCAGTTTTGCCGGCGCAATGCAGCTGAACATCAAACGTGTCCGCAGAGCTTTGGAAGGAGAATATGATCCTGCGGACTACCTTCCTGTCAGCGAGAACAGTACAGATGATATGTATCAGCAGCTGCTCACATTTATTAAAAGCATAAAAAACGAATATCTGTCAAAACTTTTAAATATGCTTTTTGTAGAGAATAAAGAGTTTATAAAATCATTTCAGGAACATTCAGCAGCAAAAACCGTTCACCATGGCTTCATAGGTGGCCTGATGGAACATACTTTAAGTGTGACAAGACTCTGCGAATATATGGCTGGTGCATACCCGCTTCTGAACAGAGATCTTCTGATCACGGCATCTCTTTTACATGATGTGGGCAAAACAAAAGAATTGTCCTCTTTTCCTCTGAATGACTATACAGATGAGGGTCAGCTCCTTGGACATATTATTATCGGAGCACAGATGATTCATGACATGGCAAAAGAAATTTCTGATTTTCCTGTAAATCTGGAGAATCAGCTTGTACACTGTATTCTTGCACATCATGGTGAACTGGAATATGGTTCTCCAAAGAAACCGGCTCTTGCAGAGGCGGTAGCCCTGAATCTTGCTGATAATACAGATGCACGTATGGAAACACTTACAGAAATTTTTGCCAACGACAAAGGCAAAAAAGAATGGCTGGGATATAACAGACTTTTTGAATCTAATCTTAGAAGAACAGGAGATTTCTGATTTCATGGAATATCGTAAAAATGATATGGTTACCCTGGAAATCGTAGACTGCGGAACAGATGGTGAAGGCATTGGCAAAGCTGATGGCTTCACTGTTTTTGTAAAGGATGCGGTGATCGGGGATGTTGTAACAGCAAAGATCATGAAAGCTAAGAAAAATTACGGGTATGGACGCCTGCTGGAGATATTGAAACCATCACCATACAGAGTCGAACCGGCCTGTCCGTCTGCCCGTCAGTGTGGCGGCTGTCAGCTTCAGGCACTGAATTATCAGGAGCAGCTTTCTTTTAAAGCAAAAAAACTTCAGGGACATCTGGAACGTATTGGCGGATTTACAGATATCCCAATGGAGCCGGTCATTGGTATGGAAGAGCCTTACCGTTACCGTAATAAGGCTCAGTTTCCTGTTGGAAGAAATAAAGATGGCAAAATTGTTGCCGGTTTTTATGCAGGCCGCACGCATTCTATTATCGAAAACAGAGACTGTGCTCTGGGTGTGAAAGTAAATAAAGATATTCTTGACAGAGTGATTGCTCATATGGAAAAGTTTCACATTGAACCTTATGATGAAGTAACAGGAAAGGGACTTGTGCGTCACATTTTTATCAGATATGGCTTTTTTACAGATGAGATAATGGTATGTCTTGTGATAAACGGAACGCAGATTCCTCATGAAACCGAACTGGTTGATTCTTTGTGTGAACTTGAAGGAATGACCAGTATCTGTCTGAATATTAATAAGAAACGAAACAATGTAATTCTCGGAAATCTTGTAAAAGTTCTCTGGGGACAGGCTTATATTACAGATAAAATCGGAGATATATCCTATGAAATTTCACCATTGTCATTTTTTCAGGTGAATCCACGCCAGACATGGAAACTGTATTCCAAAGCTTTAGAATATGCGGATCTTCATGGAAAAGAGACAGTATGGGATCTGTACTGTGGAATTGGTACGATTTCGCTGTTTCTGGCGCAGAAGGCAAAATTTGTCCGGGGTGTGGAAATTGTTCCGGCAGCTATTGAAGATGCCAGACGTAACGCCAGACTGAATAATATCAGTAATGTAGAATTTTTTGTAGGAAAAGCAGAAGAAGTGCTTCCGCAGGAGTATGAAAAAAATGGTGTTTATGCAGATGTGATCGTAGTTGACCCACCTCGTAAAGGCTGTGATGAAGTTCTTCTTCAGACAATCCTTAAAATGCAGCCGGAAAGAGTTGTTTATGTAAGCTGTGACAGTGCAACACTGGCACGTGATCTGAGATATCTGTGCGATAACGGGTATAAACTTGAGAAAGTGTGCGGGGTTGATCAGTTCCCGCAGACGGTGCATGTGGAGACTGTGTGTCAACTTTGCCGTAAATAAAGGCTTTTGCGGACTTCAAAAGGCAAAGTTCAGTCGATTTGCCGACATTTTGCCGACATAATTTTTAAAAATGGGATTTTACAAGAAAGAGGACTGAACACATTGAACATCGTGTTACCAGTCCTCTTTTGGGATATTATGAAGTTTGCGTGAGTTTCTCAAACAGTTCTACGGACTGTTGCCCCATGGTGTCTGTATCATGTACATAAGTCTGTAGAGTAGTAGGGTTGCAGCTGAAGCAGGGACTCTACAGAGAATACATAAGTCGTCAAGAAGAGTTGCCTGTTATGCGTGGTAAAATAAACATGCCGGGGACAATAAAAAACAAGCTGGCACATGAAAGAGTGCTTACCTGTGATTTTGATGAGCTGTCAGAAAACAACACATTAAATCAAATCCTGAAAACGACAGTGATGCTTCTTTTGAGGAATGAAAAAGTGCAGGCAAAATACAAGGATGCCTTGAAGAAAAAAATGCTGTACTTCTCCAATGTGGATATTATTGAACCGACAGGTATAAAATGGTCATCCATTCGTTTTCAACGTAACAATCAAACTTATAGAATGCTGGTTAGTATCTGTCAGTTGATTATCGAAGGAATGCTTATCACGACAGATGCAGGTGACTATAGATTGGCGTCCTTTGCAGATGAGTAGCGCATGTGCAGGCTGTATGAAAAATTTATTCTGGAATACTATACTAGACATTATCTTGCATTGTCAGTTAGTGCATCGCAAATACCGTGGTCGCTGGATGATGGCGTTGGAACCATGCTTCCGGTTATGCAAAGTGATATTCACCTGCAACGTGGAAATACGGTACTAATCATTGATGCAAAATACTACAGTCACACAACACAGGTCCAGTTTGATAAACATACTCTTCATTCAAATAATTTGTATCAGATTTTTACCTATGTAAAAAACCGCAGCTATCAATTTGGAGAAAAAGAGAATACAGTTTCAGGTATGCTTCTTTACGCGAAGACGGAAGAAGAAATCCAACCGGACAATATATATCAGATGCATGGTAGTCAGATAAGTGTTAAGACGCTTAATTTGAATTTGCCGTTTGCAGAGATTGCCAGTCAAATGGATAGAATTGTGGAGACACATTTTTCTGGATTAACAAAGACATGTTAAAGCTATGAATTTATAGAGTATTTTTTAATTGAATTGTTGAAACGAGAAATAACAAAAAGGAGGCCTCCTATTTGAAAAAGAAAAAAGATGAAATAACCATCCGTTCCAGTGCTGCGGAATACCTGACCTATGTTGCCTCAGTCGGCGATCAGCAGGACAGTATTGAGATGCGCTATGAGGACGAAAATATATGGCTGACACAGAAGATGATGGCAACATTGTACGATATCGGAACTAACACTATAAATTATCATATTAAGAAAATATTCGAGGATAGCGAACTACAGGAGGATTCAGTTATTCGAAAATTTCGAATAACTGCCGCCGACGGAAAAAGCTACAGCACAAATCACTATTCCTTAGA
>CAKRLX010000037.1 GCA_934359835.1 uncultured Blautia sp.
ATATGGCGGAATTGGCAGACGCGCCAGATTTAGGTTCTGGTGTCTATGACGTGCAGGTTCAACTCCTGTTATCCGCATTGCATCAGCTCTTTGTAAATAGTAAATAGCTGTTTACAGAGAGCTGTTTTTACATTATTGTGAATATATAGATGATGACTGTTCGAAGGGCAAACAGCCGTGAAAGACAGGACAGAAAGAGAGGAATTAAAGTGGACGTAAAAGAATTTCAGAATAAATTAAAAGAAATCCAGGAAGTCGCGAAAGCACAGGGAAATACACTGAAAGCAGGACAGATCCGTGAATGTTTTGCGGGAGGAGATCTGGACAGAAATCAGCTTCTGGGAGTCCTTAAATATCTGACGACCAGAGGGATTGAGATAGAAGGGGCTGCAGTACAGGCGGAAGAAACACAGGAAGAGAAGAAACAGATTCCTCTGACAGGCGAAGAAGAAGCCTATCTGAAAGAATATATTGAGACGTTGCCGGAAGCAGGCAGTGCAGAAGAAAAAGAAACCATGTTCCGTAAACTGGCGGAAGGCGACCAGATGGCTATTCAGACTCTGGCAGCCTGGTATCTGAAAGAAGCAGCTGATCTTGCTGTGGAAATGAACGCTGAAGAAATTTTTCTCGGAGATCTTATACAGGAGGCAAATGTCAGCCTGATGCAGGCTCTGGGAGGTGCCGGAGATACACTCAGAACAGAAGAATGGCTTCTGAAACAGGTAAAACTCGGGCTTACAAAAGTCCTGGAGGAACAGAGTCAGCAGAAATTTGCTGATGACAGCCTTATTGCAAGAGTTGAGAAGCTTGAGAATGCGGTGCGTGAGCTTTCGGATGATGAAGATGGCAAGTGCGAATTCAGCGTGGCTGAACTTGCGGTGATACTGGATATGAATGTAGAAGAGATACGTGACACACTCAGGCTGACCGGTGATGATAAATAAAGAAATATGGGACTGAGAGGGGAGAAGAATGGCCTTTGACCAGGGCGTTATGAATGGCGACGCTTAATGAGAAAAACTGTTATCAGGAAAAATGTCAGATAGTTGAAAAAAATGTTGGTTCATGTTAACATATGTAATATTGGGAGGTATTTTTTATGCAGATAAGAGAATCAGCGGAGGACTATCTGGAAGCAATCCTGGTTTTGTCCAGAAAAGGTGGCGGAGTACGTTCTGTTGACATCGCATCTATGCTTGGAGTATCCAAGCCGAGCGTAAGTCATGCAATGAAACTTCTGAGAGAGGACGGATACATTGCCATGGACCGCTACGGAACAGTGACATTACTTGAAAAAGGTATGGAAATTGCAGAACGCATCTATGAGAGACACACAGTACTTACAAAAATGCTGGAGGGTCTTGGCGTATCAGAAGAAGTTGCAAAGGCAGATGCCTGCAAACTTGAACATGATGTGAGCAATGAGAGTTTTGAAAAAATCAAAGAACACCTCAAAGCCAAAGGCGAAATCTGAAAAGTTTCTCCTGCATACTTTGGCATGTAAAAGACCATCGATACCGGAAATTTCCGGACGATGGTCTTTTGTGCTATATGAAGTTATTATCTGATGTAAAGTATCCAGCGGGACAGGCTGTCAGTTTGAAGCCTTCTGTGGAAGCTGTGCAAGTATGATGGCACCGAACATCAGGACGCAGCCAAAGATTTCGCGGCCGCTTAGATTCTGGCTGAGGAGCAGCCAGCCTGCAATAACGGAAATACACGATTCAAGGCTCATGATCAGAGAGGCTACGGTTGGGTTCATACCTTTCTGACCTACAATCTGAAGGGTGTAGGCAACGCCGCAGGAAAGAACACCGGCATATAAGATTGGCATCCATGCCTGCAGGATACTGGTAAAGTTCGGATCTTCAAAAATCAGTGCAGGGATTCCGGAAAGAATACCGCAGGTGAGAAACTGAATGCAGGACATTTTGACTCCGTCCACCAGAGGCGAAAAATGATCTACAGTAAGAATATGGAAGGAAAAAATAACCGCACAGATCAGCACAAGTGTATCTCCTTTCCCGATAGAAAAACCTTCGTCCGGACTGATGCACAGAAGATACAGGCCGCCAAGGGAAAGCAGGACTGCGATCCAGATAAAGGGACTGCATTTTTTCTTTAGAAAAAGTCCGATGATCGGGACAATGATAATATAACATGCTGTGATAAAACCTGCTTTTCCAACAGTGGTATATTTGATCCCGAATTGTTGGAAATTGCTTGCAAGACAGAGAAGGATACCACAGCAGATGCCGCCGGTGACAAGCGTTTTTCGAGAGGCTTTTTTTTCTTCTTCAGATTGGTGGTTATGTGAGTCTTTTTGGCTGAAGATGAGAATTACAGGGAGCAGTGTAATGGCTCCGATGATGTTGCGGACTGCATTGAAGGTAAAACCTCCGATATAGTCCATGCTTACGCTCTGAGCAACAAATGCCACACCCCATATAGTGGCGGTGAGCAGAAGAAGCAGAGAGTTTTTGATGTTGACCCGTTCTTTTTTCATAATAATCTCCTTGTGGTGGATTGGAACTTGTATCTATAATTCATGATACCTACGGATTGTTTCGTGCCATGCACTTTCACAATCCTGCAAACATTCGGAATCTGCGCATTTACTACGTAAATAGCGACTTCCTCATGTTTGGCGCCCTCCAAGGTCTTTTATCCACTTATGAGCAAGCTCATGTGGATTCAGACTTTTGAGGGCTGGTATCATTATAATGCATAACTATACATTGATAAAGAGAGAAAATAAAATAATACGACTCCGCAGAAGCGGAGCCGCAGTGAATATAAATTCAAAACTGATTTAAAAATAAATTTTACATTACAGGAAAATGTACTTTAACACAAAGAGAATCGCCAGAATGTACATCAGAAGGCTGATTTTCTTTTCTTTTGCTTTTCCAGTGAGAAGGTTGATCACTACATAGGAAATAACTCCCATGGAGATACCTTCGGAAATACTGTAAAGGAACGGCATGGCGATGATGGCGATGAAGCAGGGGATTGCTTCTGTCATGTCGCTGAAATCAATCTTGGTCACAGATGTGAGCATCAGATAACCTACGATGATCAGGGCCGGTGCTGTGGCAAATGACGGGATTGCCAGGAAGATTGGTGAGAGCAGGAGTGAAAGTCCGAAAAGAATACCTGCAACCAGGGAAGTAAGTCCTGTACGTCCGCCTTCTGCAACACCAGAAGCACTTTCTACGAAAGTAGTTACAGTAGAAGTACCGAATGCTGCACCAATTGTTGTTCCGAGAGCGTCAGAAAGAAGGGCGCCTTTGATCTTCGGAAGTTTGCCGTCTTTATCCAGCATATCTGCCTTTGAAGCTACACCGATGAGAGTTCCGAGTGTATCAAACATATCTACAAACAGGAATGCAAACATGATGACAACGAAATCAAGTGAGAACACAATGGAAAAGTCCATCTTCATGAAAGTCGGTGCCATGCTCGGAACGGAGATTCCATTGGAAAAATCAGGCAGAAGGCTGTAGAAGCCAAGGTCTGCGTTTGGAACATAAAGGTGTGTCAGCTGGCAGATGATTCCGAGTCCCCAGGTGATAAGGATACCCCACAGAATTCCGCCCTTTACATTTTTTGCAAGAAGAATAGCTGTAATGAGGATTCCGATCAGTGCCAGAAGAACAGTGATTCCCTGGGAATTAAATGTTCCGTCAGTAACAGAAGATTTAAAGGAAAAAATACTTACCAGAGTGGAATCATTGTTTACTACGATCTTCGCATTCTGAAGCCCGATAAAAGCAATAAAAAGTCCGATACCTACAGATACTGCATGTTTCAGGTTCATAGGGATGGAGTTGAAAATTGCTTCACGTACACTTGTGAGGGACAGAAGGATGAAGATGATACCTTCCACAAATACAGCAGCCAGTGCCTGCTGCCATGTGTATCCCATGCCAAGGACTACCGTATAGGTGAAGTATGCGTTGAGGCCCATACCAGGTGCCAGAACGAACGGGTAATTGGACAGGAGTGCCATCAGACATGACGCAATAAATGCGGACAGGGCTGTTGCTGTGAAAACGGAGCCGCGGTCCATGCCTGAAGCGGAGAGGATGTTAGGGTTGACAGCCAGAATATAGGCCATAGTCATAAAGGTAGTGATACCTGCCATTACCTCAGTCTTTACATCGGTTTTGTTCTCTTTCAGGTGAAATAATTTGTCAAAGTTCATAAATTTACCCCCTTCTTTAGTGTATACACACTAGAATAATTTATTGCCGGATACATATTTTCCGGTGATGCAGTCATTTTCTCCAAGGTAGATCAGGCGCTCCAGTCGTTCTGCTGCTGTGAGAGCGTGTGGACATGAGAGCTGTCTGTCGTTCAGGATGACCGCATCAAACTCATAGCCTTCCGCAAAACTGCCGACTTTTCCAAAAAATTCGCCTCCACCCACGGTAGCCATGTAAAAGGCTTCCTCCAGAGAGAGTGGTTTCAGGGAGTCATCCACAAGACGCCAGCGAAGCTTGGATACCTGTATGGCATCGGCTATGGCGCGAAGCATGGAAAGAGAATGACCGCCGGCGATATCTGTGCCAAGTCCGATGTGAAGCCCTTCATTCAGATATTTCCGTACAGGAGCAATGCCTGAGGAAAGATTGGTGTTGGACTGTGGACAATGAGCGACAAAAACGCCCCGTTTGTGGAGAAGTGCGATTTCTTCGTCGGAACTGTAAACACAGTGAGCCATAACAGTGGGACAGGCTTCTCCGCCGAACAGACCAAAATGGTCATAGGCATCTCCATAAAAAGTGGAATCCGGGCAAAGTTCTTTTACCCAGGCGATCTCTCCCTGATTTTCGGAAAGGTGAGACTGTACAGGAAGACAGTAAGTTCGTTGAATATCGGCAAGAAGACTCATGAGCTTGTCCGTGCAGGAAGGGATGAATCGCGGAGTCAGAATAGGATAGATATTCTGATATTTACCTGCAGTGTCTTCAAGCCAGCGAACAGTTGCCTCATAAGAGGCTGAAGCAGAAATTTCCCGGAGTTCATCAGGACTGTTGCGATCCATGTTGACTTTGCCAACAAAAGCGATGAGTCCGGTTTTTTCCATAAGATCCATCAGAAGTTCTGTGGCATCAGTATGGAGTGTTCCAAAAACAGAAGCCCTTGTAGTAGCACTTTTGCGAAGATCATCTGTGAATATGGAATAGGCTTTACGGGCGTATTCCAGATCGGCATATCTGGCTTCTTCCGGGAAAGTGACATTATTCAGCCAGTCCAGGAGTTCGAGATCCATATGCATGCCCCGGAATGAATACTGGGGTGCATGAAGATGAAGGTCTGCAAGTCCCGGGATGATAAGTGCTCCTTCGGTGTCGCGTACCGGAATTCCGTGGAATTTTTCGGGGAGTTCAGGATAAACACCGGCGGACCTGCCGTTTTCGCAGATGACGTAAGAATTGTCATAGGTGCAAAGATGCGTCTGGTCGGTGCTGAAACAGATGGTGCCTTTCAGCGCAAAAGTGGTTGGGTTTGTTTTTTTCATATGATCTGCCTCCTTTGTCTGTAAGAGAATTCGGGGCAAAAAAAAACACCGGATATTTTGCCCACAGAAGTTCCGAAAGGAACTTATAGGCAACTATTACGGTAGTTGGTAGAGACGTCCAACCAATTATGGACCTATATAAGCTTCTTTGTTTTTGTTTATAAAATTATTATAAAGTAGAAAATGTTTTCTGTCAATTACAAATGTAAAAAGAAGATTTTTTTACAAAAAACACCGGCCAGTTTTATAAAAAGCTGACCGGTTGTGAAATCAATTATTTATTGTTCTGGTTTTTCTGTACTTCCAGTAATTTCATTGCACGAACTTTAAGTGGAAGTCCGAACAGAGTGATAAATCCGTCTGCATCGTGATGATCGTACATATCACCTGTTGTAAAGGAAGCAAGAGATTCATTATAAAGGCTGTATGGAGAAGTTGTTCCTGCTTTAATGATATTGCCTTTGTAAAGTTTGAATTTAACTTCGCCTGTTACATATTTCTGAGTGGATTCAACGAATGCCTGGATTGCCTCACGAAGTGGTGTGAACCATTTTCCTTCGTATACAACCTGCGCAAACTGGCTGCCGAGTTTTTTCTTGGCTTCCATTGTGTCGCGGTCGAGGATCAGCTCTTCCAGCTGTTCGTGAGCAGCCATAAGGATTGTTCCGCCAGGAGTTTCATATACACCACGGGATTTCATACCAACAACACGGTTTTCTACGATGTCGATGATACCAATTCCGTTTTCACCGCCAAGGCGGTTCAGTTCTGTGATGATCTCGGAAACTTTCATTGCTTTTCCATTGAGAGTTTTCGGAACACCTTCCTCAAATGTCATGGTGATCTCAGTTTCTTTATCAGGAGCTTTTTCAGGAGTAACGCTTAAAACAAGCATATCATCATAATTTGGAGCCTGTGAAGGATCTTCCAGTTCAAGACCTTCGTGGCTGATGTGCCATAAGTTACGGTCACGGCTGTAGCTGTGACTTGCATCGAATGGAAGGTTGATTCCGTGAGCCTGGCAGAATTCGATTTCGTCTTCACGTGACTGCATGGTCCATACATCTGTCATACGCCATGGAGCAATGATTTTGATATCAGGAGCAAGTGCTTTGATACCAAGTTCAAAACGGATCTGGTCATTACCTTTACCTGTAGCACCGTGGCAGATTGCAACAGCATTTTCTTTACGTGCGATCTCAACAAGTTTTTTTGCGATAGCAGGACGTGCCATGGAAGTTCCGAGAAGATATTTATGTTCGTAAACAGCACCTGCCTGTACGCAAGGCATTACATAGTTGTCACAGAAATCATCTACGATATCTTCAATATATAATTTGGAAGCTCCGGAAAGTTTGGCTCTTTCGTCGAGACCATCCAGCTCGTTTCCCTGTCCGCAGTTTACGCAGCAGCAGATAACTTCGTAATCGAATGTTTCTTTCAGCCACGGAATAAGTGCTGTGGTATCAAGTCCGCCTGAATATGCTAATACAACTTTTTCTTTCATAATTAAGTTCCTCCTGAAAATTATCGTTCTGCACTTGGCAGATACGTTTATTTTTGATAAAATTAAATTTTAGAATTGTAATGTAGTAAAGCAGGCCGGATAAAATGAATAATTATTGCCTGCCGGTACGCTGTGTCAGTTTTCGCTGACAATGGTTAATATACACCAGATTTTATAAATATGCAATAGCCATATGCAAAAAAATGAAAAAATATTTTGCATAAAAATACAACATAAAATAGGAAACAATCCATAAAAATTCACTAAATCAGGAAAAATGGACGTAAAATCTGTCGAAAATATATGTTGCATATTATGCATAGTGGATGTATAATTAACGCAGTTCAGCAGGGAATACCCTGTGAGGTGTTTTAAGGGAACATGGAAAATAAGGAGGAAATCTAAATGATAAAAGCAGGAATTATCGGAGCAACAGGATATGCCGGAAATGAACTGGCAAGACTGCTCCTGGGACATAAAGATGTAGAAGTAGCGTGGTATGGATCAAGAAGTTACATTGATCAGAAATATGCAGATGTGTATCAGAATTTTTTCAAACTGGTAGATGCAAAATGTATGGATGACAATATGGCTGCACTTGCAGATGAGGTTGATGTGATCTTTACTGCAACGCCTCAGGGACTCTGCGCATCACTTGTTAACGAAGAGATCCTTTCCAAAGCAAAGGTTATTGACCTCAGCGCAGACTTCCGTATCAAAGATGTAAAGAAATACGAGAAATGGTACGGAATTGAACACAAGTCCCCGCAGTTTATTGAGGAAGCTGTTTATGGTCTCTGCGAGATTAACAGAGAGGATATCAAAAAAGCAAGACTGATCGCAAATCCGGGATGCTATCCGACATGTTCTACATTATCCATTTATCCGCTTCTGAAAGAGGACCTGATCGATCCGAATACCATCATCATTGATGCAAAATCCGGAACATCAGGAGCAGGAAGAGGAGCAAAAGTCCCGAACCTTTACTGTGAAGTAAATGAAAACATCAAGGCGTATGGGGTTGCAACACACCGTCATACACCGGAAATTGAAGATCAGCTGGGATATGCATGCGGACAGGAAGTCCTGATCAACTTTACTCCACATCTTGTGCCGATGAACAGAGGTATCCTGGTAACTGCATATGCTTCCCTTAAGAAAGACGTTTCCTATGAAGAAGTAAGAGCAGCTTATGATAAATATTATGCAGATGAAAACTTTATCCGTGTTCTTGACAAAGATGTCTGCCCGCAGACAAGATGCGTGGAAGGCAGCAACTATGTAGATGTAAACTTCAAGATCGATCCAAGAACAAAACGTGTGATCATGATGGGTGCTATCGACAACCTTGTAAAAGGCGCAGCAGGACAGGCTGTTCAGAATATGAATCTTATGTTTGGTTTTGACGAGGCAGAAGGCCTTCGTCAGATTCCGATGATGCCGTAAGATAAGAGGGGAGAATAAATTATGAAGATCATTACAGGCGGTGTTACAGCAGCAAAAGGATTTCAGGCTGCATCAACAGCAGCAGGGATCAAATATCAGGGAAGAACAGATATGGCCATGGTATACAGTGAGAAGCCATGTGTGGCAGCGGGTACTTTTACAACAAATATCGTAAAAGCAGCTCCTGTAAAATGGGACCAGGAAATCGTATACAATCATCCGACAGCTCAGGTTATCATCTGTAACAGTGGTATTGCAAATGCATGTACAGGAGAAGAAGGGTTCGGATACTGCAGAGAGACTGCAAAGGCAGCAGCAGAAACTATGAATGTAGATGCTGACAGTGTTCTGGTAGCTTCAACAGGTGTTATCGGAATGCAGCTTCCTATCGAAAAACTTGCAGCAGGTGTCAAAGCTATGGCAC
Source organism: uncultured Blautia sp. (assembly GCA_934359835.1). Taxonomy (GTDB): domain Bacteria; phylum Bacillota; class Clostridia; order Lachnospirales; family Lachnospiraceae; genus Blautia_A. The sequence continues at coordinate 8,905 of CAKRLX010000037.1, forward strand.
CGAAGCTTAAGGGAACCCTGGAAGCCGGAAATGAAGCTGCCAAAGCTATCATGACAACAGATACAAAGGAAAAAGAAGTAGCCGTTGAGATTGAACTCGGTGGAAAAACGGTTACGATCGGCGGTATGTGCAAGGGATCTGGTATGATCCATCCGAATATGTGTACCATGCTTGGATTTGTCACAACAGATGCATGTATTTCCAAGAGACTTCTCCAGGAAGCACTGAGCCAGGACGTACAGGATACCTATAATATGGTTTCTGTGGATGGAGACACTTCCACAAATGATACAGTTCTCCTTTTGGCTAACGGTATGGCCGGCAATCCGGAGATTACTGAGAAAGACGAAGATTATCAGAAATTCTGTGAAGCTCTCAATTACATTAATACAACACTTGCAAAGAAGATCGCAGGAGACGGAGAAGGCGCTACCGCATTATTTGAAGTAAAGATTATCGGAGCAGAGAGCAAGGAGCAGGCAGTGACTTTAAGTAAATCCGTTGTTACTTCATCTCTTACAAAGGCTGCAATCTACGGACATGATGCAAACTGGGGAAGAATTCTCTGCGCAATGGGATATTCCGGTGCACAGTTTGATCCGGAAAAAGTAGATCTTTATTTTGAAAGCAAGGCTGGTAAGATTAAGATCATAGAAAATGGTGTTGCTGTAAACTACAGTGAAGAAGAAGCTACAAAGATTCTTTCAGAAGATGCGGTAACTGCTATTGCTGATGTAAAAATGGGCGACTGCACAGCAACAGCATGGGGTTGTGATCTTACCTATGATTATATAAAAATAAATGCGGACTACAGGTCCTGAGTAAAATCAAGGAGACAGAGAAATGGTAAATCAGAAATATCTGGACAAAGCGGAAACCCTTATTGAGGCGCTTCCTTATATTCAGCGTTTTAACCGTAAAATCGTAGTTGTTAAATATGGCGGAAGTGCCATGCTGGATGAAGAACTGAAGGCAAATGTCATCAAAGACGTTGTGCTTCTGAAACTGATCGGTTTCAAACCTATCATTGTACATGGTGGTGGTAAGGAAATCAGCCGCTGGGTAAACAAAGTCGGCATGGAACCAAAATTTGTGAACGGACTTCGTGTAACAGACAAAGATACCATGGAGATTGCAGAGATGGTTCTTGCAAAAGTTAACAAAGAACTGGTAACGCTGGTAGAATCACTTGGTGTTCAGGCTGTCGGCATCAGCGGTAAAGACGGCGGACTTCTTCAGTGCCACAAGAAGTTATCCAAAGGTGAAGATATCGGATTTGTAGGAGATATCGAAAAGGTTAATCCGAAGGTCCTTCAGGATCTTCTGGAAAGAGATTTTCTCCCTATAGTATTCCCTGTAGGATTTGATACAAATTTTGATTCCTACAATATCAATGCAGATGATGCGGCATGTGCGATCGCAGAAGCTGTCCATGCAGAAAAACTTGTTTTCCTTTCTGATATTGAAGGTGTTTACAAAGATAAAGATGATCCTGATACACTGATCTCTGAACTCCATGTTCAGGAAGCGGAAAAACTGATCAGTGAAGGTTACGTAGGCGGAGGAATGATTCCGAAACTTCAGAACTGCATTGATGCTATTGAAGAAGGCGTAAACAGAGTCCATATTCTTGACGGACGTATTCCGCACAGTCTCCTTCTGGAAATCTTTACAAACAAAGGTATCGGTACCGCAATTTTGAGAGAGGATGGTGAAAAATACTATCATGAGCATGCATGATCAGATGGAACATGCAGAACAGAGTATTCTGCATACATATAACCGTTTCCCGGTAATGTTTGACAGGGGAGAGGGATGTTATCTTTATGATACAGAAGGTAAAAAATATCTTGATTTTGCAGCAGGTATTGCTGTAAATGCACTTGGATATCATTATCCGGGATATGATGAGGCGCTGAAAGCCCAGATTGACAAACTGACACATATCTCTAATCTGTATTACAATGAACCTATGAGTGAGGCAGGAGAGAAACTGGTAAAAGCCAGCGGACTCTGCAAGGCATTTTTTACAAACAGCGGAACAGAAGCTATTGAGGGTGCGCTGAAAGTCGCCCGTAAATATGCATATAAGAAATATGGTAAAGACGCTCAGAAATATGAGATCATTGCAATGAACCATTCTTTCCATGGCAGAAGTATGGGCGCTCTTTCCGTAACAGGAACCGAACATTACAGAGAGCCGTTTGAACCACTGATCGGTGGCGTGAAATTTGCTGATTTTAATGATCTTGAGAGCGTAAAAGCACAGATCACAGACAAAACATGTGGAATCATTACTGAGGTTGTCCAGGGTGAGGGCGGAATTTATCCTGCACAGAAAGAATTCCTGGAAGGACTCCGTGCAATCTGTGATGAAAAAGATATTGTGTTGATCTTTGATGAAGTGCAGTGTGGTATGGGACGTACCGGAAATTATTTTGCATGGCAGGGATATGGCGTGAAACCGGATGTAATGTCCAGTGCCAAAGCGCTTGGCTGTGGAGTGCCGGTTGGTGCATTTGTCCTTGGAGAAAAAGTTGCTGACGCTTCTCTTGAACCTGGAGATCATGGAACAACTTATGGCGGAAATCCGTTTGTATGTGCGGCAGTCAGCAAAGTGTTTGATATTTTTGAGGAAGATCATATCCTGGATCACGTTAGAGAACTGACTCCTTATCTGGAGCAGAAACTGGATGAACTTGTGGATAAGTATGATGTACTTTCCGCACGTCGGGGAAAAGGTTTTATTCAGGGACTGGTTGTGACAGGAGTACCGGTTGGAACTATTGTGAATAAAGCTCTTGCAAACGGACTTCTTGTGATCTCAGCAGGAAGTGATGTACTTCGTCTGGTACCGCCTCTTGTTATCACAAAAGAGCATATCGATGAGATGGTAGAAAAATTAGAAAAGAGTCTTGCATAAATAAAGTGGCGGAGCATTTGCTCCGCCGTTTCTTTTTAGTTCATGTTATCCAGATCAATGTGTTTCTTAATTGCTGCAAAGCTTTCGGCACTGATCACGTGCTCGATCTTGCATGCATCGCTTGCTGCGACAGTAGCGTCAACACCCATATTCTCAAGCCATTTGGAAAGGAAAAGATGTCTTTCGTAAATCTTTTCAGCAATAGCCAGTCCGGATTCTGTCAGATAAAGATAACCTTCAGGAGATACAGTAATCTGGTTACTTTCTCTGAGCTTTTTCATCGCAACGCTGACACTGGATTTCTTAAATCCAAGTTCGGAAGCAACATCAACAGAACGTACGACTGGATGAGATTTACTCAGAATAAGAATTGTTTCCAGATAGTTTTCAGCGGATTCGTTCGTATGCATTCATTACACCCCAATTTCTTCTCAATATCAAATAACACAATGTGTTTATAGTATTTCTTATTATAGCATATTTTACATGTCAGAACAACAAAAATTGTTGGATTTCACCATGGAAAAGTACGCCAGGACTGCCTTTTATTCGCTATAACAAACAAGAGTTATACAAAACGAAAAAAAGTACTTGACAGCTCACAAACGTTAGCATATACTAACTTAAGAAATAAAGAACAGCTGACATGAATCCGTTTGTTCGTTTTAAAAAGAAAAAAATTCTCAATAAGAAAGAGGGTTGAAATTATGATGCCAATTACAATGGCAGGAATCGGTGAGAAATGCAAGATCCAGAAGGTTGGCGGAAATGAAGAGACCAGACGATTTCTTGCAAACCTCGGGTTTGTAACAGACGCTGAGATTTCTGTAGTGTCTGCGATCGGTGGAAATGTAATCGTAAATGTCAAAGATGCCCGTGTGGCAGTTAATCAGGATATGGCAAGACACATCATGATCTGATATCAAGGCTTCAAAGGAACTGACATTTTGCGTGCCTGCACGCATAAATGGCTGGACTTGGAAGCCGCCAAACACGAGGAAGCAGTAGTTTTCGCAGAAAATTTACGGATTCCGAATGTTTGCAGAATTGCGAGAGCTGCAATGCAGCGGAGCAATTCGTAGATATCAGTAATAATGCATGCAATGTTTAATATATCAAGCAAAGAGGGAAAGGAGACAGAACAATGACTTTAGGTGATGCAAAAGTTGGAAGTACAGTTGTTGTAACCAAAATTGAAGGAGACGGCGCGTACAAAAGACGTATTATGGATATGGGAATCACAAAGGGAAGTGAACTTTATATCCGTAAAGTTGCACCTTTAGGTGACCCGGTTGAGATCACTGTAAGAGGCTATGAGTTATCAGTAAGAAAAAATGATGCTCAGTGCGTACAGGTAAAATAATCTGTTCTGTACATAAGTAAAACCGTTGCCGTAAATTCTGACGGCAGCATAAAATGCTGTAAAACAGCAGCAAGAGGGAATAAGGAGGTAAGAAAGAAATGGCAATTAAAATTGCACTTGCCGGTAACCCGAACTGTGGTAAAACCACAATGTTCAACGCATTAACGGGCGCTAACCAGTATGTAGGAAACTGGCCGGGAGTTACTGTTGAGAAAAAAGAAGGTAAACTGAAAGGAAAAAGAGGAAAAGGCGAGGAGATCATCGTAACTGACCTTCCTGGTATTTATTCTCTTTCACCATATACACTGGAAGAGGTAGTCAGCCGTGATTACGTACTGAAAGAAAATCCGGACGTTATCATTGACCTGGTAGATGCTACCAATATTGAACGTAACCTGTATCTGACCACTCAGCTGATCGAAACCGGAGTACCGGTTGTCATTGCACTGAACATGGCCGATCTTCTTGCAAAAAGAGGAATCAAGATTGACACAAAACGTCTTTCCATGCTGCTTGACTGCCCGATCATCGAGACATCTGCGCTGAAAGGTGAAGGACTTGACAATCTGATCGACGAAGCTGTAAAGGTTGCAAAGAAGAGCAGTGTTGATCTTCCAAAAGATATCTTCTCAAAAGAAATGGAAGAAGCAGTTACAGAAGTAAAATCTGTTCTGCCGGATTCTATCACAGACGACAAAAAGAGATGGTATGCAGTTAAGTTCCTTGAAAACGATGAAAAAGTTAAAGAAGCTATGAAACTTTCCGTTTCTGCTCAGGCTGTAGTAGACAAGAATCGCCAGGAACTCGAACAGAAACATGACGATGATATGGAAAGTATCGTAACAGATGAAAGATACAAATTCATTCAGAAGATTGTTAATACAACTGTTAAAAAAGCAAAAGACAAACTTACAGTTTCCGATAAGATCGACCGTATTGTAACAAACCGTATCCTTGGTATCCCGATCTTTATCGCGATCATGTGGCTTGTATATTATGTATCTGTAACAACAGTTGGTACATTCGTTACAGACTGGACAAATGATGTATTTGTAGTTGCTGTTCAGGATTTCTTCAGTAATATCCTTACCAGCATCGGCGCTGGCGATATGGTACAGGGACTTGTTGTTGACGGTATTATCGGTGGACTTGGTGCAGTACTTGGATTTGTTCCTCAGATGGCAATCCTGTTCCTGTTCCTTTCCATCCTTGAAGACTGTGGATATATGGTACGTATCGCATTCGTTATGGACAGAGTATTCCGTCACTTTGGACTTTCCGGTAAGAGTTTCATTCCGCTCCTTATTTCTTCCGGTTGCGGTATTCCTGGAATCATGGCTTCCAAGACCATCGAACAGGATAATGACAGACGTCTTACTATTATGACAGCAACATTTATTCCTTGTGGTGCAAAACTTCCTGTTATCGCTCTTATGGGCGGCGTTATTGCAGGTGAAACTGCAGGATATGCAGAAAGTTCCTTTATTGCTCCTCTGATGTACTTCATCGGAATCGTAGCAGTACTCGTAGCAGCGATCATTCTTAAGAAAACAAAACCGTTCTCCGGAAAACCGGCTCCGTTCGTTATGGAGCTTCCACAGTATCATATTCCGCAGGTTAAAACAGTTCTTCTTCATGTATGGGAAAGACTGAAAGGCTTCATCATCAAAGCTGGTACAATCCTGTTCCTGGCTTGCGTAGTAATGTGGTTCCTTGGTGGATTCGGATTTACAGATGGTGGATTTGGAATGGTAGAAGACAGTGCAGACAGCCTTATGGCAGCTATCGGTGGTGTGATTGCTCCGATCTTTGCACCTCTCGGATTTGGCGAATGGCAGCCAGTCGCAGCTTCTATCTCCGGTTTCACAGCAAAGGAAGCAATCGTATCTACAATGGGTGTCCTGGCTAACGTAGCTGGTGATACAGAAGATGCAGTAAATGTAGCAGCAGGTGTGGCAAGCTGGTTCCCGACAGGAATCGCAGCATTCTCCTTCCTGATGTTCAACCTTCTTGATTCTCCTTGCCTTGCAGCTATCGCTACAATGGCAAAAGAAATGAACAGCAGAAAATGGTTCTGGTTCGCAATTCTTTTCCAGAATATATTTGCTTACATTGTTTGCCTCTGCTTCTATCAGATCGGTTCTTTTGTAACAGGTGGTGCATTCGGCATTGGTACAGCAGTTGGATTTATCGTCCTGATCGTAATGCTGTTCCTTCTGTTCAGACCAGATCCGTATAAAAATCAGAAAGTTTATTCCAAACGTTCTGTACAGGCATAAATATGAAAAAATGGGGGCTGGATGCAGAAAATGTATCCGGCTTCTGTTATAATAAGATTCATGGAGGATGAGGAAAATGCTGGCAAATATTGTTATAATGATTCTGATTCTTGGCTATTGTGGATTCCTGATCTATAAGGGAATCAAAAATACAAAAGAAGGTAAGCATATGGGCTGCAGTGGCTGCAGCGGTAACTGCGGAAGCTGTGGTGGATGTGCAGGTGCTTCTTATAGTGCAGCACCAAAAAGTCCACGTATGAAGAAATAAAGTTACGTGAACAAAGTGAGCAGTAACAAAATAGAGGAGAAACATTATGGGAAATTCAACAGGTTCCACATTTTATATGTTTGGAGCGGTTATTGTTATCTATCTGATTGGCGTTCTGATATATCAGGGCTACTTATGGATAAAGAAAGCACGAGAGAAAAAGCGTGATGAAGAATTTAAAAGAGGTGACGAGTAATGGTTGACATTATTATTGTACTTATAGTGATCGCACTCCTTGTACTTGCATTGAAGGGCTCGATTAAACATTTTAAAGGCGAAGGCGCCTGCTGTGGTGGCGGCGGTGGATCTGTTGTCCTGGATATTCCGGAAAAAAAACTTGAGAACCCGGTTCTCGGAAAAAAAGTACTGAAAGTTTCCGGTATGCACTGTGAGCATTGCGTAAAGGCTGTAACTGAAGCAATCAATAAAATTGACGGAGCATCTGCAAAGGTTAATCTTTCTCAGAATGAGGCAGTTGTTTCCTATGACAGAGAACTTGATGAGGAAAAACTGAAAAGAGTTGTGAAAGATGCAGGTTACAGAGTAGTCAGTGTGAAATGATTTTCTGCTGATGGACTGATACATATAAGAAAGGCAGACACGGGAAAGAATCCTGTGTCTGTTTTTGCTTTTTTACTGATAATACTGGACATATATGAGTGATGAACATATACTGAAAGATGCAAGGTGTCTGATTTTACAAAATGAGGGAGGAAGAAAATGTACTGTAAAAATTGTGGAACAGAAAATGCTGAAGGTTCATCTTATTGCAAAAACTGTGGAACACCATTAAGAGAAGAAAATTATAGAAGCTATGAAAGAAACAATGATGACTATATTCCGGAAGATTATAAACCAATCAGTATGTGGGGATATTTCGGATATGAAATTTTGTTTTCCATTCCATTAGTTGGATTTATTCTTCTTCTGGTATTTTCCTTTGGAGGAACAAAAAATAAAAATCTTAAAAATTTTGCAAGATCATATTTTTGCTTTCTGATTCTTCTGGTAATTCTTATTGTGATTCTTGGTGGAGGAAGCCTTGGCTACGTTATAAGCAGCAGTTTATAGGTGATCATATGACAGAGATGGTATGAAAATACTGTCTCTTTTTTTATATAAAAATAAGAAATTTCACAGAAAGTTTCATTGAATACTATCAGATGCTTCGTTAGACTTAGAAGCAGATAAGGCTCGGCCCGGAAAATTACGTATTTTCTCCTGCATTTTTATAGATTATTATTCCAGATTAAAGATATTGAAGGGTTGGTTTGACTGCAAAATGCGAAAATGTCCAAAGGAGTCAATGGAATTAAGATTTTAGGTTGACTGGAAAATGCAAAAATGTCCAAAGGAGTCAATAGAATTAAGGTTTTGGGTTGACCGGAAAATGAAAAAATGCCAAGAGGAGTCAATAGAATTAAGATTTTAGGTTGACTGGAAAATGCAAAAATGTCAAAAGGAGTCAATGGAATTAAGAGTTTGGATTGACTGGAAAATGCAAAAATGTCAAAAGGAGTCAATAGAATTAAGAGTTTGGATTGACTGGAAAATGCAAAAATGCCCAGAGGAGTCAATGGAATTAAGATTTTGGGTTGACTGCAAATCAGTAAAATCATTGAAGAAGTCAAATATGTTTGGAATAGAGATGAAAAGAGGTAAGAAAATATGCAAGGTTTACAGCAGATGCTGCTTCAGGAGCAGAAACGGCTTGAAAAAATTGTGATGAAAGCGGGAAACGGACAGGAAACAGCGCCGGAAGGCTATCTCAGGATTTCAAGTGACAAAAATCATCCTCGTTATTATCAATGTACGAATAATAAAAAAGGAAATTATATTCCAAGAAATAATAAAGAACTGCCTAAATTGCTGGCACAAAAAACTTACAACAAAACAGTGCTGAAGAAGGCGGAAGGAAGGTTAAAACAAATAAAAAAAATACTGCAGGATTATACAGATGATGAAATTGAGAAAATCTATACCTCTATGCATAAGGAAAGGCAGATATTAGTGATTCCGGCAGAACCAACATGGAATCAATTGCTGACAGAATGGTATGCAGAGGAATATCAGGGAAAGAAATTCAGAGAGGAGTCACCGGTAATTCTTACTGAAAAGGGAGAACGGGTAAGATCTAAGTCAGAGAAGATACTTGCAGATTATTTCTATAGAAAAGATATACCATATAAATATGAAAAACCACTCTATCTGAAAGGGTACGGTACAGTATATCCGGATTTTACGTTTTTATCAAAAAAAACAGGACAGGAAATTTACTGGGAGCATGAGGGAATGATGGATAAACAGGAATATGCAAGAACAGCAGTACGAAAAATAGAATCCTACCAGAAAAATGATATTTATCCAGGAGACAGACTGATACTTACTTTTGAAACGGAGCAGAGTGTTCTTAATTCAAAAATAATAGAAGGATTAGTGAATAAATATTTGATATGATTTAGAAATTCATGATTTTAAAAGGTGCACTGGAAAGTATATTCAGAGAAAAAATACATATACTTTATACAGAAATCAGGGAATCTGGAATAAGACCAGACAGTTTTTTATGGAGGACATTGGTATTATGTTGGGAGTTCTGACGGCACTGATATCAGGAGCACTGATGAGTGTTCAGGGGGTTTTTAATACGCAGGTGACAAAGCAGACGAGTTTGTGGGTTGCTACGGGGTGGGTTCAGCTTTCCGCTTTTGTTGTATGTGTGCTTGCGTGGTTTTTTACAGGACGGCAGAGTATAACACCGCTGTGGCAGATTGAAAACAGATACACACTTCTGGGTGGTGTGATCGGAGCTTTTATTACAATTACGGTCATTCAGAGTATGGGTGCACTCGGACCGGCGAAGGCAGCCATGCTTATTGTGATCTCGCAGCTTGTGGTTGCGTGGGTTATTGAATTGCTGGGGATTTTCGGTGTGGATAAGCAGCCGTTTGAATGGAGAAAGATGTTGGGAATGATTGTGGCGGTTGTTGGCATTATTATATTTAAATGGGAAAAATAAAGCTCCTTTGATTATTGTGCCTGCCTTTTTATGATACAGAAATGCCACCGAAAATTGAGATTGCAACTGCCTTCTTATGATACAGAAATACCATCGAAAATCGAGATTGCAACTGCCTTCTTATAATACAGAACTGCCACCGAAAATTGAGATTGCAACTGCCTTCTTATGATACAGAAATGCCACCAGAAACCTGGGCTGCGTTTCTGGATTTCTTTGCTCATTTATTAATCGCTGCTCCTGCATAACTCATGCCTGCGGCATTCAGACAATGCCCGCAGCGATAATTAGAGCATGCGAAATCTCAGAAGCCTCGCCGGGTTCCTGTTTACATTTCTGTATATAATCCGGCAGAAGCCAGTTATCGAAATGGTAGAAGCGTTTTGGGTTAAACTTGCGATTGACGATATTTTTTATGCACAGGCAGAAACTGTCATTTCTTCTGCAAGCGAACGCAAGCCTGAGATGCGTGAGTCCGGCGAGCATAGCTTCGGCTTTCGGAGCTTGTCTGAGCGAAGCGAGTTAGCGGAGAAAGCTGATAAAAAGCGGCGCAGACGGAGTAGCAGAACAGGCTTTGTGAGCGGTGGAAGAAAGACAGTGCTGCCGTGAGCAAAATAATATAAAAAATTGAAATAAATACTGCGGTTCTACGATGCATCTGTAAAATGTAAGATAAATTTAAAATAATATTTACACAAATATCTTTTTACAAAAAGAAATAGTGTTATAATAAATACATATTTTTTCACACTATTACAAAGGAGGAAAAGGGTATGAAGAAAAAACATCTTGCATTGATCCTGGCAGCTGCCATGACAGTAACCAGTGTAGACGCAACAGCACTGGTAAGTGCGGCAGATTTCAGTGCAGAGGAAACAGCTGTACAGGCAGAGGAAGAGACTGTTGCAGCAGAAGATGAAACAGAAGAGGCAGCAGAAGATGCATCTGAAGAAGAGGTTCTGACAGAAGCGGAAGATGGGGAAGATCTTACCGCAGAGACAGAAATCACAGAAGATACAGAAGAAGTAACTGCTGAGGAAGAAGACAGCGAAGATGTGGAACTGTTCTCAAGTGAAGAAGAGACAGTAGCAGTTGGGGCAGCAAGCCTTTCCGGAGAATTAACTTTAGGTGTTACAAAGCGCATAACAGTTAATGATGAAAACGGTCTTTGGTTTTCTTTCAAACCAGCTGAAACAGGAGTTTATTGTTTCGCTTCATCAAATTATACAGATGGCTGTGATCCGAGCGCAGAATTATGCACTGAGTTAGATGGTGGTAGGAATGATGACTGGCGGAATGATGACTGGGATAGTGATATTGATTATAATTTTTTGGTCAGAGCTGATCTGGTAAAAGATGTTACATATTATTTTCATGCTTATGTCTATGACGCTGGCGATCACGAAGAGGATGAGGACGGAAACGAGACATATACAAGTGATCCACAGACCGGTTCCTATGATATTACAGTTACAAAAGCAGTAAGTGTAACTTCTGTAGTGCTGGAAAAAGGAACTGCCAGAACTACGTATTATAGCGGCGGATTGGATGACTATAATTTTAACCTTGATGGTGTGAAGTTGACAGTAAATTATGATAATAATAAATCTAAGTCATTTAATAATTCGAAAACGTATGTAAAGGATGAATATGGAAATGCATTCAGTATAAAATATACAGACGGAAAAAGGGATTATGATCTCAGTGAAGATGGCTTTACATTCAAAAATGGAACATATCATATGTATGTTGCAGGTTATCCGAAGTCAGGATTTAATATTACAGTAGTTACTCCTGATTATTCCAAAATATCCAATGTCAAAACCGGAAAAAACACTGTTGGTATTAAATTTGAAGAATATGTATGGTATAAATATGTACCAGAAGATAACTCTTGCTATGATATAAGAGCATTTTATAGCGACTATAATATCTCAACTGATATAAAAACTATAACGGGTGATGGAAAACTTGCATCATATGATTATTGGCTGGACAGTAATAACAATTATGAAACAACAGGCTGGCAATTACTTAAAGGAAAAACATACCTTATTGGTGTAAAGAATGATGGAGTAAGTAAACAGACAACCGCAACTCTCGAGATCACCAGACTTGAACTCACCGGCTGCAAATGGAAAACCACCAGCACCAAAAATGCTACCTGTGGTACTGCAGGACAGAAAGTAGAAGCCTGCAGCATACACGCAGGAGAAACACGTACAACAACAATCCCTGCAACAGGCAAACATACATACAGCTGGAAAGTAACAAAACCGGCAACTGTATTTGCAGAAGGAGTAAACTCCAATGTATGCTCCGTATGCGGCAAGGTTGCAGCAACCAAAGCAATCGCAAAACTTTCTCCGAAGCTTACAATGAGCGTTGCCTCAAAGAAAACAGTACCGCTGAAAGTAAAACAGTCTTATGCTGTAAAGACAGTTGATATTGCAAACGGAGACAAGATCGTTTCCTGGACATCCAGCAACAAAAAAGTCGTAACAGTAAAGAACGGCAAGATCACAGGCAAAAAGAAAGGAACAGCCAAGATTACCGTAAAACTCGCAAGTGGATATACTACATGGTTCAAGGTAAAAGTTCAGGCACCGGTGGTTAAGACCACTTCACTGAAAGTAACAGACAAGGCAACAGGAGCAAAAGTCGGCAAAAAAGTTACCTTAAGCCGCAAAGCAAAACTGAGCCTCAGTACAGTGGTTGCACCTGTAACAAGTAAACAAAAAGTAACTTATTCAACTTCAAACAAAAAAGTTGCAACAGTATCCTCCAAAGGCGTGATCACAGCCAAAAAGAAAGGTACAGCTACCATTACAGTAAAATCCGGCAGCAAGAGCGTGAAAATCAAAGTTAAAGTAAAATAAGAGCTGTCGTAAATACAGAAAACAGTAACTGATAAAAACAGAAACTGACAAAAAACAGAAGCGCTTCGGTATATATAAAGATACCGGGGCGCTTTTTGTGTGCGCCTAGCGGCGCACGTTTCTAACGGGTTAAAGTCCCGAATCCGCCCGGTAGTGGGAAGGATATAGCCGAA
>CAKRLX010000038.1 GCA_934359835.1 uncultured Blautia sp.
CTCAACATCTTCTTTTCTTTTTTATAATGTTCCATTTTATCTGCAAGCATACAGTTATAGATAAATCGGCTGCAACCGATTGTTTTTTCTATTTGCACACGCTGCTCTGCATTTGGATAGATTCTTATTTTTACTGCCCGATTTATTTTCCTCACCTTATTCCTACGTATAAATAAATGAATTCAATTATCGTTTTTTTCGAACAATATGTTCTCTTTTTATTATAATACAGTCCGAATTCCAGAACAAGTGTTTTTCTTTTTTATTTACAAAATTCTTTTGAGCATTTATGAGCATTTATGCTCAGATCTACAATTCATCTCCCACCTATAGAGGAAAGAGAATTCTTGTTACATTTTGTTAAAGCACTATGACCTTCCTCTGCCCCATAATAACTTTTTAGTCTATTTAACTATTACATAAACCTTTGATTTAAAAACACCCCAGCTGAATCATCATCCAACTGGGGTATCATAACTTAATACTTATTCATATAATCTACTGCTTCTGTCTCTGTAAGATCAAACTTATCCATCAACTGTTTCTTAAGTTTCTCTTCTGAAAATTGATTTTCTCGACATGTTTCTATTAAAGCACATATTCCACGCTCGAGTCCCTGCTCAAGCCCCTGCTTAATCAACTTATCCGACTCTAACTCCAGTACATTTCCTCCCATAATCTCACCTAACCTTTCTTTGACATTCTCACTGTATGCAAATATGTAATCTGCAATTCGACTGATCAGTTCTATCAAATCTCTGTATGCTTTTTCTTTTCCATGACCAAGAAGTTCCTGTTCGAGATAATTTTCAATCTCTTTGTATTCTTCCAGCATTTTATTCAAAATTTCATTGTCTTCTTCCAGGCTGTTCTTACTTTTTTCATACCGCATAATATAATAGGGTAATAAGAATACTAACTGTTTCCGGAAAATTTCCTCCAGTGAAATTGTTTCTGCACGTATCACGGGTACCTGATAAACGATTTTAGTTCCATCTGCCATAATCAGATTTGCCTTTAACGCTTCAGGGCCTTTTTGACCTCTCAAATACAGAACACAGGAAGCAGGAAACTCCATATAGTATTCTCCGTCTATTTTTTTAATATCCTCCAATGCTGTCATAAAATCATACTCTGCCATTCGTATCACCATGCCTGAATCTTCCGTACTCTGGCATTCTATATGATACAGTTTTCTTCCAATCTGAAGAGTGGAATCTTTAATTCTTTCGCCATTTTTCGTCTGATGCTCATTTCGCAGCTGGATAATCGGAATATCCACCGGATATGTTGTTCCGAACACTTCATTAATCAACGGAATTGCCAGTTCCGGCATTTTTTCGATCATAGTTCGAAAAACGTCATCAAAAATTGTGTTATTTGCCATGAGGCTTTTTCCTTTCTTTTTATCACTGATTACTATCTTTCGTGCTCAGGAAAACTCCTCTGGTGTATTTTATCTTTCCATAAATGATTTTATGAAATTTTATCTTTTGTGAGAAAGTACTTCTTTTCACCTTCCTTCCCCTTTTCTTCATTTTAACAAACCATCCTCATAAAATCCATTCCTAATCCGAGAATTTTTATTAATCTTCCCATCTCACTCAATCCATGCTATGATAACCATAACATTGAGCCGGCAGGGATTAATCTTTACCTCCTGTCCGGATTCCGGGGAGGCATTTATGTATCGGATCTATATTATTGAAGACGATGAAACAATTGCAAATCTTCTTAAGAAAAACCTCAGCTCATGGGGATATGAAGTATCCTGTGCGGAGGATTTTTCAAATATTGTGCAGGAATTTGTGCGCCGGGAGCCCCAGCTCGTGCTTCTCGACCTGAAACTGCCTTATTACAATGGTTTCCACTGGTGTGAAGAAATCCGCCGGATTTCCCAGGTTCCTGTTATCTTTATATCTTCCGCTTCTGACAATATGAATATCGTCATGGCAATGAGCCGCGGTGCAGACGATTTTATCGCAAAGCCTTTTGATACAGATGTACTGGTTGCAAAAATCCAGGCACTTCTCCGACGAACATACTCCTTCGGAAATCCGGGAAGCCTTCTGGAACATAAAGGTGCTATACTGAACCCTTCCAAAGGCGTCCTCACCTGGAACAGCACAGATATCGAACTGACCAAAAACGAACAGCGAATTCTTGAAATCCTTTTTGAACATGCAGGTAAAACCGTCTCCAGAGATGCGATCATTACTCATTTATGGGAAAGCGACAGCTTTGTAGACGATAACACTCTAACCGTAAATATCACCCGACTCAGAAAAAAGCTCGATGCAGCCGGACTTCACGACTTTATTATTACCCGTAAGGGATTTGGCTATATAGTATGAGGTTTTTATGAATATATTTTTTTCTTACCTGAACAAAAACAAGCTATATCTTCTCTCCATGCTTCTGTCCGCAGTTATTTCGGGAATTATTTTTTATCTTTACCAGCTTCCCTCTGAAGCTGCGGTTTACATAACTATACTGTGGTTCCTTACCGGCTCTGCTGCATTTTTATATGGATATCTGAAATATCGAAAAAAATACCGCCAGCTTCTTCTCATCAGAAATGCACCCGAAGTGAATCTTGACCGGCTGGATATTTCTTCAGACGCAGTTGAACAGCTTTATCAGGAAATTTCCCTGGATTTAAATAAGATGCGTATGGATCTGGAAACAAATATCCAAAAATCAACAGAAGACATGAACGACTACTATACTATGTGGGCTCATCAGATCAAAACTCCGATTTTTGCTCTTCGTCTGCTCCTGAATGAAAATCCTGAGCAAAATAAAGCAGCACTTGCGGAATTATTTAAAGTTGAAGAATATGTAGAAATGGTTCTCGGCTATCTGCGCACAGAAAACATTTCATCTGATCTTTCCCTTTCCAAATACCCGCTGGACAATATCATTCGCGAACAGATTCACCGATATGCCGGGATTTTTATTTCCAAAAAGCTCTCACTTACTTATGATGGCACTGATGAAACAGTTCTCACTGATGAAAAATGGCTTGGTTTTGTCATCGGTCAGATTCTTTCAAACAGCCTGAAATATACAAAAGATGGGGGAATCAAAATATATGTTCAGAATGGTACTCTTCTTATAGAAGATACCGGAATTGGCATACGCTCCGAAGATCTGCCAAGAGTCTTTGAAAAAGGCTATACCGGAATTAACGGACGTGATGACAGACATGCTACCGGCATCGGGCTTTATCTCTGCAAAAAAATCCTTAACAGACTCGGACATAATATTTCCATAGAATCTGAAGAGGAAAAAGGCACCCATGTTCTCATTCGCTTTCCACAGGAAAATCTTACTTTGTACTGACCTTACAGAAATGTAAGGTTTTTTCCTTTTTTGTAACCTGGTTCGATGGCTGAAAACATCAGATTTTTTTATACTTATTTCATCAACAACAGGAAAGGAGCCTTAACATGGCATTACTTGAAGTATCAAATGTAAAAAAAATATACAGCACCCGTTTTGGCGGAAACAAAGTACAGGCATTATCCAATGTGACTTTTTCTGTAGAAGAAGGCGAATTTGTAGCAATCATGGGCGAATCTGGTTCCGGCAAAACAACTCTTCTTAATATTCTTGCCTCTCTTGACCGTCCTACTTCCGGAGAAGTTCTCCTTGAAGGAAAAAATATCGTACATCTTACAGAAAAAGAAATTTCCGCTTTCCGCCGCCAGAATCTGGGCTTTGTTTTTCAGGATTTCAACCTTCTGGACACCTTCAGCCTGAGAGATAATATTTATCTCCCCCTTGTTCTCGCAGGTGAAGATTACAGAGAGATGGAACAGAAAATCCGCCCCATAGCACAGGCACTGAAAATCACTCAGCTACTTGACAAATTTCCCTACGAAGTGTCCGGCGGCCAGAAACAGCGTGCTGCAGTGGCCAGAGCACTCATCACTTCCCCCAAACTTGTCCTTGCTGACGAGCCAACGGGTGCCCTTGATTCCAAAGCCGCCTCCGCTCTTCTCTCAATGTTTGGTGAGATCAACAAAGAAGGACAGACTATTCTCATGGTAACTCACAGCGCACAGGCAGCGAGTCACGCTTCACGTGTACTTTTTATCAAAGACGGAGAAGTTTTTCATCAGATTTACAAAGGTTCCAGAAGTAATCAGGAAATGTATCAGATGATCTCTGATACTCTCACAATACTGACGACAGGTGGTGATCTTCATGCATAAAGGACTGTTCACCAGACTCGCCCTACAGAATATCCGCAACAACAAAAGGACCTATATCCCTTATATAATCACCTGTATCTTCTGCATCGCCATGATGTACATGATGGAATTCCTGCGCGACTGTCCAAATCTTGCGCAGGCAGTTCCACAGGTTTCTGAGGTACGGATGCTTCTGACTACAGGTGAAGTTGTTGTAATTATTTTCTGCTGCATTTTTCTGATTTACAGCAACAGTTTTCTCATGAAAAGACGCCAGAAAGAAATCGGTCTTTACAATATTTTAGGGCTTGAAAAAAGACACATCGGGAAAATCCTGTTTCTGGAGACAGTAATCACAGCATTTCTTTCAATCGTTGCAGGAATTGCTTTTGGCATTCTTGGAAGTAAACTTTCACTGCTTTTGCTTCTCAGAATTTTGCATGTTCCATCTATTCTCGGCTTTTATATTTCCCTTCAGGGAATACTTGTCTGCCTTATCATGTTCGGGATTATTTTTCTTATAATTCTGCTTCAGAACATGGCAAGAGTGAGGATGAATCAGCCAATTGAACTATTACGTGGAAATAACACCGGCGAACGTGAACCCAAAGCAAAATGGCTCATGGCATTACTTGGTTTTATCTGCCTTGGCACAGGATATTATATTGCTGTGACTACAGAATCTCCACTGCAGGCTATTGTACTTTTTCTGGGTGCAGTACTGCTTGTTATGGCAGGAACTTATCTGCTGTTCACCGCAGGCAGTATCGTTATTTTGAAACTTATGCGCCGCAGAAAAAGTTTCTATTACAAAACCAGTAATTTTATCAGTATTTCCGGTATGTTTTATCGAATGAAGCAAAATGCCGTAGGTCTCTCCAGCATCTGTATCCTCAGTACCGGTGTCCTTCTCATGATTTCCATGAGCAGTTCCCTGTACGCAGGTATGAATGATATTATGGTAAACCGTTATCCATACGAAGTGGATATAGATATTGCCGGAATCAGCCGGGAAGAAGCTTCTGTCGCTCGAAATGCGTTTGAACAGGTCATAAATGAACGCCAGATACCTGTTGACAGTATGACTGAAGAAACCTATCTGTTCCTTGCCGGCGTGCAGAGTAATTACGACATTACTCTGGATGATATAGCCTATATCACCACTACAGGAAAAGAACTGCAAAAAGCTGTCAGTATTTATGTTATCCGTCAGTCAGACTATGCAGCCCTCACCGGCACTGACCCCAACTTATCTGACGGCTCGGTCTGGGCATGGTTCCCTGGTGCAGAAAGTAAGAAATCTCTGAAAATAAATGATACGGAATTTTCTGTCAACAAATGGCTGAAGGATTTTCCATTAAACATGAATTACGATATGATCATTGACTCTGCATCTTTTGTGGTTACAGATAATGATTTCGCCAAACTGGACCAGATGCGTTCCGAAGCATATAAAAATGTGTCTGCCTATCCTGCCGGTCAGGATCTGTCGTTACATCTCGGGTTGAACATTGATGGCTCCAAACAGGATCAGATTCTCCTTGGAACGCCTGTACTTAAAGCACTTAAGGATATGAAATCCAGTGGACAGTTAAATGCAAATTCCAACATCACCTGCGGAATCCGCCAGCAGGAATATGAATCCTATTATGCTGACAACGGAACGCTGCTCTTTATCGGAATCTTTCTCGGGTCACTGTTCCTTCTTGGAACTGCCATGATCATTTATTACAAGCAGATATCAGAAGGCTATGAAGATCAGGGACGGTTCGAGATCATGCAAAAAGTAGGCATGAGCCATAAAGAAGTAAAAAGTTCTATCCAGCGTCAGATTCTGATGGTATTTTTCCTGCCTCTTCTTATGGCTATGATTCATATTTCCATGGCATTTCCACTGATCCGGAGAATTCTCCTCCTCTTCGGCATGAACAATACCGGTTTATTCATAAAATGCACTGCCATAACAGTCCTGATCTTCGCAGTTGTTTATGGAATTATTTATTCCATAACTGCAAAATCCTATTACCGGATTGTAGAAAAGAAATAATATTATGTTGAAATGAGGGAATCCGCTAAATGGATTCCCTCGCTTTTTATCAGCTATTCTGTTCTGCTTCCATCTCTGCATTTATAGTGTCTTCACTTGCCGCCATTGCCTCCAGCGTCATTGTCAGAAGTTTCTGGAGTTCCCAGCCAAGCTGGTCTGCACCACGCTGGATCACTTCTCTTGAACAGCCTGCTGCAAATCCCTTGCTCTTATATTTTTTCTTAAGGGATTTCAGTTCCATGTCCTTTGTGCTTTTGGATGGACGCATCAGCGCAGCCGCCCAGATAAGCCCGGTCAGTTCATCTGCCGCAAAGAGAACTTTTTCCATTTCGTGTTCGGGTTCAACATCTATCGTTGTACCACAGCCTACAGTGATTCCATATCCATGAGATACAACACTGTGGATCACCTCTTCCCCCACGCCTGCTTCACGGAGCATTTCCGGTGCTTTCAGGCAATGTTCTTCCGGATAAAGTTCAAAATCAATGTCATGCAGAAGTCCTACAATTCCCCAGTATTCTGCATCCTCCCCATATCCGAGTTCATTTGCATACCATTTCATTACAGCTTCCACAGTCAGTGCATGCTGAATATGAAAAGGATCTTTGTTGTATTTTTTCAGTAAAGCAAATGCCTCATCTCTTGTGATAGTTTCCACGTCTGTCACTCCTCGTCTGTTTTTTATCACTATACAACAATAAAGTGGATTTGCAAAGATTAATTTTCCTGCGCAAACAAATTAATTTTTTTGAACAAATCTGCAATCACACATCCGGTGGTCTCAAAATGGACATAATCCGTTACTTTCTTGTCAAAAAGCACCTGTACCTGTGCAGGAAAATCTTCATCTGCATCCCAGAAGATCAGCTGTACCTCCATAAAAGGAAATGCAGTAAACTGAAATGCCACATCACCCTTATCAAACTCTTTTCCACCGGCATTTATACATGCATGTCTTAGCCCTTCACAATTTCCTGACCATTTTCTAGCAAACGGTGTCAGCAACGGATCCGGCAAATTCCTGTTCCTCGTTACCCTTTTATCCAAAACTGCATTCGGAACCCAGATTCCTGCATTTCCAGGATTGTCTACTGTATATTTCAGCAGATGATAAATTACCATAGCCTCATTGAAATAAAGATTATCCTGCCACTGTCCGTCTTTATCCTGTTTTGACAGTTTTCCTTCTTTTATTTCCAACCTGTACAGTACATCAAAATATGTAATATAAAGATATTCCTCATCATATTTCAGATTCAGGATCCGGCTGATACGCTCCGGCTTAAAACCTGTAAATTCCTGTGTCCACTGTTCATATAATGCTTCGCACTCTGAAAAAGGTACTCCTATATTCTGAAATGCATGAAAATTTACGCTCATATCATCAGTCCACCCCTTCTATCAAAAAACAAAACACTCCCCGAACCGTTCCGGGAAGTGTCCTTTTTTCATATTTTATTTTACTTCAACCAGTTCAATTCTGAAGTTCAGTTCTTTTCCTGCCATTTCATGGTTTGCATCAAAAGTGATTGTTTTTTCTTCTTTTGCAAGAACTTTCACTGGGAACGGCTGTCCGTACTGGTTGGACAGATACACCTTCTGTCCGACTGTCAGGTCTTCGGAACCTGGAAGCTGTGCGATTTCAAGTGTAAAAACAGCATTCGGGTCCGGCAGTCCATATGCTTCTTCAGGTGACAGATGTACATCAACGATCTGTCCAACTTCCATATCTGCAACTGCCGCATCAAATCCTTTGATCATCTGTCCGGCTCCACAGACAAATTCCAACGGTTCTCCACGATCATATGAAGAATCAAACTGTGTTCCGTCATTAAATGTTCCTCTGTAATGTGTACGACAGGTTTTACCTACATTACGGCCTTTTAAGGTACTGTGGGAACCACAGCCGCCGCCACAGCTGCTGCCGCAGGAATGTCCTTCTTCTCCACAGGAATGTCCTTCTTCATGGTGATGATGGTCGCAGGTTGTTCCTGCTGAAACCAGTTCTCCATTAAGGTAAGCTTCTACTGCTTTATCTGTATCTCCCTGTGCTCCTGAACACAGTTCAATTCCGGCATCAGCAAGGGCAGTCTGTGCACCGCCACCGATTCCGCCACAGATCAGTACCTCAATTCCCTGATTCGCAAGAAGTCCCGCAAGCGCACCATGACCTGTACCATTGGAACTGATCACTTCACTGGAAACAACTTTGTTGTCTTCCACTTCATAAACCTTGAATGATTCTGTTTTCCCAAAATGCTGGAAAACATTTCCGTTATCATAAGTTACTGCAATTTTCATGTAAAAATCCTCCATTAATCACAAATATATGTCTGTTTAGTATATCCTGTCATGCCGGTAAATGCAAGCATCCACCCAAAATCTCTCCTCTATTATCTGTTTTCAGGTTACTGTGAACAGTAACGTCTTCAGATCATATTTGTCTTTCAATCCATTTTATGATTACATCTACGATATATTTTTGTTCTGTTTCTGTCAGTTCACGGCCTTTGGGAATGTGATGCCATTTTTCCAGGCATCCTCTGCAGCATGTTGCAGTCGCATGCTGTGCCACAAAAACCGGATGTCCACGCATAGGTGTTTGCTTTCCGTCATTCCGTGGTTCTGCAGGGGCAAGCCTTTTTCTGATAAAATCCTGTGCATGGCTCCGTACAGTATCTATTCCTTTTTCTGCTATGTAATTTCGATCATTTGCCTTCAGTGAAAAACTGCTCCTGAACTTTGACTGTGACAGTCTTTTCCACAAATTTCCCTCATAAATTTCAGGAGTTTCCGTAACTATTGATGGCTGAATCCCACTTTTATACGTAATTTTCTGTACTGTTTCTTTCTGCTTCTGTGCTTCCGCCTCTCTGGATTCTCTGCTTCCTGGTTTCAATCTTTGTGCAAGTCCTGTATTCCTGCATGTAGTCGTCTCATTTTTTATTGCATAATATACTGCTCTTTTTTCACCCACCAGCACCAGAATTTTTTTGGCTCTTGTTACCCCGGTATAAAGAAGATTTCTCTGAAGCATCACAAAATGGCTCATAGTAAATGGCATAACAACAATTGGATACTCACTTCCCTGTGATTTATGTATTGTTACCGCATATGCCAGAGATAATTCATCCAGTTCTGTCACATCATAAACCACATCCCTGTCATCAAACCGGACTTTCAATTCTCTTTCTTCCATGTCCACTCTTGTAATTATCCCAATATCTCCATTAAAAACTTCCTTATCATAATCATTTCGAATCTGCATTACTTTATCATTTAACCGATATTGCGTACCGCCTCTTTTCAGAAATATTTTTGATGGATTTATGGCCTCCTGCAATACCTGATTCAAATTAACAGCTCCACATTCTCCTCTCTGCATCGGTGTCAGTACCTGAATATCCTGCAAAGGATCTACATGATAATATCTTGGAAGATTAGTTTTGCAGTACTGGACAACGGTATCTACAACTTCCTGATTTGTCTGTTTTGTGGCAAAGAAAAAATCCGAGTCTTTTCCGCCCCTCATATCAATATTTTCACCTTTATTGATTCGATGAGCATTCATAATGATCCTGCTTCCCTGTGCCTGCCGAAAAATTCTTGTAAGTCTTACTACCGGAACTCTGCCGGAATCTATAACATCTCTGAGTACATTTCCTGCACCTACACTTGGAAGCTGGTCAATATCTCCTACCAGAATCAATGACATATGTTCCGGCAGGGCTTTAAGAAGATTGTACATCAGCATTACATCAATCATGGAACACTCATCTAAGATCAGTACATCTCCCTCCAATTGCTTTTCTTCATTTTTCTGATATCCTTCTGGCGGCTTATATTCCAGTAGACGATGGATTGTTTTTGCCTCCATCCCTGTTGCTTCTGACATTCGTTTCGCTGCTCTTCCTGTCGGTGCAGCCAGAATAATTCTACATCCCGCCTGTTTATATGCGGCAATAATTCCAAGCGTAGTTGTCGTCTTTCCTGTTCCCGGTCCTCCCGTAAGAACCATTACTTTTGAAGAAATTGCTGTCTTTACCGCTTCCAGCTGAATATCATCATATATGATTGAAGACTGTGAAACTACTTTCTGTAGTATTTCTTCCGGATCTGCTTTACATCCCTGTCCGCAGGATATAAGCCGTATCAGCCTTTTGGCACAGCCACTTTCTGCAAAATAATAAGGTGGTAAATATATTGCCGTCTGACTGTTTTTTTCCGATACAATAATTTCCTGATCCTGAATCACATCATTCGTGCGAAGCATCTCATCCAATGTAATTTCCAGCTCCGGTTCTTCCACTTCCAGAAGTTCCTGTGCTTTCACTATCAGCTGATTTCTTGTTGCAAAGCAATGTCCATCTTCTGCAAGCCTGTTCAGTGTGTAAAAAATCCCGCTGCGCAATCGGACAAATTTACCTTTATCAATTCCCATCTTCTGTGCAATCGCGTCTGCTGTCTTGAATCCGATTCCCCATATATCTTCTGCAAGTCGATATGGATTTTCTTTTACAATTGCTATACTTTCACTTCCATAAGTTTTAAATATCTTTGTTGCATGAGAAGTACTGACATCATTATTCTGCAAAAACAGCATGATATTTTTGATCTCTTTCTGTTCCTGCCAGCTGATTTTTATCCGGTCTACCCGGACCTTTCCAATACCAGATACTTTCAGCAGTTCCTCTGGTGTATCTTCAATAACATCCAGAGTATCTTTTCCAAATTTCTCCACAATCCGTTTTGCAAACTTCGGTCCTACTCCCTTTACCAGTCCGGAGCCCAGATATTTTTCGATTCCATAAACAGTTGCCGGAAGCATTTCTTCAAATTTTATTACAGAAAACTGACGCCCATACTTTGCATCCATTTTCCACATTCCCTCCAGCGACAAAACCGACCCCACATGCGTATCCGGCATAGTACCTACCACAGTAACCAGATCACTGTAATTTTTGACCGCACATTTCAACACTGTATAACCGTTTTCAGCATTCTGATATGTAATTCTCTCCACTACGCAACGTAGATTTTCCATACAAAAAGATCCTTTCACCCGGAATCATTCTTTTGTGCAACAGTGTAAAACTTCTCCTGAATACTCTTCATAAATCGCCAGATATTCATTTTCCACTTCTTTAAAGCTTCTGACTGTGTAGTCCAGGTTGATATGTAATTCCGGTGCCTTTTCGGATTGTTTTTCACCAAGAAGTTTCTCCAGATCATACCAGAGAAGTGCATTGTCTATCTCTTTCAACTGTTTCTGTTCTCCATCTGTCAGATCAGATCCCAGAAATTTCTTATAAATCATGCTCAGAAGTCTGTCTTCATGTTCCTGATATGCCGGCAATTCTTTCTTAAAGGGGCTCGGTACATCTGACATATAACATTCACTGGCATCATGCAGAAGACATGCCAAAACCATACGGTCTGATAATCCCCTGGCTGCTGCTTCTCTGGCGCAGCAGATACAATGTTCTCCCACTGACCAGAAAGTTTTTACATGTCCGTTTCCACGGCATATCAGTGAAAGCGCATGTGCAATATCTTCGATACGAATTTTCTCCGGATCCGGGTTCAGTGGTTCAAAATGTAGTCCTGTATATGTTGTAATATGTTCACTCATAATTTCATCCACTTTCTGACATCATCATCTGATATCTGTCATTCATTAATTTCCATCATTATACAATTATTATAAATATGTTTTCTGATATTGTACATATTATTTATTTGCATATTAAGTTGCTGTTACTGTTAACAGAGCGAATAAGCTGTTACATGTGTTTTCTCTGCTTCTGTCTTGAACAGATTTTTATACCATGCTAAAATAGTAAAATCAAACGGATTTTTACAGACTTATCTTTAACAGAAATACTAATAATTTTTAGATGGGATTGATTAAAATGAAAACATATGAAGAATTACTTTCAGATATAGAAGATGATATGGAACTCATGGGAGCTTCACATATAGTTTATCTTATGGAAGAAAATGGCCTTATCACTGACTATGACTACCTTCCATCAGATTCCTATACAATTTCCATGACTTTAAAAGATCTCCAGGAAAATCTCCGACAGAAAATACTGTTTGACAAAGCCGCCAGTCATTCTGCAGATTCTGACAAAGCTAAGCCGAAACTGGCTGTTGTTTTCCCGGGTATCGGATACACAGCAGACAAACCACTTCTGTACTATGCTACTCGCCTTGCAAAACACTGTGGATATCAGATCCAGACTGTATCCTATCATTCTCTCCCGGAAAATGTAAAAGGTAATCCGGAAAAAATGAAACAGGCTTTTGATATTGCTTTTGGACAGACAGAACAGTGTCTGCAGGATATTGACTGGAATTCTTATGGGGATATTCTGTTTATTTCCAAGAGTGTCGGTACTGTTATATCTTCTGCCTATGCCGCCAGGCACAATCTGGCAGTAAAAAATATTCTTTTTACACCGCTGGCAGAAACCTTCAACTTCCCGCAGGTCGGCAGCATCGCTTTTCACGGTACTGCAGATCCATGGGCTGAAACAGCTTCCATCAGATCACTGGCTGCCGAAAAAGAAGTGCCGCTTTTTCTTACAGAAAACGCCAATCACTCTCTGGAGACTGGCGTTGTAAAGACGGATCTTTCCGTGCTCAAAAATATTATGGAACACGTTGAACAGTTCATAAAAGGATGAAGTATAATAATCTTATGCTCACTGTATCTTTTTCCATTTTTCTTCAAAAAGAGCATAACTCTTCCACAAAGCATCTGCTCCTGTGATATCTTGCTGCACTTCAGCGCCTTTATATCCTATCACGTAGGCTCCAGCTGCTTTTCCTGCCTGGATTCCGGAAGGAGAATCTTCTATAATCACCGTCTCTTCCGGCATGACTTCCAGATACTCCATTGCTTTCCTGTACCCCTCTGGGCTGGGTTTCTTCTTTGTTACCATATCCCCACAGATGAGAACCTCCGGAAAGCCCATAAGTTTCATCCGATTTAACGCTGTTACAATAAGTCTGGTACTGGTAGATGATACAATACCTATTTTATACCCTGACTTTTTCAACCATACAAGAAATTCTATCAGTCCGGTCATAGGCTTCAGATCCTGACTGTTCTCGTATACATTACCCAGTGCTCTTCTTTCTTCCAGAAATTCCTCCACTGTTTTACAGATTCCATTTTTTTCAAGCAATTTTCTGGTTGGTTCTTTTCCATCTGTTCCTATATATGAAATTTTTTCTTCCATACTCAAAACTGCACCATACTTTAAAAACTGCTTCTCTATATAAGCAATTGACTTCATTTCCGTATCTGCGATCACACCATCAAAATCAAATAATACTGCCTTCTTCATTTTTTCCTCTTTTCGTGATTTATATATATTAAGTTAATGTTCACTCCGTTCACAGTCGATATACATTCATTATAAGCGCATCATCCATAAATACGCAATGAGATTTTTTCGACAAACCAGGACGAGGATTACGTATTCCCGTTTCATTTCAAAAGGAATTCTTCTCTGGAGTACAACCTGTCTCAGAAACACTCCTACTGCATTGAACATTGGAATTCCAAGCCTATCAGACACCTGGTGCCTTTATGGTGCCTGATGCCACTGGGACACCCAACTTGAATTTATCGCAATATTCCATTCTTGGATTATACTCGCTTATAGATAATTGGTTCATCATATCCAAAAGTTTTCTTTCCATTAACTTCCATGCTTTCAGATACCTCCAGACAACTATCAGAAAACTTTTCCCAAAGCTTAAATGTCATTACCGGTGAAAACTGGCTTGTACTGCCTCCTTCCCAGATTCCATCTTTTTCATGATAGAGCGCCGGAGTGAATTTTTCAGATTTTTTCAATTCAGTGTAGTCAGCATTTTTCATAGAATCATATGAAAACGTACTTTTATCTTCTCCTTCTGGTATTTCATAAGAATACAACACAATTCCATCTTCTTTCTCTGTAATAAGGAAAAGATGTGGGGAAGCATGGCGTTTACCATTTGTCTCATAGTAGCTTTCTTCAACAACAAATTTACCATTAAAATCTTTAGGAAGGTTCAAAATTTTCTCATTACAGATTGTATTAATGTGTTCTGCATAAGGATATGTTTTCCCTTCTCTCTGCATATTATCAAACTGCTCTTTGTTATTAAAGTGTCCCGTCATCAGATTAATAAAATTATCGAGCTTCATCATGCTTTTTACCTCCAAAATCAATTACATTTCATCATTTATAATATAGTTATTCCAGTCATTATCATTTGGGTATATATTCTTTTTCCACTGCAAGATCCGACCATATTTCAGAGAGCTGTCCAAAAGACTCCAGTACAGTGCCCTTATCTGATTAAGATCTCTTATAGATGCTTTTTTTAACTTAAGACTTTTCATTATGATTTCTCTTTAACTTCTTATCATTCGGACAAGAAGCATTCCCCTCTTTTAGTTCGGTCAACTTGAATTTATTGGCGTGACAATGCAAAATATAGCATCCGCCTTTATATGTTTTCTTTGATCACTCTGCAGGGATTTCCAACTGCAATTACATTGTCTGGAATGTCTTTCGTTACAACACTGCCTGCTCCGATTACGACATTATTTCCAATCGCATTTTATAGTGCCTGACACAATGTTTCTGAAATCAACTGTTCAAGGTAACTATCACGCTTAATTTTCACAAAGCTCGCTCCATTTCATTGAAAGTTTCTGCCTATTTAGGCTTTTTCAATCAATATTATATGTGTTTTTTATCAGAATTTCAAGTTCTCACGAAAATCATAGCCTAAAAAAGCTAAAATATTCATTAAAACTCTTTCTTTCTCATAACTCTCATACTATACTTATACGAAGCAAACCATACAAACAGACTTAATACAATAAGTACAATCGCAATTTCAAGATCCCCTATTCCACCTATCACATGCAGAATACTTTCTTTTAATCCCAAGTTAGCCTCCAGAAAAGAGCCAATTGTATAACAAACTGCAAAAATAATTAGAATTGCGATTGGCAGCACAATTCGCCCTTTTTCTCCTTCAAATCTTAGCCGGATTGCAATCATAATTCCCGCAATTGCCTGAAACACAAAGAGTGTGATCAACTCCATTGCCAGAATTTCCAGATTGAACACCTCTTCAGGATTTATGAGTACAGCAATTCCTGCGCAGATTGCTCCAATACACCAGCCACATACTGTCATAATAAAGGAAAAAGTATATTTTTCTCTAATATATATTCTTTTATTTACGGGCAAAGAAAACAAATACGTGTAACCATGGTCATTTTCATCATAACTAATCGTATTACCTGAATATACCGCCATTACAGATGGAATATATATTGCAATGAAAGTAGATCCCGTTTTTCCCGTTACTATAAAAAACAATGCAACAAACGCTAACACACAAAAAAGATTACCACCTTGCCGAAAAAACAATCGAAAATCCTTTTCCAAAAGCCCTCCGATTCCTTTCATCATCTCTCGCCTCCTGTCAACATAAGAATCACCTGATCAAGTGATCCGCTCTCCACTACGATTTCCGGATAATTTTCTATATAATACTGCTTCTCATTCGTCAGACAGGCAATTCCAAAAACCTCTTTTTTCTCTTTCAAAAGATAGCTTTTATCTACTGCCTGATATTGTTCCTCACTGACTTTCAACACTGCATATTTTTCAAGAATCGTATCCATCTCTTCATGAAGTACAATCTTTCCTTTATGAATCACATAAATGTCATCACACAGATGTTCTAAGTCTGACGAAATATGTGAACTGATCAGGATACTTCTCTCCGGCTCTTCTTCCATATACTCCCTTAAAATATCCAGCATCCCTTCCCTTGCTCCGACATCAAGCCCTGCTGTCGGCTCATCCAGCATCAGGAATTTTGCCTGATGTGTCAATGCAATGATCAGATTCAGCTTTGCTTTCATTCCTGTTGAATACTCTTTTATAAATTTATTCAAGGGAATCTGATATTCTTCACACATCTGATGAAATTTTTCTGCTTCAAACTTTAGATACAATTTGGCAAGGATTGCCTCAACATCTTTTCCTTTTAAATACCTAGTGAATCCAGCTTCTGCCAGGACAACTCCCAGCTCCTCTTTATCTTTTTCACTTAACTCTTCCGGTGTTTTTCCCAGAATCTTTATCTCACCGGCATCATAGGAAATGAGTCCGAGCACCGCCTTGAACAATGTACTCTTACCGGCTCCGTTTTCTCCAACCAGACCGATAATTCTTCCTTTTTCTACATTTAATGAACAGTCTAACTGAAATTCACCGTAGCTTTTCTTTACTCCTTTGATTTCTAACATAATTATTCATCCTCCATGATGAGTTCAAACAATGAACGAATTTCTTCCTCTTTCATTCCGCAGCGCCTTCCCTTCTGAATCGCCGCTTCCAGATCCGCCTCAACTTCTTTCCTTCGCTCTTCTTCCATCAGCTGTGTATTTGAAGCCGCTACATACGTTCCTTTTCCATGAACTGTGACGGTCATACCCTCTGCTTCCAGATTGTCATATGCTTTCTTCACAGTAAGTGCACTGATCTTCAGTTCCTTTGCCATCGTTCTCACAGATGGCAATATATCATTTTCTTTTAATTCTCCGGAGATAATCTGTGCCTTGATCTGTTCCATGATTTGTTCATAAATTGGTACCATCGATGTGTTATTTATTATGAGCTTCATATGTCCCCTCCTGTTGCAAACAGTATATAACAGTGTAATACTGTTGTCAACTGTTATATACTGTTAATTTTCTCGTGCCGCTAATTCTTCATCCTCATCCAATTCATACTGTTCACGCATAAATTTTATTGCATGCAAAAAGCAGCTACCCTATTTTTCATAGACTAACTGCTCGTGTTTTAGTTCCATATTCTGTTTTAATTTACTGAAACGTCTTCTGTTTGACTTAACTGTTTATGAACATCACGTTCACCAAGTTTATAATATTTTTAGTATTCTACTTTCCACATGTATCTACGTGTTGTGTAATCAGTTCCTGTTGCTTTTGATAATGCTTTCATATATACATTATTTAAAATTGGTGTGAAAAGAAGGTGATTGAAGTATTCTGCAACAGAATCTTTCAGGTTATTTAATCCTAATTCTTTTGCATCTAATATGTATACTTTATCTCCAGCATATTTGTTCATAAATGTAATCGCTCTCTCATCTGCTTTTCTTGTTCTTCCATCAGCCACAAGGAGGAAAAACGGCTTATTTTTGTCTGTAATCTCAAAAGGACCATGGAAGAAATCACAGCTGTTAAATGTTGGAGACTGAATCTGAAGCATTTCAAGGATATTACATGTTGAGAAAATATGTCCAGATCCATATGCCGGACCACTTGCAAGTACAGTGATGCATTTTTCATCTTTCATCTGTTCTGCCCATTTTTCAGCCAATGGTCTGCAGTATTCACGAGCTTTCACATATGCTGGCTGAACTTTTGTAAATGCATCCATAGCATCTGCATAATTGTCATATCCTTCTACAATATCTACAATTGCCATCGCCATGCGAAGTGCATTTCCTGCATTGGTTTTGCTCTGATCTTTATCATCTTCCCAGATGCTTCCATACTGAACATTGTAATCACACACTTTTGTAAGTTCAGACTCATCCACATACTGGCTAATTGTAACTGCTCCAAGCTGTTTTGCAATTTTTGCAGCTTCGATTGTTTCTTTTGTTCCTCTCATAGAAGTAAGAACAACAATTGTATTTTTGCCTACACATTTTGGTGCTGCATATACAAATTCACTGCTTGTAATCTGCTGAGAACGTACAGCTGTAGATTCGCGATCCATAAAGTACTGTGCTGCATAATGTCCATCATGAGATCCTCCAGCTGCAACCCATACAACACTCTTAAGACCTCCGTCTGGTTCCATATCTTTAATTACTTTTTCAATAAGTTCTCTGATTTCCATTTCATTCTTCTCCTTTTCTAATTGTTCTAACTTTTTGATTGCTACTGCAACCGCATCATGATTGTTATCTGTCAAATTTATAGTGCCTGACAATTTATAGTGCCTGACATCAATATGCCACAGATCCGCAATTACGATCAACTCATCTTCCGGCTGAAGTGCTGTAAGTTTCTTTTCAATCTCCACTTTGATGTCATATTGTCCATCCGTATATGCACACACTACATCCACACACTCCTGTTCACCCAGGATTAATTCCAATGATGCCTTCATTCCCTGGACCAGATACGCATGGGATGTTAACAAAAACTTTCTCCTTCCTATTCGTTGACATCTCCACTCGTATTGTGACGTCTGCATACATCTTGTTTCTGAACAAATCATAACACTGATTTTGTACTCTTGTAAACCCATATTTTTTATTTTGTGAATACATCACAATACAACGCAGTTCATTTTATGCATTTTTTATCAGAATATACGCTTTTTAAAAACACATCTGCATACATCTTGATTTGCAATTTTTATTTGCTATAATATACATATAAACTTATTATTTATAAGTCGGAGGTATGTTTATTATGGAACAACTCAACACATCTATTAGCAAAACTTTATACGATCAGTTGGCCGATCAGATACGTTATGATATATATGAAGGAAAATTCAAACAAGGAGAGAAAATCCCTTCCGAATTCGAATTGAGCGATATGTACAAAGTAAGTCGAAGTACTGTAAGAAAAGCTATTTCTATACTTGTCCAGGAAAGTCTGCTCGAAAAAGCACATGGAAAGGGAACTTTTGTATCCTCAGCAACAACCAGACAGAACAATTCTTCCTTCTTAAGTTTTACCGATAACGTTCGATTGATGGGGCAAACACTCACCACAAAGACCATACTTGTGTCACATGAAATGCCAACAAAAGGGCAACAACATTTTTTTAATTTAAGTGGAAATAAATCTCTTTTAAAAATTGAAAGATTAAGATATGTAGACAATATCGCGATTTGTATGGAAACCATCTGGTTCACTACTGCTTTTGATTCTCTTCAGACAAAAAATCTGAATGGTTCACTTTATGCGATTTTACAAAATGAATATAACATCCGCCCATTAACAGGCAGCAAGACCATCGAACTGTGCTATGCTTCCTCAGAAGAATCAGAACTCTTAGATGTTACAAGAGGTTCTGCTTTGATGTTAATTGAAGACAAGGTATATGACAGCACTGGAAACCCATTACATATTTCAAAACAAGTGGTAAGAGGCGATAAATTCAAATATGCCTTGAAATAATCTAAACACTATTCCAACATTTTGTCATAAATTTCAATCAAAAAAGAGGTGTCGCTCAATCATCAGATTAGATGATTGAGCTATACCCCCTCTACAATACCCAAATTACTTCTTACGTTTATAGTATCTGGCACCAATGTACCAATGTATATCCTCATGTATCCTCAAGTCTACAGTTCTTTCAGAATCTCTCCAATATCTTCATTCATGCAGACAGACTTTCTCCTTATTTCTTCCGGTGCATATGCTTCACCCTGGTTCAGACACACATAAAATGCATGTTGAAATGTGTTTGTCATCTGCCAGAACGGATATTTTATAATACCAGGAGTATTATATCCTACACCAAGTTCAAGGAACACTATTTTCTGCTTTTTATGATCCTGTATAAATTTCTCGTACCGTTCTGCTGCCTGGTGCCATCCCTCATCTTCAACAAATGTCTGATCCGATCTGAGATTCATACTCATCGGCTTACCACAGCGCGGACAATATGGAATCAGGCTTGTCGGAACCGTAAGCTTTATTTCTCCGTCTTCCGGTTTTTGCAGTTCCCCGTCTTTTATCTGAAATCCCTGACTCAGCACCATTTTTTTAATAGTTTCTTCATTGTCATAGTTTTCCTTATGGCAAGGCTCACTACATTGAAACAATCCATAGTCTCCCTGTGTATAAAATATTCTGTTTTTATCAAAGCTAGCCTTCTGGAAACAATGATCCACATTTGTCGTCAGAACAAAATAATCTTTTTCTTTTACCAGATCATACAGGTTCTGATATACCGGTTTTGGTGCATCCATATAACGGTTGATATAAATATATCTGCACCAGTATCCCCAGTGTTTTTCCAATGTTTTATATGGATAGAAGCCTCCTGAATACATATCGGAAAATCCATATTTCTTTCTAAAATCCGAAAAATATTTATCAAATCTTTCACCGTTATACACAAAACCGGCTGATGTGGAAAATCCCGCACCAGCCCC
>CAKRLX010000039.1 GCA_934359835.1 uncultured Blautia sp.
GAAAACAAAATGATATAAATTGAATATTGGCAATAAAAAGATCATTTACCGTAAAACCGTAGATGGTCTTTTTTTATAACAAAAGAAAAATCAATAGTATTTGTAAGGCGTCAGTGGAGTTATTTCCACTGGCGTTTTTATTTTTTTAATCTTTTTTCATTTCTCCCCAAACTTTTTTGTATTTAGAAGTTGAGAAGGCTGCAGATCAAAAATTTGAATCAAAAAGCCGGATCAGCACTTTGAAAATTAAATGAGCTTGCCAGTCCGCCGGAGTCCTGCCAGATAGGATTCCGGATAAGTCCAAGGATAATCGGTCCGAGGATGAACAGAAACAGAGGTTTGCATTGAAACATTGCTGCGGCAATGGCTTTCTTGGCAAAGCAGCGAATTGATAATGATGCTCCCGAATGATGTTGGCCAGGAGGAGTGAGGATCTTGGAGACCATACACGATATGGCTGAGGCTGCCTGCGATGGCGCTAACGGATTGGGTGTTCCCTGAGATTGATGGTATTGTTGACCTGCTTCTGGAAACGGTGCTTTGCAGGCAGGAGTGCATCATGATATGCCCCAGCTGGCATGGAGCAAATAACGGTTATCTCTGCCGGCATGATAGGCGGAAAGGAGTAGAGTATGAAGATCAACAGGAGTATAAACGTGAAAACTATGATTATGTGGGTGGCCAGGATCCTTGTGATGGCTGCTTTGCAAGTATGTGAAGATAAGCGAGAAAAGGACACATGACCTTGTAGGACGAGAGAAAGGTCATTATTATAAAGATTAACACCTGATGAGTGTGGATCAGGAGAGATAGATAGCAGCATATACACATTAAGAACTTCTATAAGGAACAAAAGCACTTAATTATGTGAGGAGGGAATATATATGTTCTACGATATGGTTCTTGAGGCAGTAGAGTATATTCGAAAAAAAACGAAAAGAAAGCCGATAGTTGGTATGATCCTGGGCAGTGGTTTGGGAGGTCTTGTAGACGTGATGGAGGATCAGGTACACGTTCCATATGAGGAAATCCCTCATTTTCCTCAATCAAATGTACAAGGACATGCTGCGAGGCTGGTTTTTGGACGAATAGGGAAGACAGAGATTGTGGCAATGCAGGGAAGATTTCATTATTATGAAGGCTTCGCAATGAAGGAACTGACATTTCCTGTTTATGTGATGAAACAGCTTGGGGTAGAAAATCTGATTGTGACAAACGCATGCGGTGGAATCAATCAGGAATATCAGGTGGGAGATCTGATTATTTTACGTGATTATATTAATATGCTGGGACAGAATCCTCTGATCGGAGATAATGATGAACGTTTTGGAACTCGTTTTCCGGATATGTCACAGCCATATGATATAGGATTGGTTGAAAAAGCAAAAGCAGCTGCAACTGAAAAAGAGATCACTTACAAAGAAGGCATATATGCATTATTTTCAGGACCCTGTTACGAGACTGCCGCAGAAATCCGCGCTTATAGCGTGCTTGGAGCCGATTGTATCGGTATGTCTACAGTTCCGGAAACAATTGCCGCTAATTATCTGGGAATGAAAGTGCTGGGTATTGCATGTATAACCAATATGGCAACCGGAATAGCCAAGGAACGCCATTCACATGAGGAAGTCGTACGCATAGCGGAGGCGGCAGGAACCAGATTGTGTGCCTGGGTACAGCGTATGCTTGAAACATGGGAATAATCAGGTGGAGAGGTTTCACAGTTTGCATACTGTAGAAATAGTTCGGAACCGGACGTGTCAGATAATGGATCGTCATCGGAAAGGAAAGAAATGAATAAGGTATTGTGTTTTGGATCACTGAAGAAATGGCAGATGCAGCGCTGACAGGATATCAGAGTGAACGTTTAGAAGGTCTTGCAGCTGCACTTCAAAATAAATATCCCCATAGCCGTTGTGTACTCACACTGGGAGATAAAGGATCCTGTTATATTGATGGAGATATCCGGATTCATCAGAAGATTTTCCCAATGGCAGTAAAGGATACAACCGCTGCAGGGGACACCTTCCTTGGGTATTTTGTTGCATCACTTCTGCAGGGGAGAGATATTGCCGGGAGTTTACGTAGAGCATCCAAGGCAGCATCAATAGCCATATCCCGTGTTGGCGCAGCACCGTCGATTCCCTGGGGAAGAGAAGTCTCGGATTAAGATTTTCGAGGCTGTGATACTATGAAACATATGGAGACTGCACAAAGATTCGCAAGATATAGTATAATAAGTGGGTTCTGCGAATCAGAAGGAGGATGCAAAATGAACCGCGATGAATATTTTATGAAAGAAGCTATTCGCCTGTCCATAGAGGCTGTCAGACACGGAAATGAACCTTTTGGATCCGTTTTGGTGAAGGATGATAAAATTGTCTGCACCAACGAGAATCAGATTTTTTCTCTGAGCGACCCTACCTGGCATGGCGAGACAGGTTTGATACGGAAGTTCTGCCATGAAAACGGGATCATGGATCTCTCTGCATATACACTCTATACCAGTTGTGAGCCCTGCTTTATGTGCAGCGGGGCGATGGTATGGGCGCGGCTGGGGACACTGGTCTATGCAGCCAGTAATATAGAACTTGAGCAGATCCTGGGATCACAGGGAAGTGATTGTTCAAGGATTGTATTTATGCATTCCGGACATCAACCGGTAGTTCGAAGCGGAGTGCTGAGGGAAGAAAGCCTGGAGGTTCTTCGTTCATACTTTGGAAAGAAAAACGATTCTGAATGAAAAGCAAGCTGCAGGCATGGTCATCATGATGATGTGAAATGCGGGAGTGGCAACTATTTTTACAAAGATAGAAAGGGCGGGTGAGCCGGGAATGACATTGCAGGCCTTATGGAGTAAATACCAGAATGATACGGTGTTCAATCTCTCTTCGCTGCCGGAGGAGATCAGAAAACAAGGGCGGGAAGTGCGTTTTGCTCCTCGTGAAATTATTGTTTCCAGAGGTGAAACGCTGAAGTATGTCTATTTTCTGAAATCCGGGAAAGCTATAGGCCAGCGTGAGTATGCGAATGGAAAAGAGTATACTTATTTTCGAGTGACTTCCAAAGGGGGTAACATTGGGTTATTAGAGCTGCTTTCACGCAATGAAACATTGGTGGCCAGCATTATAGCCCTGACAGAAGTCACCGCTGTGCGGCTGGATGCGTCGCTCATACTGGAGATGATCATGACTGATATGCATATAATGCGCAGATGTCTCACATTGATAGCCCGGGATTTTTACAGAGAATCAGACAGGGAAGGAAGATATTATTATGTAGAGGGAATCGATCGGATAAGATATTATTTGATTGAGCGTTACGATCAGCTGCGAATGGAGGAGGAGCTGTCAAGGGCAGGGACCGGCAGGAAAGTGCCTGAAAAGATATGCATTGATGTACAGTATCAGGAGATAGCCAATTCAACCGGCATCAGTGTCCGTACGGTAGGCAGGTGTCTGAAAAAACTGAGAGAGAACGGGGAGATACAATCAATACGGCAGAAAATCATGCTTGGAAAGAAGGAGCTGGAACTGCTGGGGGAGTCTTTGCAAAATTCTGAATTGTAAATAAACAGAAATATAATACGGGCAGCAAAAGCAGCAGCTTCATTGGAGAGGCGAATGAGAGATTATGCTTTCATCCGCCTCTTTTTTATATCCTCTTTATACCATAGGAAAATTCGTTCCCTGTGATATAAAAAAGCTCCGCGCGGCAGGCAGGGCTCGATTGTATCTTCCCTGCTATTCGACAATTTATGAGAAAAAAGTTTCCAAAAAGGTCATGCGACCTTTTAATAGAGAATCATGCCGTATATAATCAGAGTAACAGAAAGAGATGTAGTCGACAACAACTCTGTAAAGTTTGAAAAGATAATCGTTTATGTATAGTCATAAGAGCATATAGTCCGACTTGTGGTAATGAGAAACAGCTGCTTCTAATGACTATTGAAAGGAAGTTTACATGGAGAATGAAAGAAAAAGAATTCCCATTTTAATAGACACTGATTTGGGAGATGATGTGGATGATGCAGCCGCGCTTCTGGTAGTGCTAAACAGTCCGGAACTGGATTTAAGAGGCATTACGACAGTATATAAGGACACAGCCAAGCGGGCTGAGATGGTAAAAGACCTGCTTAAACAGAAGGGTGCGGAAGGTATACCGGTGATTGCCGGCAGCGAAAGAGCCCTGATTGAGCCCACACCTGTTGAGGAACCAATCCAGTATGCTATTGTACCTGACGAGCATCGTGACGAGAAGGAAAGCGACGTGGAAATAACGGGCATGGCTGCTGCACAGTTTATTCTTAAGGAAGTTCGGGAAACAGAGGGTTTAGTTATCGTGGCAATCGGCATGCTGACAAATCTGGCAATAGCCTTCCTGATAGATCCGGAGACGATGAAGCGGGCAAAGATCGTTGGTATGGGAGGAGAGTTTCAGGACAGCCAGCCGGAGTGGAATATCCTTTGTGATCCTGAGGCTGCCAGAATAGTGACCGACCGGGCAGAACATCTTACGCTTTTCGGACTGGAAGTAACAAAGTACTGTGGGATCAGTGATGAAGAGATGGAGAGGCTGGGAAGCAAAACATCAGTTATGTCTTATTATCTGGACGGAGCGCGGATTTTCCGCCAGAAGACAGGATATCCGTTTACATTGCACGATGTCCTCCCGATTGTCTGGCTGATCGATCCAAAGATTTCTATGTTAGAGAAATGTGATTACACTGTGGGCCTGGAGGGTAAACTTTCACGCGGAGCTGTGATCAAACAGAAGGATGCCTATCGATTACAGACAAAGTGCAGAAAAGATTTCTATTATGCCAGAAGCGTGGACTTTGCAGCCTTTTTCCGACTAATGGACGAACGTCTGTATTAAAAAGTACGAAGAGATCGAACGTACGAATCATGGTGGTCATATAACAGATGTCGATGGTAATATCAAGGCATTCCCCGATTATTAGCTGGTGCAAACAATCAGCTAACTTTCAGAGCTTGACAGAGGGGGTATTCAGAATAACTCAAATCGAATCGGAAACAGTTTTATATAGTGTCCCATATGGGTTTACCTTACCTCAGATTGACAGAGAGTGACAATAGATTGGAGCTCTCCTAAGCGCTAGTTGTGAGTTCGATTCTCGCAGGGAACGTTAACCACAAGCAGGAAATGATTAGCTGAATCATTTCCTGCTTGTTGCATTACATAAAAATGTGCAGTTGCACAAAAAAGGGAGTGATTCATTTAAGAAGAGATAATGAACTAAAATGACAAGTGAAGAATTATATGAAAAGTTAAATCAAATTCAAATGATGAAATGTGAATCTCAAACTGTTGAATTGAAAAGTGCAGAAAGAGGATGTCCAACAAGACTATATGATACTTTGTCTAGTTTTTCAAACCAAGATGAAGGAGGGATAATTTATTTTGGAATAGATGAAAAGGATAATTATAAAGAAGTTGGGGTTTATGATCCACAGGATATTCAAAAGAAAATAAATGAGCAGTGTTTACAAATGGATCCCAAGGTACGTCCATTGTTAACAGTTGTTGAAAAAAATGGGAAATATTTTGTTTCTGCTGAAATACCAGGAGTTGACTTGTCAGAACGACCTTGCTTCTATCAAGGAAGAGGCAGAGTAAAGGGAGCGTATACAAGGGTAGGGGACAGCGATGAACCTATGACAGAATACAGATGCCGTTGATGATGTTCTTATAAAAGTTCTCAATGCTAAGAAAAAGAAAATAAAGGTAGTTTTTCAGTAATAATAAACAATGCCCCTCTGTGATCAGATTTGCACAGAGGGGCTGCTTTGATTTTGTTCAATTCCAGTTTGTGTGTTAGAAAAAATATATTGCGACAGAAAAATAAATAAGGTTGATAAAATAAACCAAACGGGCATTTTTTGATTCAAAGGACATATGACCTTTGACGAATACAATAGAATCTTTAAAATACAAGTAAAAAACATAGAGGAGAATGTGTATGAAAAATGCTATGAAAAAATATTTACTTGTATTTTTAGTTATGAATCTGGTGGGGATTGCGGTAACGCTCTTTCTTGCAAGCGGTTTGGGAAGCGATTCAATCGGACTTTTATGTGACGGAATTCGTCATGTACTGCCAATCAGTTTTGGAAATGCATCGTTATTATACAATCTGCTTATTATTGTATTGGCATTTTGTATTGCAAAAGAAAATCTGGGTCTGGGAACGGTTGTGTATGCGTTGATGTCCGGATACTTTATAGATTTTTACGGATATATAATTGAAGTTCTCAAAGTGAATGAGAATGTTATGGCAGTTAGAATTTTGAGCTTTATCATCGGGCAATGCTGCCTGAGCCTTGGCCTGGCTATATTAATTCAGTTGAAATTGGGCATGAATGCACTGGATGCAGTGCTATATAAAGTACAGGAAAAAAGTAAACTTCCATATGCTGGTTTGAGAACAGCATGTGATATCAGTTATGTCATACTTGGAACATTGATGGGCGGAACATTTGGAATTGGGACAATCTGTTCAGTATTATTGACAGGAAGCATGGTGAGTAAGATAATAAAAATAATAGAAAAATCAATCACAGGTGATAAGTATGAAGATGGAAAAGTTGTGGGAGAAATATAAGACAGCCGGAGCTTTTAATATGCAGGCGCTGCCAGAATCTCTAATAAAGCAAGGAGTATTAATAGAATATGAAAAGAACAGTATTCTTGTATCCAGAGGAGAGCGGCCAGATTACATATACTTTATAGAGGAAGGCATGGTTGCAGGCATCCGGGAGTATACGAATGGCAGTACATATAGTTATTTTCAGTTGAATAGTACGAATGGAAGTGTGGGACTTCTGGAGATACTTGCAGGAAAAGACAGTTACATAGCAACACTTAGTACAATCACGAGAGTGAAGGCATTACGGATAGATGCAGCATTGGTATACCAGACAATAATGGAAGACAAAGAACTTCTCAGGCAATGTATTAATCTTTTGTCAGATGACTTATACAAGCGTTCGGGAAATGATGGAATTATGTATTATATGTCCGGCCTAAACCGGGTGAGATTCTTTTTGGTTACATATTATGAAGGACACCAGAATCAAAAAAATGGAAAAGGGGAGATACTTGTAGAGGCGGAATATCAGGATATTGCCAATGGAATCGGGATGAGTATGCGGACAGTCGGAAGAAATCTTCAGAAACTGAAAGAAAGCGGCGAATTAAAAAATATACAGAAAAAAATTATTATCAGCAAACGGCAGTATGAAAAGCTACAGGCAAATATTTATTCATAATGAATAAAAGCAGCAGGGATTTTAGAATGGAATTCCTGCCGTTTTTGTCTAAATTGCCATTAATTTCGTGAAAGGACATACGACCTTTAGGAGAAAAAAGATAATTTATATAATGTGTAAAAATAAACAAACAAAAATATGGAGGTGAGAAAAAGTGAGCAATGTATATAAAAAAAGTCTTGTTTTTGGTTCACTGAACATTGATTACGTATATCAGGTGGATCATTGTGTAAGACCTGGAGAAACGATTTCATCTACATCGCTGACATACAATTGTGGAGGAAAAGGAACGAACCAGGCGATAGCACTGGCAAAAGCAGGTGCAGATGTAAGCATAGCCGGAAGAATAGGAGAAGACGGCATCTGGATGAAAGAAGTATGTGAGAAGTATGGCGTACATACAGAAGAAATGATGATTACAGACCGTCCGACCGGAAAAGCAATTATCCAGGTTGATGCAGAAGGACAGAACTGTATTCTGCTTTACGCAGGTGCAAACAAAGAACAAAAGCAGAAAGATATTACAAAAGTACTGGATCACTTTGAGGCAGGAGATTATCTGTTTCTGCAGAATGAAATTAATGAGATTCCATTCCTTATCAGGGAAGGATACAATCGTAATATGAAGATTGTACTGAATCCGTCACCATTTAAACCAGAGATTATGAATTACGGGCTGGATAAACTAGACTGGCTGATTCTGAATGAAATCGAAGCAGAGCAGATGACAGGAGAAAAGAAGCCGGTAAAGATGTTGGAAAAATTGCAGAATATTTGTCCGGAAGCAGGAATTGTACTGACTTTCGGTGCAGACGGAGCGATGTGTATCAAAGATGGAAAGAAGCACTGGCAGAGTAGTTTTGCATGTAAAGCAATCGATACAACAGCTGCAGGAGATACATTTACAGGATATTTCTTTTCAGAAATAATGAAGAATGAAGAACATATTGCGGAAGCATTAAAATTTGCAGCAAGGGCAGCATCTATTACTGTATCCAGACAAGGAGCAGCAGAGTCCATTCCGGTGTATAGTGAATTGTAGAAATGGACAGAAAGGAAGAGAAGATGAAAAGAGGATTAAAATATGATTTTTCATTGATGGCACTGGTATTAATACCGGTGGGTGTATCCATTAATGTAGTAGGTTACCAGATGTCACAGATATTAAAACTTCCGGTCTTTATTGACCAGATTGGAACTATCCTGGTGTCAATGATCACAGGACCGTGGGTCGGAATGGTAACAGGATTACTGGGAAATGTAGTAAATGGAATGATTTACCCGACAGCCTTTGGCTATGCAATTGTATCTATGCTGGTTGGATTCGTATCCGGATTTCTTTCCAGATGGAGATGGTACAGTAACGTTGTCGGTGTTGTAATCGGATGTGCACTTCTGAATGTAGTCTCTTCTGTATCAGCCGCAGTTGTTACGGTATTCATGTTCGGAGGAGTTACAGGAGCTGGAACAGATCTTCTGACAGCTGCATTTGTTGCATCGGGACAGGCACTTTGGGATTCTGTATTAACAACAAACGTAATTTCAGGAACGGTCAATACAATTGTGAATTTTGCGATTGCCTGGATCATTGTACGAAGAATCCCGGACCGCTTCTTAGTAAAATTAAACTATGGACTTCCATATATCAAAAAGAAAGGGGCAAAAATCAATGGATAGCAGAATCGGTAAATTATACCCAACTACAAAATTTATGATTACACTTTTGGTTGTGATTATCAGTATTTTCACACCAGGATATGTATTACAGTACATAATGTTCCCTGCATTTTTGATCATCAGTCTTATGGCAGGAACAACGAAGCAGTTTTTAAATGCTTTTTTTAAATCCATCTTTATCATTATCCTGTTTATATTTGCCATGCAGGTATTCATTATTACGAACGAAGATCAGACACCAATCTGGGGATTTATTCATTTTTCTCAGGCAGGGCTTGCAACGAGTCTGTCTATGACATCGAAGATTACAGCAATTGCTTCTGCAATTATGACATTTTTTGAGACCACAAAGGTAAAAGATATTACTTATGCACTGGAATATGCAGGAACACCGAGAAAGGTAACATTCCTGATATCTTCAACCATTCAGTTGATTCCACAGATGTCAAGTCTTTCTAAAACGATTACAGATGCACAGAAATCAAGAGGAATTGAGACGGAAGGTGGGCTTATGACCAGAATCAAGGCATTTGTGCCAATGCTTGGACCACTGGTGCTTTCCTCAATTCAGCAGACAGAAGAACGCGTACTGGCACTGGAGTCACGGGCATTTTCAGCAAAGGGCAAAAAAACTTCCATTTATGTTCTCCATAAAACAGGATTAGATATAGTACTGGAAGTATTAAGCGTGATCTTGCTGATGGGATATGTTGTATGGAGGGTGATGTAATGGCAGAGATTATTTTGAAAAATGTAAACTATCAGTATCCTTTGGAAGAAAAGGAAGTGGTTTGTGATTTTACATATTGTTTTGAACAGGGAAAAGTATACGGACTGATCGGAGAAAATGAATCAGGAAAAACTACATTGTGTAACATTATCCGCGGTTTTATTCCTGAATTATACAGAGGAAAATTAGAAGGTGAAATCCTGATCAATGGCCGTAAAATCAGTAGTTATGATTCGGGAGAACTTGCTTCCATTGTAGGATATTCTTTCCAGAATCCATTTGTACAGATATCCGGAGTAAAAGATAACGTATATGAAGAGATTGCATATGGAATGGAAAATATCGGAGTCCCAAGAGAACAGATGATAAAACGGGTAGATGAACTGGTAAAAATGTTCCATCTGGAAGAGCTGG
The DNA here is from genome assembly GCA_934359835.1 of uncultured Blautia sp. Lineage (GTDB taxonomy): Bacteria > Bacillota > Clostridia > Lachnospirales > Lachnospiraceae > Blautia_A. Next base: position 10,114 of record CAKRLX010000039.1, read on the forward strand.
TAGATAAAAATCCATACGAATTATCAGGCGGACAGAAGCAGAGAGTGGCACTGGCATCGATGATTGCGTTAGATCCGGAAGTTGTTATTATGGATGAGCCGACTTCACAGCTCGATCCAAAGAGTACGGAAGATATATTCGAAATAGTAAATATCTTAAAGAAACAGGGAAAAACAATCATTCTGATCGAGCACAAGATTGACCTGGTGGCAGAGTATTGTGATTCTATCCTGTTAATGCATCAGGGAGAGCTGGTTATGCATGGAGATGCAAAAGATGTTCTGACAGATCCGAAAGTATTGGAATATGGCGGTCAGCTTCCGCAGATTGTACTTTATTTTCTGAAACAGGGAAAATTAAAGGGAAATGAAATTCCACTTACAGTGAAAGAAGCGGTTGAAAAAATTTTGAAGGAGGCACAGCGGTAATGGCATACTTAGAACTTAAAAATGTATCATTCCAGTATCCAAATGGATATACAGCAGTTGAAAATGTCAGCATGGAATTCGAAAAAGGAGAAAAAGTTGCAATCATCGGACAAAATGGTGCAGGAAAGACAACAACTGTAAAACTGATGAATGGGCTGCTGCGTCCGGCAAAAGGTGAAGTTCTGGTTGGCGGTACAAGTACAGAGAAGTATACAACAGCGCAGATTGCAAAGAATGTGGGTTACGTATTTCAGAACCCGGATGATCAGATTTTTCAGGACAGTATCTATAAAGAAATTGCTTTTGGATTATTAAAAAGTGGAATGGGAAAGGCTGAGATTGATAAAAAGGTAAAAGAGACGGCAACGCTCTGTGGATTGGAGAATGTATTAGAAGAACATCCATACAATCTGTCGTATTCAAAACGGAAATTTATCACGATTGCAGCAATTGTTGTAATGGATCCGGATGTGGTAATTCTGGATGAACCAACAGCAGGGCAGGACAGAGATTCTACAGAAAGACTTGGAAAAATTATGAATTGGCTGACAGCAAAGAATAAGATTGTGATTACAATAACACATGATATGGAATTTGTAGTAAAAGAATTCGAAAGAGTTATTGTAATGGCGAAAAAACAGAAACGAAGAGATGCAAGTCCGAAAGAAATTTTCTGGGATGAAGAACTGTTAAAATTCAGTAATCTGAAGCAGCCATATATCTGCCAGTTTGCTAGTCTTCTCGGATACAGGGATGTATTAACAATAGACGATATGATCGGAGTGACTGAATAATGAGACAAATATGGATAGATTGTGATCCGGGACATGATGATGCGATGGCGATACTTACCGCTATTGCGAATCCTGAAAAATTAAAAGTTCTGGGAATCTCTACCGTAGGTGGGAATCAGACAATAGAAAAAGTTACCACGAATGCTAAAAATATTCTGGAATTTGTACATGCAGATATCCCGCTTGCAAAAGGGCAGGACAGACCACTTGTAAAACCGCTCAATACAGCACCGGAAGCACATGGAGACAGTGGAATGGACGGACCGTATTTTAACGGAACGGATTATCCGGTATCTTCGGAAAATGCAGTAGATTTTATGTATCATAAGATTATGGATTCAGCAGAAAAGACAACGGTTGTTGCATTGGCTCCGATGACTAATATTGCGTTACTTTTGAAAGTATATCCACAGGTGAAAGAAAAGATAGAGTGTATCAGCATGATGGGCGGTGGTATCAGTCATGGAAACTGTACTGAATTGGCAGAATTTAATATATACGTAGATCCGGAAGCTGCACATATCGTATTTCATTCAGGAGTGCCGATTATTATGGCAGGGCTTGATGTTACGGAACACGCAGCGATTACACTGGATGAGATTAAATCGTTAAAAGACAAAGGAAAAGTCAGTCATCTGACTTATGAACTTTTAAGCTTCTATAATAAGACTGGAAAACAGTTTGGATTTGTAGACAGTCCAATTCATGATCTCTGTGCGGTGGAATATCTGCTTGCGCCGGAAATCTTTTCCGGAAGGATGTGTTATGTAGATATTGCAACAGATGATGGAATTTCAAGAGGACAGACACTGGCTGATCTGAGAAAAGTACCAAAACATGATGCAAATGTACTGGTACTGGAAAAGGTAGACAGGGAAAGATTCGCTGAGATATTGGTGAAAGGATTGGAACGATTAGATGAGAAGTGCAAAGATGATGGAAGACAGACTCCTGAAATGTAAAAAGATTATAAGAGAAAAAACAAACTTTATTCCTGAGATTGCGATTGTACTGGGCTCAGGTCTTGGAAATTATGCTGAGAAAATGGAAATTGTAACGGAAATTTCATATACAGAGATAGAAGGATTCCCTGTATCAACAGTTGCCGGACATGATGGAAAATTCCTGTTTGGATATATAGGGGAAAAAGCAGTGGTAATGATGAAAGGAAGAGTGCATTATTATGAAGGGTATGAGATGGAAGATGTTGTACTTCCGATACGTTTGATGAAAATGCTTGGTGCTAAAACACTGATTCTTACAAATGCAGCCGGTGGAATCGATTCTTCCTATGTATCTGGTGATCTGATGTTGATTGAAGATCAGATTACATCATTTGTGTCAAGTCCACTCAGGGGACAGAATCTGGAAAGTCTGGGAACGCGTTTCCCGGATATGAGCAGTATTTATGACCAGGAATTAAAAGATATTGCGAAAAAGATTGCTCACAAACAGGGATTAGACTTAAAACAGGGAGTATATTTGCAGACACAGGGACCAAACTACGAATCACCGGCAGAAATAAAGATGTATGCGGCATGTGGAGCACATGCAGTTGGAATGAGTACCGCGTGTGAAGCAGTAGCAGCAAAACACATGGGAATGAAAATTCTTGGAATTTCCTGTATTTCGAATATGGCAGCGGGGATATTAGATCAGCCGCTAAATCATCTGGAAGTACAGGAAACGGCGAACAAAATCCAGAGTACATTTGAAAAGCTGATAAGCGGAATTGTAGAAGCAATCTAAAACAGGATTGGAGAACTGACAGGTATTAGAACTGACAGACAACAGAATCAGGAGAAGAAGATGAGAATATTTTGGATTGTACTGGACAGTGCAGGAATTGGAGATGCACCGGATGCGGCACTGTTTGGTGATGAAGGAAGTAATACGATAAAAAGATGTTATGACAGTGGAAAATTAAAGGTTCCGAATATGAAGAGACTTGGCTTATTCAATATTGATAGAATGACATATGGAGAGCCGGTGCAGAATCCGGAAGGCGGATACGCAAGATTAAAAGAAGAGTCGATGGGAAAAGATACCACTACAGGTCATTGGGAGATGGCGGGAATGATATCCAAACAGCCATTTCCAACATATCCGGAGGGATTCCCGGAAGAGATTATTGAAGAATTTGAAGAAAAGACAAGGAGAAAAGTTTTGTGTAATCTTCCATATTCAGGAACAGAAGTGCTGAAAGTGTATGGGAAAGAACATGTAGAGACAGGAAATCTTATTGTCTATACGTCGGCAGACAGTGTATTTCAGATTGCAGCGCATGAGGATGTGGTGCCTGTCGAAACGCTTTATGAATATTGTAAAATTGCAAGACAGATGCTTCAGGGCAGACATGCGGTAGCAAGAGTAATTGCAAGACCATTTACCGGAACATATCCAGAGTATGTCAGAACAGAAAGAAGACATGATTTTTCATTGGAACCAAAAGAAGAGACAATTCTGGATGCAGCAAAAAAAGCTGGAAAAGATGTGATTGGAGTAGGAAAGATCTCAGATATTTTTGCTGGAAAAGGAATTGTAAGAACGACGCCAAATCACGGAAACAGAAAGAATATGGAAAAAGTATTTGAAATTGCCAGGGAAGAATTTGACGGAATCTGTTATATTAATCTGGTCGATTTTGATATGCTTTATGGACATAGACGTGATATAGCCGGTTATACAAATGCATTGAATGAATTTGATGAACAACTGGGAACATTGCTGGATATTATGAAGCCGGATGATAACCTTTTTATTACAGCAGATCATGGATGTGATCCTGGATATAAAGGAACAGATCATACAAGGGAATGTGTGCCGTTATTGTATTATGGTTCAGAAAAATGTATGAAAAGAAATCTTGGGATAAGAGAAAGTTATGCAGATATCGCAGCAACAATAGCGGAAATGCTGAATATTGAATATCATGGAGAAGGAAAATGCATGATTGAAAATCATAATTTCGTGAAATGATTGAAAATAGAATAATAGGTATTATAAAAGCATGCCAATTGAGGCATCAGATACTGAAAGACGAGGAACTGATCCGAGAGAAAATGATGGTTCCCCAATTTGCAGAAGATGAAATGGCTCCGGAAGATGACGACTACGCAGGGAATCATAGCCGCTTACCGCACATTTGGACTGAATATCTTGTTGGCAGCGCCCACAGGACGAGCTGCCAAGAGAATGACGGAAGCTACGGGACTGGAGACAAAGACCATCCGCAGATTGTTGGAATTCAAGCCACCGGAGGGCTATCAGAAAAATGAAGAAACACCGCTGGAGGGTGATGTTCTGATCGTGGATGAGTGCTCCATGATTGATATCGTATTGATGAATGCCCACAAAATCAACGCCGGGCAGATGCCGGATATTTCCAATGGAAAGAATACAGATTTTTTCTTTATCGCACAGGAAGATCCGGATGAGACCGTGAAGAAAATTGTTGAGCTGGTGCAGAAGAACCTGCCGAGGTATTATCATACACCTGCCAGTCAGATTCAGGTGCTGACACCGATGCAGCGAGGTGTAGTAGGTGCTACGAATCTGAATATGGCACTGCAGGAAGCACTGAATCCCCAGGGAGAAGGGCTTCGAAGAAATGGTTTTGTCTACAGACCAAATGATAAGGTCATGCAGATCAAGAACAATTATGATAAAGAAGTCTTTAACGTTGACATCGGAATTATTGAATCCGTTGATTTGCATTATGATATTTCTGCTTCCGGTGTTTTAGAACGATCCTTCGTTGTTGCACCAGGAGCCAGTATGGCATCCACATTGGTCTGTACGGTCCGGAGATCTTTCTCAAAATCTTTATAATATTGATATTTTGTCTGGAGTGCGGTTTTCCGTTGCTCCAGTTTTTCTTTCTTATCCTTTAATTCCGGGAGCGTTGGGAAGGTTGCATCTGGAAACTGCTCCTGCATCCAGGAACGGGATTTTTCGTATTCGGTAATCTCGCGGGAGTGTTCACTGCGGTGTTTTTTCTTATTCCCGGATTACAGGAATTGTGAATAAATCCGCTTGTTTGCCTGATATTTTCTCAGGTGGTGGATCTGCAGATTCTATCGGAGCAAGCCTTCCGGAAGGCTTGGATCCGGAGTCACTTATGAAGGTCTTGAAGAATCCGGAGATGGCGGCGTTGCTGCAGGCATTGGCGAAGAGTATGGGGTGAGAAAATTGGATTAGGAAAAGCATCGCGTTACATTCGAGTCTTTTTTCGAGTTCGACTCGATACACGACTCGAATAGAGATAAGATATTATGATATGTCCCCTGCCAGATTTCTAATTAGCCTGGACAGGGGCGCAATTTTCATACGGATGGACAGATGAAGTCCCTTGATGATTGGATATACTCATAAATGTGAGTAATGGAATTTTAGGACCTATTCTTTGAAATAAATTCCCGTTTCGGAATTTATATTGAAATGAAGAATGATATATATTATAATGGGAATAATCATAAATATATCATGTTTGGAGGTTTTATTATGGTTCAAAGAACAGAATATCTCAACCAATTACTTTCTTGGAAAGACGATAAAGTTATTAAGGTTGTGACGGGAATACGACGCTCTGGGAAGTCAACTTTATTATTGCAATTTCAAAATATTTTACTGGAACAAGGTGTAGAAAAGGAACAAATTATATCAATCAATTTTGAAGAATTGGAATTTGAAGAACTTCTTGATTACAAGAAACTCTACACCTATTTAAAAGATAAAATAAATCCTGAAAAGAAAAACTATATCTTTCTGGATGAAATACAAAGAATAGAAGCTTACGAAAAAGTGGTCGATAGTCTATATGTAAAAGACAATATTGATATATATATGACAGGTTCTAACTCATATATGCTTTCAGGCGATTTGGCAACTCTATTAACGGGACGATATGTAGAAATTAAAATGTTACCACTATCGTTTAAAGAATATTGTGACGTTAAAGGAGAAGATTCCGATAAAATATTTTCGGATTATTTAACTGTGGGTGGACTTCCTTACGTTGCTTCAATGGACCAAAACACTGAAAAGCTTAACACATATCTTGAAGGAATATATAATACTGTTATTATCAAAGATATTGAGGAGAGACAAAGCAGAAAGGAAAGAGACCCTTCAAAGCGCAGAGTTTCAAATATTGCCTTGTTGAAAGCTATTGCAAAATTTTTATCAAGCGTTGTTGGAAGCCCTGTTTCTGTTAAAAGCGTCACTGATTATCTGATATCAAATGGCAGAAAAGTATCGCCGAATACAGTTGATAATTATATTGAGGCTTTATGTGAATCATTTATATTCTATGAGGTTGATCGCTTCGATATTATGGGAAAAGAGTTGCTTAAAACCAATAAAAAATACTATATAGTCGATTTGGGATTAAGAAATTTCGTTTTACCAAAAAGGAAGTATGACTTAGGTTTTTCGATTGAAAATATCGTCTACTTTGAACTTTTGCGTCGAGGATTCCGAGTTAATATTGGAAAATTTGGAGAAAATGAAGTCGATTTTGTCGCACGAAAAAATGATGAAATAAAATACTTTCAAGTTACAGCAGATATGACTGCTGAATCAACATTTAACCGAGAGATGAAGTCATTACAAGCAATCAATGACAATTACGAAAAAATCATTCTAACTCTAGATCGATTTACTTTAGGTAATTATGAGGGAATTAAAGTTATCAATGTCATAGATTGGCTGCTTGAAAAATAAAAAGTGAAACTAGGGAAGCATGTTGACTCTTTGTGGTCAACACCATCTTCCCAAGGTTTGGATGAAGCTACTGGTGAAAAAGAGTACACCATGTTATGGAAACAAAAATAGAAATCGGAATATGGCGCTGCACTTCACGAGGCGAAGACAGCAAGTGTTGAGGTGCTTTTCATGAAATGTCATGTTGGGATGGATAGGTTGGAAATCATAGGAGAAGATGAGCCTTGAGGGCAAGGCACTAAGAGAGAAAAATTATGATACGAGAAATTGAGAATAGAAGAAGTATAAGAAAATATAAGCCGGATGGCTTTAAATTCCATATGCTCTTTTTCTTTGTTAGGGTCTTGCCCTAACAACAATAAAAATATCTCCATCATTTCAAAAGAGAATGACGGAGATATTTCGCCCTGCTTATTCTTGGAGTAACCAATCGGCTATATCGTGAATTTCGATTCCTTCATAACTATATTGGGGATGTTTGGTTCTGGCAATAATCATTTTCGGATAAGCATCTCGAATCTGAAGCAGAGGAGAGTATTCTCTCTCAAATGTTTCCTGCCCGGAAATGTCGTCGCTTACCTGAATATAAATCTTCTCGCTGCCTCTCTGAGCAACAAAGTCGATTTCCTTTTGATAAAGCTTGCCGACATAAACATCATATCCACGGCGAAGAAGCTCGATGCAAACGATGTTTTCATATACTCTGCCATAATCCATATTTCTGCTTCCCAGTATTGCATATCGAATACCGCTGTCACACAAATAGAATTTTTCAGAGCTTTCAAGGTATTTCTTACCTCGGATATCGTATCTCTTAATATCATAAAATACAAAAGCATTGCACAAATACTTAATGTATTTGCCGACGGTTACATGATTAGTTGGAGTCTCATTTGCTGTCAGCAGCTGACTGACCTTATTAGGCGAAGTCAGGTTGCTGATATTATCCATAAGAAACTCGCTCAGACGTTGCAAAACCAAAGTGTCAGGGAGAGAATATTTCTGTACCAAATCCCTTGTAACAATAGTTTCGTAGACCTCTTTGATATAGTTTGTTTTGTCTTTTTCGGTTCTATAAGCATAGGAACCTGC
>CAKRLX010000040.1 GCA_934359835.1 uncultured Blautia sp.
TGATGCCTTCTTTGTTCTTGTAGCATCCAGACCTGAGATTACTGTATTGGAATATCCCTGTGTCTGAACATAACTTGTACTCTTACTGTTATCCGTATAAGCCACATCACCTGCCAGCTCCATCAGCTCCTTGAAACTTACATCTTTATTATCTGTCAGCGTAATACCTTTTCTCGTCAACTCACCAACTGTGATATTTCCATATGTTGTATCAATTTTTTCATCTGATGTCACACCATACCTGTCCATTCCGACAACAGAACGAAGGATAGAATTCAGAGAAAGTCCCCAGGTAATATTCTTTACTCTTTCCCCCGATAAATATCCATCCGGATATATCTCCATAACATTTTTATCCCCAGCCTGATAACTTCCAATCTGTTTATTCATCTCATTCTTATCATAATTTACATAAGAAGTTGTATCATGAGAGAAGATAACACTTCGTCCTGACTGAATATACTCCAGAATCGCCTGCACCTGATTTTTATTATTTGGTATATCCTGATATACATCGGCAAATCCAATGATCAGCATCTGCTGCGTATCCAGTTTCGCTTTCATCTCTTCGTATGACATACTTGATATGTCTCTCACCATCAGTTGATTTATATTTAATGAAAAATCTGTAACCTGACTCATCAACCTTTTGAAAGTTGTATCACTGGTCAAATCATTTGCCAGATTCCAGGTACATGGATTTTCTTTTCCAGAGCTGTCTGGTACCAGCTGAAGTACATTGATCTTCTGTGCCTCTCCATTCTTTTTCTGCTTTGCATATCCTGTTTCCGAAACATGAATATAAGAATTTCGATTACTGCTTATTTCCAGCTTCCAGTTCATGACTTTATAGTAATCTGATGGAATTTTTCTGACCAGCGTATATTGTTTTCCTATTTTCAGTTCATACTGACCCTTGCTATTTCTGGAAAGAACATTTCCTGTTTCATCCTGGATCTGGATATATTTCTGTTGATTCTCCTCTTCAGACATATTTCCATCAAAATTCAAATCAATATAAAGCCTGCAGTCATAACTTGTTGATGCCGGAACAACCTCTGAATTGTTTGCAATTGTAAAGACATACTTCAACTGTCCATCTTGTATATATTCATATTGCTTTCCGTCATTTTCAGTATTGTCTTTTTCATTCAGCCCCCTTGCTCGCGGCGCCTCAAATGGTTTCTCACTAAAATCAATCTGTGGTTTTGCCAGATTCATATAAAAGGTCATGGCATCATTGTTTTCCGCCTGTGTACCAGTCATTACGTTGTCATACTTCAATGCATCTGTCATAAACTGATAATACCAGGAGGATGCCCCCACCTCAGAACTGTTTACTGTTCCATTACTGTTTACAAGTCCATCTCCCAGAACAACCGGATATCCGCTTTTTACAAAATTCATCAGTTCTGTATACTGCTGTTTCGTTATATCATTACCAGATCCGCGATAATATCCGGCACCATTCTCGTTATATTCCGAATACGGAGTAAAACGGTATCCATTGTGACCACCATTTGTATAAGTGTCATTCCAGATTTGCCCATGCCAGCGCGTTCCATCCGCATTACGATAATAATCAATGTCCAGAATACCAAGCAGCTTTCTCAGGTTACCATTTTCATAATTTCCATTTGATATCCATTTTAGCAGCAGTCCACTCCCAACATGACTGTAACGAAGATTTCCGGCTCCTGTAATAAGTTCATCCTGACTACTGTAATTATTGTTATCGCTTATGTAAATCAGATCATACTCTGAACCAATATCATCAATATGACCAACAAACTCCGATGCTGTCATTCTCTTAAATTCAACATCCATATTTGTTTTATCAGACGCCTGAGAATAAAGGACACTGAACTCCGCACAGGAAGCCATCTTCGTTGTTGTACTACTATACGCATCCGTAAATTCTATTTTCATTTTCTTCACAGAATGCTGTTCATTCGGAAATGCAATGTCATACTTTTCTGCTTTCGTAATATTGACATCTCCTGATATTTCCTTTGTACTTCCATTCGCATAAGTGAGAACTGCCTTATAGCTTTTCAAAATACCATTACAACTGCCACCAGAAATTGCATTTAAATTAAAGCCTTGTCGCGGTGTATAAGAAAATCCTCTGATTGATTCTGCCTTTGTAAAGTTTACCTCAATATAGTGATTTCCTTCATGATTATAATGAGGATCACCTGAATTATATGCAAACTCCCACCGTGTTCCCGGCTTCCCGTCTTCCAGTAAGTCTGACTCATTTCCAGTATGATAACAGCAGACACTTATCTGATCTCTGGCCTCACCATCCAGCCAGGACAGAACTTTTTCTTTTGAAAGATCCTCTTCTGCCAGTTTATTCGGCATGATTTCCAGTACATTAATCTGTTTCTTTCCTGTAATTACTCGCTTATACTTATAATTGATAATATACTCAATTGCTCTTGCCTGTGATATTTCTCTGCTCAGCGGAGCGATACTCTCTGTGTCGGTATTTCCGTCACTGACGCTGCTTTCATCTGCTTCTGTTGCTGCATCGCTGGTATTTCCAAGGCTTCGATACTGGTTCTCGCTGTTGATATATTTAATGATTTCCTCAAACCCCTGCATTGCATCTTCATCACCGTAGCTTATATCTTCCTCTGAATCTATATGTGAATTAAAATTTTTATAGAAGTTTTTATTCACCAGATTTGACGAATCTGCTGTGTCCGTCTCATCCGAAAAAGAATTATTTTTAAAGAAATACACATTTGTATTTACATAATGTCCGTCAGCATCTGTAGAATTGATCACCGAAGAAAATGCTGTTTCGAATACGTTATCATCTGATGTTTTTTCTGCATTTACAATACATGGCACACCAGAAGCAATAATCGCCTCAGCAACAGCCTGTGCCGGTTTTCCATTAAGGTAGATCAGATCATATTCTTTCAGAGAATCAGACAGTGTATCTGTGCTTTCACCATCTCCTGCATCAGATGCCGTATCTTCCTCATCAGTCTCATCTTCTGTCGTTTCATCCACTTCAGCATCTACACTAGTCTCATCGGAGTTCTCATCTGTTACTGTAACATCCTCGTTATCGCCCACTGCTTCGGTTGTTTCTCCGGCATCCTGTGTATCTGGTTCCTGATATTCAGAAGTAAACTCTACTTCATCAGATGCATTGCTCTGCTGTGTTCCTGCTACGCTTTCTGCATCTGTACCTTCGGCATCAACGCTCACTGCCTCATCATCTGCAGCGACGCTCTGTGCTGCGGTGTCTTCCCCTTCAACAGCTGGTGCATAAACCGAATCCGATGCATTTTCTGCTGATTTTGTATCTACTTCAATTCCAAAGTTCTCAAACTCGCCGTCTTCCTCATCTTCGGAAGCTTTTGGTGACAGATGGAATACATATTTTTTGAACCAGTCATTATTGGTGTAGCCACCCTGATAATAAAAGCTGTTGACCTGCACCTGACAGGAAGTGTCTCCTCCAGGAACGAAATCATAATTTCCCTTTCCCGGAGTCAGACTGTAGGAGGCTGCTGAAATATAATGCGTTGCAGCTTTTCCATCTGTAACCGGCAGATATGCGTCTTCGTTCGCCGGATAAGATGGATAATACCAGCCCTGATATACACAGGCTGACGGATTTTCACTCTGGTTATCCACCGATTTGCAGCAGAAATACACTTTTTCTACACGATAATAGTAATTATAACCCAGGTTTTCCGGTATTTTCTGTAATTCACTAAAGGCAACTGGCTGACGGCCTGTCACTACAGAAACCGGATATTTTTTCAATGTACCGTTATCGTCTTTATAGTACCAGTACTGGTCATTGTCCAGAAGGATGTCGCCAGCTTTTATCTGATAGTTCTGATCACTCTTAAGATTATTTGCTGTGGTTTCGGCAGCGGCCTTTACATACTCCATATCACCGATCAGTTCATATTTATAATATGGATATTCCGCAATGTTTTCGCCAAGGTAAACATACGGATTTGCCTGCGTACCGGCTGTATTCTGATTCCGAATATTGCCAAGTATCTTCCTCTGTGTATCCGTCTGATTAGTTCCGTCACCTGCATCTTCTACAGAATCTATATCCGTCTGATCTTCTGTAAAAGAATCTGTATCTTCCTGATTCTGCACTTCTGTATCCACATCTGCTGACGAATCTTCGGAATCAGCTGCCTGATCTGAAAAATCATCTGCGAAAGCATCTGCACCAGAGGATTCCACTGGTTCTTCATAGGACTGCTGCTCCAGAGAAATATCGGAATCAAAAGTATCACTGTCACTTCCGTTGAAAGAATCCTCTTCATCACTCTGGAATGCACTGTCAAAATCTGTGCTTACATTGTTGCTTCCGGAATTTCCGGAAAAATCATCCTGGTTTGAAGAATCAATAGTGTCTTCCGTACCGGCTACTGTCTCTCCTGAAGTAAAGGAATTGGATTCCTCAATGGTACTCTTCACAGCTTCGTCTGTATTATTCTGTATAAGAACACTGTCATCTTTATTAAACCCAACAGGGTTCTCCCCGGGGAACTGATACTCTGCATCTCCACTATTAGCTGCATCAATGTTATCTACAATTTCTTTTGTCAGGTCGGTATATACATTTTCATAATATCCGTATCTTCCATCCGTATACTCATACTCTGGAAGGATTTCTGCTTTTCCATTATCTTTTTTAAGCGCATTGTTAACTTTATCGTTCTCAACTTCTGCAAATTCCAGGTAATACGCGCCACGGGAATCACTGCTCTCAGATGGATAAAAGTTCTGGATATTTTCCCGGTACTTTTCTGTCTGCTCCTTGTCTGATGAAACATCATTTCGTATCGGATAATACTGCTGTTCTGCTTTTGTATAGTTTCCTGTTCCGGCTGAATTCTCCTGATAAGAGCCGTTCACTGATACGGTATCGGTACGGGTATTTCCGTTGAAATCTGTCAGATCAACTTTCGTCCATCCGGTATCGCCGGAATCCAGAAAATATTTTTCTGTATACGGACTGTACGATAATGGTCCGTCATCCCCGGCCACGATCGATATATTTTTTATTCCGGTGGTACTTCCATCAGATTTTATGTTCTGCATAAATTCTAAACGTTGTGCTGTCGGAAGCTTGCTTAATGCCTCCTGCACGCTCGAGAAATGCACCGTCTGAGGATTACCTGATGAATCCGTATATTGATACTGATACAATTTCAGGCTGGGTTCCTGCCCGGATATGTAATAACCGATTTCCGCATCTTCGCTGTTATTTACCAGTTCCAGGATTCGAAACGGCTCATCTTCTGTGTTTTCACTGACAATCTGCTCAATTCCGGGCATCATATCCGACGATGCCTGCACTGAAAGTACTGTCTGCAGCAATGCTCCAACTCCCAGGGCACCTGCGGCCGCAACCGCAGTGCCTGAGATAAAAAGTTTCTTGTGTTTGAATCTCATGTATTAAATTGCCTCCTCGGGAAATATAAGCTCATTAATTTATTTCTCAACTGTAACTACTTTTTGACCACCTATTGTTGTCCATGATCCATAACCTCCCTGCATATATCCAGGTACTGTCTGTGTCTCAACAACAACATTGCATTTAGTTCCATCAGATACCCAACTTTCAACTTTCCAAGGATTCGTTGAATATACATTTTGCCCCTGAACAAAGCGTTTTGTAAATTCTTCTATTTGAACTCGTCTTGTAGCATAACGATTCTCTCCGACAGATTCTGGATTAGCAAGATAACTCACCACTGCCTCCGCATTAATATCATGTGTCTCACCAATCTTAACAGTATCTGCTGGGCTTGTAACGACTAATTCCTTTTGAACAACCTCAATGCTTCTTGATGCAGTGTAAGTTGCTGTTACAGAATTATCCCAATTACTTATTATCTGCATCACAACCTTTAAGATAAACCCTTTCTCATTATTTCCTATCGTTAATTTGTAATCATTTCCTGCTGGAGCTATATAAGTTTCTGGGTCAGAATTTCCTTCAATTGACCATACCAAAGTAGCACGTTCATTATTGTTATAATCAGGTGATTTATTTATAGCAATATAAGCATAATTGTTTCCCAAATGTCCACATGAATAAGATGCTCCTGCAAATGCCCCCTTTGCAACCTTATTTGAAAATTCAATATCAGCATTATTATTTTCAGCGGCTTCCACCTTAAACGTCTGCGTATCTTTTACAGTTCCATATCCCTTTTTGGCTTGGCTCAAATCATAAGATATCCTTGCAGTCCATTCCCCTACATCATCTGCTACAAATGAATCAGCTCCACCTATATAATCGCCAGCTGTTCCGTCTGTTTTATTAACAGAAACCACAAAATTAGTTGCATCCGGCTGACTCTGAGCTACTGCTCCGGCCTCCATATATGTGTACGTATATCTTCCCGCTGGTTTCGCATCTCCTACTTTATAGGTTCCAACCGGCTGTGTCAGATCAATTCTTGCAATTCTTACTTCCAGATCTGCTGATTTATTCGCACCGCTGTCTTTTTCTGTTGCGGTCAGTGTAACGGTTCCGCTGGTGCTGTCTTTTCCAGCTTCATTGGTTACTGCCAGGCTGTTTCCATTCAGGGAAACTTCCGTACAGGAAGTCTTCAGACTCCATGTGATTGGATTTTTTGTATTTGCACTCGTACCATCCGAATATCCCAGAGCACCGGAAATGATCGTACTGAGATCATACGATCCATCCGCAGCTACAAGAATACTGTTCGTACTCAGTGTAAATGACTCCGGAGTTGCGGCCTTTCCGTTGATCGATATGGTCACCGGTGCAGATGTGATCATATCTCCATCCACTGTTCTTGCAGAAACAATAACCGTAATCGTGCCGGATGCCGTATCGCTGAGCGTCAGTTTTCCATATGTTGGATCTGCAGTCGGGAAACTTCCGTTTTCCTTATTTGCAGTCACTTCCCATTTAACGGTTGTCGGGTCGATCTTGCCGTTTCCTGTCAGGTCATAGTCGAGTGTATAGGAATTTCCCGGGTCTACGGATGACGGCGCATTGATAATTTTGATTCCAACACTAGTTGACGGTGCATCGTCATAGGAATCTGCCGGTTTCTTTACCTCTACCGTATTTCTCAGACTGACGCTGTGGAGTGTTTCAATTTCTTTTGTTCCATTCTGTGTGCTGAGCTGAAAACGCACGAGCTTGTCAGACTCCACTTTGGATACATCGGCACGGAAATCAAGGATTCCGGTCGCCAGGACAGATCTGTCCACTTTCGTCTTGAGATCTTTTGCTTTTGTTTCACTTTCTGATGCACCTGCATCTGCCGCATTTTCTTCTTCCGTATCATCCTCTGCTGCCATAAGTGCTTCTACAGAAGTCTCACTTTCTGCCGAACTGCTGGCTGCTTCAAATTCCTTCTGACTGTAATAAATCGTTGCATCGTCCCTGTCCCAGTCCAGAACATCACAGATATACTGACTGCTTCCGGTACCGTTTTTGTACTCATTGCAGATGATAAAAGTTTTATCACCGGTGCTGTTTGCCCCACCACTCTGTTTGATATCGTTCCTGATCTCAGCACCAAGACTGTCTCCTGAACCATTCGCATAATATAAACTTCTGTTTACATCGATGATCAGTTCTTCAATCTGGTCAAAAGTCTCCTGTGTCTCCATCTGCACCTTTGCACTGCTGGAAGTACTTCGATATGTATTAGATCCTGTGCTGATAAAAGTCAGTACTACGCCTGAAAAGATAGCTATGATCGCAATCGTTACGATCAGCTCGATCAGAGTAAAACCTTTATTCTGTAATCTCTCTCTTCTTTCTTTTGTCTTCATAGGATCTTCTCCTCCAAAAATTGTTCTATATTTAATTCCATCCGGAAGTCATCGTATATTTTCCTGTCTCCTGGATCAGCTGCAAAGTCTTGTAACGGCTTCCGCCTCTTACAGTGATCTGTGTACAGTAATTGCCCTCCCGCTTCAGAGGAATGTCATTTCCTGCGGCAAGTGTGCTCAGAATATCGTTCTGTGACCATGTGTTATCCTGTAACGGCAGGAAAGCTCCGGTCGCACGGTCATAAGTGATAATAATACTCTGTCCTTCCTGCAGCACGCTTTCATTTCCGCCATTCACGCTGTAACTGATCTGTGTCCAGGCCGGAGCTATTTTTTCCGGCTGATCCTGCTGTACATCAGATTTCCTGCCGGCTTTGCCTCGATCCAGATAATAGCTGATATAATATCCGTCTGCTCTTTTTTCCAGTTTCATCTCTCCAACCAGACGGTTCATCGCTTCTGTCCTTGTTTTGTCCAGCGCAGAAGCTATGGAATTGGCCGCCCGGTTTACCCGAAAGCCCAGGATCGAATTGAGAGAAGGGATTGCAATTCCCAGAAGGATCGTCATGACAGCGATCACTACGATCAGCTCAATCAGGGTAAATCCTCTGTTTTTGCTCTTCATGCTTCTTCCTCCTTTTTCCATCCTGTATTACTGTTTCTTCCAGTTCTGATAGCTTACACAATCTGCAATACTGTAGACACTGGATCCATTTACATTATTTCCGTTATTTGAAGATGTAGAATTACCAAGTACATACTGATCGCCATCCCAGAAGAAATCCTGTGGCTTCACGCTGTCTTCTTCCTGTGAGTCCATCTGCGCCTGGAATACTCTGGCCGCATCGATCGGAGAAGATTCCAGTTTTGCTCCGGCCTTCAGAGTGATCGTTCCTTTTGCCATAATGATTCCCTTGAATTCTACGCCTTCCTCTATCACGACATCACCGGTGCATACGACCAGACGCAGATTCTGTGCCATATTCTCACTGATCGTAAGTGGAGTATCCGTACCAGGTATGATCTCCGTTGTAGTTATTGCTCCATCTGCTGCTGTCTCTGTATATGTGCTGTCTTTACTTCCGTTGTGGTACATGATTGCCTGCAGACCACCATCTTCCTCAGATGCTGTAAATGTATATCTCCATTCACTGGTATTTTTGTCTTTGTCGCCCATTTTTCCTTTGATGAATTCCACCATTTTTTTCTCATTGACCAGGTTATCATAGACACTTCTTGTGCTGTCTGTTTCATCATGTGTCGTACCGTTGTCATCTTCTTTGACAGCTGTATTCAGAAGGTCAACGCTGGAGATCATCTTACGGTTCAGCGCATACCAGCTGTTCTGATATCCGATCTGCTCTTCAACAAGTCCATCTCCCGTTGATGATTCTGTAGATTCCTGAAGATTTCCTTCTTTTTTGTTTCCATCATAGGAAAGTGCATTTCCATTTGTGATATAACGAAGATATGCCTGTCCGTCCTTGATGTTGATACCGGAATTTTCTCCACCGAAGTAGAAAGACAGATAGCGGTCCATATTGGCTTTGATATTCGGATTATTCTGGTAATACATCTGCATAAAGTCTGCCGCCTTCTGGTCATCTGTAAAATTCAGGTAGAAATAAACATATCCACCCTCACCAGTTGAATTGTCATTATAGAATACAGTCTGTACCGGATTCTGTGCATCTACACCGATTTCACTTAAAGAGCGGCCACCCCAGGCATCTACTGCCTTACTGGTATTGATATTGATTGTTTCACTTCCATCAATAGAAAAGAGGGTGAAATAATCATTATAAGTCATTGGATTTCCTTTTGTTCCATCTCCGATAATCTCAGACGGAACCAGATATGCCAGCTGCGTTCCTTTTACGGTGATACTTTCACCGGTGATGATATCATTTTTATTTGATCTATTTCCGCTTACTTTGGAACTTGCAATATAGTTTCTTCCTGCAAGCATCACTTTCTGTGCCTCGGAGAGATCCAGTGTTGTGTTCTTACCATTGATAACGATCGCACTGCTCAGATCTGCCCCGTTCATCTGCGCATTTTTGTACTGTTCCTGCATTCTGCAGCTCTCATCCAGTGCTGAATCCACAGAACCATATCCATAGTATGTTCCGGCAATCTTGACATCGTTGTTTTTCCCGGAAATGGTAAGGTCATCTGCAAAATAAGTCGTGCCAAGAAGACTGACATTTTTTACTGAATCTGCATTCAGCCCCTTCGCCCAGAGATTCACACCATTTCCACTGGAAAATGTGGAATTTGCATTTACATTGATCTCGCCTTCGCAGACTACTTTATCTCCGGAATCAATGCTGAGACTTGCATTTGATCCCACCTGGATACTGGTATCTGACGCTGTAGTTCCATCGCCAGAAAGAAGTCCGGCATAAATACTTCCCTGAATCGTAGAAGGTGTTGCATCTGTTCCTTCACAGATGATACCTTTATCTGCCACAACAATCATATTCATAAGGTCCGGCAGGGTAGATGGTGTCGGAAACTGTACTTCCGGTACTTTCAGAAAAATATCCGTACAGATCACTGCTGCACGGCCATTAGGATCTACATAGATCACTTTCAGGTTTTTCAGCAGGACGCCACTGTCACCGCTGTTTTTGCCTGTTGTCTGAATTGCTCTCAGTTCCGCTTTTTTTCCACTAGGATTTGTGATGATCAGAGATTCTTCGTCTTCATTGATCTCCCTGTACAGATCTACAAATCCTTTAAGATGCGCCAGATTGTAAGTATCTTTATCGCCTGTTGAGCGAAGTTTACTGACCACCTCACTGATATAATTTTTTTCAAATTCTTTTTTTCTCAGCTGATCCATGGAGGCATCTTTTGAACTGCTATCTTTATTATAATTTTCCAGTACCTGCGTATATGCTTTGGACATGGCATCTCCCACATCCTCCTGCAGACCGGCACGGATCTCCTCCAGCGCACGCTCCGCTGTATAAAAGCTGTCTTTTCCTTTCAGGTCCGTAATCTTCATCTGAAAATTCGACAATGCAATATATAAGATAAGCAGTCCAAGGATTCCCACTAACGACACAGCAATGATCACTGTAAAAAGCGAAAATCCACGATTCTGCTGTTTTACTCTTTTTCTGATGTTTCTCATTCTTTCCTCCCGGAAAATTAATCTTCTTTTGAACCATCCAGCGTCACTACAAGATCACTGTCCGGAAAATTCTTCTCAGCTGCTCCCGCTTTATATACGCTCACTTTTGCAGTATAAATCCGGTCTTCTGCTTCTCTGTCATCCAGACTGTTGCAGGACAGGATCTTCTTTGCTGATATACCAGGTGCCTTGATGCCATCCACTCCATTATTATCCACTGCCTGATAAGTCAAAGACATCTGGTTCGTTTTCAGTCGTTCTGCGCCTTCGTTTTCATCACTGATATCATAATCCAGATTGGTACGAAGCTTTGTAACTGCACGGTAAAGACTTGCATTGGTATTCCAGTTTGATTTATTTCTCGCCGTCGGATTTTCCTTTACAGTCAGAGACATACGATAAAGCGTTTCCTGTGCATGCGTCTGTCCGTCCTGCTGTTTGGAAACATAAAAATTCACTTCATAGTTAATCCGGTTATCCAGTATGATCCTGTCCAGAGGACTGGCAGAGCTGGTAGAGTTATAATTCGGATAATAAAAGAGAAAAATGTTTTCCATCTTTTCACCCGTTTCTGTACTGTACATGATTCCGCTGGTCTGAATCGTCTTTCCAAAATCTGTACTGCTCGTATCCATCCTGTCTGAGTAATTTGCTTTTATCCAGTCCCATGGGTCCAGCTCTCGGTCTGCATAAATCTTGACGCTTCCGCCATTTTCCTCAATACGGAGTGTCAGCGTTTTAACTGAATGGTCATATATTTCATCAACGAGCGCAGCACCCTCTTCCGTATCCAGATCAAAAGACGACAGCCATTTTTTCAGGTTCTCTGTAAGATAATTTTTGTCTGGATATTTTGCTTCTGTCAGAAGTGCATTTGTCTTGCTGTTCATATCCGAAATATTCGGTGGCAGGTAATCATTCTTTCCATTTCCCGTATCTGCAGTAGTTTTTTCTTTATAACCGGAATCTGTGCTTCCGTCAAATTCCACCAACGCATCAAAGCTCTCATGATCTGCATTTACATCGGTCAGTTCAAAATAATATTTCGAGGCATTTTTGCCTTTTTTACGTGGATTGAATTTATATGTTTTTCCACCATCTGTGGAGATCACGGATGCAGTAACTTTGGATTCATCCACGCCATCTTTGTACTGACTGACATCACTGTATGTCGTGTCACCTTTGTCATTCGTATTCCGCATCACTTCCCTGATTCCCAGTGTTCCATTCTCAATTCGGTTCTTCTGTGTGTTCAGGAAATTAATCCTTGTATCTCCTGTGGTACTGTCGATCGGATAATTAAACGCGAGCGAAACCTCTTCAAACTTTCTTGATTTAATTTCCTCCATCAGGTTCTGCGCCATTGTGGTTGCTTCCAGATACAATCTCGATTTGCTGTTGATTCTCCCGGAAGTAACAAAACTCTGCAAAAGTACGACCGCCGCTATGGAAAAAATACTGACTGCAACGATGAGCTCGATCAGCGTCATTCCGGCATTCGTATTCTTTCTTTTTCTGTCTTTCATTGGCTTCTCCTTTCCAGAATGAACTGTCGATATATAGACAGATAGAGGGGCCTGAAAAACATCCCCTCTAACATACGTATCTTCTTATGACTGGGCCTGATCGTCAGCAGGTGCTGATTCACCTTCCGTATTTTCACCTGCCTGACTGTTATCTGTCAGGCCGTCACTGCCTTCTGCTGACTGATCCGCAGCCTGTCCGTCAGCAGTCTGGTTTCCATCTGTATCCGGTGCTGCCTGTTCGATCGTTCCGAAAATATTATCTGTTCCGTATGCAACATCTCCTGCATCCGGCTCTGAATAACTGTTGTCCGTTCCCGTCATGGAGAACATATTTACAATGATCGTACCGGTCAGATTTCCGGTAGATGTATCATAAGACGCATTCACATTGTCCAGTGTCATTCTTCCATTCTGCTGTGCAAGATAAGTTACCGCTTCTTTCAGACCTGCATAAGTTCCATTAAACTGCAGCGTTACCTGTGTACGGTACAGAACCGGTGTCTGCGATGTATAGCTCTGGTCTGCAGCTGCTGCATCTGAAGCATTCTGCAGATTTTCTTCCGCCTGGCTATCGGTTCCCTCAATATTGTCAAGCTGTTCCTGTGTCTGCTCATTTGCCTGCTCAGACATTGTCTGATCTATTTCCTGTGCAAGATCCTCTTCGGAGCTTCCGTCTATAGATGCAATAAACTCTTTTTCCCCAAGTCCGACACTTGTGATCTGGAATCCAAGTTCATTTTCCATGTTGCGGGCAAGTACGATTCCATCCTCCGGTCTTACATCAGATGGAAACTTTGTTGTATATTCGTTGATTTTTTCCTGGATGGATGCTGTCTCACTTACATAAAAATCCTTGTTGGCGGCGAGATCGAGCAGCTCCTGCAAACGCTCTTCCAGTGGTCCATTTGATTCTTCTATCTGACTTGCAATCTCCATCTGTGGACGGTATCCGAAGAACCAACCAAGGAAAAATACAAGAATGCCGATAAACATCAGCAGTATTTTTTTGTCACGCATCGACAAATTCATGTCCTGTCTGCCTCCTATTTATTCTGCCGTTTCCTTATTCTGTAGTATCATCATCCAAAGGTGCCGGATCTGCATATGTACAGATCACACTCATGGATACCGTATTGTCTTCTGCTTCTTCCAGCCCTGTCGTGGTAACTGTCGCAAGACTCTCAAACGTACGGAGCTGCATCAGGGTATTGGCTGCTGCAGATTTACTGGAAACCCGCATGGAAAAACTTACCTGCGTTCCCGTAGAACTGAATGTCTCTACTGTAATGTCTGACGGCATCTTCTGTTCCATCTCCTCCAGGAAAGTCTTCAGTCCTTCGTTTGGTGTATTGGTATACTGATACATTTTCTGATAATTTTCATAATTCGTCTTTGCACTGGTATACGTATTATAAATATCTTCAATGGAACTTTCTTCACTGATTCTCTGATTCAGATGATCCTGTATGTGCTGCTGATAAAGATGATTCGCCACACCGGCACCTGCAAGTGCTGCCCCTGCGATCACACCAACTGCACAGACCAACACCGAACCTCGTAAATTATCTTCCGCCTCTTTTTTCTTGCGGGTGGTTTTTTCCATCAGATTCACTCCGGAACGGGCCGGTGCAATGACTGCCGTATAGAGGTAAAGTCCCTCTGATTCTGGAAATTCCGGATATGTGCATTTATCAAGTGCATAGAGAACTTCTACTCTCTGTCCCAGTTCATTGGCAAGAAGCCTGCGGATACCTTTGATTCCGGCACCCAGACCGCAAATCTGAATCGACGAAAAAGTGACATCTGTATTTCTGGAAATATAGTAATCCATGATTCGGGAAATATTTCCAACCATGTAACGGAAGCTCTCGGTAACTTCCATCCTGGCATTTTCCAGTAATTCTTCCTGCGGAGCCAGTTCCGCAGCAGTAATTCCATTCAACGTATTCTGCAGACATCTCCGGTCATGCAGAACTGCAAGTGCCTCTGTCTGAGTAAGGTCTTCTCCAAACTGCGGAAACGCACGCACTGTCTCTATCGCGCTGTCCACTCCATAGTTGACTGTTCTCTGCAGAGCCAGTTCTCCGTTATTAAGTACGCTGATACTTGTGGAATTGTATTCAATCTTGACCAGCATATGTACTCCATCTGCAAATGTATCTTTCACAGCAGAATATACGCTGTCACCAGTATAACCGATTCCCGCCATGGAAAGTCCGGCATATCCGGCAAGTTCATGGAACGCCGTCGAAATAGATGTCGGTGCAGCGTACACCATCAGATGATACTGTTTCAGTTCTTCTCCCGGTTTCGGCTCTGTTGTTTCTATATCAATAATGCTGTAAGATAACACATAATTGGAAATATCGATTGGGAAATAATCCGTTGCATTTTCCTGAATGATACTCTGAATTCTGTCCTTTTTGACAAAAGGAATACGAACTTCCCTGCTGGCAATTCTTGATGAACCTGCAACAAAAAATACTTTTTTATTATTTATGTTCCTGGCTTCCAGTTCTTTTTTCAAAAGCGTACCCAGAGTCTTCGTATCACGGATCTGACCATCATCCACGGCGCCCTGAGGAACCGGAAGCGTAAAACAGCGATAGATTCTCAGTCCACGGCTGTCCGTCTCTGCCACCCTCAACTGGGCTGTATCAATTTCTATATTTAAAATTTTCGCCATTTCTCAGGTTTCCTCCATTTTATTGTTGTCCTGTCCAACAACTTATGTATCAGATTATCAGGATTTCTTCTCTTCCTGCTATATCAGTTACAAAAATATGGATTCTGTCGTAAAAATATCTCAGACAAAATTCATATTTTTATAACTGAAAATCAGCTGAATTATCCATTGTCTCTCACAAAGATAATCCATCTCAGTTATAAAGAAGCTGCTACAGGCCAAGAAGGCCAATATACCAGCTGATCCATGTATTTCCCCATAATGCAGCCAGAAAAATACCGACTGACAGATACGGTCCCATAGCAAGTACTCGTCCGGCACCACTTATTTTGATACGGATCACATGAACAACAGAACCGATAATACATCCCAGCAGAAATGCCAGAATGATCAGTTTCCATCCAAGGATCAGTCCGCAGGATGCCATCAGTTTCACATCCCCGCCGCCGATCGCACTGCCACCACTTACCAGAAACAGGATTTCCAGAAAAACACTGACACAGATCAGACCGATCAGATGTGAAGTTATGTTTCCTCTGTCCAGCCATGTAGCTGCAATGCCAAGGATAAACAGAAATACATTGATTCCAAACGGAATCTCATATGTGCGCCAGTCAATAAGACTAAGGGTCAGCAAAGCCGACACCATTAAGCAATACAACAGGCTGACCCAGGTCAGTCCATTGACCACACATACCAGAACATAAAGAATACCATTGAGAGCCTCTATGATCGGATACTGCGCAGAAATTTTTGATTTACAATTACGACATTTTCCTCCCAGTACGATCCAACTGAATACCGGAACCATGTCATACCATTTCAACTTCCTCCCACAGGTCATACAGTGGGAGGGAGCCGTAATGATCGATTCATGCAGCGGAAGCCTGTAGATACAGACATTCAGAAAGCTGCCGATCACGATTCCGAATATAAAGATTATGATGTACGGGACGGAGTCTAAGAAAAGAAGCATAGGGGGTTCCTTTCGGGTGTGTTATTCTGTTGTTACTGTATGGTCACCAGTTTTTACATAATCAGCATATGCAGTTGGCTGATAATCACTAAGAGTTACACCACCTTCTTCATCAAAGGCAACTTTAACTGAAATTGAATCGGTATCCCAATGTTTACCTTTTAATACGATTTTATCCCAGTTTTTCACATATTCCTGAAATGCATTGTAAAATACAGGTGCTTCCGTTGTACTTGGAGTTTTTCCTCCTACTTTAACACCAGAAGCATCAAGACTAAGTACTACCGCATCCTGTTTTTTCATTTTATCTTTTGTTGCATTGTCAATAACATAAACTTCTACAGCTTTTATAAGTTCATCCATATTATTAACGTCTGCAGATTTCTTTGATTTCTCAACATATTTTGTATACTGAGGTGCAAGAAGTCCTACCAGGATTGCAAGGATAGCAATTACAATTACCAGTTCTACCAGTGTAAAACCCTTGTTATTTTTCTTTTTGTTTAAAAGCTTAAACATACTTCTGTCTCCTTACTTTGTGTTATTAGACAGTAGTATTCATTTAAACCAAAGAATTGTTATGCATTCATCAAAAGGCTGAATTTATTTACGGAGTAGTTGTATTAGTTGTATCTACAATAGTATCTTCACCACCATAAAATTTCTTGAAATCATTTGGTGCAACATTAGTTGTTTTTACGCCACCCTCAGCATCAATTGTAAGTGTAATTGTTGGGTTACCGCCCCACTTCTGCGATTTCAGTTTAACATTTTTCCAGTTTGGCATATATGCTTCAAATGCTTTTGTTGCAATATCATCTTTGCTAAGATTGCCTGGTGTAGCTGTACCGCCATTTGTAGTATCTGCACCTTTAACACCATCTTCTGTTAACTGAATAGTAACTGTAATCTCATTTGTCTTTTTTACAATTGCATTATCTACAGCGTATACCTGAACTGCTTTTACAAGTTCATCCATATTAGTGGCATCAGCGGATTTTCTTGACTTCTCAACATATTTTGTGTACTGAGGTGCAAGGATACCTACCAGAATTGCAAGGATGGCAATTACGATTACCAGCTCTACCAATGTAAAACCTTTGTTGTCTTTTTTTCTCTCTCTAAGAAATTTAAACATAACTCAATCTCCTTCATTACTTTCTTTTC
>CAKRLX010000041.1 GCA_934359835.1 uncultured Blautia sp.
AAATGGCAAAAGATAAAAAAGCAGTTGTAGCCATTGCAAAAGAACCTACCGTCCAGGAAAGTGTCACTAAGGTATTCGATCTTCTTGGCGGCGTTACAAACATGATTAAAAGAGGCGAAACAGTTATTCTGAAACCAAATGCAGGTCATGCAGAAGGTCCAGATACAGCTGTATGTACAAGCCCTGAAACACTTCGTGCAGTTATCCGCGAAGTTAAGAAAGCTCAGCCTTCAAGAATCATCGTTGCAGAATCAGCAGCTATCGGCTGTGATACAATGGAATGTTTTGAAGTATCCGGTCAGGCTGATGTAGCAAGAGAAGAAGGCGTTGAACTTTACGATATCAAGGCTGAAAAAGACCTTGTTAATGTAGCTGTAAGAGGTTACAAATCCAACATCAAGAGATGTAAAATCCCTCGTTTACTGCTTGAAGCAGATCATATCATCAACCTGCCTATCATGAAAGCACATGCTTCCATGGTATTCAGCTGTGCATTAAAGAACATCAAAGGTACTGTACAGGATCAGGTACATTCCCAGATGCATCAGCAGAACCTGACAATGGCTATGATGGATGTTTGGTGGGCAGTACGTCCTGATATCAACATCGTAGACGCTATCAATGTAGCATCCGGTTACAGCCCACATACACCAACTCCTCTGGAAGTAGGTATCATCATGGGTAGTTATGATCCAGTTGCTCTTGACCTTATCGCATGTGATGTTGTAGGTATCGATACAAACCAGGTTGACTACTTCAGAGCTGCTGAAGAAGCTGGTCTTGGTACAACTCATCGTGATCAGATCGAAGTTGTTGGTGAACAGGTGAAAGATGTTTACAAGAAGATGTGGATTCCATACCTTGGCAACATGGCTGACCGTTGGCCAGAATACGATATCCGCTGCGAGGGCGCATGCTCAAGCTGTCAGGCTCTGCTTGCACTGAACATGGAAACACTTAAAGCAATTGGTATCTATGAAGAAAACTCTGATAAGACAATCGTTGTAGGACCTAGAAATACAATTCCTGAAGACAAACCAAAGGAAAAGATCATCCTTCACGGTAACTGTACAAGAAGATTTGCAGATAAAGGTATGTGGATTCCAGGATGCCCTCCAGGAGAAACAGGTCTTTACCTGACAATCAAAGAAGGCCAGGTTGTTGATGGTGAAATTCCAGGATGTATCGAAAATGTCATTCGTCCTAGCATGGAAGCTGATCATCCGATTTGGCGTGCATATGTAGAACAGAAAGCAAAAGAGTTCTACGAGAATCCGGAGAATCAGTAAAATGGCATTTGCGTATATTCCAATGTCTCCCGATGATAAGAAGTTGCTGGAAACAATTTTCACCGATGAATTCATGCAGGCGGAGACGAATTTTGAAGCTTTCAGAGATTTTCAGTCTTCCAGCGCAGTATTTACAAACTGGAAATCCGATATTATGGTATATAATGAGGAAGTGTTTGATGGGTTTGTCAGAGAAAGTACCCGCTTTACATCTTGGGATGAAATGGTACGTACCGCAGCCGACAGAGCATTTTCCACAGCTGAGGAGATCGTAGAAGAAATCGAGGACGAACTCAAAGGCGAAGAATAAATAAATGAAGGTTCGCTTCAGGAACTTTGACGGCTCATCTGTTGCCTTACCCTTCTCAAACACGTATTTTTATGACGCGAAACGTTTGAGAAGGGTAAGGCACAGATTGAGCTGGTATAAAGTTGTTGAATGCGAACCTTTTTTATTTTGGAGGGAATGAGCCGAAGCGGCATTGGGGGCTCCTAAATTATTTCTTATACAATAGAATAAAAATAACCATTGACGTAACCATTTGAAAGTGTGCAGTCTGTCAGCTTAAGTCCAGCTTATATGACAGGGGCACACTTTTTTTGTGCAGAAAAAGGAGAATTTTGTTTTAGATTCGGCATTCAGCAAACTTCGAGCAAACCTTTACTTTGTTTTTATAAAAAGCGACGGACTTTTTATTGCCAAAATTTTGTATTTTAACGTTAAAACGGAACTGGAATAAAGAGAAAAAAACGGGAAAAATGGCGGATATTTATTGAAAAACAGCAGCAGAAAGACCTGTTAAAATACGAAAAACAAAAGAAGCTGTGTCCGATATTCTTATGCAATCCATACTAAAATTGAACCATCAGCTGGTGAATTAAAACGACAGAGGAGGAGGCGCACAATGGCAATTCACGTAAAAAGTGAAATTGGAAAATTGAAAAAGGTTATGCTCCACAGACCTGGGCAGGAGCTTGAACATTTAGTACCTGAAGACCTTGAACGACTTTTGTTTGATGATATTCCTTACTTAAAAACCGCAAGAAATGAACATGATTTGTTTGCGGGAATTATGAGAGGGCAGGGAATCGAAGTTGTTTATCTGGAAGATTTAATGGCGGATGTATTGAAGGACACTGAGAAAAAAGAACAATTTGTCGGAGAGTTCATTTCGGAGGGTGGTGCATCGGCAGCGAGATTAAGAAAGCAGTTGTATGCATACTTGATGGACATTCAGGATGAGAAGGATTTGGTTTTAAAAACAATGTCAGGCGTGAAAGCGTCAGAGTTGAATGTGAAGATGACGTGTCCGCTGGTCAGTCTTGTTCGGACAGAAAGTCAGTTTTTACTTGATCCAATCCCGAACCTTTATTTTACAAGAGATCCATTTGCATCAATTGGAAATGGCGTAAGTCTTAACCGGATGTATTCGCCAACAAGAAGAAGAGAAACGATTTACGGCAAATACGTATTGAATTATCATCCGGATTTTGCAGGAAAAGTACCGTTTTATTATGACAGAGAGCAGGATTTTTCTATAGAAGGCGGAGATATTTTGAATCTCAGTCATAAAGTTCTTGCTATTGGCATTTCACAGCGGACAACACCGGAAGCGATTGAATTGCTGGCACAGAAAGTATTTGAGGACGAAACATCAGAAATAGAGACAATCCTGGCATTGGATATTCCTGCTGTCAGAGCGTTTATGCATCTTGATACAGTATGTACCCAGGTGGATGTTGACAAATTTACCATTCATCCGGGAATTATGCGGACACTTCGAATTTTCGAAATTACAAAAGGCGAGAAAAAAGGTCAGCTGAGAGTGGAAGAGTCCAATATGCTACTGGCTGATATTCTGGCGAAGTATCTGGAATTGGATAAGGTGACGCTGATCGAGTGCGGTGGAAAGGATAGAATCGCTTCCGAGCGTGAGCAGTGGAATGATGGGTCTAATACACTTTGTATTGAGCCTGGAAAAGTCATCGTTTATGACAGAAATTATGTGACAAATCAGATATTGCGGGAACACGGCATTCAGGTTCTTGAGATGGCAAGTTCAGAACTATCCAGAGGACGAGGAGGTCCACGCTGTATGAGTATGCCGCTGGAGAGGGAAGAACTTAAAAAATAAACAGAAATTATCAATAAAAGGAGTAAAAGCAATGGCAACAAATATCAGAGGAAGAAATTATTTAAAACTGTTGGACTATTCACCAAAGGAAATCCGTTATCTTTTGGATTTAGCGAAAAATTTCAAAAATATGAAACGGGCAGGTGTGCCTCATAAATATCTGGAAGGCAAGAATATTGTCCTTTTGTTTGAGAAAACATCAACACGTACAAGATGCTCTTTTGAAGTGGCAGGTATGGACCTTGGCATGGGGGTTACCTATCTTGATCCGGGCAGCAGTCAGATGGGGAAGAAAGAAAGTATTGCAGATACAGCCCGTGTATTGGGGAGAATGTATGACGGCATTGAATACCGCGGCTTTGATCAGAATCTTGTAGAGGAATTGGCAGAATATGCTGGTGTCCCGGTATGGAATGGCCTGACAGATCAGTTCCATCCGACACAGATGCTGGCAGATTTGCTTACAATTGAAGAGAATTTCGGAAGATTAAAAGGATTAAATTTCACCTATATGGGTGATGCCAGAAATAATATGGGTAACTCATTAATGATTGCCTGTGCCAAAATGGGTCTTAATTTTACAGCCTGTGCACCAAAGGAATTGTTCCCGGAAGAATCACTGGTGGAAAAAGCCAGAGAAATTGCGGCAGAAAACGAATGCACGGTGACGCTTACTGAAAATGTGGAGGAAGGCGCTGCAAATGCAGATATTATTTACACAGATATCTGGGTATCCATGGGAGAACCTGATGAAGTATGGGAAACAAGAATTAAACTGCTGAAGGATTATCAGGTCAATCAATCTGTTATGAGTATGGCAAAAGAGACTGCAATCTTTATGCATTGCTTACCATCATTCCACGATACAAACACAACAATTGGTGCTGAAATCGCAGAAAAATTCGGACTGCAGGAAATGGAAGTTACCAATGAAGTATTTGAATCCAAACAGTCCGTTGTTTTTGACGAAGCAGAAAATCGTATGCATACAATCAAAGCCGTTGTCTATGCAACATTGTGTTAGGAGTTAAAGCTTGTTTTCCTGAAATTCAATGCTGTGCCTGAATTGGCCGGGAGTCATAGAGCGAAAACGGAGAAAGTTGCGTGAAAGCGTTTTCTCACTGTTATATCCGACTTCAAGAGCAATCGTTAAGATACTCTTGTCTGTTTTAAGAAGCAGTTCCGACGCATGATTGACACGAATAAAGTTCAGATAGTCATTAAAATTCATTTCAACCTGAAATAAAAGAATACGATTCAATTCCTTTGGACTGATCTGAAATTTTTCACTGACTGTTTTTGGGTGGAGGTCATTGGCATAATTGCGATAAATATAAGACACTATGGCATAAAAAATACGGCGGTCTTTGATGCGGCACATGTCGCCGATGGACTGATAAGTCTTTCTGAAATCATTGGCTTTCATGCCGATTCGTGCCAAAAACACTTTACTGATATGGGCGCTGTCGACAAAGCCAAGAATTTCGGCCAGTTCTTCCAGAGTAAAATCTGTATAGAGCAGATAGTTAATGGTTTTCCCGACACGCATTTCATTCATCAAGTCAAAAAAGGATAAACCAGTTGTCTTTTTGATATAAGAGCTGATGGATGATTCGCTCATATAAAATTTCTGGGACAGCATGGAAAGAGTTATCTTCTCATTTAAATGCGTATACAAAAACTGAAGAATCTCGCTGGCATCAGTAGATGCGGGGGATGCAGGCTGAGCATGACTGGCACGCATAATGTAGACCAGAATCTCAATCAGTTTGTTCGTAATAAACAGATTGCTTAATCCGGAAACTTCAATATCTGCAGCTTCGGATGGATGGACTTCTATTTGACGCTGCGCCTGGAGTTCATCACGAATTTGAAGGAACAGGTGCTGCATTTCTGAAAAACGGGTGTCATCCAGATGAAGAACGGGTGCTTTACGCAGTGTCTGCATAACGGATAAATGAATACTGTCCGGATTATAGAAGGTTTTGATGATTTCATTAATATTGTCAAAATAGTAAGCCATAACAAAAAACTGGAGAGAAGACTGTACTTCTGTGATTTCAGTTATCTGCCATGGGAGGACGGAAACGAGCGTGCCCTTTGTCAGATGATAGCGCTTATTGTTTAAAAGAAGTGTGCCTTCTCCCTCATTGATCAGCCATAAACGTGACATGGGATGAATTAAGGGAGTAGCAGGTTGGGACAGGACTTCAACGTCGAAACTGCATAACCTGGTTTCATCTTCATTGGAACAATAAATACTCTGAATAGGAACAAGACTGCTCATTGGTATACCTCCTTGCATATTGTGATTCTCATTATATAGCATTTGGAACAGAGAAACAAGGATGGAAAAATTATTATGTGACGAAATAAAAAGGGGGAATGAAAGAAATGTCTAAAATTGTCATTGCATTGGGCGGCAATGCGCTGCAGTCCCGGAACAGTGCGCCGACAGCACAGGGGCAACTGAAAGTAGTGAAACACACATGTGAAAAGATTGCGGACATCAGTGAACAGGGGCATGAACTTGCCATTGTTCATGGCAATGGTCCGCAGATTGGAAGAATTATTCTGGCATCAGAGACTGCAAGAGATATAACACCGGCAATGCCATTTGATGTATGCGGGGCAATGAGTCAGGGATATATTGGCTACCAGATTCAGCAGTCACTGAAGTATGCGTTGAGTATCAGAAATAAAAACTGTCCGGTGTTGACAGTTGCTACACAGATGGTTGTAGATAAAAACGATCCGGCCTTTCAGAATCCGCAGAAACCAATAGGACCATTTTACACGGAAGAAGAGGCCAGAAAACTGGAAGCGGAAAATGGTTACCAGATGAAGGAGGATGCCGGACGCGGCTGGAGACGGGTTGTAGCCTCACCGCTGCCGAAGAAAATTGTTGAGATACAGGCGATTAAAAATCTGTGGGATTCCTCCATTGTGATTTCCTGTGGCGGAGGCGGTATTCCGGTTATTGAAAATCCGGATGGAACGATGGAAGGTGTGGCTGCTGTCATTGATAAAGATTTTGCAGCAGAACTTCTGGCTGAGCAGGTAGGGGCAGATATATTGATGATTTTGACAGAAGTAGAAAAAGTGGCAGTTAACTGGGGCAAACCCGATCAGAAGGATTTGGCGCATATGAGCCTGAAAAAAGCAGCCCAGTATGTGGAAGAAGGACAATTTGCACCTGGAAGCATGTTGCCTAAAGTAGAAGCAGCCATGAAATTTGTAAGAACTTATCCAAGTAAAAAGGCCATCATTACAAGCCTGGACAGTGCTCTGGAAGCTTTAAATGGTAAAACCGGAACCATGATTACATTTGCATAAAATTAAAAACAGATAGTATGTTTGCATAAATTCAAGAAAGGAGTCCATAATAATGGCAGACAGAAAAAGTTTATTAGCAAAGTTTGCATTGTTGATTGTGGCAATTGCATGGGGAAGTTCGCTGGTGGTTGTTAAATCATCAACAGATGCGGTTTCTCCAAACTTTTTATTAGCATTGAGATTTACCATTGGATGTTTTGTACTCAGTGTGATTTTTCATAAAAAGCTGAAGCAGTTAAATAAGAAATATTTAATACATGGTGCAATTATTGGATTTTGTCTTTTTCTGGCATACTGTAGCCAGACAATAGGTGTTATATTTGCAATGCCTGGGAAGAGTGCATTCTTATCATCCTCTTACTGTGTCGTTGTGCCATTTCTGGCCTGGGCGGTGGAAAAACGCAGACCGGATCATTATAATGTGATAGCTGCTGTTTTATGTGTTGCAGGCATATGTCTTGCCACATTTACAAATAGTATTTCCTTATCTTTGGGGGATGGCCTTGCGCTGCTGAGTGCTGTTTTATTTGCGGCTCATATTGTTTCTGTTGCAAAATTTGGAAAAGATTTAGATCCGATTCTGATAACAATTCTTCAGTTTGGATTTGCAGCCGTTTTTGCGTGGATGTTCACATTAACAGTTGAGCGCCCAATTCATTTTGCGGCAGACAGAAGTGTTATTGGAGGTATTCTGTATCTGGCTGTTATTTGTACAGCATTATCATTGTTGCTGCAGAATATTGGACAGAAATACACATCTTCTTCGAGTGCATCACTGATTTTAAGCCTTGAATCTGTATTTGGTGTAATTTTTGGTGTTGTTTTTTCAGGAGAGGAAATAAACGCACAGTTGATGGCAGGATTTGTTTTTATTTTTGCAGCAATTCTTGTATCAGAATTAAAACCGAAGTTCCTGAGCTGGGACAGGAATAAAAAAATTCAAAGAACAGAGTTTAAACAGTTAAAATCTGAAATGAATTAAATTGCAAAAATAGAAAATCAATCTATTTAAATTAGAGGATAGGCATATACTGTTTTGGGAAAATATGTTATGATTATGGCTGATAATGTTAAATAGATTGGAGATTCTATATGAGATTGAAGAATCGCTCTGCGCGTACTTTACTATATGAAGAAGTAGTTGAAGACTTATATCATTTAATTGATGAGCAGAAAATCAAACCGGGAGAGCAGCTTCCTCCGGAGAGAGAGCTGATTGAGAAACTGAATGTCAGCCGGAATGTTTTGAGGGAAGCGTTTCATGTGTTAGAGAGCAGGGGCATCATCGTATCACATCAGGGCCGAGGAAGGTTTCTGAGGCAGCAGCCAGGCAAAAGCATGGGAGCCGGTACAGACAGTATGAGCAAAAATCTTGAGCGGTATTCTATGTTGGAGGCATATGAGGTTCGTCAGGTGCTGGAAGAAAAGGGTGTAGAACTCATTATCCGCAATGCTTCTGAGAAAGATATTGATGAATTAGAGAAAGCCTACAAAAAAATTCAACATACATATGAGACGACAGGGACAACGGTTGGTGAATTTGAGCTGCATAAGCTGTATGCTGAAAAGACAGGCAGTATGTTTATGACCCAGACGCTGGAAATTGTGCTAAATGCGATTTTAGATATGATGTACGGCAAGTTTTCTGATGTACTCGAGGCAACTTCTGAGAGAGAAGAACTGGAGTCGCATCGTCAGATTATTGATGCCATTCGCAGTCGTGACACAGTCAGGGCAAAGGAATTAATGCATGCACATCTACAGGCAACTATGGATATGCTTCAAAAAGTGTAATTGCTTGCTGACTATTGGTAAAAAATTGGTAATATTAAATAAAAACATTGACAAAAAATGCTTGTTGATGTTATTATTTAACAAATAAATGGGTGACCAAGTGAACCAATTCGAGAGATGAATGCGGAATTGCATGTAGAAAGGAGTAGATTATGGGAAATTTAAAATGGCCGGAAGGTAAGAAATGCGCAGTCATGTTTACATTTGATGTAGACGGAGATACCACATGGGAGAATGGCAATCGTGGACTTCCAAATGGAGAAAAGTATATTAAATCTTTATCGGTTGGGCAGTATGGACCAAAACGTTGTGTGGACCGTATTTTGAATATGTTAGAGCGTTATGGCGTGAAGGCAACCTTTTTTGTACCTGGACTGACAGCTGAGCGTTATCCGGATGTTATCACACGAATTGCAGAGGCAGGACATGAGATTGGTCATCATGGATATGCACATGAGCGTTTTGCAGGCAAGACGACAGAAGAACAGATTGAAATCATCGAGAAGACACAGGCGATTTTCAAGAAGCTGATTGGTCATGAAGTAACCGGATTCAGAACGCCGTCAGGTGACTGGGCGAAGAATACACCGGAACTGCTGTACGAAAGAGGCTTTCGATATTCAAGTTCCATGCGCGGCGATGACAGACCTTATCGTACGGTTATTAACGGTAAAGAGACAGATTTTATCGAAATTCCTACAAAGTGGGAAGTCGATGATTATGTAGCTATGGCTTATAATATGTATCCTGCAGAACCGGCCGGTCAGGACAGAATTTCAAGTTATCGCCTTGTGGAAGATAATTTTATGAGAGAGTTCTGGGGACATTACAGAGAAGGCCTTTGCATTTCCTATATGAGCCATCCTCAGGTTATCGGTTCTCCGGGAAGAATTCAGATTCTTGACCATTTGCTGCAGCATATTACATCCAAAGAGGATGTGTGGGTAGCGACAGGAACAGAGATTGCTGACTGGTATAGAAGCAATTCTTAAAGGAGGGGAGTAGAGATGATGAAACTGGAAAGACCGGAATGGCCGGAAGGCAAGAAATGCAGCGCAATGATTACAATTAATCTGAATGCAGAACTGTTTTGGCTGCAGTTAGATCCGACATGTGTGGACATGCCCAAAACGTTGTCACTCGGACAGTATGGAATGACAAGAGGTGTAGACAGAATCCTGGATATATTAGAGGAAAGAGGAATTCGTGCAACATTCTTCACACCGGGATGGGTTGCGGAGCAGTATCCTGAGAAGCTGAAGAAAATTGTTGAAAAGGGACATGAAATAGCGGCACTTGCCTATCATCACGAGCATATGGCTTTGTTGTCAGAGGAAGAACAGGAAGTAGCAATCAGAAAAGGCATTCAGGCAATTGAAAACGTATGCGGGGTTACTCCGAAGGGATTCCGGGCACCGGAAGGTGAACTGACGCTGGATACCTTAAAAATAGCCAAAAAGAACGGGCTGGTATATTCCAGTAATCTTTGTGATGATGACAGACCTTACTGGAAGAATCTTGGAGAAGAAGAATTGCTGGAAATTCCGATTCACTGGGTGAATTATGATTTGCCTTATTTTGCATTTAATTATCATCCTGCTTTCCCGGCTGGACAGGGACGAATTGCCAATTATACAGGCGTTCTGAACAACTGGAAGGATGAGTTTTATGGTTGCTATGAATATGGTCTTTGCTATGTGCTTCAGCTGGATCCGGCTGCTATCGGGGCTCCGGGAAGAATTGGTTTATTAGAAGAATTGCTGGATTATATTGAGACTTTTGAAAATGTATGGTGGGCAACCGGTGCAGAAATGTATGTATATTGTAAGGATCGGAAAGAAAGGAAGAGTGAATAATATGGCGAGCTTATGGGGCGGAAGATTTGAAAAGGATATGGACGATATTGTAAAGCAGTTTAATGCATCTATCGGATTTGACAAACGTATGTATAATGAAGATATCAATGGCAGTATTGCACATGTGACTATGCTTGGAGAACAGGGAATTGTCAGCATGGAAGAAAAAGATATCATTATCAATGGTTTGGAAGAAATTCGCAGAGACATCGCAGATGGAAAGATTGTGTTTGATGTCAATGATGAAGATATCCATATGGGAATCGAGAGTCGTCTGATTCAGAGAACAGGAGAAGTTGGCAAGAAGCTTCATACTGCTCGAAGCAGAAATGATCAGTGTCAGGTTGATGGACGTTTGTATGTCAGAAAGGAAATACAGGAAATTATTCATCGTCTGTGTTATCTTGAATCTGTGATTTTGGATAAAGCAGAGAAATACGCAGATGAGATCACTATTGGTTTTACTCATTTACAGCATGCACAGCCGATTACTCTTGGCTTTGTATTTATGGCTTATTTTCAGATGTTTAAGCGTGATATCGAGCGACTGCAGGATACGTATGACAGAATGAATGTATGCCCGTTGGGGGCTTGTGCACTGGCAGGGACAACCCTTCCGACCAACCGCCATAGAACAGCTGAATTGTTAGGATTCCGTGCACCGACAGAAAATGCGATGGATAGCGTCAGTGACAGAGATTACAGTCTGGAATTTTTAAGCAATGCATCTATTTCGATGATGCACTTATCCAGATGGGCGGAGGAATTTACATGGTGGAATTCATCGGAATTTTCCTATATTGCGATTGATGACAGTTTCTGTACAGGAAGCAGTATTATGCCTCAGAAAAAGAATCCGGATATGGCTGAGCTTCTGAGAGGAAAAGTAGGACGTGTTTATGGAGACCTTATGCAGCTCTTAACAGTTATGAAAGGCACACCACTGGCTTACAATAAAGATTTCCAGGAAGATAAGGAAAGCTTATTTGATGCCATTGATACATGGAAAGCAAGTATTCAGATTTTTGCTAAAATGCTGGAAAAAACAGAATTCCGTATGGATCAGATTCAGAAGCAGATGGGCAAAGGCTTTTTGAATGCAACAGATATTGCGGAACACTTTGCAAAACAGGGTATTCCGTTCAGAGAAGCACATTCTATTGTCGGACGTATGGTCAAAATGTGCGAAAATAAAAATTGTGATTTTGAAGATTTAACAGACGAAGAACTGCAGTCTATTGATGCAAGAGTTACAAAGGAAACTTTAGGAGATATCAGCATCAAAGCATGTGTTAATGCGAGAGTATCTTTTGGAGGAACAGCACCATCGGAGGTTAGAAGACAGATCAAAGTTGGAAAAATCTGGATGGAAGAACTTGAGAAGTAATAAAAGAAGAAGTTGGTAAGAGTTTTGACTTTTACGAAAGGAGAATGCTTTTATGACATATATATTTGAGATGATTAATCAGCTTTTTGCAGGTGTTGTTCCAATTGCAGATTTTTTGTGGGATTTTCCTACAAATATAGAAGCCTATGCGAACATTCCTGTTTTGGGGCAGTTGTCAGTTGCATTTTTACTTCTGTTAGGAGGTAGCTTGTATTTTACAATTAAATTCGGTTTTGTGCAGGTAAAAGAATTTACAACAGGTATAAAACTTTTGACAGGAAAACAGCAAGCAGAAGTAGGAACATCTCAGTTAGCCGCCTTTCTGATTAGTATGGGAGGTCGTGTTGGTGCCGGAAATATTGTTGGGGTAACAGGTGCTGTTACGATTGGAGGACCTGGTGCTATTTTTTGGATGTGGGTGTCGGCTTTTTTGGGAATGGCAACATCTTTTGCCGAAGCTACGCTGGCACAGATATTTAAAGAACGTAAAGGCAATGAATATGTAGGTGGCTTTACTTTTTACATACAGAAAATCTGGAAGAATAAAGCATGGATTGGTATTGCAATGTGTGTCATGTATTTACTTTATAATATGTTGAGTATTCCGGTGCATACGTTTCATGTGTTTACAGCAGTAAGTTCTATTGCTGATGAAGTAACTGGAAGAACGACACAGGTAACAGAACCATTGTACTATGTGATTGCCGCTGCAATTATTCTTATTATTGCAATTATTGCATTTGGAGGCATTAAGAGTGTGGCAAAATTCTCCGATGCTATAGTACCTGTTATGGCAGGGTTGTATATTGCGATTGTATTAGTATTGATTCTATTAAACCTTGGAAAGATACCGGGTTTTATTATTGCTGTATTTGGTGGGGCTTTTAAGCCAAGTGCAATATTTGGCGGTGCCTTCGGAACTGCAATGGCTCAGGGGTTAAAGCGTGGCCTTTTATCAAATGAAGCAGGTATGGGAACTGCAACTCAGGCAGCAGCGATTGCAGATGCGAAGCATCCTTGTGAACAGGGCTTTATACAGTCAATTGGCGTATTTGTAGATACAATTGTTATTTGTTCTTTGGCAGGTTTTGTTGTGACAGCTGGGGCTATCTGGCAGAATCCTTCTATTGATTGGGATGTGATGAAAGCAAATAAAATCGGAACATTTTTGACATCAATTAAGGCATTGGTCCCTGGAGAGGGAATGATGGATACAATTGTGTTTATTATTGTGGTAGTGGCTTTTGGAATGTTTGCATTTACAACATTGCTTTGTGATCTCACATATACAGAAATTGCAGCCAATAAAATTTCCCAGAATAAAAAATTTATTTTCTTTGCCAGATGTCTGGGAGCGCTTGTGTTTGTTCCGATTGGTACCCTGACGGTATTATCAGGATTGCAGTTAGACAATCTATGGTATGTATCAGATTTAATTAATGTTATATTGATTATGATCAATATTCCTACACTTATTATGGGCGGAAAAATTGTAAGCAAAGCATATGCGGATTATAAAAAAGACCGTAGTAAACGTTTTGTTGCAGCGAAAATAGGGATTGAATCTGATGTGTGGACAGTTGAGGAAGCAGCTAAAAGACAATAAGAAATAGGGTGAATTACGTTGAAAATAAAAGTAATTATGTCTGATAAGGCGATGAGCAGAGAAACAATGGATGCAAGAGAGAAAATGCTAAAGACAGCATTATCCTCTGATGCAGAAATCTCAGTGGATTGTATTAAAAGAGGACCGGATGAATTAGACTGTAATACGGATGAGGCCTTTGCAGCAGCTGAAATGGTTAAGGAAAGTATCCGTGCAGAAAAAGAAGGTTATGATGCGATTGTTATTTATTGTTTTAGTGATGTAGGAATTGATGCGATTCGTGAGAATGTCAGAATTCCGGTTATCGGCCCAGGAGAGACGAGCCTGGCGGCAGCAAGTATGATTTGCAATCGTTTCACAGTACTGACTTCGGAAAGCGTAAACATTCCAAGAACTTATCGCAGATTAATGAAAAATGCAATAGCAAGAGAAAAAATGGTTTCTGTCAGAGCTTTAGATATTCCTATTGGGGAATTGCGTACAAAGCCGGAAGCAACAGAAAATTATCTGAGAGCAGTTTGTAAAAAAGCTGTGCAGGAAGACAAAGCAGATGGCATTATTTTAGGGTGTCTTGGAATGGCCGGATATGGAGAAAAGTTAGAAAAGGAATTTCCTTTAAAAGTCATAGACCCTGCATTTTTGGCTGTAGCATATGCAGAGTTATGTGTGCGGGTAGGAATGAAGCATATTTCAGCGATGTATCCTGTTTTTACGAATAATAGTCATGTGGATTTGTAATGCAGCAGTTGAACGTTTAACAAAGAAATGCATGATAGTGAAAGGAAGTGCAGGAAAGTGGAGATTAATGAAATTGCTCTAAAAAAGCATTATGAATTAAATGGTAAAATCGAAGTTGTATCCCGGGCAGCACTAAAAAACCGGGAAGACCTTTCGATTCTTTATACCCCCGGAGTAGCGGCACCATGTCTTGAAATCCAGAAAGACATCAGGAAGAGTTATGAGCTGACAAGAAGAAATAATCTGGTGGCAGTAGTGACAGATGGCACGGCGGTACTCGGCTTGGGGAATATCGGTCCGGAAGCCGGAATGCCGGTCATGGAAGGAAAGTGCCTCTTATTTAAGGAACTGGGAAATGTAGATGCTTTTCCGCTTTGTGTTCAGTCTCGGGATGTGGATACCATTGTAGAGACGGTGGCCCAGATTGCCGGTAGCTTCGGTGGCATTAATCTGGAAGATATTTCTGCACCGCGATGTTTTGAAATTGAAGAAAAACTGAAGCAAAGGCTGGACATTCCGGTATTTCATGATGACCAACATGGCACGGCAGTGATTGTTTTGGCAGGCATTATTAATGCGTTAAAACTGACAGAAAAGAAAAAGGAAGCCTGTAAAGTTGTTGTGAATGGTGCCGGAGCTGCAGGAATCGCCATTACAAAACTCTTATTGAATTACGGCTTTAAAAATGTCATCATGTGTGATATTCGGGGAATTTTGGCCAGGGATGATGAAACATTAAACTGGGCACAGGCAGAAATGGCACTGCGAACCAATCATCTGGTACAACATGGTACATTAGCGGATGCTTTAGTGGGAGCGGATATTTTTGTGGGTGTTTCAGCCCCGAATATTATTAATGAAGATATGGTACGTACAATGAATAAGGATTCCATATTTTTCGCAATGGCGAACCCAATCCCGGAAATTATGCCTGATCTGGCAAGAAAAGCAGGCGCTGCCGTTGTGGGAACAGGAAGAAGTGATTTCCCGAATCAGATTAATAATGTGATGGCTTTTCCAGGAATTTTCAGAGGTGCATTGGATGTCAGAGCCAGTGAGATCAATGAAGAGATGAAGATGGCTGCCGCATTGGCGATTGCAGAAACTCTTCCGGATGAAGAAATCTGTGCAGATAAAATAGTTCCGGATGCTTTAGACCCGGCAATCTTTGAAAATGTTTCCAGGGCTGTAAGAGAAGCAGCTATAAGAACAGGTGTGGCACGAATTTAATGCTGTTCACTGACGGAAGATGGAAGATGATGCGGGGGTGAGAATGGCATGGTCAGAGAAATTAACGTAAATGAATTAACTGAAAATATTAGAGAAATGTGCATACAGGCAAACTACTATTTGGCGTCAGATATGGATGCATGCATGAGACAGGCGGCTGAAACAGAGAAATCTGAACTTGGCACAAAGATTTTAAATCAGCTTCTGGAAAATCTTGAAATTGCAGACGGAGAACAGATTCCTATTTGCCAGGATACCGGAATGGCAGTTATTTTCATGGACATTGGTCAGGATGTACACTTTATTGGCGGTGATTTCGAAGAGGCTGTTAATGAAGGCGTTCGCCAGGGATACAGAGACGGCTATTTAAGAAAGTCCGTTGTGAATGATCCACTGATTCGTGAGAATACAAAGGACAATACACCGGCTATATTGCATACACAAATTATACCTGGGGATAAGGTAAAGATTACTGTTGCACCTAAAGGTTTTGGAAGTGAAAATATGAGCCGTATCTTTATGCTGAAACCGGCTGATGGAATAGAAGGTGTGAAAAATGCCGTTCTGACAGCTGTAAAAGATGCCGGACCGAATGCCTGCCCGCCGATGGTTGTGGGCGTTGGTATCGGTGGTACATTTGAGAAGTGTGCCGTTTTGGCTAAAAAAGCACTGACAAGACCGGTGAATGAATGCTCAGAAGTTCCGTATGTGAAAGACTTAGAGGAAGAGCTGTTAATGAAAATTAATCATCTTGGAATAGGTCCCGGCGGCCTTGGTGGAACAACAACAGCTTTGGCTGTCAACATCAATACTTATCCGACACATATTGCAGGACTTCCAGTGGCAATCAATATCTGCTGTCATGTCAACAGGCATGCGATGAGAGTGCTGTAAAATGGGAGGTAGGACATGGATAAGTATATACATACGCCAATAACGGAGGAAACGACAGCTGACTTGAAAGCAGGGGATTATGTTTATATTACAGGAACATTGTATGTGGCAAGAGATGCAGCGCATAAGCGGATGATGCAAGTTCTTGAGGAGAAGAAGAAGCTTCCGATTGATATTAAGGACTGCTGTATTTACTACATGGGACCGTCACCGGCACGGGAAGGCCGGCCAATTGGCTCCGCAGGTCCTACAACTGCAAGCCGTATGGATAAGTATGCACCGAGATTATTAGATTTGGGTGAAAAGGCGATGATTGGCAAAGGTAAGCGGACAAAAGAAGTAATTGATGCGGTTGTTCGAAATAAAGCTGTTTATTTTGCAGCTGTTGGAGGAGCAGGTGCACTGCTTTCAAAGTGCATCAGAAAATCCGAGATTGTATGTTATGAGGACTTGGGTGCAGAGGCAATAAGGAAAATCGAGGTCGAAAATTTTCCGGCGATTGTGGTTGTTGATTGCCAGGGAAATAACTTATATGAAACTGCTGTAAAACAATTTGCCATAGAAGCCTAAAGAAGTTGGGCGTTTTTTAGCTAAGGTGCTTTAGACTGAGTTCCCGGCATATCTAAACTTTGAATTGAAATTGATGAGTCTGCAATAAAGCAGAAAAGGTTTGCTCTCAGTCAAACTGATTCAGCCGAAGCTAAAATAAAACTCCCCTGAAACGTTTTGCGTCTTAAAAACGCATTGTTTCAGGGGAGTTTTATTTTAGATCCGGCGCTCAGTAAACTTTGAGCAAACCTTCACCTTTTATTCTTCTTCCATCACTTTCAGATCGTCAGCGATGATCAGTGTTGGCTCAACCTGTGCCTGAATGTCTTCAGGT
>CAKRLX010000042.1 GCA_934359835.1 uncultured Blautia sp.
GGCCTCCTGGTCCCAAACCAGGCGCTCTAGCCAAGCTGAGCCACACCCCGTTAACGGTA
Organism: uncultured Blautia sp.; assembly: GCA_934359835.1. GTDB lineage: Bacteria > Bacillota > Clostridia > Lachnospirales > Lachnospiraceae > Blautia_A. Next base: position 60 of record CAKRLX010000042.1, read on the forward strand.
TTTAGTTGTTTGCGTTTTGCTTTGTCGCTCAACGCAAGACATATTATATGTCAGTCAGATGCAAATGTCAACACCTTTTTTTAAATTTTTTTATTTTTTTTATTATTTAAACAATTTCCCCAGTACAGACAATTTGTCCGTACCGGGGAAACCATTGATTTTGCTGGCTTTCAGCCGTTTTTTTATTTCGTTACAGTAACTGTGACTGTGACTTTTTTCTTTCCTGATTTAACTGTAATTTTTGCTTTTCCAGGTTTTTTCGCTTTGATCACACCTTTTGAAGTTACTGTCACTACTTTCTTGTTAGAGGAAGTAAAAGTAATTTTTTCCTGGCTTGTGATCGGAGTCAGAGCAGGTTTCAGCTTCAGTTTCTTTCCTTTTTTGATCCGCACCTTTTTAGTGATACTGATCTTAGTGGTTTTGACCTTACCTGCCTGTACTTTTACTTTAATTGTTTTCTTTGCTCCGTTGGCAAGCTGAATAGTAAGTGTTGTCTTACCTGTCTTCTTCTGTGCCTGCAGAGTAATCTTTCCATTCTTCGTAAATCTGACTACCTTAACAAGCTTCTTATTTCCGGAAGTTACTGCTTTCACGTAATCACCGCTCACCATACCGGAAACTGTCAGAGCTGAAGTCTTCTGTTTCTTCCGAAGAACCAGACTGGAAGCATTCAGCTTCATAACCGATTTTTTCACTGCAGGTTTCTGTGCGGCACTTCCGCTTCCGGAACTGCCTCCTGTGTTCTGACTTCCACCGTTTCCGTTGTTTCCATTGTTTCCTGCATTTCCTGTTCCTGCTTTGACAAAAACAATTACATTCTTTCTGGCTGATATATGGTTCTTATCACCGGAAGCCTGGATAACAATAGAAGCCACACCGGCTTTCTTTGCCGTGATCACTCCACCGGCATCTACAGAAGCCACATCAGGCTGTCTGGAAGTATAGGAGATTGTTCCGATACCCGCTGCCCTGAGACTCACTCTGCTGCCTGTTGTAAGCTCGCGCGCCATCATGCCTGTGCTGATCTTCTGTTTCACCTTCGCAACCTGATACTCTCTTTCTACGGAACCTTTGTATGAATTTCGGCCGACAATCTTTATGGTGTAAGTTCCTGCATCTGTAACAGCTGTATTGCCTCTCAGAACATAATCCTTACCTTCTGTAAGTGTTTTGCCACTGCATACAACTGTCACTGCCGTTTTCTGTTCCTGGCCTGTATATGCCAGACCTTCTTCAACTGTGATCTCTGCATTACTTAAATCCAGAGATTTTTCAGCTCCGTACAGAACCGGAATTCCTGTATTATCTGCTGTGCAGTATTCGATCGTCAGATTTCCGTCATCATCACTGACTGCCTGTGTCATGAAGAGAAGATTGGAAGGTGCAAAGAAATCCACAGTCTCCTTATCACGAACCACTGCAAAGAAACAGTTGCTGTTCTCAACAAGACCTGTATATGTCTGCTTCTGAATTACACCGGATACTGCTTCCCCTGCTGCATTCAGTTCCAGCACTGCGGAACCTGATGTAAAGTTCTCCGCTGCCTCGAATACAGGCTTCTCAATTTCATTAATGATCAGTTCTTCTCCGTCGCCAAATTCCTCTTCTACAGAGATCTCGCTGTTGTCATCGGTGTCGCTGCTTTCACTGCCGCTGCTCTCTTCGGCAGATTCTTCTTCATCAGAAATGATCACTTCTTCCGGCTCTGCCTGCTCTTCTGTCACTTCCGGCTCTGCAGTGCCCGTCTCAGCCTCTGAAAGGCCGTCAGAGAAGCCATCTGCGCCAACTGCTGCCTGTAATTCCTCTGATGCCATAAACGCCTCAGGATCGTCCAGACTGCCTGTATACGGGATCCAGGTACAGTACTGAAGACCAAGATGCTCTTTATACTGTTCTGTTACCGTCTGTCCTGCCGGATAAAAGATGTTAATGGATTTCATCTGTGCATGTACCTGATCCAGTCTGTCATAATATATTTCATCTCGCATTCTCTCCTGCCGGAGATCTATATCTCCTCCCTGAGACGAATACACGATTGACAGAATATCCCCTCCATAATAGGTATGCATGTCTTCAAAGCATATATTTTCTATCCATCTGTTATCAAAGGTATTTTCACGAATGGACGTTACTGAAGCTGGTATGAACACAGATTTCAGATTTCGGCAGCCATAAAAAGCTCCTACACCTATACTCTCTACACTTTTTGGAATATCTATTTCTGTCAGACTCGTGCAGCATTCAAATGCGCCCTCTTTAATATCAGTAATATGATCTGGCAGTTCCAGTTCTGTCAGCCCTGTACAATCCCTGTACGCCGACGCTCCAATTTCAGTGATGTGATCCGGAACCTCTGCTTTTGTCAGACTGCTGCAACCAGCGAAAAGTCCGGCCGGTACCACATACATAGGTTTCAGAAGTTTCGACTGGTCAATTTTTTTCAGATTTTTACAGCCACTGAAAACATTATCTTCCAGATCTGTGATTTCGCCCTGTATATTCACTTCCTCAAGAGCTGTGCAGCCTGAAAATAAACTCTTCGGCAATTGAATCTTGTCCCCCAGTATGGTGACTTTTCTGAGGCCTGTCCAGCCATTAAATGCTCTCTGCTCCATTGTTTTGACACTTGCAGGGATCACGATTTCTTCCACATTCGGGCAGGTTCCTTTGGATATTTCTTTTACAGTATCCAGAAGTGTGATCTTTTTCAGCCCTGTCATGGTAGAATTAGCTGACATGACGACATTCTCTGATCCAAGTGTCAGCTTCGCCAGATTCGGGCATTCATCAAAAGCCCATGATGTACTGAAACTATCCAGAAGCTTTCCATTGCAGCAAGTTTTGCCGGACGGTACTACTGCCTCTGTAAGGCTTGTGCAACCCATAAATGCATCTTCATATATTGTTTCAACTTCATTGCCGAGAGCAATCTTTTTCAGTGCAGTACAGTCTTTAAACGCACGTGCTCCAATACTCTTCAGGTGAGAGCCCTCGTTAAATGTAACGCTTTCCAGATTCTCGCATCCATTAAATGCATCATACCCGATTGTCTCAATACTTGCAGGCAGCTGGATTTCTTTCAGATTCGTACATCTGTCAAAAGCATCCCCATATATAGTTCTAAATCCCTCAGAAATTTTTACCCTTTTCAGAGATGCTGGCATGTCATCGATTCCAAATAGTGCCCCATCAATTTTATCCGGCAAAATAAGCTCTTCCAGACTGGTAAGCTCTGAAAAATCCACATAGCCCAGATATTCCATATGTTCCGGCCAGACGATCTCTTTCAGGTGTGAAGCGCCTTTAAATGCGTAGTCTTCAATTCTTTTTACTTTTTCTCCAATGATGATCGTTTCGCATTCTGAATTTCCCACTTTAACAACTTTTGGAACATTCAGGATAATTTTCTTTGCGGTGGCATTAAGATCTTCCTGCAGGTTAAATCCACCTTCTTCACAGCCAAGAACCGTCAGCTCATCCAGCGCAGCACCGGACATGATTGATCCCATTGTTGTTACTGTTTCCGGAATTGTAAACTCCTTAAGAGCAGTATTTTTGAATGCCATTACCCCAATCTTCTCAACTGTCGATTCCGTCATATCAACAGTTTCAAGTGAGATACACTTTTCAAAGCACTCTCCTTCTATTGTTTTTACACTTTGCGGTATTTTGATGCTTTTAAGTGAACTACAATTATAAAAGGCTTCGCTCTTTAGTGCAGAAACAGTCTCCGGCAGTTTAATTTCTGTAAGGCTACAGTTCTTGAACGCTCCACTTGGGATACTGGTGATTCCTGATGGTAATTTCACTTTCTGAAGTTTGCTACAGTCCGAAAAAATTCCGGATGGAAGCTCTGTTACACTGGAATTGCTCATATCAACCGTTTCAACATTGGATTTTGCAAAAGATGCTTCTATCGTTTCAACTTCATCTGTAAAAACAACATTTTTCGCCTTATCTCCAAAATCAGAACCTCTTACGCACTTCGTACCAATGGTGAGATTTTTCGTCTTACCTTTAAAATCATCGAACCAAAAGCATCCCCCATATATATTCAGATTTTCCATATCTGAAGCCTGGATTGCCGCTGTTCCAAGGTGAATCACGCTGGAAGGAACTGTCATATTTTTCAGGGAGGAAAAACCGTAAAAGGCGCTGTCATCTATAACTTTTACTGTTGAAGGAAGTATTATTTCTTCAACACTACTACGATTTATGTTTGAAAATATGAAAGTACTTATAAATTCAGCACCTGAACCAATAACAATTTTTTTGATTTCACCTGTACAGTCATCTTTCTGAATTGTACCTACCCCACCTGTTCCATTTACATAAAGGGTATCTCCGGACTGCGTGACACTTGCTTTACTTTGTGATCCGAAAACATTTACCGTTGTATCTCCACCAACATAGAACCATTTCGTTATTCCGGCATAAAATTCACCTGTCTTTGTTCCTGAAATGGAATAATATTCATACCACGCTTTAGTAAGCACAACATAATATCTGCCCTCTGCCAATTCAAGTTGCCATGTACCCGCTCTGTCATAAGTACTTACCAGTCCACCACCTTCATTGTACAAATATGCAGTATGTCCTCTGTCTGTATCAACCCCGAGCACATCAAAATCAATATTGACTTTATATCTTGTTATTTCCAGTTTCAGTGTTACACTCTTATCTTTCCCCGCAACAGTTACAGTTTCTGTTCCACTGCGGGCACCTTTCGTACCAGTCAGTTCCCAGGTTCCTCTGCCCAGGACAAGCTCTGCTTTACCGTTCATATCGCTGATGCCGCCATATCTCTTATCGCCGTTCACAGCAACTACTCCGGCATTTTCCAGAGGTTTCCCGGATTCGTCCTGAATCCGAACAGTAATAGTACGTTTTCCATAAGCAGTTATGGATACTTCCTGATCTTCGCCATTTACAACCACAGAAGATTCGCCTTCCAGATTTCCCTCTGTTCTTGCAGCCTGAATGGTATAATCTCCATCTTCCAGATATACTTCTGCCTTTCCGTTTTCGTCGGTAACAGCCGAGTCATCCAGTACATTCTCTTTCTCAGAATCAATTCCGGCAATGTTGGCACCTGCCACCGGATTATTGTTTTCATCTGTTACAGATACAGTCACTTTGTAAGCAGGGCCGTGAAGTTTCACGTCCATTTCCAGATTCCTGCTGACTTTTGTACTGAATTTCTTTTCCAGATCACCATTGTGGATCTCAATATCATAAGCTCCGCCGATCAGCTGGAGATTCGCCTTGCCACTTCCATCTGCTGTAACTTTTGTTACGTTGCCTTTGCTGTCTGTTGCAGTGACTTCTGCCCCGCGCTGGGCAATGCCTTTTTTGTCTTTGATATTGTAAGTGATGGAATAAACACGCTCATCCATGACGATCTCGTGCTCTTCACTTTCCGCTTCAACTGTGAATTTTTCTGTTGCTGTGAGAGAACCTTTGTCAAAAACAGCCTCATACTCTCCCGGCGCCAGTAAAATTGAATATTCACCTTTCGCATCTGTTTTCATCAGTCCCTGCGTCGTCCAATCCTCATTCCGAGTCGCTTTTCCGTCGCATTCCTTGTGGTCATTCAGCTGTTTTAAGCTTATCTCGGCACCTTCCACCAGTTCTTTCGTTGCCTTATCTGATGCAGTAAAAGATGTTTTGTACAGGTAATGCGGGCACGCTCCTTCACCCAGTCCGCTGTAATCAATGGAATAGAAATAAGTTCCCTGATTTGCTGTAAGTGTGGCAAGTGTTATCGCCGTTTTCATTTTGTCATTCAGAACATCAAGCTGCAGGGTCACGCTGAGTTTCAGATTTATGACAATACTGAGGCATTGTCCATCTTTACAGCTGTGCTTCTTGTTATCCATGTCCGGCGGCAATTCTATTGTATTCGATACCTTGAATTCACCTCCTGCCTTTACACTGAATGAAAATTCTGATTTGAGTTTTTCGATCTCATCAAGTATTTTAACTGCAACCTTAAATTTCATTCCTATGAAAAAAGAGGCCTCGATTTTCAGCTTATTCTCCATTCTGGGCGCCTCGGAGGCATTTTTCCATTCTCCGTCATGTCTGACCCCTATACTGCCGCTGATCTTACTGGATACGCTGATACTTCCTGTTATTTCCATGCAGAAAATAGGCATTACAACAATATCACAGCCTGCTACCGGAGTAAAAGTAAGTTCCATCATGGTCCATTCCCATTCTCCGTCTGTAGTTCCCTCAAAAGTAAAATTATAGTTGATGCTCCAGTCCATATTTACCTGAACATAAGAATTTCCGAAAGCCGAAGAATAATCCACGCGTATCTTACCCCACTCCAGATACAGGTTACCTTTGGCAGTCCATGTGGTATTCTTGCCTGAAATATCCAGTTTTACAACAGGTTCACTCAACGTTACATCCGAAGAAGCACCTGCCGCCTCCGCAGCATCTTCTGACTGTACATCTACTTCTTCTGTATTTCCGTCTGTAAGACCTTTATACGTCAGATATTCGCTCATACATGAGGTATCCACATTTTTGACTTTTACACCGTCGTCTCCGTCTGTATGGATTCTGAACTGCTCAAATATATCGTTAATATAAAGAGCATCACCTGTTGTAACAGTGACTGTATTTCCTTTTACAGTGACTTTCGCTACCCGGCAGGCATCCATCAGGCCTGTCTTATAGTTATATGCAATGATATCGCCTTTTTTCAGCGATTTTGCCTTTGCACTTGCATTGGTAAAGGTCCAGGTTCCGTCTGCATTTTTAGTAAGGATATCAGTCGTTCCGTCTTCATTAAAAACCACTATGCTTTCATTATATACAGCGAAGTTCAGGTTCTGATTTTCCTCAGAGCCGGTATCCAGATACACAAGGCGGTCCGTTTCCTCGAAATCTTCTGCTGTCTTGCTCATAAGATCCTGAATATTTTTTGTATAATACTGAGAATCATATGCCTCGCAGACAGGTTCTCTTGTTTCCGGATCAAGAAGATATGCCGACACCCTGAAATACTGTGGTGGTGTATCGCTGAGTTCGATCTGCACGCTTGTCTGCTCCGTCGGCTCTACCAGTGCATGGCCGGAAGCCAGCAGACTCTTGCCATCTTCTGTAAAGATTCCTGTCACAAGATCTGCCTGTACATTTGTGACATAACTGACAGTCACAATTTTTCCCTCCACAGTCAGATCACTGATATACGCTTCTGCCTGTGTCCTGGTAAATTCCTGCTGGAGTTCATCTGACACAAGGGAACCGACCGTTCCTTCTCCTTCCGCGGCAACATTCATAGATGTGCTCTGCTGCTCACCTTTTTCTTCTGTAGAACTTTCTGTTCCCGATGTGTAATCCTGCACGTTCTCGCTGGCCGCCCAGATGCCGGATATATCCGTCACCATCATCACCATGGCAATAAGAAACGCAAGGATTCTTCTTTTCTTTTTCATACGCCTTCCTCCTGTATAATTTCTTATAAAAATAATACCATAGCGAGTATCGTTTTTCCAATACAAAAGAGTCGAATTTATGTAATATTCATATTACTTTAACCACCTGACTCCTTTTGATGTTTTTGCGATTTACGGTCAACTCAGTTCTCTAATCTGATTGACTTCTTTTGACATTTTTGCGATTTGCAGTCAACTCAATTCTCTTATCTGATTGACTTCTTTTGACATTTTTGCGATTTGCAGTCATCTCATTTCTCTCATCTGATTGACTCCTTTTGACATTTTTGCGTTTTGCAGTCATCTCATTTCTTTAATCTGATTGACTCCTTTTGATATTTTTGCGTTTTGCAGTCAACTCAACTCTCTTATCTGATTGACTTCTTTTGACATTTTTGCGATTTGCAGTCAACTCAACTCGCTAATCTGATTGACTCCTTTTGACTTTTTTGCGATTTGCAGTCAACGCAGTTCTCTAATCTGATTGACTCCTTTTGGTGTTTTTGCGATTTGCAGTCAACGCAGTTCTCTAATTTGATTGACTTCTTTTGACATTTTTTCGATTTGCGGTCAAACTACCCAAAATTGAGGCTGACAAAAATCTCAGTACTGTCCCAAAGCAGTCAATTCCGCATGAGTAATCACCTCAAAAAGTCAATTTTATGTTATTGGAACATTACGGAGTAATTTCCTATAGCGCAAAAAAAGAGTACCTCTCCACAACTGGCTGAACAGCAACAACCAGTTGCAGCGAAATACTCCACTTTATTCAAGCGGATATTCGCAATCCGCTTTGATACTTGCTCATAACCGAATAACTGCTTCGCAGTTTATCAGAAGAAGCTACAGATATCTTATCTCCCCGATTATCTGCCCTTCATCTGCTGCCTCCAGGACTGCATAACTCGGTCTGCGTCCGGCCTGTCTCGGATAAGAAAGACTTCCCGGATTCACTGCAAGGATACCGTCAACATTCTCAAATACGGGCTTATGTGTATGTCCGAAAAATACCCCGTCACAGTTTCTGGATCTTGCTTCATCCACAACTCCTGAAATATCAAGCGATACACCATAATAATGTCCGTGCGTGACCAGAAATTTCTTTCCTGCTATATCGATTTCCTCTTCTCTGGGAAGGTCTGAGAAGAAATCATTGTTTCCGGAAACAATGCAGCAGGGACATTCTGCCAGCGCCTCAACAAAAATCTCTCTGCCTTCCACATCACCGCAGTGGATCAGCATATCAAAAGGAGCTTCTCTGTATACCGCCTGTTCCAGATTTTCATCATGTCCATGTGTATCACTGACTACAAGGATTTTCATCGGAGTGCGTCCTTAATGGCACGCAGAGCCTTCCCTCTGTGGCTGATTTTATTTTTTTCTTCCATGGAAAGTTCCGCTGATGTGCAGCCGAATTCCGGAAGATAAAAAATCGGATCATAGCCAAATCCGTTTTCGCCGCTTTCTTCATAACCGATACGGCCTTCCATGGTTCCTCTTGCTGTTTTTTCTGTTCCGTCAGGAAAAGCAGCCGCAATCTCACATACAAACCTTGCTGTTCTTTTTTCATCAGGAACACCGTTCAGACGTTCTACAAGGTTCGCATTTTTGATATGGTAGGAAGTATCCTCACCCATATAACGGGCAGAATAGACACCCGGCTCCTTATTCAGATAATCAATCTCAAGTCCTGAATCATCTGCCAGAACGATCTCACCTGTAAGGTCACGGATCGCTCTTGCCTTAATAAGTGCATTTTCCTTAAATGTTTTTCCGTCTTCCACAATATCCGCATGGATCCCGGCATCTTTTAATGAAAGAAGCTCAATATCCAGATCTCCCAGAATTTCACGGATTTCTTTCATCTTGCCTTCATTTCCTGTTGCAAAAATAACTTTTTTCATTTTATCCATTCCTCCTCGGCGGCTTCGGTCCAAGAAACTGATAATAATAGGTTTTTAGCATACCATTGTAAATCTTGCGGTTTTTGTCCGCTTTTCTTCCGATATCATTTTCCGCACGGTCATAAGAAGTGATCAGATACATGGACCACTTGTCCAGATTTCGGAAGCTTTCTCCGATCTCACGGTACAGAGCAGGAAGCGCCTCCTTCTCTTCGAGACGTTCCCCGTATGGCGGGTTTGTAATAATAAATCCATACGGTTTCGGATGACGGAGTTCTTTCACCGGCCTCTGCTGGAAATGGATCAGTTTTTCCACACCTGCCATTTTTGCATTGGCTCTGGCAGCCTTGAGCGCTTCAGGATCAATATCATATCCCTGAATGTCTGTGTCAATATCCAGATTCACACGATCCTGCGCCTCCTCCAGCGCATCATACCAGTATTTACGAGGAACAATGTGTTTCCAGTCTTCGGCAAGGAAAGAACGGTTCATTCCCGGAGCCATATCTGCTGCCATCATTGCAGCCTCAATCGGAAATGTACCACTTCCGCAGAAAGGATCAACAAGAATACGGTCTTTGTTCCACGGAGTCAGCATGATCAGTGCAGAAGCAAGCGTCTCGGTGATCGGCGCTTTTACAGTCATCTGACGATAGCCTCTCTTATGAAGAGAAACACCGGAAGTATCGATTCCAATAGTTGCGATATCTTTCATAAAAGAAACACGGATCGGAAAACTTGCTCCATCTTCCTGAAACCAGGAAATTCCGTAAACACCTTTCAGTCGCTCTACAATGGCTTTCTTCATAATAGACTGAATATCAGATGGGCTGAACAGGGCACTTTTTACAGAGTTTGCCTTTGCTACCCAGAATTTACCGTCTTTCGGGATATATTCTTCCCACGGTATGGCCTTTGTTTTTTCAAAGAGCTCATCAAATGTAACTGCCTTGAATTCTCCGGCTTTCAGCAAAATCCTCTCTGTAGAACGCAGAAACATGTTTGCCTGTGCGATTCCCGGTGCATCTGCCATAAAAGTAACTTTTCCATCTTCAACTTTACTGATCTCGTAACCAAGATCAAGGATTTCTCTTTTCAGCACTGCTTCCATGCCAAAGTGGCAGGGTGCGATCAGTTCCATATATTTCATGCAAGCCTCATTTCTCTGACGGTATTTCCATCAAAATCTTTAATTGTAAAAACACCATCCTCCAGAACTGCATAAGTCGGTGGATTTCCCTCTTTCGGGATAGATACAGAACCCGGATTCAGAAGAATATAACCGTCTCTTTTTTCTGCTTTCAGCACGTGTGTATGGCCATGGATCAGAATATCTCCTTCTTTAAAAGGCGGAAGATTATTTTCATTATAGACATGTCCATGTGTGGCATAAAAAATCAGCCCGTCAATTGCAAGGATACAGTAATCTGCCATTACAGGAAACTGAAGTACCATCTGGTCCACCTCTGCCTCACAGTTTCCTCTGACTGCATAAATTTCATTCTTCATATCGTTGAGCATGGGAATCACTTCCTTCGGTGCGTATTCCTTCGGAAGATCATTTCTCGGTCCATGATAAAGCAGGTCGCCCAGAAGCACCAGGCGCTCTGCCTTTTCTTCTTTATATGCTTCCAGCATCTTACGACAGTAATATGCTGAACCATGTATATCGGATGCAAACATGTATTTCATTGATTATCTCTCCTTCTGGCATCTTTCAATCATTTTGTCACTGTTTTCAGCAACTTGTTTTTTTCCTTTTTACCTTATCATGATTATCCGTAAATTACAAGACAGTGCTGTTCACTGCTGCACAAGATTTCTCCCCCGATAGGCCTGAAAACCACCGATCACCGATCTGGTCCGGTAACCTTTTCTGACATATTCCCTGGCTGCCGCCATGCTTGCGCCGCCTCTGTCACAGTAGAAAATCAGCAACCGGCTTTTGTCCGGGACACTGCTCTCTCCAAGCTGATCATATGGTATATTTATGGCACCCTTCACATGACTTTTATTATAAGAGGAGACCTCCCTCAGATCTATGATCATCGCATCTTCGCGTCCCACATAATAATCCAGCATTCTGGCAGAAATTGTTTCTATGGGAAACATGATATTCCTTCCTTTTTTATTTATTGTATGCCGGTTCTGCTCTATATGTTTGTTCATACTGGCGACACAGAAAAGGCTCCGCCGGAGCGGAGCCTTCAGACTTTTTGTTATTTTGTAACCGTTACAGTACATTTGATTTTCTTTTTGCCGGATTTGATCGTGATAGTCGCTTTTCCTGGTTTCAGCGCTTTGATTCGTCCTTTTGAATCCACTTTCACAACCTTCTTATTGGAACTTGTATATTTGATCTTTTCTGTACTGCTGATCGGGCTGAGTACTGCTTTCAGAGCAGAGGATTTACCTTTTTTCAGGGTAAGTTTCTTTGCCACGCCTGTGATCTTTTTGGTTTTTACTTTGCCCTTCTGCAATGTCACTGTGATGGTCTTCTTTGCACCGCCCGCTGTCTGAACTGTCACTGTCACTTTTCCGGAAGGTTTCACTGCTTTCAGTTTTACTGCACCGTTGCCTGCTTTTGCAGCTTTCAGTGCTCCCGGATCAGAAGATGTAACTGACTTAAGGTAGTCGTCACCTGTCATTCCTGTTACTGCCACATTTACAGATTTGCCTTTCTGAAGTGGAAGACTGGAAACCTGTACCTCAACAGTTGCTTTAAGTGTTGCTGTTTTTCTTGTCTCTGTCGCACTGCATTTTGTACATTTTCTTGTTCCTGTTCCCTGTTTCAGGACTGTTGCCGCAGTTGTCTTCTGATAGCTTCCCCAGGTATGTTTGCCTGTTGCAGGAATATCCGGAAGGCTCTGTTTCGCTCCGCAGATTTTACACTCCTGATGCTGTTTGCCTGTTGTACCACAGCCTGGCTGACTGTCAATCTTTGTTTCCATTGTATGACCGGTCGCCGGTATCTCCGCTTTTGTAGTTTCTCCACAGTAATCACATTTTACCAGATGGTATCCTGTCTCTGTACAGGTCGGCTCTTTTGATTCTATTGTATCAAATCTGTGCTGGCACTGCACATTGGAATCATAAACAGAATCGAATTCATAATCTGCACTTGCAAGTTCTCTGTCCGCTCCTGGTATGTATGCAACAAGTCTCACATTTGTACGTCTGGAAGTTTTACGAATAAGCGTCGGTACCTGAGCCTCTGCCAGAACATCCCAGTCATTTTCCTCATGATACTGAAGGAATTCATACTCATCTGCCGGAACTTCTTCCCATTCCCTAGTTTCATCGTTATATTCCACTACTGTTGGTTTATAGTCCAGCATGTTCAGGTTTTCACCGGTTTTTACATTCTGCGGAACTTCCTTCAGCACGATCCTTCCTGTCTGATCTGTGACACATACATTGAAGTTTCCATCTGCACTCCACAATGGATCACCATAAGAGTCTTTTTCACTGGAAAAAGCTCTCACATGAATATGTCCATTGCTTTCTCCATATGGATTGTTTGCGGTTATCTTCAGATTTCCATCCTCTGTCCACTCAATGTTCTCAAATACGCCTCCGTCATAATCAATCTCTTCTTCCCACTCATAGTCTTCTTCCAGTACTTCGCCTTCCGGATGATCCTGATCTTTGAAGTATACTTTCGGTGTGACAATATTTTCACCTTCCGTAAGTTTCTGATAATCGTCTGCATATTCAAGCTCTACCCAGTAAATTCCGTTGTTTGTTACCTGTACCTCAAAGGAAGCGGATCTTGATTTTCCTTTAAGGTCTCTGTAATTCAGGACTACCCTTGCGGTTCCTTCTTCTTTTGCTTTCAGAAGCCATCCGCCGCTCTGTTTCACAAGACTGCACACATCAGGATCAGAGATCATCATTTTTGTGATCGTGATCGGTGTGTCTTCTCCCCACGGATATTCTGCATTTCTCTGCCAGCAGTTAAATTCCTTATCGATCCATGCTGTTTCTCCCGGTAAGAGAGCTCTGTCCTGATCCGGAATCTCATAATTTATTTCTTTGTACTGTACAGGCTGGATACCTGCCGGTTCTTCCCAGTAAACCTCATCCCCTACAGATACAACTGCCTGAATTTCAAATCCGTATGTATCACTTTCTGTTTTCCAAAGCCAGTTATAGGCTTTTGCAAGTTTCCCTGCATTAAGGATCAGTTTATTATCAGATTCCTCATCAGAATTCCAGAATTCACCAACTGTTTCTGCAAAATCATCAGGCAGAAGCATAAACTCACTGTTTTCCTGCTCCCAGTTCCTGTATCCGAATCTCCAGCCAAGCTCTGCATTCTTCATGTCTGTAAGGTTCTCTGTATCTACGGTCAGTTCATATGATGATTCATCTGCAAAAAGATATGTACTGTTTTCCCCGCCTCTCATATCTTCAAACCATACAGAATAATCCAGATGGTCAAATCTGAACTCTCGGTCAATCTCCCAATCTTCCTTCTCACATTTTGCATATACCCTGACCCAGGTATTATCCGGTGTCACACGTTTCAGAACAGGAAGACCATATTTTCCGGTTTCTTCGGTTTCTACTTTTTCCCAGCCCTCCTCATCGTACTCAAGACGCCAGGTGATATCTTCTCTGGTAGTGGTTTCACTTCCTGCTTTATAATGCTTCACTTCCAGATCTTTGCTGTTCAGATCCAGAGTTCCGAGAACTTCCGGATCTTCATCAAGAAATTCCGGATAAATAACATCGTATTCATTGCGGACATTGATTCCAATTTCCTGATGTGTAACTGCATCCCATTCTTCATTTTCTTCATTATATACAGATGCTTTCAGGCGGATTCCTGTCCCCATTGCTTCCCTGTCATCCGGAAGTGCTTTTGAAGTTACTGTCAGCTGATGAGTTTCCTCGTCTATCTCAACACTGACAACATCTTCATCATAAGACCAGCCGTCTTCTGTCGGATCCAGTTCCAGTTTCCATTCAGAAACTTCTTCTCCATCACGGTCTTCACCTTCTTCACTCTGATGATACCAGTCATGATACAGGTGAACCGGAATGGTGATTTCACTCTCAGGAAGCATTTCTGAACCTGATGCCGGATACTGAATATCAAGGTTAAATCTGTCTTCACTTACAAAAATCAGAAAGCTGTCTTCATATACAGTTTCACCGTCATTTACTGTATATTCATATGTTACTTCTGCAGTTCCTGTGTTCAGTGCAGTGATCTTCCAGCCGGTTGTTTCGCTTCCTTTACTCTCACATACCTGCTGCTGTTCTCCCTGATTTTCTTCTGTATTTTCGTCTACTGAATTCTTTACTGTCACATTTCTGATATGTGCTTCCCCTGAACCGCCATTCGGGAATGGGTGATCAGAATCCTGTAAAAAGCATGCATAAGATGAACTCACAGACACATCATCACCTACAAGAAGCACCGCATCTTCCGGCAGTCCCTGAACTTCACGACGCGTTTCCATGGAACGTAGCGCTACAAATGCCACATACGGATCTTTTGTGTTTTCTACTGAAACTTTTGCATTTACTTCAAACCAGTAATCATTACCCATATTATTGCTGAGCCATTCACACGCTTCTGCCAGTTTCGCTCCGTCAAGTTCAAGAAGTTTTTCGTTTTTATTTTCAGAATCTTTTACTTCCCAGAATTGAATTCCAAATATGGAAGGAAGTTCTGCAAATTCAGACATATCATTTACATAATGGCTGTACCCGATTTCCCATTCTACAGTCTGTCCTTCTGCCAGCTTCGATGTATCCAGTGCCAGTGTATAATTTTCTTCTGTGTACACTGTCGCAAGATAGCCGTCCTGCAGATCCTCATTTGTGAACCGGATAAGAGGCTCTTCGTTTCCGTTCTCTTCCACTCCTTCATCACCTGCAGAAAAGAGTTCCTCCTCTTCTTCGATCACAGTCTCTTCAGGATCGTCTGCATCTTCCTCCATAGAAACTTCTTCTGTGTCCTCAGACAGGATTTCTTCCTCAGAAACCTCTTCTGTTTCTTCCTGAAGCTGGACATCATCTGTGATTTTCTCTGTTAATGCTCCCTCCGCTGTCTCTTCCGGGGTTTCATCTGTCTGCGTTGTTTCCTGCGGTTCTTCTGTTCCTGTCTCTGCAGGTGTACTTTCCTCTGTTACAGATTCTTCTGCCTGAATTGCTTCCTGCACCTCATCATCAGTAAATTCACTTCCGAATACAGTAAATGAATTACTGCTGAATGCCACAGTAAACGCCAGCAACCACGCCAGTGTCCGTTTTCCTTTTGGTTTCATTCGCCTTCCTCCTTTTTAGGGTTCCGTTTGTACATAAAAACAACTGATTTTTATGTAGACTGATATAATTTCATTATAAATGTAACGAATAATAATAGCAAGGAATTTGTCAGAAAAAAGCTCCGCCGAAGCGAAGCCTTTCTGATACTTTTAGTATCTCTGTTCCTCATTATATGCACTTGAAGTTTTATCTGTAGAACTGTTTTTTGATGAATTTCTGGAGCTGTTTTTTCCGCTGTTCTGACTGTTCATTGAATTCCTGCCGGTTGTTTTGTCTTTGCTGTAATTTTTGTTGTTCTCATTTTCATAATTTTTTGTCATTGAGATAGTCCTCCTGATTCAATTTATAAAGAAACAGCAGTTCATACTGCCACTTCTGTTACAGATTTTATTATTTCACAGAATCAGAAATTTATTCATTATTTATGAATGAATAGAGTAGGAGGCGGTGACTAACCACCGTCCTCTCACACCACCGTGCGTACCGTTCGGTACACGGCGGTTTC
>CAKRLX010000043.1 GCA_934359835.1 uncultured Blautia sp.
ACACTGCTTTACAATACCAGACAAAATGACTGATACCCCGGAAAGCCTGTAAAATAGCCACTTTCGGGATACACAAGGCAGGACAAAAATCGACTTCCATTATCAAGAGGTGAGTGCTATTTTTTTTGTGAAGCCTAAATATTCATAGTTGCGCCTATCTCCTTCTATTATTATATTCATTACATTTTTCCTGTAATCCTTTTTCTCGATCAGCAACCCACTCTTTTATCAACGCATACGCAACAGAAAACACGGGCACGCACACCACCTATGTATGCTCCTAATATTGGAATCAATGCTGTTATCCCAACCACAATACTGATCATCCCAGCATAATCCAGTCTTAATATTTTCATTCCTATATAACAAATACTTCCAAGTATTATAGCTTCCGTAGTCTGACCGACCACATAATTTTCAAAAACTGTCACTGTTACTTGAAAAACATGTCTCAATTTCCCATATACTTTTTCTGATAAAACTACTCTCAACAATCTTTTTGCCTGCATTAGTATTTTTTCTTTTCCACTAAAAAGATTTAATAGCATTCTGAAAATCCCTATAATATCTTTAAAACAAGGCTCTGAACCTGCCAAACAGATTCAGAGCCCTGATGTTGTTCCTTATTAGATCATATCAAGAATCGCTTCTTTGGATTTTACTCCAACAGACTGATTTGCAATCTTTCCGTCTTTTATTTCATCTGGCATGGCATACACCATATTGCACATTTCTTTCACCGTACAAGCTTTATCACCGCTGTATTTGCATAAGTTAACGGCGCATTATGGATAAAAAAGATTTTGCCATTCACCGGCGCATACAGTGTCTCTATCAGCTCACTCTCATACGGATGAATGATATTTGCAAGTGGCTGTCCTACCCTGACTTCTTCTCCTGCTTTTACCAATGGTTCAAACACCCCTGATTCGGATGTACGGACAGATACAAGCTCTGTATCTATAATAACCTTTGATTCTGCAAGCACCGGTACCTGGTATCGGATAATACCCTGTGCAGAGAGAAAATTCATAACTGCCAGCACTGCCTGTCCGGCTCCGTTTGGATCGATCTGTTCTGTTGCCGTCGTGTACAAAGAAAATGCCTCTGTATTCCATACCTGCCAGTTATAGTTCAGTGTGGCTGTATCATACGGACGTACCTTTCTTTTTACCACGTATGGCAGTCCAAACTGCATCGCAGTTTCTATCCTGCTGTATCCTTCATCCATTAAACGGATATGCGCAACAAAATTACCAGGCATATAGAAAGAAGTAAACTGGATTCCAAACTGATATTCTGAGATTTCCTGAAATACACCATCTGCGATCCTCTGAGTTGTCTCGCCCAGATCATATCCCGGAAACATTCTGTTGATATCCGTGTTATCTGTCGACCAGAAACGTTTCTGTATATTCATGGAGTATGGATTTAACGATGGAATGATCAGTATTTTATGACCTTCGCAGATTCGTCCTTCCGCTTCCAGCTGCCGGAACTTTTTCACCAGTTTCGAACAACAGTATATCTGCTGTACCTCATTTCCTCTGGAACTTCCCACAATGCAGACTGACTCTTTTCCTTCTCCGAATTCATAGCCTGTGATCTGAAAATCATCTCTGTATAATCCGATCATTTCATAGATAATTCGTTTATTCATTCCGATACGCCTCCTTTCTTAGAAGACGCCCCATCAGAGAACCTTCTCCGACAACCGGATAATCACGGATTGTAAATAAAATTCCATCCACCGGTGCAATAACTTCATCCAGAATCTTTCCTCCCAATGGATCTACGATTTTTCCAATCATATCTCCCTTTTTCAGTTCCACCCAGTGCTTCACAGATGGGAGAAAAATACCGCTGACTTTTGCATTCAGATAACTGACATCCTCTGGATTTCTCGAAATAATCGGTTCTCTTGGAGTATTGACTTCACCTGTCCATATTTCCATTTTTTTCATCAGGTTGAAAATTCCATCAACCAGCTGATCACCATAAGACTTTGTTATTCTCATTCCTACTCCCATCTCAACGACAAGAACCGGTGTTCCTGTACTGTTCAGACTGTACGCAAATGTAGATTCCAGCACAGTACTTGCACCATGGACCCAGATGAAATCAACATTTGTTTCCTGTGCCAGTGGAACCAGTTTTTCTTCGTGCAGCTCATTGATCCGAATTTGTGGAATTTCTGTCAGATAAATATTGCTCGCATGTATATCCAGAACACAGTCCGACCCTTCTACGTCCCGTATAATCTCAGCTGCCAGATATTCTGTCATATTTCCATTGATATTTCCCGGGAAAAGCCGATTCATATCAAGATCAAAAGCAGGTATTCCCCTTGTGATCGAATCAATGCCAAGCGGATTCATAGCCGGATAAATATCTACAACTCCCTTCAGGCACTCCTTTTTTTCATTTATTCTTCGCTGTAATTCATAGCAGATATACTGTCCTTCCAATTCATCTCCATGGATTCCTGTAACAATACTGATTCTTCCAACATTTTTCTCTGTATCTTCGGGAAGAATACGATTTTTTTTAATCCGCAGGACTTCTCCTACCGGAAGCCCTACGGAAGCAATAGTCTCTATCATTTGAATGTTCCTCTGGTTCTATATTTTATTAACGACTGCCGTTATGGTCTGTTTCTGATCACCACCGCCTATAAGAACGCCTCTGTTAATGGCACACTCTGAAGCATCTCTTCCATCTCCAAGCTTAATATGACTGTCGGTGACTCTGCAGTTGTTGGTCGGATCGAGACCGATCCATCTTCCATTATAGAAAACTTCTACCCAGGCATGACTTGCCCCTTCCCCTGCCAGAAGCCCGCAGACATATCGCGCTGAAAAACCGGCAAGCCGCAGAAGAACAAGAAAGATATGTGCGTAATCCTGACACACACCTTTCCCGATTCTCCATGCTTCTTCCGCTTCTGTCGTCACTTCTGTCTGACAGGATGCATAAGAAAAATCCTGATACAGACAGTGCATGATATAAATAGCCTTTTCCAATGAAGCCTCACAGTCCTTCAGATCGAACGAGGCAAAATATTGTCTGAGCAGTTCTCCCGGAATACATTTTCCATAAGGATGCCGATACATTCCAACTTGCCATGGTTCAGCCTCTTCCTCATAATCCACCGGAAATATCTCTGTTTTTCCGCTAATATGGAATTTAAAACTGTCATGAGTTTCCTGAACGCTTCCATAAATTAATTTATTTTTCCATCCGTCCATGCCATAAAACCACTTTGACTGCGGATACATCTCAATTTCTGCCTCGCCCAGTTTTTGGCGCTTTGTTGTCTTCGGAATACATTTTATTGTGTAATAACATTTTTCAACAGGGATTGAATATTGTATTTGCATCTGATAATCAAATTGTAAGTACATGATTAAATGCTCCTGTTTTTTGTATGCTAAAATATTTGTTCTACATTTGCTACGATTTCATAATAATTCTGATCATCCTGTTCTGCCAAAAATTTCACATTGCTTAATTTTTCCTTCTGATATGAAAGACCACTTCTCGTTACCTTCGGAATCATACGATATACTTCCCTCTGGATCTCTTTCTTTTCTGCTCCCAGCCGTGCATACAGATCAATACGTTCGATTCTTTTTCCTGCCTTGATAATATTACGAATTTCTTCACTGTCTATTCTGTCATCAATATTGCCCCAGAATGCCAGAATTTCATCCAGTACATGCTGCAGTTCAAATAATGGTGCACTGCTTTCTTTCGCCTTACACATTTCATAGATTGCAAGCTGAATATAAGAAAGTGCTTCTGTGCTGATATTTTCTCTCAGAACAATTGCATTATCGTATGCTCTGTTTAAATTACTGATAATGGAATCCGGATTTGTCTCGTCAAATGGATATCGTTTAAGAAAATCCTCTTTAGATCCATAAATATCCGGAATATCGACAGAGTCACAGAATTCCTTGTAACAATTGTCATCTGTGTCGATCATCCTGTCATAGCTTTTAAAAAACATTCTGATGGTTGAATAAACCCGTTCTGTGTATCTTCCCAGCCAATATAATCGGGATGCCTGTTCTACTGATATAATACCCATGTGTCTTTAAAACCTCCTCCTTGCGATGAATTAACAATAAATGAGTCTGGATTTCTCGAAAATCTGGTAAGTCCACTCTTCCATACAACAGGCTCTTCTCCCATTAGCACAAATGCTCTCAGATCTGCTTTTCTCGGAACAGCTTCTCCGTTTTCCATAATATCCAGATCCTGAAAATCAATCACTTCCTGTGCGATAAATCTTCGAGGTTCCTTCTTTAACAATGCAATAAAATCTTCTTTTTGCTGCCTGGTCATACTGTTTCCAAATACGACTCCATAGCCTCCGGCTTCTGCCACATCTTTTAATACAAGATCGTCGAAATGTTCCAGAACATATGTCATATCCTCTGTATAATACGGCAGATAAGTCGGAGCATTCCGTAATACCGGTTCTTCTCCGAGACAATAGCGGATCATTTTAGGAACAAAGTAATAAATTCCTTTATCATCAGCCACTCCATTTCCCGGTGCATTCAGAAGAGCTACATTTCCTTTGCGGAAAACATCATAAATATGCGAAATTCCAATTAATGATTCCGGGTTAAAATTCATCGGATCCAGATATTCATCTGAAATTCTTCTATATACTGCACCAACACGCTCTTTTTCTCCACCGGCTGTAAGATAATACAGTTTTTCATCTTCAACGAAAAGTTCTGATCCGTTTACCAGATGTGCTCCTGTTTTCTCCGCCAGATAAGAATGTTCAAAATAAGCTGCATTATATCTTCCTGGCGTCAGGATCACATTATGTCCTCCTGTGTTTACATAGTCCATTGTTTTTTTGAGAAGGCCTGCATAATCACGATTATCTTCCAGTTTTGTATTTTTGAATGTTTCTGGCGAACATCTCCTGCACAGTTCCCTTGCGATCATTGGATAGGAAGCTCCTGATGGAACCCTTAAATTATCTTCCAAAATATACCACTCATCATCCTTGCCCTTGACAAGATCAATTCCTGAAATGTGGGAATAAATTCCCTTCGGAGGTATCGTTCCTTCGCATTGTGCCAGATAGCCGCTGGAAATAAATATAAATTCTTCTGGAATCACACCATCTTTGATAATCTGTTTTTTACTGTAAATATCCTTCAGAAAAAGATTCAGAGCCAGTACTCTCTGTTTCAGCCCCTTTTCCAGATATTCAAATTCCTTGTGCTGAATCACTCTTGGAATTGCATCAAACGGAAATAATTGTTCCTTAAAGATATTATTTTTATAAATTCCGAATTTAACTCCATATCTTGCAAGCAGCTCATTAATATGATCTGTATGTCGGATCAGTTCTTTCATTTCCACCAGCCTCCTTTTTTTGAAAAACAAAAAGACGCTTTGCAATAATAATTGCAAAACGTCTTTGTTTTTCCTGTTTTCTCGATTTTAGCACGCTAAAAAGCAAAAGTCAATGATTACATTTTTATATCGAGTATGTGTTTTTAGCATGACTGTTTACTCCGTTCACTGTAACTTTTTAGTTTCTTTTACAATCTCGCCTACTCCGGATAAAATAACGGTCGGCTGATATGCGTATTTTGACGGCGTATTCTCATCTGAAATTCCTGATAAGACCAGTACTGTCGCTACACCGCTTTCAGTTCCTGCAATAATATCTGTATCCATACGATCCCCTATGATTACTGCTTCTTCGGAATGACATCCCAGTAATCTGAGACCTGTCCGCATCATGAGAGGATTTGGTTTTCCACAAAAATATGCCTGTTTTCCTGTTGCTATTTCAATTGGAGCAACCAAAGCTCCGCAGGCAGGTGCAATTCCATTTTCAATTGGTCCTGATACATCTGAATTTGAGCCGATAAGTTTTGCACCATCAAGTACAAGATTAACTGC
Organism: uncultured Blautia sp.; assembly: GCA_934359835.1. Taxonomy (GTDB): domain Bacteria; phylum Bacillota; class Clostridia; order Lachnospirales; family Lachnospiraceae; genus Blautia_A. The sequence goes on from CAKRLX010000043.1 coordinate 5,944, forward strand.
TTTGGTAAGTGTTTCCAGGGAATAATTTCTTCCTTCACCAATCACAACATAGTCCGGATTCATATCATTCATTACAATCCCTGCATCATATAATGCGTTGGTCAGTCCTGCTTCTCCAACTGCAAACACCGAGCAGCCCGGAGCCTGCTGTTTCAGGAACTCTGCCGTAGCTAATGCACTTGTGTAGAAATGTTCTTCCGGAACATCAAGTCCCATACGCAGCAGCTTCTGACGCAGCTCTTTTTGTGTCATTCCACTGTTATTTGTCAAAAATAAATATTGTTTATTTTCTTCCTGCAGCCAGGCTACAAACTCTTTCACACCCGGCAGTAATCTGTTTCCATGATAGATAACTCCATCCATGTCGCAGATAAATCCTTTTTTGGAATTAAAATCAATCACGTTCTTCACCTTTTGCCAGGCTGCTGTTACAATATTCATTTCCTGGCATCCTTTTCTTTCATCGTTCATACAAAAGAACGATAACAAAAGTATATAAAATCTTTAATCATGATACTGTAAAAAATGTGTAAGAATTAGCATATAGTAAAAAAATTTCTTGATAAAAAACTAAAGGGGCTTTGCAATAATAATTACAAAACATCTTTGTTTTTATAAGATATTTTATTCAAAAGTTCCAGTGAATTTCCAGACCATATCTGGTTCCTCTGGAAGATAAGTTACATTTGGACGCCATGTTGCAATAACTTTATCTTCTGAATTTACCCACAGACAGTATTCTTCTTTATAAGAAGTATTTATAAGTCCTACAGACAGATACAATGCTTCAGCATCCATTGCATAAGCCACACTCTGATATTTTTTTGTAAAATCTTCTGGATAAAGATTGTTTCGTTTCCATGCTTTATAACTTGCATAAAGAGTTTTCTGTTCACCATTGATCACTGCTTCAATTTTTATTCTATAGCCCTCTTTTGTAAGCACTACACTCTCGACTTTTCGTGGATTTTCTGTAAAAAGAATCTTTCTGTCAAATAATTTTGCAGTTTCTTTTCTGGCAGTTCGAAATGTCCCCTCCGGCTGGACGAGTGACAGACTGTTTAGCTTGGCGCAAAGCGCTTTCTCTGCTGCCTCCAATTGCTCCTCATTACATGGTTCAGAAACCGCTTCCTTCATGTATTTCAGGCAGATATCTGCTGCAAGATATTCCCGTGCACCTGCTGTAATTCCGATTGCTACCGGAAGATCGCGGAAGCAGATCAGATACTGACCAAATGCACCCTCGGCTGCAAAAATTTCTTTTCCTGCTTTTATATGATAAGCATAATGTGTCAGTGCTTTCTTTTCATCTCCCGGGATTTCTACTCTCATTTTTCCCATTTCTTCAATCCACCAGGCTGGCACAAGCTGTTCACCTTTCCAGTTTCCTTTCTGGAGCAGGAGTTGTGCCAGCGCAGAAATCTGTGATACAGTCAGATACATTCCCCAACCGCCAGTGTTATGGCCTTCCGGGCTTGTCAGCCAGTTGATTCTGCCAAATCCTATTTTGTCAAAAACTCTCTTCTGCATGATGGACAGACAGTTTTCTCCCATAACCTTAGACACTATTCTCGAAAGTGTATAACTGCATCCGGAATCATAATGAAAAGCCTTCCCGATGTCTTCACGAATTTTGGGCTGTTTCAGCCAGTTTGTTTCCCAGTCCTTCTCGATTCTGGAAAACCACACATTGTTGCAGCATTCCTTTGACCCTGCCTGCATAGTGAGCAGATCATAAATAGTAATATCTTTCAGTGCTTCATCATACGACGCCGGCAACTCTTCTCTCACATAATCCAGAAAATGATCTTCCAGATGAATTTTCCCTTCGTCTAAAGCAAAACCAACACAGATGCTGGTTCCAATTTTTGACAGAGAATGCATCATCTGCGGATCATTCAGTGAAAAAGGTGCCCAGGCTCCTTCCAAAACAGTCTTTCCTTTATAGCGCACAGATATACTGTGCAGTTCTACTGTGTTCTCAAGTTCCTCCAGCATTTCTCCCAGTTTTATTGGATTTAGTTCTGTTCTTGTAAATGTATCAGTCATTTTTTTCCTCCTCAGACGGCTGCCAGATAGATGTTTCAATACGAATACCACCCTTATTTGTAAGGTAAATTCCAATCAGGATCAGTACAATCATTACGATAACTGCGGAGATCGCATATGCTGGCTTGATACTGAAGATTCCCTTCATAAAAATCACTGTATATATGATAATACTGATCGTGCAAAAAGCATAGAGACCGCCTTGTTTAAGATGGAATTTATTTTTACTCCATGCTTCCGGATATTTCTTTGGAAGACGTGAAATTGCATATACAACCGTTACATTCATGAAGAATGTAATCACCTGAAAAATATTTGTGATCGTTACGATACTCATGTCAAAAATTATCGGAAGCAGTACTACGATCAATGTATATGTATAGATTAGAAATGGTGCACCAAAACGATTTTCCTTCAGAATTCCTTTCGGAAGCCATCCATCTTTTGCAGCCTGCGCGATTGGATATCTGACATCATTAAATACTCCATTCAGTGTTGTAATGATTGCCATAATTGGTCCACCAATCATAAAAATCTTGTAGACAGCTGACGGCAGGATTGCCTGTGCTGCCGGAAGAATCGTTTCTACACCTGCTACCTCATCATGCGGAAGAACACCTCCGGTTACCATGGCCAGTCCTACATAAATAACCAAAAGACATGGTACACAGGACATTGCGGCAAACGGAACATCTTTTGTTGCTTTCTTTGCATCTTTTCCATACCAGAGAATATTGTAATAACCATTGGCAGAGTTGATCAGAAGCAGCGCAGCAAGCATGAATCCTTTGAATCCGCCAGTAAACATTTTTTCACCGGAAAAATCAAAAATCGGCTGTCTGATCTGTGTAAGTCCAAAAACAACATACAATATCATTGTTATCAAAAGGATTGTAGACAGTACTTTGCTGACTTTTGCAAAAATATCCATTCCAAGAAGATTCAGCACAAACAGGATAAGCACACCTGCAATTGCAATTGCCTTGACTGTAATGTTCGGAAGAAGATTATTGATATACAATCCCAACGCCAGCGCAAAAGAACTATTCAGAATCGGTGTTACCAATTTTGTATAGGCAACCAGTCCACCTGCACTAACACCAGAAAGATTAGTCACAATAGAATATGGACCTCCTGCCACTCGCATGGTTCCTCCCAGAATAATATATGGGAACACCATAAAAAATCCCATAACAATTGCTGTTAAATAGGCCAGCCATACAGAATATCCTGTATACGCCATTGCCGGTCCAATCAGAGTTACCATTCCGGACCCAATTACCATTCCTACCGCGATTGCAAACATATCTCCTCTGCCAAGAATTCCCGGACCTGGCTCAGAAGTGTTAACAATGATGTTTTTGTTACTCATTTTACCTCTCCTTTGATTTTTTATTATTTATATTTTATATTGTATACAATATAGAATAAATAAAAACGTTGGAAATGTCAATATAATTTGACATTTTCGACGTTTTGCAAAAAAATAGTGTTTGATTTTTGTATACTTTTACTGTTTAAGCGTATTGAAGAAGAAAATTTTTGCAGCTCTCCTCAATATGGGCATGCATTTTAAGATAGCATTCCACTTCATTTCCGCTACGGATACACTCAACAATCTCTTCATGATCTTTAAGTGATTTGCGTACGTATTCCTCTTCATGCATCTTCATTCCCCTGGAAAGTCCATTCCATAGCTCTGATAACATATTTTGAAGCTTGTCATTTCCAGCTGCAAGCCACAGTTCCATATGAAGCGTCTGGTTCAGACTGGCATAACTTTCGTAATCACCATCCTCTATCACTTCCCTGGAGACTTTGAGAATCTGATCGATTCTTTTAAGATCAATTTTATTCTTGCAGCAGAGAACACAGGCCTCACTTTCTAATGCTGCCCGAATCTGAAAATGTTCCTGGATTGTTTTTTCTGTTACTCCTACAACCACGGCCCTTTTATTCTGTTTTAATTCCAAAAGACCATCCCTTGCGAGAATCTGAAAGGCTTCCCGCACCGGCGTGATGGAGACCCCCAGTTCCTGTGCTGTACTTTCCAATGTCAGAACCTCTCCTGCAGGAATCTTCCGGGACAAAATTGCCTCTCGCAGCGTTGCTGCGATTTTCTCACGAATAGGTAGTGTTTTGATCGGTTTAAGCCCAAGCATTTTATTTCTCCTGTTCTAATAAATATATCTGAAATTATTGTTTTATTAACTTTATACTCTTAGTAGAATATTTTATCGTAATTTGAGACTATTGTAAACAGGAAACTTGACTCCACTATCTCCTCACAACATATTTTTCTGTTCTTTTTCCTTTATAAATGTTCCATCAGCGAGGTTCCTTCCTCATGCTCATAGAATCTCTTTATTATCTCCTGCACCGGTTTCTCACATATTTCATAACTGTCGTCCTTCCATGCCTCAGACGCAGAAGGCAGCTTTGGTGCCCACTCCCATAAAGCAAAACCACGAAACTATGATCTTTTCTTACAGGCTTCGAACATTGTACGATACCATTCACACTGTTCTTCCAGACGGTCAAGTTGTCCGCTTGCATTTTCCGGCGATTGCAATTCAAAAGCAATATATTCAAAAATTCCTCTCAAATCACTGTCAGCCTGTTCGGATACTTCTACTTCATATATCATAAGCCATAATCCTTGCATATAAGTTTGCTGTATCCACCAGGGAATATCCCATCTTTAATGCCTCCAGTGTACTGTTGTATGCCTCATCAGGTGAAAGCATGTATGTTCCTAGTCCAAGCGCCGGACATTCTAAGTTGTTGTTTAATTTGATTTTCTCCATGATTTAATCCTCCTTGAATTTTTCTTTATCTAACATTTTTATTACTTTCGCAGGATTTCCTACTGCGACCGCATAATCCGGTACATCCTTTGTCACCACGGAGCCTGCTCCGACAATCGCATGCTTTCCGATACATACTCCCGGAAGAATCGTTGCCCCGGCACCAATCCATGCACATTCTTTTATGAGCACCTGCTTGCACGGAAGTATCCAAAGATCGTATGGATCATGATTGTTGGTAATAATCTGTACATTTGCGGCAATCATTGCATTATCTTCTATAACAATTCCGCCTCGTGCCATTGCCAGAAGATTTGAGTTGATAAGGACATTTTTTCCGATCTTCATACTTCTGATACAGGCACCATTCAATGGCGGCGTAATGTAGCTTCCTTCTCCAAGATTATTTCCAAATAATTCTTGCATGAAATGATCATATTCTTCTGTGTGCGGCATTGTGTGGTTGATTTGAAATAACAGCTGTGTCTGTCGCTGTCCTTCTTTTCGTTCTTCAGGAGATGATTTTCTCACATCTACACAAACTTCTTTACACTCCATAATGAAATCACCTCTTAGTCATTGATAATCTGCTTAACATTCTGAATCCATTTTGTAATGTCTTCCATTGGAGTTTCTAATCTGCTTCCTCCGGTAGAATCAAACTGAATCTGCATCTCATATTTGATATCTGCGCCCTTGCAGGCAGTCTTCATATCCTTGATCACATTTCCCGGCCAGCCGGCGTTTGTCATAAATGGAATCACTGTCTTATCAGCAAAGCTTTCTGTATGCAAGAATGTGAGCACCGCAGGAGCCATGGTGTACCACCATGTAGGTGTTCCAACCGCAATCACATCATAATCAGAAATATTAACGCCCAGTGACTTAATCTCTGGTTCATATCCGCGCTGTACTTCTTCCTGCCCCTGGTTTACTACATCGTCGTAACTGCCTTCATACGGAGTAATCGTATCGATTCTGACGATATCTCCGCCTATTTCTTTCTGCAGCATCTTTGCAATTCTTTCTGTGTTTCCATTTGACCATGAATAATAAACGGTTAATACTCTTTTCATTTACATCTTACCTCCAAATACAGGGAAAATGCTATGTTTGCCGTCTGTATAATTTTTGCCATAATTATCTTCCCTCCATATCATTTTGCATTTTACAGTACATCGTATTCATCATCCGATACCGGTTCACACCATTCGTTCGTACAATCCTCACCAGGCACCTCAACAGCAATATGCGAAAACCAGCTATTCTTTTTTGCTCCATGCCAGTGCTTGACATTAGCGGGAATCATTATGACACTTCCTTCACACAGACTGACCGCATCCTTTCCTTCTTCCTGATACCATCCTTCTCCTGCTGTGCAAATAAGCAATTGTCCTCCTCCGCTTTTTGCATGATGGATGTGCCAGTTATTACGGCAGCCCGGTGCAAAAGTCACATTTGCAGCAAATAGCCCGCACTTTGGATCTGTGAGTGGATTTAAGAATGAATCACCAATGAAATATCTTGCATACGCTGTATTAGGCTCACCTGTACCAAATACATTGTGCAGTTCAAAAGTATCCTTATTTTCAAATTTCATGATAATATTCCTCCTTGTTTTCATTTCTTGAATCACATCATTTCATATGCTATACTAACAATAATCCCTAAACCTTACTTTAGGTCAATCCATTTTAAAAATAGTTTTGGAGGTATGCCATGTACACACCTGCCAAAAACCATACCCTATGATCGTAAACAAAATACTCACACACAGATACTCCATAAGCGTCCACACTACCGACTGTGAAAAGTCAATAAATACAAACCGTGTCCGCAAAAACAGATATGAGCTGATTTTATTTTTATGAAAAGCACGAATGCCACAAATTACTAATAATAAAGTAAGTATCTGTAAGCTCCATATTCTGATTTTAGATGGATGCTGCATTTTGATATTTTTTCGAATCATTCCCATCATCACATTACCATGCATACCGGCATGAAAACTCATCAATACCAATCCCCAATAGGATGCCAGCAGGTGAACGGTTCTGGCTGTCGCAGAACCGCCAAGATGCAGAAAACGGAACACATGCCGTGACAGTATCATACCGCTGATCGGCAAAGCCAGCATAATGATTGCAAGCACTAAATTAACCATCGTTCCCACAATCCGAAGTGGAGTATACCGTCCATGAAACAGATGTTTCCACCATGCAATATTTAAAATATGATGAGAAATAAATAGCAGAAACATTCCGATGCCGAGATATTCGTGAGCTGCTTCTCCCACCAGAGAATATGCCATTAACAATGGCAATAGCAGCACCATCCCACTGTCAATTACAATACGCAGTTTTTTCTTCATATCAGTTACCTCTATCTACTACGTTCCTGTTCCGGTGCATTACACGCAATCCAGTTTTCGCCCTGCTGCTCATACCAGTGGGTTCCGTCAATTCGATAAGTACCTCTGGCTCCGTAGGCATTTGCGTTCAAAACAGACGTGTAGGACACCGATGCATAGTTCCCGCTGATATTGACTACCGGATTCTCAATGTCAATCGTAAAATATTGAAGATTGCCATCCTCTATATCTGCAAAGTATTCATCTCTCGTCTGCTGTCTTCCACTCATATGTGTAAAAATCATAGCCGGCGATGTGATTTCCATCATAGTTTCTGTATCAGCTTCGGTCATAGCCTGACAGTATCTTGCCTGCTGATAAAGGACAGCCTGTTCTTCTTCACTCAATTCAGATACATTTATACCGGTAATTTCTACATTATCGAAAACTGAAAAATCAAAATCTGTCATATCGGTTCTGCCTTTCTGATCAGAAGTATTCATCTGCTCTGCGTTGCCGCAAGCTGCAAGGGATGTAATCATCCCCACAGCCAGCAGCATGATAGCGAGCGTCCTATATCTATTACTCAACAAAACCACCTTCCTTCAGCCACTCTGTGACTTCGCTTCTGGCTGTATCCCTGTCATTCTGAGCAGTCGTACCGGGAATTGCAAAGCCATCCTTCATTGTACCGCCCGTAATGTCGGCAATCGTGGATTCGGTATTGGAAAGACCGCTTCCACCGTGAGTACAAAACGGAACAATCGTTTTGTCAGACAGGTCATAACTCTCCAGGAAATTGTAGACGATCATCGGCATATCTCCCCACCAGTTCGGATATCCAAGGATGATGGTATCATAAGGTCCTATATTGATCTCATTTCCTTTCAGTTCCGGTCTGGCATTTTCCTTCTGCTCCTCCTGTGCAAGCGTCACAGTTTCCATGTGGTTATATGGATAAGGATTTACGGTCTCAATACGGAATACATCAGCTCCTGTCATCTCCTCCATCATCTGAGCTGCCACTCTTGTATTACCGATTTCCAGGGTGACAATTTTTCCTCCTGCATAAGCTTCTCCCTCGTGTGAAAAATACGCTATCAATACTTTCTTGTCCATTCTGCTGCCTCCAATTTCATAATCTGATTTTTATATGTTCTTTTTACAAGGAATACTCCTATGATAAATCGAAGCACCTCCATAATCGGAAATGCCAGCCATACCAATACCGCACTGCCCGTCAATGACAAAAGCCATGCTGCAAGCAGAAGAAATACTGCCTGTGTAATTGCAATAACAAAGCTGTCCGTACCACGTCCTAATGCTTGCAAAAAACCTGTTAAAATCTGTGTTGTAGTAGTTAAAAGCAGGGAAGCTGCAATAATGCGGAGTGCCGGAACACCGATCTTTAAAACAGCATCTGAGGCGTTAAACATTGCAAGCAGCAATTCCGGCACCGCCAAAAACACTATCATACCTACAACGGCAATAATTAGATTTACCACAATGCTCTTTTTTAAAGTTTCCATGATTCTCTCTTTATTTCCTGCACCATAATTGTAAGCAATGATAGAAATACCCGCTGTACTCATACCGCTTGCCGGCATAATTACAAAGCTCTGCAAACGAATATAAATGACATATATCCCAGGTGCTACTGCTGAAAGAGAAAGCAGAATATTGTTCATGCCAAAAGCCAGTACTGAAATCAGACTTTGTGACAATGCAACCGGGATTCCTACTTTCAAGATTTCAGCAATAATACCGCCATTCGGGGCAAAACCTTCGGCTCTAAACTTCACATCTTTATTGAATTTCAGATTCAACGACAATGCAACCATTGCAGCAACTGCCTGTGCGATGACTGTTGCATAAGCCGCACCTGCAATACCAAAGGCCGGGCATCCGAACCATCCAAAAATCATAATTGGATCAAGAATAATATTCGTTACCGCACCTGTCAGCATCGGTATCATCGTAAGGTTTGCTTTTCCGGTAGCTGACAAAAGCCGTTCCATAAGTACCTCATGTAATGCCGCAAAAGAAATAATACTGATAATCCGACTATAGGAAATGCTCATATCAAGCACTTCCGGAATATCTGTCTGTATCCGATAGAACGGTTCTATTGCAAACAGTCCCATAATGATAAAGAGAATGGATACGATCCATACCAGTACAAAGCCGTTTCCTGCAGCTCGATTCACACCATGTTCATCCTTTTCTCCCAGCTTCTTCGACAGAACGGAATTGACACCCACACCGATTCCGATCCCGACACCAAGTACCAGATACTGCACCGGCATACAAAGGGAAATTGCCGTAAGTGCCGAATCACCAAGCTGTGCCACATACATACTGTCTACCAGACCGTACAGTACCTGCACGAACATGGAAAAAATCAGTGGAAGAGCCATTTTTCGTAAAAGTTTTCCCACAGGAAGCGTCCCCATTTCATTTTCCTGCAAAGCTGTTACTTCTTCATTTCTACTCATAATTACTTTCTCCTCTGCCAATATTCCATGCTATATATTCCATGACTACTACCTCCATATATTTTTATTTTCTTGACTTTTATCTACAACCATGCTACATTTTCGTTATGCAACTTAGGTTGCTTATTTCTTGTATATGCATTATAATTCTTTTTGAAAATAAAAAACAACGGGCAGAATTTTGGAAATAGTGGCATATGCCACTTTTCTTGCAAAATAGTTGCCTATCGTAAAGTTGGGAGAAAAAAATGTTATTAAATGGAACAGAAGATTTGCGTGTACAAAAAACAGTTGAAGCAATACAAAGCACCTTTGAAGAAATGAT
>CAKRLX010000044.1 GCA_934359835.1 uncultured Blautia sp.
TATACGTTACATTCTCTGACACGTCTTGCAACCAGCTGATTGTACTGACCACCAAAATCAATTACAATAACTAATTCTCTTTTCAAGGCTTTCCTCCTGTTTCCCTATAAACTCATCTTTTGAATCTGTTTTTCATTATAAATGAGTGAGCGAACTTTTACAACGACTAATTTTTGCCGTGAAAAATTTATTTTCAACTCTTTTTTAGAAAATTTATTTCTTTTTTAGAAAATCCTCACGTTTTCTTCAACTTCTTATCACAGTTTCATCACAGATTCCCGGTATATTAATAAGCAAATAAAGCAAACGCTTTTTTACATAGATATTTTTCTTTTTCATACTCGCCGGGCACTGGTTGCCCGGCCCTCCTTCTTTTTAACACCAAATGTCCCGATAAAAATCATTGTTTCCACATCAAAAGGTACATTCAAGAAATTTTGCATCGAGAAATCTCCTTTGCCTTCAAATCGATGTCAATTGCCAAGCATATCGGATTTTTCTGGCATCGAAAAACCTATCATGTGTTAAAATCGCTGTAAGATTTCCCCCAAATGTAGCATATCTGACATCGCAAAATAAATCTCTCACCAAAATCGATGCTTTTTTCATCAAGAGAAACTTCTTGTTTTGCGCAATGTCAGTATAGTATAATACAGTTATTAAGGGAGGGGGACAAGCATATGAGTTTAATGGAACGTGAATATATGGGTAGGTCTCCGGAGGAACGTGCAGCCGCACATTCTCCTGAATTAAAGAAACATTTGCAACGTCAACAGGAGATGTATGATTTAATGGCTAAGGGCAATAATCTTTCACATGCCGAAAGGAAAAGACTGAATCAGATATTCAAAGAAAACAAGGCATATATGGACAAACAATCTAAGCCTGGCATTAAGCCAGCTAAATCAACATCAAAGATTGTTCCTATTCTAATTTTTCTTCTTGTAATTTTGATTATTGTACTAATATTTACATATTATCCGCAACTTGGCAATTTAAATTTATGGAAATAAAGCCTGTCAATCAGGTCTTTTTTCAAAATAAAAAATGTGCTGCAATTAGATTGCATGTAAGAAAGGTATGGGGTGAAATGCAGAAAAGGGAAGGTATTATGAAAAAACAAATGAAAAAAACTTTATCTATCTTGTTAATATTATCTTTGATCACAATAATGGCAATACCTGTTATGGCAAAAGATAATGGTACCTGGACACTAGAACAAAGTGTAGATGATTTCGGAGATAAAAGCGGAAATCCTGTTATACAATCAGAAGTAACTGGCACATTCAGTAATACAGCAACTTCAGAAAGTGATTTAAAGGTTATTGCATATATTATATCAGATGACACAGGAACTATTGTTGGAGAGGGAAAATATGTTTTAGCATTTCGTCTTTTCGAATACGGTGATCATGTGGCAACTTATATATCGTCTGATGATAAAATTTTTAAAACTAAAATTGGTGATACAGTAAATGAATATAAATTATACGGAAGTGCACCAAATGGTGATTTATATGTAGATGTAAATACTACAGTTTCTGAGCTAAATACAGCAGAAGATATAGACAATTATATCTCTGGTCAAAATAGTAATTACGGTGAAGCAATCGCCAAACAACTGGTAGATGGTAATGATATAAAATGTGTTATAAAAATCGGTTCATCTAAATATAATTTTGTGCTGGAGTCAGGAAATATCAAAGATGTATTTGATGAGCTAATGCAAGACGGAAATCATAGCTTACCACAGGATATAGAAGGCCAGGAAGTAAGGCAGCAAAATCAGGAAACAGCTAAACAAGAACAGAACGAACTTGAAAAATCTCAGGCAGCAGAAGATTATTATAAATCAATGCGAAACTTTTTACTTTCTGTAACTACGGGAGAACCCCAAAGAATAGATGCATATGAAAATAATTACTTAAATGCACATTACACAGAATATCCCATTCTGACACAGGAAGAATTGACAACCACTTTTTCAGGCCAATATTTAATTTATTCTTTAGGAATAGGGGCAACTCTTGATGGCGAATACGTCAATCTGGCAGAAGATGGAAATGAGCATCTTTTAGGATATTACAGAGCAAATGATAATTCTTTCCAATCTAGAGAAGATTTTAATCCTAATGTCGAAGAAATTCAGGGATCCTGGAAAATTGAAGATGGGAAACTAACAATACCTGGCATGGGTCCGAACGGTGATTCGTATGAAATCAGGGATACTGGATATAATGGTTATTACTTAATGTCATATTGGTCTAAAAAAACAGGCACTTCAGATGCACCCGGTAAACTAATAGTTGCAACAGATGATAATCAAAATCTGTTATATAGCTTACCAGATGAATAAATATATGATAAATAAGGAGTGGATTGGCGTCCACTCCTTTCTCATGTCTTTATAATAGCAGTATGCATCTATCCTCCTGAAATACTCGCAAACCCGCATAAACAAAGAAAAAACACCGTCCCCGCAGCTCTCATATGTCTGCAAAAACAGTGTCTCTACTGCGCCTTCAGGGGTTCGAACCCTGGACACCCTGATTAAGAGTCAGGTGCTCTACCAACTGAGCTAAAAGCGCACATTTTATTCAATTTGGTGTTGGCTGATTTCTCAACGCAAGAATCATTATATGAAACCCCGACATAAAAGTCAAGAAAATTTTTATATTTTTTTCAAAAAGTTTATTTTTCTTTTTTATTCTTCCCTCCCGGACTGAGGGAATCCAGGAATTTATTTAATTCATCAGAATTTTTTCTTATTTTATTCAGGCAGCTGTCCGCACACCTGTGATCATAGCTGAACTGCGCCATCATTGCCTGCAGACGGCTGCTTCCTTTTTTTGACGGCATATGATTCTCCTTTTCCCGTCTGGTCGAAACCAGTCAGGCATTCTTTCTATATCATATGCAGCACCGGCGCAACTGTTCACTGACAAAATTTCATAAATCAAACGAACAGTTACCCCATGCTCCTGGCTATATCAGATGTGAAATGACTCCCAACTCTGTAGGTGGCGAGCAACAAATCAGTATCAGTGGTGGGAGTCAATCCCCATCTGATATAACATTATTTATAAGAAGCGATCAGTTTACAGATCGGATTTCCCATGGAAGAAAATTTCTCCTCATACTCTGTCATAACATTTCCTTCCATCATCTCTTCTTCATGGTGAAGGTCAAAAGAATACGCCAGCAGATTCCAGTCTGCCTCTTTTACTTCTTCAAGTGAAAATTCGAAGAGTTCCCGGTTGTCTGTCTTGAACTCCACTGTTCCTGCCGGATCAAGGATTTCTTTATATCTTGCCAAAAATTGCCTGGAAGTAAGACGTCTTTTCGCATGTCTTGCCTTCGGCCACGGATCGGAAAAGTTCAGATAAATACGCTTCACTTCGCCTTTCTCAAAAACCTCCGGAAGCAGTCTTGCATCCATACACATAAATTTCAGATTATCCAGTTTTTCTCCTGCTTCTTCCAATTTTCCTCTTTTCTGAAGTGCCCTGAGAAGTACACTGTCATACATCTCAATTCCTACATAATTGATATCCGGATGAAGCCTGGCCATGTCCATAAGGAAACGCCCTTTTCCCATTCCTACTTCAATATGAAGCGGATTTTTCTGTGGAAACTGTGCGTCCCATTTTCCGCGGCATTCTGACGGATTCTGCACTACATATTCACTTCCTGTAATAGCATCTTTTGCTCCTGGTATATTTCTAAGTCTCATATATCCTCCTGCACACAATGTGTCAAATTTACTGTTATACTGCTGTTTATATTTCTTTTCCGCTATTCCCGGACATCTGTCCAAAGCATCTTTTATCATACAGGATTCACGAAATTACAGCAAGCAGTATTTTGACTTGTTCATACATAAACTGACCTCAACTGTTCCTCAACACTATTCAGAATATTTATAACGTCCTGTTTAGTAGCCTTGCATATATAATATAAAAATAATAACTATTTGTTGTGCATTTTTTAATGGTATTTTTTTAACAAAAGGTGTATTATATGATAAAGTTCCCAAAAAGCAAGACAAAAGGAGTGTGAATATGGAACAGATTTTAAATAAGCTTTCCGAAATCGAAATAACTGCTGAACGCATTATGGAGGACGCAGATCGAAACAAAGCTGCTCTTTCTGATGAAATGGAGCACCAGTGTAAGGCTTTCGACAACGCCCTTGAAAAAGAAACTAATCAGAAAATCCAGGAACTTCGTAACAATCTGGAAGACCAGAAAAACCAGGAAGTAACGATGCTTCGTCATAATACAGAAAAAGCCCTCGAAAACCTGGAAAACTTTTACAATCAGAATCACGGACAGCTTTCGGAAGATTTATTCCAGCAGCTTCTTGACCGCTGAAAGGAGTGATGCATCATGGGAGGCCTGCTTTCCTACAGCGGAATTTCAGCCAAAATACGTGCCATGCAGAGTAAACTTATCACAGAAGAACAGATTCAGGAAATCCTGCAGCTTCCGAATACCAGCCAGGCCATTGCCTATCTGAAACGAACACCGGAATATGCAGATATCTGGGCTTCTGTAAATGAAACAGAAACTCACCGTGGTCAGATTGAAAAGCTGCTGAAATCTTCTATTTTTATTAATTTTTCAAAGATTTATCAGTTTGCAAACTCGGAACAGCGAAAATTTCTTGAGCTTTATTCCAAGCGTTACGAAATTCGTGTCCTGAAAGAAATTATGACAAATATTTTTGACCACCGTAATACAGATCCTATTGATATTTCTCCCTACAGGGAGTTTTTCCGCAGACATTCCAAGCTGGATATTGACCAGCTGATCACCTGCACTACTATGAGTGAACTCATAAATGCCATGAAGGGAAACGAATTCTACTATCCCCTTTCCCGCATCCAGAATCATGATTCTGCTCTTCTGTTTGATTATGGAATGGCACTTGACCTTTATTATTTCACTCAGATATGGCGTGTCCGCAAAAAACTTTTTTCCGGTGATGATCTCCGGCAGATCACCACTGCCTATGGTGAGAAATTTGATATGCTGAATCTTCAGTTTATTTTCCGCTCCAAGCGGTATTTTCATATGGCTCCTGCTGATATTTATGCACTGCTGATCCCTATGAATTATAAACTGAAAAAAGACGAAATCAGCAGCATTGTAGAGGCAAACACTTATGATGAGGCACGTGCCCTCTTCCGCAAAACCTATTACGGAAAAAAATATGACCATCTGGCAGCACATAATCTGGAAGAATTTTATAACTATATGCTGCGCCAGACCCTGGAAAAAGAAGCCCGCAGGAATCCATATTCCGTAGCTCTTCTTTATTCCTACATGTACCACAAAGAACATGAAGTAAACCGGCTGACAATTGCCATAGAATGTGTTCGTTATGGTGTGTCACCGGATGAAGCGATCCAATATGTTCGTAATAACTAATTCCCGGAGGTATCAACGTGATTGAAAAAATGAAATTTTTAAGCATCACCGGGCCCAAAGCGGACATTGACAGAATGACAGAAACCTATCTTTCCAAGTATGAAATCCACCTGGAAAATGCACTTGCTGAACTGACAGAAGTTGCCAATCTGTCTCCGTTTTTGGAAATCAATCCTTACAGAGACGCTCTTAATACTATTGACAGTTTTTATGAGCAGCTTGAGGAACCGGAAAAGCTTATCCCAAAACCAATGGATATTGAAACTGCGCTGTCTGTTGTCAGTCAGGTCAGAAAACAGTCACAGGATCTGACTGCTGAAAAAGAACAGCTTCAGGCTCAGCATTCAGAAGTTCTTGATTCCCTGAAGATCATACGTCCATTTAAAAATCTGGATTATGATATTTCATCTATCCTGAAATTCAAATATATCCACTTCCGGTTTGGACGGATTGAAAAGCAGTATCTGCAGAAATTTGAAAAATACATTTATGATAACCTGGATACTCTTTTCATTAAATGCGGTGAAGATGAACAGTATATCTACGGTATTTACTTTGTTCCCGAACATCAGGCCCACAAGGTTCACGCCGTATACTCTTCCATGCATTTTGAGCGCATCTATATGCCTGACAATTATGAAGGTACTGCTGCCGAAGCTTTTCAGGCTCTTGACAGCCGTCACCGTGATATCCACACAAAACTGAATGCAAACAAAGACGCTTTTCAGAAACTGTTCAGTGACAACAAAGAAAAAATCGTCTCTGCAAAAGCAGCTCTCAGTTCCTTCTCTTCCAGTTTTGATGTCCGTAAACTTGCTGCCTGCACACAGGGGGACAATAATACTTTTTATATCCTGTGTGGCTGGATGACCGAAAAAGATGCCGTTGCCTTCCAGAAAGACATTCAGAATGACGACAAAATTTTCTGCCTTATGGAAGACCAGCAGGCTCCTGCAAAGAAAAAACCACCGACAAAACTAAAAAATCCAAAACTTTTCAAGCCATTTGAAATGTACGTCAAAATGTATGGACTTCCGGCCTACAATGAAATGGATCCGACCTGGTTTGTGGCACTCACTTACTCCTTCATCTTTGGCGCAATGTTCGGAGATGTCGGACAAGGTCTTGTTCTTTTCCTTGGCGGCATGATCCTTTATAAAACAAAGCACATGGATCTGGCTGGCATCATCGGATGCGCCGGTGTCTTTTCCGTTTTCTTCGGATTCATGTACGGAAGTTTCTTCGGATTTGAAGATATACTCCATGCCATATGGCTGAAACCGATGAATGCAATGATGAACGTCCCTCTTGTAGGACGTCTGAATGTAGTCTTTGTAGTTGCAATCGGATTTGGAATGTTTATCATTCTTACCTGTATGGTATTTAATATCATCAATTCGGTTCGAAGTCATGATGCCGAGAAAACATGGTTTGACAGTAATGCTGTAGCCGGACTCGTTTTCTATGGAGCCATCGTGCTTTCCGCAGGACTTATGATCTCCGGCAAAAAGCTCCCCGGTGCCGCCGTGCTTATTATTATGTTCGGTGTTCCGCTGGTACTGATGTTCCTGAAAGAACCTCTCACCAATCTGGTTGAAAAGAAAAAAGAAATCCTGCCGGAACAGAAAGGCATGTTCTTTGTACAGAGTTTCTTCGAACTGTTTGAAGTTCTGCTCAGCTACCTTTCAAACACGCTCTCCTTTCTGCGAATCGGTGCATTTGCAGTAAGCCACGCTGCCATGATGGAAGTTGTCCTCATGCTTGCAGGCGCAACAGAGGGAGGCAGCCCGAACTGGATCGTAGTTGTTCTTGGGAACATCTTTGTATGTGCAATGGAAGGTCTTATCGTCGGTATTCAGGTTCTTCGTCTGGAATACTACGAGATCTTCAGTCGTTTTTATGCAGGTAATGGCCGTGAATTCAGGCCGTTCAATAAAAAATCAAAATAATTTTTTATCATCAGGAGGATATTATTATGAACATGATCATTCAAATTGTAACCGCAATCGCTCTGATTCTCAGCATTATCGTACCTTTTGGCTGCTTTTTCCTCGGCGAAAAATCAAAAAAGCGTTATAAAAAATCACTTGCAGCAAACTGCTTTATGTTCTTTGGTGTTCTGCTTGTAGCCACTGTTGTTGCATTTGCAGGAACTTCCAGTGTACAGGCTGCAGGCGCTTCTGCTGACGGACTCGCAACAGGCCTTGGATATCTTGGCGCCGCTCTTGTTACAGGTATTTCCGGTCTTGGTTCCGGTATCGCCGTAGCAAGCTCTGCAAGCGCAGCTCTTGGTGCACTCAGCGAAGACGGTTCACTTTTTGGTAAATCCATTATCTTCGTAGCTATGGCCGAAGGTATTGCTCTTTATGGACTGATCATTTCTTTCATGATCTTAGGTAAGCTTTAAAAGGCGGAATTTCTATGAAAATGTATTTAATCAGCGACAATGTTGACACTTACACCGGCATGCGCCTGGCTGGCGTAGAGGGCACCGTAGTTCACGAAAGAAGCGAACTGAAAGAAGCCCTCGAACAGACTATTTCTGATAAGGAAGTCGGAATCATCCTGCTTACTGAAAAATTTGGCAGAGAATTTCCTGAGATCATTGATGAGGTACGTCTTCACCATAAGACACCGCTTATCATTGAAATTCCTGACAGACATGGCACCGGACGCAAACCGGATTTCATCACTTCATATGTCAACGAAGCAATCGGACTTAAATTATAAGGAGTAACCCCATATGACAATTGATGAGAAGCTGCAGCATTTTTACGAGGTTTCCATAGAAGAAGCAAAGGAAGATGCCTCTCAGGCACTCGAAGAGCACAGGCAGCACCTTGCAAAAATGCTGGAAGATCACAAACAGACTCAGAGGCAGAACGCAGAAGCACAGATAAAAGCAGAAACAGAACACGTGCGCAGAGAAGTTAATAAAGCACTCTCAGCAGAGCAGATCAACCTGAAAAGAGACTGGTCCAAAAAACAGGAAGAACTGAAACAGAAACTTTTTAGCGAAGTAAAAGAAAAAGCAGTTCAGTTCATGACCACACCTGATTATGAAGAATATCTCTGCCGTAAGATCAGAGAAGCCAGAGACTTTGCCGAGGATGATGAAGTCCAGATTTTTCTTTCCGCTAATGATAAAGACAGATTAAACACTCTGATTGAAAAAACGGGAGTTCCTCTCCAGATTTCCCAGGAAGATTTTCTCGGGGGCATCCGTGCAGAAATTCCTCAGAAAAATATTCTGATTGATAATTCTTTTTCAGAAAATCTTGCTTCCATGCAACAGGAATTCAAATTTGACGGAGGTCTGAACCATGAGTAAAACAGGTATTATTTACGGTGTCAACGGTCCTGTCATCTATCTTAAAGGAGATCCGGGATTCAAGATTTCCGAAATGGTCTATGTCGGACCTGAAAATCTGGTCGGTGAAGTCATCGGTCTGAAAAAAGGAATGACCACCATACAGGTTTTTGAAGAGACTACCGGCCTCCGTCCCGGTGAAACAGTTACCGGTACCGGAGATGCCATCTCAGTTCTTCTCGGACCTGGTATCATCCATAATATATTTGACGGTATCCAGCGTCCTCTGGAAGAAATTGCAAAGGCTTCCGGAAAATATATCTCCCGTGGTGTCAGTGTAGATTCTCTTGATACCCACAAAAAATGGTCTGTACACCTCACTGTAAAAGAAGGAGATGTTGTAGGACCCGGAACAATTATAGCAGAAACACAGGAAACTGCTTCTATTATTCATAAATCAATGGTTCCCCCATCCATAAAAGAGGGAACTGTTATTAAAGTTGTTCCGGATGGTGATTATACAATCCTTGAACCAATCGTAACCCTCAAACTGATGGATGGGACCACCAGGGATATCGCCCTTGCACAGAAATGGCCAATCCGTATCCCACGTCCTACTTACAAAAGATTTCCGGCAAGTGTGCCACTGGTAACAGGCCAGCGTATCCTTGATACCCTGTTTCCTATTGCCAAGGGCGGTACTGCTGCTGTTCCCGGAGGATTCGGAACAGGTAAAACCATGACACAGCACCAGATTGCCAAATGGTCCGATGCGGATATCATTATCTATATCGGCTGCGGTGAACGAGGAAACGAAATGACCCAGGTACTGGAAGATTTCAGTAAGCTGATCGACCCGAAATCAGGCAACCTGATGATGGACCGTACAACTCTGATCGCCAATACTTCCAACATGCCTGTTGCAGCCCGTGAGGCATCTATCTATACAGGTGTAACACTTGCAGAATATTACCGTGACATGGGTTACGATGTTGCGATCATGGCAGACTCCACTTCCCGTTGGGCAGAAGCTCTCCGCGAACTTTCCGGACGTCTGGAAGAAATGCCTGCCGAGGAAGGTTTCCCTGCTTATCTGGCTTCCAAACTTTCAGCTTTTTATGAAAGAGCCGGCATGATGCAGAACCTTAACGGAACAGAAGGTTCTGTTTCCATTATCGGTGCGGTTTCCCCACAGGGAGGTGACTTCTCCGAGCCTGTTACCCAGAATACGAAGCGTTTTGTCCGCTGTTTCTGGGGACTTGACAAATCCCTTGCCTATGCAAGACATTTCCCGGCAATCCACTGGCTCACCAGTTACAGTGAATATCTGGAGGATCTTGCTCCATGGTACAGAGATCACGTTTCACCGAAATTTGTAGCTGACCGAAATCAGCTTATGGCAATCCTGAACCAGGAAAGTTCTCTTATGGAGATCGTCAAACTGATCGGAAGCGATGTACTTCCTGATGACCAGAAACTGACACTTGAGATCGCACGTGTGATCCGTCTCGGATTCCTCCAGCAGAATGCTTTCCATCAGGAAGATACCTGTGTCCCAATGGAAAAGCAGTTCCAGATGATGGAGATCATTCTTTATCTTTATGAAAAATCCCGTGCACTGATCAACCGTGGAATGCCTGTTTCAGTCCTGAAAGAAGACAATATATTTGAGCGCATCATCTCTATTAAATATGATGTGCCCAACAATCAGCTGGAAAGATTTGAACAGTACAAAAAAGATATCGACGAATTTTATGATAATGTCATGAAAAAGAACGGCTGACAGGAGGGATTTTCAAATGGCAATCGAATATTTAGGACTAAGCGAAATAAACGGCCCTCTGGTAGTTCTTGAAGGTGTCAAAAACGCCTCCTATGAAGAAATCGTGGAATTCCATATGGAAGACGGAACACGCAAGATTGGCCGTATTATAGAAATTTATGAAGACAAAGCTGTTATCCAGGTTTTTGAAGGAACTGACAGTATGTCTCTTACCAACACCCACACACGACTTACCGGACATCCGATGGAGATTGGACTTTCTCCAGAAATCCTCGGACGTACTTTTAACGGTATCGGCCAGCCAATTGACGGTCTTGGAGAGATCACTCCTGAAGTAAGACTGAACATCAATGGCCTGCCGCTGAATCCGGTAACACGTGAATACCCACGTAACTACATTAATACCGGTATCTCCGCTATTGACGGACTTACCACACTGATCCGCGGACAGAAGCTGCCTATTTTCTCAGGCAACGGTCTGCCGCATGACAAACTGGCAGCACAGATTGTTCAGCAGGCTTCTCTTGGAGGAGACTCCGATGAAAACTTTGCCATCGTATTTGCAGCCATGGGTGTCAAATATGACGTAGCTGAATTTTTTCGCCGCACATTTGAAGAAAGCGGTGCTTCCGACCACGTTGTCATGTTCCTGAACCTTGCCAATGACCCGGTTGTAGAACGTCTTCTGACACCAAAGATCGCACTTACTGCCGCCGAGTATCTGGCTTTTGAAAAAGGCATGCACATCCTGGTTATCCTCACAGATATCACTTCTTTCTGTGAAGCCATGCGTGAGGTTTCCTCTTCCAAAGGCGAAATTCCTTCACGAAAAGGCTACCCCGGATATCTTTACAGTGAACTGGCTACTCTTTATGAGCGTGCCGGAATCGTACAGGGCGGCACTGGATCTGTTACGCAGATTCCAATCCTGACCATGCCAAATGATGATATCACACATCCGATCCCTGACCTTACAGGTTATATCACAGAAGGTCAGATTGTTCTTGACCGTCAGCTTCACGGACAGGCGATCTACCCGCCGATCAATGTTCTTCCTTCTCTTTCCCGTCTGATGAAAGACGGTATTGGTGAAGGATATACAAGAGAAGATCATCAGGACGTAGCCAACCAGCTTTTCTCCTGCTATGCAAAAGTAGGCGATGCACGTGCCCTGGCTTCCGTTATCGGTGAAGATGAGCTTTCTCCTATTGACAAACGTTATCTTGTATTTGGTAAAGCTTTTGAGGCAGAATTTGTCGGTCAGACCGAAACCGAAAACAGAAGTATTACTGAGACTCTGGATAAAGGATGGGAACTTCTCGGACTCCTTCCTAAAGAAGAACTTGACCGTATTGACACTAAGATCCTTAACAAATATTATCATGAAACGGTGCGCTGAATCTGACACCCGTATATCAAAGGAGGTGATTTCATGGATCCGAATACCTTTCCCACCAAGGGAAATCTGATTCTTGCAAAAAACTCCCTCGCTCTTTCCAGACAGGGATTTGAGCTGATGGACAAAAAAAGAAATATTCTTATCCGTGAAATGATGGAACTGATCGATCAGGCCAAGGACATTCAGACACAGATTGATGAAACCTTCCGAACAGCCTACAGAGCGCTCCAGAAAGCCAATATGGAGCTTGGTATCGCATTTGTACAACAGGTTTCCTATACCGTTCCTGTTGAGGATTCCATACGTATCAAGACCCGCAGTGTTATGGGAACAGAAATTCCTCTGGTGGAATATGACAAAGAAACCACAAACACTCCAACTTATGCCTATTACAGCACAAAAATGTCTCTGGATGAAGCAAAAGCCGCATTTGAAAAAGTAAAAGAACTTTCCATCCAGCTGTCTGCGATTGAAAACGCTGCTATTCGACTGGCTGCAAATATCAAGAAAACTCAGAAACGTGCAAATGCCCTCAAAAACATTACAATTCCAAAATATGAGGCACTTACCAAAGACATCCAGAATGCTCTGGAAGAAAAAGAACGTGAAGAATTCACACGACTGAAAGTCATTAAACGAATGAAGCAGAAGTCCTCGTAACTTCGACAGATAACCCGCTCAGATAATCCTGGGCGGGTCTTTTTGTGTCACGATATACAGAAAAAATCACTGCTTTTCGTTTTATTCATTTCAGCATATTGTCTGACAATTAATGTTTCAAAGATTAAAATTACTCTTTTGGAGATGAAATTTTATAATATTTTCACTATGAAAAAGTCAATAGGTTTTTGTATTTTTTTGTCATTTTTTATAATTTCATGATTATTAACCAAAACACTTGTTTCTTTACAGCTTATGTAAAACTCACATTCCACATGTTATTTTGGTGGATAATGTGGATAACTTTGTGTATAACTCATTTTTATGGGTTTTTTTACGTTTTCAGAATGTGGAAAACTTTTACACCTTTTTTTGTGTTATCCACATTATCCCCCATTATGTGACAGACTTTGTGCATATTGCCAAATTACTGACAAACTTCGTCAAAACTCGTCAAAAATATAATCTGAAATCTTTTGATTCCCGTATTAATTCTCCATAAGATATCTCTGTGCCGAAGCTACTGCATTTGCGCCATCTGCCACTGCTGTAACCACCTGACGGAGTTTCTTTGTACGGATATCTCCTGCTGCAAAAACACCCGGCGTATCTGTCACGCCGTCTTCACCTGCAATAATATATCCGCTCTCGTCCAGTTTTACCAGGTTTCTGAACTTCTCCGTATTTGGAAGGATACCAACTGCAATAAACACGCCATCAACAGAAATTCCTTTCTCTTCTCCTGTGTGAACGTCTTTCACTCTGAGACTTTCCACCTTTTCTGTTCCCTCTATGGCAAGCGGAACACTGTTCCATACCATTTCCACATTTTCACAGGAAGCAAGTGTTTCCTGAAGGATCTTTTCCGCACGGAGCTCATCTCTTCTGTGAATTACATACACTTTTTTACAGGTGCGTGAAAGAAGGATTGCGTCTTCTACAGCCACATTTCCACCACCTACTACGGCAACTGTTCTGTCCTGGAAAAATGCGCCATCGCAGGTGGCACAGTAGGAAACCCCCATTCCACTGAGTTCTTCCTCTCCCGGTATTCCAAGCTGTCTGTGAGCTGCTCCGCAGGCAAGAATCACTGTTTTTGCCCTGTATTCGTTTTTCTTTGTGCGGATAACTTTGACTTCGTTTTCCTCTTCAATGGCTAAAACAGGCTCCCTTTTGGGTTTCAGACCCATCTTTTCTGCATGAGCTGCCATTGTCTCTCCCAGATCCAGCCCTGTGATCCCCGGGAGCCCCGGATAGTTATCAATTTCATATGTGTCCACAATCTGTCCGCCCTGAACGAATTTTTTTTCAAGCCAGATGGTATTCATTTTTGCACGCGCTGCATAAATTGCTGCGCAGATACCGGCAGGACCGGCTCCCAATATTGCGAGGTCATAAATTTCTGACATAATACATCCTCCTTATCCAGACTTCATCTGATATCTTTTCCAGTTTAGCATATAACCATGTCTTTTCCAATAAAATAGTAAAAACCGTTTTTTCGAGGTTTCTATGTATCTGAATTTCCATAAATCCCGTTCCCCCTCATTTATAGCTTTGTTCCTGCTGGCATTTTTTATTCTCGGAATGCTTCTTGGCAGCATCAATGCCGGAGGGACATCAGAAGACAGGCGCTTTCGTAAGTATACGGATGAACTTTTTCAGCAGGAAGTCTCCGGCAGTATGCTGACTCTTCACTATTCCCTTGCATATCCCGAAAAGAAAAAAATCTCCCGGCCCGCCCCTTCCCTCGGCACTGTCTCTTCCGATATGACAGACATTTACACACAGTGCGGGAAAATTCAGGAAAAACTGAAAACATTCCGATATTCACAGCTTTCTCACGAGAATCAGATCACATATGACATGCTGCTTCTGTACTTCCATACACGGCAGGCACCAGGCGAAAACAGCCTTCTGGAGGAAGTTTTAAGTCCCTCTCTCGGTATTCAGGCACAACTTCCTGTTCTTCTTGCGGAATATGCTTTTTATGAAGATCAGGACATCGCCGACTATCTGAATCTGCTGCTTTCTGTTGAGCCATATTTTCAGAGCATCCTGAAATATGAGCAGGAAAAAGCCGCCGCAGGATTTTTTATGAGTGATACTACTCTGGACCGTATTCTGAAGCAATGCCAGTCCTTTATCCAAGAGCCGGACTCCAATTATATGCTTGAAGTTTTTTCCAACAAACTGAAATCCTATGGAAAACTTTCCAAATCCGAACAGAATGCTCTGAACAAACGTCACAGAGAAATTCTGCTCACCAGAGTTATTCCCGCTTATCAGCAGTTGATGACAGGGTTGAGCCAGCTGCGTGGTTCAGGTCACAATACCATGGGGCTTTCGCACTTTCAGGGCGGTCAGAAATATTATCAGTACCTCATAAACAGTGAAACGGGAAGTTATGACTCTGTACAGAAGATTCAGCAGAGACTTCTTACGCAGTTGAATCAGGATACAGGCAAAATCCGTCAGATTCTCAGGGAACAGCCTTCTCTTCTGCGAAAAATACAGCAGGGAACTGACCTCCGGAAGTTCTCCCCGAAAGAGATTCTCCAGACACTGCGCCGGAAATCTGCCTCTGATTTTCCTGAACTGAACCGTTCACTTTCTTATGAAATCCGTTATGTACATAAATCCATGAGAAATTTTCTGAGTCCTGCTTTTTACCTCACTCCACCGCTTGATACAGGGACACCAAACGTTATTTACATTAATCCTTCTGCCGGCACTTCCAGTCTGGAATTATTTACCACCCTTGCCCACGAAGGATTTCCCGGTCATCTTTATCAGACTGTATTTTTCGGTAACTGCAATCCCTCAGACATCCGCTATCTGATCTCCTGCAGCGGCTATGTAGAGGGATGGGCTACTTATGCTGAGTCCTGCAGTTATCAGTATGCCGCTGATTATATTGATGATCCTGCCGCCTCTGATTTTGTGACTCTGTGCTGGCTGAACCGAAGTGTAAATCTCTGTATCTATTCGCTTGCCGACATAGGCATACATTACCAGGGCTGGACACCGGAAGCTGCTGCATCTTTCCTGAAAGCCTTCGGAGTTACCAACGAACATACTGTTCAGGAAATCTATCAGTACATTGTGGAAACTCCCGGTAACTATCTGAAATATTATGTAGGATATCTGAATTTTTACGATCTGAAAGTTCAGTGGCAGGAAGCTCTGGGGAAAAATTTTGATCCGAAGGAATTCCACAGGGAAATACTTGAAACCGGCCCGGTTCCTTTCCCTGTTCTTAAGAAATATATGAATCAGAAACTTTCTGAAATCGAGTAGGAGGCGGTGACTAACCGCCGTCCTCTCACACCACCGTGCGTACCGTTCGGTACACGGCGGTTTC
>CAKRLX010000045.1 GCA_934359835.1 uncultured Blautia sp.
TTTTATTCTGCATTATCACAATATATTTCTATTGCATCCGCTACGAAAATTGCTGTACCTTTTCCACCATAAGCATCAATATTCGTGGTAATCTCTCCACCTCCTGAATACATTTTCCCTAATCCACGCAAAATCTTATTTGTGCAAGTATATAAGTTTTCTGTAATATAATCCTGTATTCTTTTTACAAGTTTCTGTGCATCATCAGATGCTGGATTCATATTCTTCAGTTCTCCAGCTTCTTTAAAAAGAAGCATAAATCTATCTGCCAGGATTTTCTCATCTTCCTCAGTTCTATTCTTTTGCTTTTCTTCCATCTCCTTATATTCTGGTGTATTACCATATAATTCCTTTGCCTGTCTGGAATATTCATCCAACTTGCTTCTATCAAAAGCCTTAAAATCCATATGTTTCACTCCTAATAATTTTATTCCAAGTGCAAAATTCATCAAGTTCTCAATATGTTCCTTCTTAAGCCTAAGCAGTTCTATTTGTTGTTCTAAAGCCTTGCTTCTGTCAAAATCAGGACTATTAACAATCGCCTTAATGTCTTTAAGGGGAAACTCCAATTCCCGAAACAGCAGAATGTGTTGAAGACGCTCCAGATCCGCATCGTCATACAATCTGTAGCCTGCATCGGTATATCCCGTCGGATGTAAAAGACCAATCTTGTCATAATATTGTAGAGTGCGTATACTCACTCCGGCAAGCTTACTCACTTCATGCACTGTCATCATCATTATTTCCTCCCTTAACTTGGTGCCTTCAGCATAAACTATTACGTAACGTCGGAGTCAATACTTTTTTCAAAATTATTTTATTTATTTGCGTCTAAATATTAGAAAAGCAGCAGAAAACTCAATTTCTTGTTGTTCCTGCTGCTCATAACATTTTAACCTTTTACTATTCTTTTGCTTTTAAGCCCTTTCTTTTTCAGAAGCTTTTTGTATGCCTTGATTTTATTTGCAGGTACTTTTACTGTAGTTGTCTTAGGTGTACCCTTAAATGCTTTTCCGGAGACTGTTTTCACAGTAAGCTTTCTGGTTTTAATTATAATTGTTTTCAGTTTCTTACATCCACTGAATGCGTAAGAACCAATCTTTGATACATTCTTTCCAATTGTTACCTTTGTTATTTTCTTATTGTTTCGGAATGCATTATCCGCAATCTGTGTGACTTTGTATGTCACGCCACTTATTTTTACAGTATTCGGGATTGTAACTGTCTTTTTATTTTTGCTTACCGGAGCGCTGAATGCAACTTCTTTTCTCTTTACATTTACAATTATGTATTTTCCGGTCTTTTTATCATCAGTTCTTCCCACATTTGTCTGAGGCTGCTGAGGCTTCTGTGTCGGTTGTGTTTTCTGTGTTGGCTGTGGTTTCTGTATTGGTTCTGGTTTCTGCACCGGCTGTGATGGCTGCGGTTTCTGCGTTGACTCTTTCTTAGGAATAGCCTCAGTTTTTGTCTTATTACACTTCTCACAGGTATATGTTTTTACACCTTCTGAATTCTCATCAGGTTCTTTGGTTATTTTGCCTTCGTCCCAGGTATGTCCGGCTGCTTTAATAACCGCTCCACCTTCGATATGATCACATCTTGTACAGCCTGTTACTTCTTCTTTTCCATCTGTCTCACAGGTCGGTTCTATTTTCTCTGAAACCGTTTTTGTCATATCATGGCCAAGGACTTCTGTCTCTGTTCCGGTTTCAATTGTTTTCTTACAGTCTGTACAGTAAGTATCTCCTGTATATCCTGTTTCTGTACAGGTCGCTTCTTTTGCATTTATAACTTCTTTATTTACATGATTCTCAGGATTGATTGCTGTTTCTTCTGTTCTTGTTGCATTACATCCTGATGCTGTACATCTGAAAGTTTTCTCACCTTTTACTGTGCAGGTTGCTTCTTTTGTGATTGTTCCGTCATCCCAGGTGTGCTCTGTTTTTGCAATTACCTCTCCACCTTCTGTATGACCACATCTTGAACAGCCTATGACTTTTTCTTTTCCCTCACTGTAACAGGTCGGTTCTATTTTCTCTGAAACCGTTTTTGTCATGTCATGGCCCAGGGCTTTTGTCTCTGTTCCGGTTTCAATTGTTTTCTTACAGTCTGTACAGTACGTATCTCCGGTATATCCTGTCTCTGTGCAGGTCGCTTCTTTTACTTTAATTACTTCTGTATTTACATGTTTCTCAGGATTGACTGCTGTTTTTTCTGTTCTTGTTGCATCACATCCTGCTGCTGTACATCTGAATGTTTTTTCACCTTTTACTGTACAGGTTGCTTCTTTTGTGATTGTTCCGGCATCCCAGGTATGATCTGTTTTTGCAATTACTGCGCCGCCTTCTGTATGATTACACCTTGAGCAACCGATTACTGCTTCTTTTCCTTCACTGTAACAGGTCGGTTCTACTTTTGCGGAAACTTCTCTTGTCATATCATGACCAAGAGCCTTTGTCTCTGTTCCGGTTTCAAGCAGTTCCTTGCAACCTTTACAGTAAATATCTCCTGTATATCCTGCTTCCAGACATGTCGCATTTATTGCATTTTTTATTTCAGTTTCTCCTGTATGGTTTGATGCATCCTTCTCACCATACGTCTGACCACAGACTTCACAGACTGCCGGTGATGCACAGGTTGCCCTGCCACCAGTGTGATCCTTTATACTTCTGTCTGTTACAAACTCACAATTGTTAAAACCGTATGGTCTTACACGACAGCTTGTTACAGTTATTTTGGTCAGAGTTCTTGGAATCAGATAATATTTTCCATTATAACTCGTCCATGTATAGCCTGGGACTTTTGTTGTTGAAGACTGAAACCACCATCCAAGATGTCCGAGGTTATCTATTGCTGTTCCTATAAAAGGCACGGTAAGTTCCTGCAGAGAAGTCATGTCTTCCAGAGCCTTTGAGCCCAGTGTTGTAACTGAATCTGGAATAGCAAGTTTCGTAATTCCCGTACAACCACAGAATGCTGAAGAATATATCTTCGTAACATTAGATGGAATATCTATATTTTTCAGAGATGTACAGCCCGTAAATGCGGCTTCTCCAATTGATTTTACTGAACTACCTATTACCACTTCTTTCATATTTCTGGCATAGAAAAATGCACGATCCCCAATATTTTCAGGTCCGTCTATTACAGCTTTCTTAATCTCTGCCATATGACTGTACCATGGAATATACCGATACATATCTTTTGAATAATTAGGCGTTATGCCACTTCCGCTGATTGTCAGTGTCCCCTCATCATCCAGTGTCCAGGTACAGTTCTGTCCATATGTTCCACTTGATGCCGCACTGACAACAAAGCAGCTCATAAATATCATACATACAACAAAAAAGGCTCCTGTCAAAAACCGCTTAAATTTCATTTTATCCCTCCCAATAAAAATCTTCCTGTCCCCAGAAAAATTCCTGTCTTATTGTCATTATATATCATGTTTCACGTTACCAAAACTAATGATATCTATGAGCGAAGCTCAAACTCCATATACACCGGATCATGGTCAGAATAGGAATATCCGGTATTAATGTCTTCATAGGAAAGACATTCTACATTATCAGAAATGATAAATCCATCCAGCGTCACTGTATATGTCTCACCCGGTACGTATTCCATATCCGCATTACGGGCACTGTCCCAGAGATCATCCTTTTCTTCTTCTGTCAGCTGGTCAATGCAGAATCCGAAATGATCCGGAAGTTTTTCCCGTGGGAAAGGGTACGCCCAGGATTCTCTGTCCTCTGAATCATCTTCTGAGGCTTTCAGATCATGATTAAAGTCACCGCCGCAGATCACATAATTTCCTGCTTCGTATTCTTTCTCCATATCTGCTGCCAGCATGCTGATCTGACCTTCCCTGATCGCGTCACTGTTGCCATATGCAGACATATGTAATTCAAAGATCACCAGTTTTTTGCCATTATCTACCGGAACCCTTGAAATGCTGTAACATCTGTCCAGATCAAAAAATTTCGTAAATGACGTAGATACCGGAAAACTTCTGCGAAGTGAATCTGTCACCGGGTATTTCGAAAACAATGCAAGTCCTGATTTACTGCTGCCATGAGGCTGTGTAAAAGGATAGAACAGGAATGCTGAATCATAATTCTGTGCAAAGACAGACTCATATGCCGGTATCGTATCTTTCAGAAGCGAATATTCATTCACATGGTAACTTCTTGTTGAATCAAGGTCCACTTCCTGAAGAAGCGCAAAATCAGGTTCTCTGGATGCCACCAGTTCCCCGGCTCCCTTTATGGCTTCCTGAACGCTTTCTTTGCTCTTTGCCCAGGACGACTTGCCGCCATCCATAAAGAAACTGAAATCTGGTGTATACGCCCCAAATCCCACATTATACGTCAGGGCTGAGTATTTTTCCCCTGTGGTCAGTTCATCTGCTGCCTTTCCTTCATCTGACACAGTTTCCACTGTAAGTTCCTGATTGTCCGGTATTCTGTGGTAGCTCACATAAAGATAAATAATGTACGCTGCCAGCGCAATCAGGATAATGCCGACCACAATACCGATGACTTTGAAGATTTTCTTTACTGTACTTTTCATAGTTCACCTTTTCTCTCTGTTCGCAATGCCAGACCAATACTACTGTAAAATCCCCAGATCCAGCGAATAGAAATAATCCTCCTGTGTTTCTTTTTTTAACATACCTGCCATGTAAACCGGCATATAAATTATATTATCTTTTCTGTGAATATTTTCATTGCAGAAAACAATGGCCTGTTCTATATGATATCCTGGTGTTGCCAGCACATTATCAAGTGCATTATGTCTCGTATAACTTTTTCCGGATTTAACTTCAACAGGAAGGACATTTCCCTTATATTCAATTACAAAGTCCAGTTCTCCCTGCTTTTTGCTGTTGAAATAATACAGGTCAAATCCCTGCATCTTCAATTCCTGTGCAACTGCATTTTCATAAACAGCTCCAAAATTTATGTCTTTTTCTTTGTTTAATATTTTTATCTGCAAGCCATTTGCATACATAGCTGCCAGCAGGCCCACATCCGATAAAAACAGCTTAAATAAATTTGTGGATTTTGATAAAAGAAGCGGCACATCTGGTTCCTGTACACAAAATACCGGTAACGCAACCCCTGCTTCTTTCAGCCATATAAAGCTGTGCTCATATCTCGAGAAACGAAAATTCTCATTTAAATTCTTTAAAATAAATCTTTTATTTTTACTGTTCAGTTCACTTGGAATCAAGGAAAAGATATCTTCCAGATACAGTTTATTCTGGGGATCGTACTTTGCAATATCTTTCTTATACAACTGCAAAATCCCCTGTTGTATCTGAAATACTTCCTGAAGATTTTTCGTCCGCAGATAACACTCCACTACTGCAGGCATTCCACCAACAATCAGATATAAATGAAACAGATCAAGCAATTTTTCATGAACTATCTGATCTAGCGCTTCTTTTTTGTTCCAGCAGTTTTCCAACATGTCAAATATTCTCTGAGATACTTTATTTGCTTTGCAAAATTCAAAGAAATTTAATGGATACATTTCCATAACAGACATATATCCCACCGGAACCGAACGTATATCTTTTAATTCAACGCCCAGAAGAGAGCCGCTTAATATATACCGGTATTTTCCGTCTTCAACAAGAAATTTCACAGCTGTCACAATTTCTTTACATTCCTGGACTTCATCAAAAAAGATAACTGTTTTATCCGGAACAAGCGGCACATCAGTGAGTGCTGATATACGAAGCAAAATATCCTCACTGTTTCTGGCATTTTCAAATAACTTTACTGCCTCCGGATTTTCTATAAAGTTAATTTCAATCATATATTCAAAATATTTTTTTGCACATTTTCTTATAATAAATGTTTTTCCAACCTGCCTTGCTCCTGTGATCAGAAGTGCTTCTTTTCTGCCAGAAGTAAAAAAACGTTCTATATCTTTTTTAATTGCACGATATAATTCCATATATAGCATTCTCCTGATATATTTAATCACTGATCAACAGTAACTACTTTTCTATAGTATGTCACATTTTTTTCGGTTATACAATATATTTTACCGCTTTTCCAATATTTTTTCTTTTATTTTTGTACGTTTTTCCAACATTTTTTAATGCTGTTTTGTACACTTTTCCAAAATTCAAAAAGGACTGTCCATTACAGACAGCCCTTTGCCACTACTTCATTTATTAAAATGCAGTGTTTTGTGATATTTTGCGTTTTTATCCAGAAGGTCACTCCATTTCTGTCCTTCCGGCTTATTTTCATTATTGTTATAATTCTCTTCGCCTTTCAGTTCGTCCATATACTGAATATAATCCAGAATATAAATATCCACCGTGGAAATATCTCGGTCCTGAATTGCAAAATTGTCACAGTTTCCATTAGACTCATTATATGGAAGTTTGTTTCCATTGGCATCCAGCGCCACCAGGAAACAGTCCGCATCAGAACCGTCCGCATAAAGTTCATTTACTGTCAGCTCATATGGAGTGCGGATCACAGATTTCAGACCGATTCCGTTATCATTGGTTTCATTGATCTCCATCACTTCTGTCTGTGAATCGTCTACTGTAACCGGAATATCGAAGCTCCAGTTTCCGTTAAACACATAATATCCGGCATCTTCTGAAGACTCCTCATTTGAATTCACCAGAGATTCATAATCTGCTCTCAATCCTCGAAGCTGTTCAATATCCAGATGCAGGTTAAATGTATCCGGAATATCAACATCTTTGATATAAGACTGCAGTGCCCCTCCTCTTGCCGAAACTTCATCAACAAACTGGCTGAGCAGTTCATAACCTTCATCTGTCTCATCATTCAACTGGTCTTCTGTGACACCCATTTCGTCCAGCACCTGCTGTGTCATTTCATCATATTTCTGATTATATTCTGTATAATCTTTCGCCTGCATAGCCAGATCAATTCTCAGGATACAAGCATATGTGTGATCGTCCAGGAAACTTCCTTCCGGATTACTGAACAGAAAATCATCCTGATCCTCCCCAAGGAAATCCAGTGTCTGTTTACCCTGCATTTCGATTGCAGGATCACCATCCTGTTTTATTAAAGTATCCGGAAATGGTTCATCACTCTTAAACTGCATGGTCAGATAAATTGCCTGGCTGTTTGCAAAAACTTCAGAGCATGTGAGCGTAAGACCGTTTTCTGTCTTTGTGTAAGCTGTGTCTGTTTTTTCTGTTGATGCAGTATTCGATGTATTTTTTTCTTCTGTAGTACTCTTTTCTTCTGCTGCTGTGTCTGCTTCATTTGCTTTCTCTGTCTTTTCCAGTGTTGTGGCATGATCTGCAAAATTTCCAAAGAAACTTACATTATCCTGCAGCGTTTCAAACAACCCTCCCACAACTGGAATGTTTTTTGCCATAACAGGATCTGTCACACAAATCACAAATCCCAGTGCCAGAACTGCCGCCAGACCTCCTGCGACTCTGCCTCCGATTTTCATCCAGTGCAGCGGATCTTTCGGTGCTTTTTTCTGAACAGCAGTGTCATTTTCTATGAGTCTGTATGCCTGATTTATCCGCTCATGAACAATCACCGGTATTTCCGCATCTTTCTGAAGTTTTTTCTGAAAATCTTTTTCGTTATCATTAAATGTCATCATTATGCACGTCCCTCCCTGACCTTAAACTGATACATCTCCGCAACCTGTTTTCGTCCACGCTGCAAACGCGATTTTACGGTACTTTCCTTCATATTCAGGATATCGCTGATCTCTCTGGTATTAAATCCTTCCATATAGTACAGAAGAATTATCAGGCGATACTTGTTATCCAACGGCTCAAGAACCTGCACCCATTCTGCTGTTGAATAATCCTCTTCATAAAAAGGAGTTTCCGGCATCTGATCTGTATATGTGACCAGTTTCTTTCTTTTGAGAATATCCTTGCATTTATTAATGAGTATCCGGATCATCCAGGTTTTGAAATAATTATTTTTCTTCAGTCCCGGAAGATTCTCATAACAGGAAAGTATGGTATCCTGAATGGCATCTGCCACATCTTCATCATTTTTGAGATAAGATACGGCGATTTTGTACATACACTGTACATGCATGTCCATCAGCCTGCAAAAAGCATCTTTATCACCCTTTTTTGCTTTTCGTATCAAAAATTCATTCATCGTAATCTCCATTCTCCTGCTTCAGACCGGTCTTCAGGAAATGTTGTGCGAAAGCTTTGTTTATGTGCTTCTGTTTATTAGACGTACCAAAGACTCAGTTGGATGCATTTTAATGCAAAAAATCTCCCGGGACAATGTGTTCCGGGAGTTGGTAAATATCAGTTACAGTTATGCTTTTTTCTTTATACCGCACTGTATTGCCTGTGTCGGACATGCTTTTTTGCACCTGCCACATCGGATACATTCTGTACTGTTGCAGTTCTCCACAGGATTGACTTCCATTTGACAGACTTTTGCACATTTTCCGCAATTAATGCACTTTTCTCTGTCTATCCTGTAACGAAAAACAGAAATGCAATTAAATATAGAATAAAATGCCCCCAACGGACAGATATATTTACAGAATGGACGGTAAATTATAATGGCCAGGATAATCGTTACCACAAGAATTGTATTTTTCCATATGTACAGCCATCCTACTGCACTTCGCATGGATTTATTCAGCAATACCAGAGGTATACCACCTTCCAGTGTCCCCGCCGGACAGATCAGTTTACAGAAATATGGAGCCCCCTGACCCATAATATCTACTATAAACATCGGCAGCAAAATAACAAACACCAGAAAAATTATATATTTCAGCTTACGAAGAAGCTTATCACCCCGAAAACTTCTGATTTTTTTCGGAAAAGGGATTTTATTCAGCAAATCCTGGATCAGTCCAAACGGACAAAGAAAACCACATACCAATCTTCCCAGCAGAGCTCCGATAAAGATCAGAAATCCCACTATATAATATGCCATTTTGAAATTCCAACTTCCAATTACTGCCTGAAGTGATCCGATCGGACATGCCCCTGTAGCCCCGGGACATGAATAACAATTCAGCCCAGGAACACATACATTTTTCAATTTTCCAGTATAAATCTTACCAGTCACAAATCCAGATACATGACTGTTGGTCAAGGCCGCCCACAATGCCTGAATACCATGCCGGGGCCACTCATTTATTTTTATCTTCTTATTATCCAATTCCGATACACTCCATACAGATATTGATTGCTTTTGTAAATACAACAGATACCTCGCCTCTGTAAATTCCCAAAATCATCAATGCAATTCCCAGAACAGCCAGCACAGGTCCCGTCCATTTTGATTCTACTATTTTCTGAATCACTTTTTTATTCTCCATAATATGCAGACTCTTATTTTGATACATTTTTCAGTTCTTTTTCTACAATTTCTTTCCATTCATCCAGACTGTGACTTCCTGTATATGTATCTCCTACAATATTTCCATTTTTATCGACAAAAAATGTTTCCGGGAATGCATTAATCCCTTTCAGACGTCCGTTCAGCATAGTAGAATCCGGAATCAGGAACGGATACTCAGCTTTTGTTTTTTCCTGAAGAATGCCCGCCTTCTTTACTGCGTCTTCATCCTGATTACCATTTTCATCTGCAGCATCAAGAACTACACCTGCAACTCCGACACCTTTTTCCTTCATTTCCTCATAAAGCTTCTGAAGCTCAGGAATTTCCTGAACACATGGTGAACACCAGGTTGTAAATATATTTACCAGAGTCAGATCATAATCGCTGAATACTTCTTCTGTATAAGTTTTTCCATCTATTCCTGTTGTTTCAAATTTTCCTACAGATGTCACATCTTCAGGATTAACAGATGCATCCTGCGGCTGATCAAATACGGAAGTGTTCTGATATGGTGTCATTTCTGTAATAGTTGTTTTAATCTCTTCTAATTCTTTTGTCAGTTTTTCATCTGCTTCTTTACTTGTACTCAAATAGTACTTATATTTTCCGTCACTGCTGCTTCCCAGTTCTTTGTGTTCTGTACAGCCAGTGATTTCATCCAGTTTTTTCTGCGAATCTTCATCATAAATTCCAAGTGTTCCGATTCTAGAAAGACTTGCTACCCATTCTTCATATCCGGTTCCCAGTTTATCTACTTCTGCGTTTTTCTGTTCTTCTGTCATTTCTCCCCAGCTCACATATGCATAAGTCACTGCACCGGTCTGATTTGTTTCATCTTCCGTAGTGATCATTGCGATACTCTGATCTTTGATCTGTTTCAGCAATTCTTTTGGAAGTGAAAATTTCAGTCCCAGGAAAGGATATTCATAAGAATCCTGTGCCTGGCAGGTTACTTCTGAAGGTTTGAATGTACCTGATATCAGATCTGAGGAAATTGCCTCTCCATCCACTGCCATCGCCTCTCCGTCCACTGCCATCGCTTCTCCACCATCTGTGGTTTCCGTGTTTTCTTCTGCCATTACCGATATGCTTCCTAATGTGGAAATTCCTAATACCGCTACTGTCATTAATGCTGCTATTTTCTGAGTTCTGAATTTCATAATATATATTCTCCCTTCTGATATTATCAGATTATACTCTGCATCTTTGTCTGCTTTGTATTCAGCCTCTGACTTCTGTAATCATATTATATCATCATACTTATAAAATCT
Organism: uncultured Blautia sp.; assembly: GCA_934359835.1. Taxonomy (GTDB): domain Bacteria; phylum Bacillota; class Clostridia; order Lachnospirales; family Lachnospiraceae; genus Blautia_A. The sequence continues at coordinate 10,634 of CAKRLX010000045.1, forward strand.
CTGTTAAGAAATAAAAAATTTACGGGAATTTTATACTGCATGTGATATGATGGATAACAGAATTATAAAATCAACAGTTGATTTCTGTTTTCAGAAAAATTGTTTTAAGGAGATTGACTATGCATATATTAATAATTGAAGATGAAATCCAGCTCTGTCGCTCTATCGCAGAAGGACTCCGCATGGATGGATATGAAGCAGACACATGTTTCGACGGAAATGAAGGGCTTGAATTATGTATGACTGAAAATTATGATCTTATTCTTCTGGATCTGAATCTTCCTGGTATAGACGGCCTGGAACTCCTGAAGCAATTTCGTAAAACCAACACTTCCACTCCCGTCCTTATTCTTTCTGCCAGAGGACAGATTCAGGACAAAGTTGAGGGACTTGATCTTGGTGCCAACGACTATCTCACAAAACCTTTTCATTTTGAAGAACTGGAAGCCCGGATCCGAAGCCTGACACGAAGAAAATTTATTCAGGAAAACGTATGCCTGAGCTGCGGACAGATTCACTTTGACACCCGAACAAGAAAAACCTGCATAAACAGCGAAGAACTTTTGCTCACCCGAAAGGAAACTGCTCTTTTGGAATATTTTCTACTTAACCAGAATCGCATCATCAGTCCTGAAGAAATGATCGAACATATCTGGGATGGAAGTGTCAACAGTTTCAGTAACTCCATACGGGTTCACATTTCTTCTCTGCGCAAAAAACTGCGTTCTGCTCTTGGCTTTGATCCAATACAGAACAAAATTGGACAGGGTTATATCCTGATGGAGGAAATACAATGAAAAAATTCACAGAAAAACTTTCTCTGCAATGGCGCCTGACATTGATCATCACTTTGCTGATGACAGTTACCTGCATTCTGATGTACTTTTTTATCAGTCGTTCTGCGGTATCCGGAATAGAGAACCTAAGTGACTATATTATTCAAATTGACCAGGCAGATTCCTCTCCGATTACCTTTAATATAAATCCGTCCAGCCTGTTTCCAGGACTTTCTGCTCAGATACAGACCACTACAGATATATTTCGCACCCAAAGTATCATTGCTACCATAATCATCATTCTTATAAGCAGTATCTGTACATATTTTATCAGTTACCATGCATTACTGCCTTTACGAAAACTCAGCCAGAAAGTAAACGAAACAGAGGTGCAAAATCTTTCAGAACCTCTTGAACTGCCTGACACCAATGATGAAATTTCTCATCTGACCAGTTCATTTAACAGAATGCTTGCCCGTCTGAATGATGCGTTTACCGCCCAGAAACAATTTTCTGCCAATGCAGCACACGAACTAAGGACGCCACTGGCTGTCATTCAGACAAACCTTGAAGTTTTTGCACGTAAGAAAAATCCTTCCCATGAAGAATATAATGAAATTTTCGGTATGCTTCAGGAACAGACCGGACGGCTTTCTCATCTGGCTGAAATTCTGCTGGATATGACTGGTATCCAGACGGTGGAACGTTCTGATACAGTCTCTCTGGCAGCACTTACAGACGAGGTTTTCTGTGATCTTGCTTCCATAGCTGAACGAAAAAGTGTTGAATTGATTCAATTGGATGGAGACTGCACTGTTACAGGCAGTTATCTTCTTCTTTACCGGGCTGTATATAATATTGTAGAAAATGCAATCAAATACAATCACAGCGGAGGAAAAGTAACTGTAAATATCTATCAGACAAAAGCAACTCTGTCCCCCTCTTCTCAGACTTATCCGACTGACTATGCTTTTGTCGAGGTCTCCGACACCGGTATTGGTATACCGCTTGAATATCAGTCAAAGATATTTACACCATTTTTCAGAGTAGACAAATCAAGGAGCCGCTCTATGGGTGGCTCTGGTCTTGGACTTGCTCTTGTAAATGAAATTGCCATGCAGCATGACGGACAGATAAAAGTTCTCGAAAGCAGCAAAAAAGGCAGTACAATTGCACTTATACTGCCTTCCAATGTCCAGGTCTAACTGACCTGGACACTTTTTTACTTATTTATATTTAACTGCGGTTCCATATGCTATCACTTCTGCTGCACCCGACATTACCTGTGAAGAACCATATTTCACACCGATCACAGCATCTGCCTCCATTTCTTTTGCCTCATCAACCATACGTTTTGTAGCAATCTGACGTGCTTCATTCAACATTTCAGTATAACCTACAATCTCTCCACCAACCAGAGTCTTCATACCAGCCATAAAATCTCTACCTACGTTTTTTGTCTGTACAACAGTACCTTTTACGATACCCAGCGGCTCAAACTCTACACCTGGAATATATTCAATACTTAGAAGCTTCATCTTCTTCTCCTCCTTCAATTTCTTTCATTCTTCCCTTAAGTGCTGCCAATGTTCCGATAATGATCACCAATGGAATGGCAATAAGAAGCAGCAATAATCCAAGAGGTATTGGATCCTGTGAATTTCCCCACAACATAATTACAATGGTAAATGTCATGAGTACAATCATAACAGCCGCTCCTACAATTGCTCCCGTTCTTTTTTTCCTGTGAACATCTGTCTTATTTACATTCATGAACTTCGCACCTTCTTTCTCCATCTGCTCCATTTCTTCCAGACATTCTTCCGCATTCAGAGTTTCCAGTGATCTGTGTTCCAGTATCAGTCTTTCACAGATATCCTGCATCTTAATAATTCCTTCTTTGCGATGTTCCAGTTCTCGCAGATGCTGGTCAAGGCAGATCTGCAGACTTTTCTTTTTTTCGAAAATATTTCGCATCTCCTCTATGGAGATATCCATTTTACGGAACAGTTTGATCTTCTGAAGTCTGATAACGTCTTCTGTGCAATATTCTCTGTATCCGTTGTCTGCACGCTCTACATTCAAAAGTCCCTGCTCTTCATAAAATCGGATATTCTTTTTGGTAATACCAACCAGTTCTTCTACCTGCTTGATCTTCATATTGACTCCTCTTTCTGTGTTACTGTCTGTCTACAGCCATACGATAAACTCTGTTTTGACTGACTCCTCCATTGTCCACTGGATTCCTGTCTGTATCTATTTTATAAAGTATCCACCAGGGGGAAAGTCAAGTACTTTTTTCATTAAGCATCCATTTTGTTTTGGATTGAATTCTTTTGTTGTTTGTTATATTAATCTATATATTTGTAAATCGCAATTGCAAATTCATTAAAAGATGCAAAATTTTTTTCGTTTTCGTAAAACATTTCATTCTTTATCTGATCAAAGAATGCCTCCATGAATACAATAGCATTCGGACCTTGATTGTACATTTTTATTTTCCAGTGAATGTACATATTTATTTTATCATTTACACCTTTCCATATTTTGTTATCATTCTGTTATCACAAACGGTTGTCAGGATACTCTCCCGGCAACCGTTTTTCTACACTGTTCGTTATTATTTTCTGCTTTTTTATCTCATATTTTTTATGATTTTCTCTCCAAAATCTAGTAAAAAACAGCTGATTTGCACCATGTATTTTTATTTTATTGATTTCTTGGCACCGTTTTGGCACCAGAAGCCCTAGTCAAAAAGATTTTTTTCTACAGTTGCTATGCCCTCTACTCTGTCAACTTTATATTGCACCGACAATTCCAGACTATTATAATCAGAATATGGGTGCTACCATAACGGTAGGCGGTTAGTCCTTCAACAGAGGTTGCTGAGTGCCAGTGGCACTCGTTTAGCAACGACCGAAACGGAGTGTAGACCTGTGACCCTCTGATTACATAGAAACCCGAAAGGGAATCCACTGGAAAGGAGGGCTAAGCCAATGAGTATTGTTGAC
>CAKRLX010000046.1 GCA_934359835.1 uncultured Blautia sp.
AGATTTCTCTTTCTCTTCTGAGATTTCTTTGTTAAGATATGGCTCTTATAAGCTTTATTTCTCATGATTTTTCCGGTACCGGTTTTTTTGAAACGTTTTGCTGCTGCTCTACAAGTTTTAATCTTAGGCATAATAAAATCCTCCTTAATTCATGGTTCTGTATTTTTTTATTTCACGTTATACCTTCCGGCATAACACTCCATAATCAATGATCAGGCTCAGCGTTTCTCACTGAGGAACATTGTCATGCTTCTTCCTTCTACCTTCGGTGCTTTATCAACAACTGCAATATCTGTCAGCTGTTCTGCAAAATCGTCAAGCACATGTTTGCTGGCTGCCATATGTGCCATTTCTCTTCCACGAAAACGTAAAGTAACTTTTACTCTGTCTCCTTTTGAAAGGAACTTTCTTGCTGCATTGACTTTTGTTTTTAAGTCGTTGGTATCAATATTTGGGGAAAGACGTACTTCCTTGATGTCGATTGTCTTCTGTTTTTTCTTAGCTTCTTTTTCCTTGCGGGAAAGTTCATAACGATATTTACCGTAATCAATAATCTTACATACCGGCGGTTTTGCCTGCGGTGCAATCTTTACAAGATCAAGTCCTGCTTCCTGTGCTTTTGCCATGGCCTCTCTTGATGATACAATGCCAAGCTGTGCTCCGTCCGGTCCGATCAGACGTACCTCTCTGTCTCTGATTTGTTCGTTAATCATTAAATTGCTAATTGTAGTACACCTCCATACCTGTAAATGATAAACCTATGACTCTCTGTCACCCTCTAATTAAGAAAACAAAAAAGTGCGGACAGAATCCACACTCTATTATATCCTCTGCTGCGAACTGAAAATGCCATAAGCATATGAATTCTGTCATATAACAAAATCTCAGTATAAGAGGCATATAAACCCGAGTCGCATCATAAGTGCGCTGAGGTGAGAGTAAACTCTGCTTTGTTTTCTTTACGTACTGTATTAAGATACCATAGTTCTTTTTTTAAGTCAAGCAATTTTTTTATATTTTTCTCGAATAAAAAATATTGCTCCTGGAAATATTAACACTGATGTACCTGAATTATGGTACTGCAACAGCTGACATGAAATTTTAAATCTCAGGAGGTAACTGCATATGACTATCTTAAGCTGTAGTGCAACAAAATGTATGTACAATGACCATGAGCTCTGTTCCAGAGGCGATATCGAGATTACCGGAAACGGCGCTCACCGCGCAGATGAAACAAGCTGTGGAAGTTTCCGGGAACGCAGCAGCGGCTCAGCAATGAACAGCACAGGTGAACACTGCGGCTGTAAAAAAATCAACATTGACTGCAAAGCCCAGGAATGCACTTACAATGAACACAGCAAATGTACTGCAAGTGCTATTGACGTTTCAGGCTGCAGCACAGAAGGTTGTAATGAGACTCAGTGCAGCACTTTTGCATGTAAATGCTGAAACAGCTGAGCAAAAATCGGGACACTGCTGATGCAGTGTCCCTTTTCTGTGTTGTTTTTATCTGTTTTTCAGGAAATCCGGAATCTGGATATCTTTCTTCTGTACTGTGCTTGCAGGAATTTTTCCTGAATAGGAAGAATTCATGGTCGGCAGACTGAAGCTTGGCATATTCAGGCTTCCAGTTGTTGTTGAACCTGCAGAAGCTGCCGGTTTACGTACGCTGAACGGTGAAGCTGCTGTTCTGTTTCCAAACGGTGTTGTCTTGGCTGCTGCATCAGATAATCCTGTGGCAATAACTGTAATTCTTGCATAATCTGCAACTGAATCATCATACATTGCACCAAAGATGATATTTGCATCTTCGCCTGTAAGTTCCTGTACATAGCTTGCAGCATCATTTGCATCCATAAGAGAGATATCTCCAGAAATGTTAATGATAACATGAGTAGCACCTTTGATGGTTGTTTCCAGAAGCGGGGAGGATACCGCCTGCTGAACTGCTTCCATCGCTTTGTCGTCTCCTCTTGCTTCTCCGATACCGATATGTGCAATACCTTTGTCTGTCATAACGGTCTGAACATCTGCGAAGTCAAGGTTGATCAGTGCCGGCAGATTGATCAGGTCTGTAATACCCTGAACTGCCTGCTGAAGAACTTCGTCTGCTTTGCGAAGAGCTTCCGGCATTGTTGTACGACGATCTACGATTTCCAACAGCTTGTCATTCGGGATGACAATCAGTGTATCTACTGCTTTCTTCAGATTTTCGATGCCTGCCAGGGCATTATTCATACGCGTCTTGGCTTCAAAACGGAAAGGTTTTGTTACAACACCAACTGTAAGAATTCCCATTTCCTTGGCTGCAGCTGCGATAACAGGTGCTGCACCGGTTCCGGTTCCACCGCCCATACCACAGGTAACAAATACCATATCTGCGCCTTCTATAATCTGTTTAACTTCCTCTATGCTTTCTTCAGCAGCCTTCTGTCCAACTTCCGGCTGTGCTCCGGCACCAAGACCCTTTGTTATCTTTTCACCAATCTGAAGTACTGTTGGAGCCTTACACAGAGTCAAAGCCTGTTTATCGGTATTAACACCTACAAACTCTACTCCTCCAATGGCTTCTTCCACCATTCTGTTTACTGCATTATTTCCTGCCCCGCCCACGCCGATCACTATGATCTTGGCAGAGGACTCAGCCTCATTTGACATAATCTCTAACAATGTACTTCCTCCTTTATTTCCCTGATATTATCATATCAAGCTACATATAGATATATCATATATTTTTTTTTCGAATTAATCAACTACTATTTTTGTTTTTTTATACTTTTTTCACTATTATTCGCCAGAACATGTCACTGAAACAACCTCCGAAAATGGTTTATTCCATGTGAAATATTCGCTGTAAACAGCAATGCTTATTCTTCACTGTATTCTTCACTGCTGTCATAATATCCGTCCTCTTCATCTGTTTCTTCGCCTGTATCTTCCTGCGAACTGTCATATTCTGAATTGTCTTCCGAAGAAATATCTTCTGAGGAAGTATCCTCCGAACTTCCGGCCTCCGACTGCGGTCCTACATAATTACCATCTCTGTCATATTCACTGACACCGTCAAATCCGCCTGATTCGTTATATCCGCCGGTCCAGTCTCCCATTGCATCAATGGTTTCCTGCGTAGGTTCAGGTCCTACATAATTAATATCTGCATCATACTCTCCGGATCCTGTATAATCGCCTTCCTCATCGTAGCCACCTACCCAGTTTTCAAGTGCATAATCAAGTGCTGTCTTTGGTTTTTCTCCTACATATTTACCATTTTCATCATATTCACCGTCACCTGTATAATCGCCGTTCTCATCATAGCCACCTGTCCAGTTCTCTGCTGTAACAACTGCTTTCTCAGCTTCAAACGTCACTGTCTTGACAGTCTCTGTAATATTTTCCATGTGCAGGATTCCCTTTTCGCCTGAAATCTGTGGCAGGATTGCGATCGCCCGTGTCATTTTGTCTTCAAGATATTCATCTTTTCCAAGATTTACTGTGATATCTCCATAAAGAAGACTGATCTCATAATTATCGCTGATTTCTATATGATCCGGCACCATATCGTTTTTGGAAAAAATAGTTGCCAGGGCTACTGCCGTATTCAGAACTGTATCCTTAATAGGAAGCTTTTCATCACGGATAACCTTTTTGACCTGTATGCCATCAAAAAAAGGAACAGCTGTATCCCGTGTCATATCTCCCTCTACAAAAATTCCATTTCTGTCAAAATAAATATAACTGTCCAGATACGGGATACAGCCTACAATCTTTTTCTCTTTGACACTTATTACAATTGTATGTCTGCCCGATCTGCTTACATGAAGTTCGTCTATATAAGGAATATCTTCTGTATTCTGTTTCGTGCAGAAAAGGGGCGCAAGAATGGAATTTGATGCAAATGGCTCCTTCAGAATCATCTTTTTGATTTCTGAGTCTGAATAATGATTGCTTCCCATAACTTCGACTTTTGTTACACGAAAATATGAAAAAAAGAAAATCACCGCACACAGAATCACTCCTGCCGCAGCTGCACAGATGACCTTAACAGTCTTTCCATTTATGTTTAATTTTTTCCTGTAATTGGATGTTCTCATAAAAAATATTACCTGTATTCTCTCTGATCTGACCACCAAGAACAGTCAGATCCCTGCATATATTTTCATATCCCCGGTGAATAAATGAACAGCCCTTTATAACGGATTCTCCTTCGGCAGCCAGTGCTGCAATTATCAGTGCAGCTCCTCCCCTGAGTTCTGTCGCTGAAAGTTCCGCACCATGGAGCCTGTTACCTCCATTTATCCTGGCGATCCGGCCCTCTACCTGAATGTCAGCTCCCATAGTTTTCAGTTCTTTCACAATCCGAAAACGGTCTTCAAAAATATTTTCTCGCAGTGAGCTGTTTCCCGGAATTGTTGCAAGTACCGCCATAAGTGGTGACTGCAGATCTGTAGGAAAACCGGGATATACTTCTGTTTCCACATCTGTCACCGGATAAGCCACCTCTGTGGCATTCGCTACTAGTTTACCACTGTTCCATTCATATTGTCCACCCATTTTCCTATATACTTCAAGGAAAGCCTCCATTTCTCCTTCCGGTGGATTCTCGATGGTGATCTTTCCCCGGGTGGCTGCTGCCGCACAGAGGTAGGTTCCTGCCACAATACGGTCCGGCGGGATTTCCATATCTCCTCCATTCAGTTCTGTCATTCCTGTTATTTCCAGTCGTGATTCACCTGTTTTTTCAATGCTGGCCCCCATTTCATTCAGGTACCTGCACAACGTAAGTATTTCCGGTTCTACGGCACAGTTTTCAAGAATCGTTCTTCCTTCTGCCAAAACAGCTGCCAGGAGTGCCTGTTCTGTAGCTCCCACACTTTTCTTCGGAAATATAAACCTGCAGCCCTTCATTTTTGAACAGGACGCTTTTATGAAAAAATCATTCTCTGTGACTTCTGCTCCAAGTTCCCGCAACACGCAAACATGCAGATCTACCGGCCTTTTTCCTATCACGCAGCCTCCGGGATATCCCATGATTCCCTCTTTGTTTCTCCCAAGCAGAGCACCCAGCAGTATTACTGAAGAACGCATCTTTCCCGTATATACAGAAGATATTTCCGTTTTGTCCGCATCTGCGCAGTCCAGATACAGATCATTTTGTTCCCACCAGGTCTTTGCACCGAGACTTTTCAGAATTTCTTCCATACAAAATACATCTGTGATCCGGGGACATTTTCTCAGCACACTGACTCCTCTGTGAAGAAGAGACGCTGCCATTACAGGCAGCGCCGCATTCTTGGATCCCTGAATCGTAATACTTCCACAAAGGGGAGTTCCGCCCCTGACTCTGATTTCCTCCAATCCGTTCACTCCCAAAGACCTCTCAGATTATTATATGTCTGAAAGCCGTTCAGGGTCACAACATATAGAACAAAGCAGACACATTCCGCTTACATAAAAACAGCCCGGCTTCTTCCGGACTGTTCTTCAGAAATCAGAGATTTCTTACATATTCTTTAAACATATCTCCACGCTGCTCATAATTATCGAACTGTCCCCAGCTCGCACATGCAGGTGACAGCAGCACTGCCTCTCCAGGCTGTGCTTTCTCTGCACAGAATCTGACAGCTTCTTCAAGATTTTCACAGAGAACGCATGGACACACGCCAAGTCTTTCTGCGGCTTCTTTAATCTTTTCCCTTGTCTGACCGATCAAAACAAGGCAGCGTACCTTTCCGTCAAAAGCATTCAGCCATTCATCATAACTGGAACCTTTATCATAACCGCCACCGATCAGATATGTTGGACGGTTCATCGCCTGAATGCCTTTAATTGCAGCATCCGGATTTGTTCCTTTTGAGTCATTATAATAAACAACTCCGTTTTTTTCGGTTACATATTCAATACGATGTTCCACAGCTGTAAATTCACAGATGCTTTTACGGATACTGTCCATGGAAACACCCGCATAATAAGCCATCGCAACTGCAGCCATCACATTTTCAAAATTATGTTTACCAAGAAGTTTCAGATCACCTGTACGGACTACCGGAATTTCTTCTTTGTCAGTTTTCAGGATAATCTGATCACCTTCCAGATAAATTCCCCTGTCAAGTTTTCTCTCACTTGAAAAATATACAGTTTGAGGAACAATATTTTTCCCAAATTCTCTCAGAACCGGATCTTCATAATTAAGAATGCAGAAATCATCTTCTGTCTGATTTCTGGTGATCAGTTCTTTGACCCTGATATATTCTTCCATTGTATGATGGCGGTTCAGATGATCCTCTGTAATATTCAGGATTGCGCTGACTGCAGGTTTGAATTCTTCAATAGTTTCAAGCTGGAAACTGCTTATCTCCGCAACAGTTGTTGTATTATCCCTCATTTCCAGTGCTTTGGAAGTATACGGAGTTCCGATGTTTCCGACTACGAAGACAGAATTCTCAGCATCCTGCATGATCTTGCCAAGAAGAGCTGTTGTCGTTGTTTTCCCATTTGTACCGGTAATTGCCAGCACTCTTCCTTTGCCTGTGCGATAAGCCAGTTCTACTTCTCCCCATACCGGAAGTCCCTGTTCATAAAAAGATTTCACCATCGGAATATCCGTAGGTACACCAGGACTCAGTACAACCAGATCCAGGCTTTTTCTGACTTCCTCAGGAAGTTCTCCCGCATAGATCTCAGTATTTTTCAGATGTTCGATCTTATGTAATACCGCTTCTTTATCAACTGCCTCGTTTCCATCATAAATAACAGGGCACGCACCAACCTGTTCCAGCAGATCAGCAGCTCCGATTCCGCTCTTTCCGGAACCAAATACAAGCACCCTTTTTCCCTGTAAATTCATTTTTATTCCTCCCAGTTGTCAGGTTTATAATGCCAGAAGTCCGATCAGGCACATTACTGCTGTAATTACGGAAAATACCGCTACAACTCTTGTCTCTGACCAGCCACACAACTCAAAATGGTGATGAATCGGTGCCATTTTGAAAATTCTCTTTCCGTGAGTTGCCTTAAAATAAGTAACCTGGATCATAACCGAAAGCACTTCAACAAGATAGATCAGTCCGATGATCAGGATAAACAGAGGCATCTGCATCATGTATGCAGCACCTGCAACAAATCCACCCAGTGCCAGTGAACCGGTATCTCCCATGAATACTTTCGCCGGATATACATTAAACAGCAAAAATCCCATCAGTCCACCCACTACGGCACAGGTGATCGGCTCAATGCCGCTCTTTGTTCCAATGGAAACCACGGTAAAGAAAACTGCTACGATCAATGTCACACTTGAAGCCAGACCATCAAGTCCGTCAGTAAAGTTTACGCCATTTACTGTACCGATCACTGCGAAAAACAGTACCGGGATCGCAAGCCAGCCAAGATCAAGATAATGATCTGACCAGAACGGAATACGCATTGCAAGATCAACATTTGTGTAATTTATCAGATAATAGACAAATATCCCTGTAACAACTACCTGCAGAGCAAATTTCTGCCATGCAAGAAGTCCGTCAGACCTTTTGAGTACTACTTTAAGATAATCATCCAGAAATCCGATAATACCAAATCCCAGTGTCAGAAACAGCACCGGAATTACTGCCGGATAGTCTTTCACATAGAACAGAGAAGTTATCACTGCAGCCAGAAGGAAAATAATTCCTCCCATTGTAGGAGTTCCTGCTTTTTTCAGATGTGACTGCACACCTTCCACTCGTTCTGTCTGTCCCATCTTGAGTTTTCTCAGAAACGGGATGATGATAGGTCCCAGAATCACACTGATGGCAAAAGAAATCAGTACCGGGATTACAACTTGAAAATTCATCCTCACACCTCTTATCATTCTTTCGTTTTTTTCACGTTTGATTATACGGCTTTTTTATAGATTTATCAACCCTCGATGAGCCATGGCAGGATATTTGCGAAAATCGTACGGACAACAGGAGCCGCCACAGTTCCTCCGTAATAGATTCCTTTCGGATCATGTATAATGCAAAGCGCAAGGACCTTCGGATTTCCTGCAGGGGCAAATCCAAGAAACGAGGAAATATATCGGTTTGCACTTCTTGGAAGAGTCTGGGAAGTAGCAGTTTTTCCGCCTATGGAATAGCCTTCCACTGCTGCATTCCGTCCGGAGCCTTCAGACACCACTTTTTCAAGAATATATCGTATTTTTTCGGACGTCTCTTCCGAAAGTATACCGCTTTTCGATGGATATTCCAGTTCTTTTACCACTTTGCCGTCTGCACTTTCCACTGCAATTCCGAAATGAGGTGTTACCCTCCTGCCGCCATTGATCAGCGAACTGACTGTTGTCGCAAGCTGAACCGGCGTGATCTGAAAAGACTGGCCAAAAGCCACTGTTGCAAGTTCCACATTTCCCATGTTTTCTTTTTTATGCATAATAGTCCCTGCTTCTCCCGGCAGATCAATTCCGGTTTTTTCCATAAGCCCGAACTGTCTGAAATAGTGATAATATCTGTCTGTTCCCAATCTGAGCCCTACTTCGATAAACACTGGATTACAGGAATTTTCGGCGCCCTGAACAAAATTCTGGGAGCCATGTCCTCTCCGGTTTGCACAATGAATTCTTCTGTCATCAACCAGCTTATATCCCGGACAGTAAAAAGAATCATCCAGCGAAACAACTCCTTCTTCCAGACCGGCTGCCATAGTAATAATTTTAAAAGTTGATCCCGGTTCGTATGTATCATTCAGACACGGGTTTCTCCACATCTGATTCAGCAGATCCTGCTTTTCTTTTTCTGTCAGAGATGAAATATCTGTATCCTGATTCAGCGTAAAAGGCGCATTCAGATCGAATTCCGGCACATTCACGCAGGCATAGATCATTCCGTTCTGTGGATTCATCAGTAATATCGATACTCTTTCTGCCTGTTTTTCTTCCATTACTTTTAATGCGCACTGTTCGACGAACTTCTGAATATCTGTGTTCAGGCTTATTCTGAGATCATTTCCTTTTTCCGGTTCCTGTCTTTTTTCTTCTGTTCCCTCCAGCTCTATCCCCCGGGCATCTGTTGTCGTGAGAATTTTTCCTGCTTTTCCCTTAAGTATATCTTCATATTCCACTTCAAGACCAATAATTCCCTGATTGTCTCCGCCTGTAAAACCAAGTACATGTGAAGCGAGTGTTCCATATGGATAATAACGTTTATAATCTTCGTCTACTTTCACACCTGAAAGGCCTGCTTTTCGTATAATATCCCCTGTCTTTTTCTCCACATTCGACTTTATTTTCTCGATAGAAGAGATTTTTTCCACTTTTTTTCTTGCAGTTTCTTCTGATATCCCCAGTTTCTCCACAAGAAGCCTGATTACTTTTTCCGGTTCTTTTATCTGACTGTGGATTACAGAAATCGTACATACTGTTTTGTTGGCAGCCAGAACTTTCCCTTCCGAATCCAGAATCCTGCCTCTGGCAGCCTTGATATCCCTCTCTCTTTCATGGAGATCTTCTGCTTTATTATAATAATAATCTGACCTGAATCCCATCAGGTATACCAGCCTTCCGGCAAGTCCCAGAAGCATTATGATACAGCAGAGAAAAACCACCCACACTTTTCTTCTGTTAAAAGTTCTGTTTTTCTTCATAACAAAAAAACTCTTCAAAGACTTTCATATTAATATATGAAAAATCTTTGAAGAGCATTCATTTATACAGATTATTCAGCTTACTTATTCAAGGCCTGCTTCTTCATTTGTAATTCCTTCTGACTCCATATCATTGCCCTCATCTGTTCCAGTATCGTTGCTCTCTGGCGGAGCCGGTACATTTGTATCAGAAATAGCTTCCTTCAGCTTATTGTCTTCTGAAGAAGAATTACTTGCCGATGCCGCACCTATATTGCTGGATTTCACATACTGTCCTTCCGCATCCAGCACATGTTCTCCATTATCGTCAAGGAGATAACCGTCTTCATCAATACGCTTGCCATCCATATCAACCAGATTTCCCTCTGCATCAACCAGATTTCCGTTGGCATCTACGCTGCTTCCGGACACATCAACCAGATTTCCTTTAAATCCTTCCCAGAGTTCTGTTTCCGGAACACTTCCATCCTCAGACTCATCCGGTGTTACATTCAGGTAAGGAAGAAGTTCTGACAGAATTCCCTGTGCAATATACTGCGGGTATTTACTGTCTGCCTGATCCTCTGTGTTTGGTTCATCTACAACTACATACATCAGGACCTGCGGATCATCAACCGGTGCAAATGTAATAAAGGAAACTACATACTTCTTATTTCCTCGCGGAAGTTTTTCCGCTGTACCGGTCTTACCGCCAGAACTGTATCCCTGAACCTTGGAAGTACGGCTGGTACCCTCATCAACGCTGGCTTTCATATAGGAACGGATATCTGTTGAAATATCAGATGATATTGTCTGCTTCATAAGTACAGGATCTATATTTTTGACAATTCCGCCATTGCTATCCTTGATCGCAGTTACGAGGTGCGGCTGATAATAGTAACCTCCGTTGATAACAGAGCACATGGCATTGATTTCCTGGATCATTGTACAGGTAAATCCCTGACCGAAAGCCGAACATGCAAGTTCGGTCTCTCCCATTGTTTCTGTTGTATGGATAACACCGGAACCTTCATTCGGAAGGTCTATTCCTGTCCTGCTTCCGAAATTAAACAGTGTCTGAGCTTTCAAAAACTGTTCTGTTCCCATTTTTGCAGCAATCTGCATCATTGCATCATTACAGGAATTGGCAATAACTTCTCGAAGTGCTTCTGTTCCATGAGCATCTGGCCATACCGCACATTTAATATAGGTATCTCCGTTTGCACCGAAAAGCTGACCGCCATCACAGACAAAGGAATCATTTACGGATATTTTGCCTTTTTCGAGAGCACCCGCCATTACGATCGGTTTGACAACTGATCCTGGTTCAAATGCATCAGTTACACAGAAGTTATTCCACATGGCATTCAGCGCAGTAACTGTTTCTTCATCATTCATTGCCTTGATTTCTTCCTGTGAATAAACCTGTGAAAGATCTCGTGGATCATTCAGATCATAACGGTCACCACCATCCATGGCAATAATTTCTCCTGTAGAAGGTTTCATTACAACCACTCCGATATTCTTGGCACCCATACTTGACTTGAATCCGTTTACATATTTTTCGACAATCTGCTGTGCACCTACATCAAGAGATGTAACAATGCTCTGTCCGTCACTCGGATCAATGATCGTCTGTTCAACATCGGAATTATCATTAATATATCCGTACTGGCGCCCGTCTGCACCAGTCAGTGTACTGTTATAGTAACTTTCCAGTCCCACGTCTGCAGTATCTCTCGCAAGAGTAAAACCGATCGTATCACACGCAAGGTCATTAAACGGATAACTTCTCAGATAATCCTCCTCAAACCAGACCCCTTTTATATTGCTCCGCTCTTTTTTCTGTGCATCAGACAGATCACTGTCTTCGGAAACATTTGTATACTCATCAAATTTCTTCTTATCATCCATGGACAGCTGCTTTTTGATGATCTGATACTGACTGTTTGCTGTTTTTTCCGCTGAAAGTCTGGAACGGATATCATCTTCGTCAAGCCCAAGTACCTCTGTCAGGGCCCGGACTGTCGGTTCCACGTAATCCTCATCTGAATTCACTGTTTTGCAGTCAAGTATTACATTGTATACTTTGTTACTGGTTGCCAGAATATTGCCATTCCTGTCGTAGATATCCCCTCGCTTTGCAGGAAGAACATTACTCTCATATTTCTGCTGTGCCTGTGTCAGCACCTGCTTTTTATATTTTTGTCCGCTGGTTGCATTAATATAGGTAATTCTCCCCAGCAAACAAACTAAAGCTAGCAGCACTACTACAAATAGTCCTACTAGCTTTCCTCTCATCAGATGATTTATTTTTTTCTGAGGTTTCTTTCTGTTCCTCTGTCTGGTATTGCTCAATTTCTCACCTCTTTGCATCAGTGATATCCTGATACTGTCTTACATAACTGTTACTTGGTACGCTGTATGTTTTCTTCTGATCATCTGTCGGATAATTCATACCAAGACGGCCTATTGCAATCTTTTTGATATCGTTCAGATCCACATCAGAAGTAACCTGGCTTTCATATGCATTATTTTCTTCTTTCAGCTGTGAAAGCTCTGATTCCAGTGTTGCAACTGTCTTCATTTTGCCGGTAACTTCAGCCTTCAGCTGAAGATAATTTACACAGCAGAAAAGCACTGCTACGGAAACTACTGCAAGAAAAATCACAAATCCCCGCCCCATGCTTCTGGCCTTTTCTCTGTTTCTCTGAGCTTCTTTGCTGAGCTGCTGTCTGCGCTTCTCTGACTGAGATGCCGGACGTGAGGCCTTTTTGCGTTTGGCAATCTGCGCTTCTGTCATCTCACGAGATCTGGTTGGTACTTCCTGCAATCTGCGGACTGTGTTGCCATCCACATACATTCCCCGGGCACTCTGTGCGTTTATTCTGCTTTTTCTTGACGTAACCGCCCTGTTCGTCCGTTCCATTTTGCTTCACTGTCTTCCTTTACATCTCATTCTGCGCTGCTGCCGATATCATGATCAGTTCTGATCAAATCTTCTTTCAAAGATCCTGAGTTTTGCACTCTTGGATCGTGGATTTTCTTCCATTTCTTCCGCACCAGGTAAAATCGGCTTCCTGGTGATCACTTTACCTTTGGATTTCTTGCCACATACACATACCGGAAAATCCGGTGGGCATGTACATGGATTCTCATTTTTTCTGAATATTGTCTTTACGATTCTGTCTTCCAGAGAATGGAAAGTAATAATGCATATCCTTCCTCCGTCATTCAGAAGGTCGATCATTCCATCAAGAGAATCTCTCAGCACATCCAGCTCTCTGTTCAGTTCAATTCGAATCGCCTGAAAAGTTCTTTTGGCAGGATGACCACCTGTCGCCTGTATTTTCATGGGAATAGACTGACGTATAATCTCTGTCAGCTCTCCTGTTGTTTGTATAGGCGCTTTCTGTCTCGCTGCAACAATATGTTTTGCAATATTTTTTGCAAATTTATCTTCACCGTAATCACGTATGATCCGGTACAGTTCTTTTTCCTCATAGCCATTGACAATATCTGCCGCTGTACGGCTCTGTCTCTGGTCCATGCGCATATCCAGGGGTGCATCTACTCTGTAGGTAAATCCCCGTTCTTCATTATCTAACTGGTATGACGAAACGCCCAGATCAAGGACGATTCCATCTACGTGTCGGATTCCCAGATTCTTAAGTTCATTAGCCATGTAACAATAATTGCTGCGAATGATCGTCACTCTGTCCTCATACGCGGCCAGTCTCTCACTCGCAGCAACTATTGCATCTTGGTCCTGATCTATGCCAATAAATCTCCCCTTGGCAGAAAGTCTTCGACATACCTCACTGGCATGTCCCGCTCCTCCCAGAGTTCCATCCACGTAAATCCCATCAGGCTTTACCCTTAAGCCATCGATGGTTTCTTCCAGTAATACAGATTTATGTTTAAATTCCATATCCGTCTCCTGTTGGATTTCTTTCCGGCGTAATGCTCAGATGATGATACCCATATCCTGCATACCCTCTGCAATACTGTCCATATCATCATAATTGCAGTTCTCGCTCCACTTTTCTTTGCTCCAGACTTCAATTCTGTTCAGGTTACCTGTGAGCACAACATCTTTATCCAGCCCGGCAAATTCCCTCAGCGTCTGAGGCACCAGGATTCTGCCCTGCTTGTCCAGTTCACAGTTAGTTGCACCTGCCACAAAGAAACGTGTGAAGGTTCTGGCATTTTTGTTTGTAAGTGGTAAGGCTCTGAGTTTCTCTTCGAAGGCATTCCATTCGTCCATTGGATAAATAGAAAGACAACCATCCAGTCCCTTGGTCAGTACGAACTCTTCTCCCAAAAGTTCTCTGAATTTAGAAGGGATGATCAGACGCCCCTTAGCGTCGATTGTATGATTGTATTCGCCCATGAACATAAATTAAACTCACCTACTCTCGTAAAGTACGATTCTCCCCTTCGTACTTTCTGGCGGGTCTGGACGGATCTGCCACATTCCCTCCATTTGCCACCACTATTCACCACTTTCTACCACTTATGAAAACATTCTAAACCATTTATGGCGAAAATACAAGTGGGAATCTGAGATTTTTACTTTCAAAGTTTTGGACTATCTTTCCAAAATCGAGTAGGAGGCGGTGACTAACCGCCGTCCTCTCACACCACCGTGCGTACCGTTCGGTACACGGCGGTTTCAA
>CAKRLX010000047.1 GCA_934359835.1 uncultured Blautia sp.
CGGAACTGGCAGACGAGCAAGACTAAGGATCTTGTAAGCATTGCGCTTGTGTGGGTTCAAGTCCCATCTTCCGCATAAACTAAAAAAGGTGTTGACAATTGTTGATTCCTTTGATACAATATTTGTTGTCGCGAGGAAGCATAATGCTCCCATGAAATGCGATATGCGGAAGTGTCGGAACTGGCAGACGAGCAAGACTAAGGATCTTGTGAGCATTGCGCTCGTGTGGGTTCAAGTCCCATCTTCCGCATGTGAAGCTCCTGAATATCAGGAGCTTTTTCTTTATGCTTTTCTATATAAAATTCATAAAATAAAATCATTGTCAAATTTTTTTTGAAAAAAAGAGGAATTTGTGACTTTGTGTAGAATATAATTAATAAGAGGTATTTTTCGTAACTGTTCACAGCAATACTTTTGTCAGTCTGTGGAGGGCTTGCCTATGAATATCAGAGAAACAATGGAACAGAGAGAACTTGAACTTCTCAGTCCATTTGCAGCACACAGTATACATTCCCGTGGAAGAGAACGGCCAGAAGAAGAATGTGATGTCCGTACTGTTTATCAACGGGACAGAGACCGAATTCTTCACAGCAAGGCATTTCGCCGTCTGAAAGACAAAACGCAGGTTTTTCTGGCACCAAATGGAGACCATTACAGAAATCGTCTTACCCATACGCTGGAAGTGTCACAGATTGCAAGAACCATTGCGAAGGCACTCCGGCTGAATGAAGATCTGGTAGAGGCAATTGCACTGGGGCATGATCTGGGACATACGCCGTTTGGACATGCAGGAGAGAGGGCACTGGATGAAATCCATCCGGGTGGATTTGCACATTATAAACAAAGTATCCGGGTTGTCCAGATTCTCGAAAAAAACGGTGAGGGACTAAACCTTACCTGGGAGGTAAGAGATGGCATACTGAATCATCGACTCAGTGGCAAACCGGCTACTCTGGAAGGACAGATAGTCCGTCTTTCTGACAAAATAGCTTATATCCATCATGATATGGATGATGCACAGCGTGCAGGTATCATAACTGAGGATGACATACCGATAACACTCAGAATGCTTCTTGGTTATACGACAAGAGAGCGGTTAAACACTTTTGTTCATGATATTATTGAGAACAGTATGGACAAAGATTGCATTGAGATGTCAACAGATATTTATGAGGCGCTTATGGATCTGAGAACAATTATGTTTCAGAATGTCTATACGAATCCAAGAGCAAAGAAGGAAGAACAGAAGGCAATTAAATTACTGAAAGAACTTTATGAATATTATATAAAACGTCCATCAGCCATGTCATCTGAATATCAGATACTGATGAAAAGAGGAGAATCACTTGCACAGGCTGTATGTGACTATCTGTCTGGTATGACGGATAAGTATTGCATGGAAAAATTCCGTGAAATATACATACCCAGAGCCTGGGAGGGAGATTGAGTAGCAACAGATTATCTGTTGTGCAGGTAATGATCATATAACAGAGGAGGAAGGATATGCGTTATTCGGACGATATCATTGAAGAAGTACGACAGAAGAATGATATTGTAGACGTAGTGTCCCAATATGTAAAACTGACCAGAAAAGGCAGTTCATATTTTGGACTCTGTCCTTTTCATAACGAAAAAACTCCATCGTTTTCCGTAACACCGGGAAAACAGATGTATTACTGCTTCGGATGCGGAGCAGGAGGAAATGTATTCAATTTTATCATGGAATATGAGAATTATACTTTTGGTGAAGCCTTGAAACATCTTGCAGACAGAGCCGGAGTTGAGCTTCCACAGATTGAATACTCAAAAGAAGTTAAAGAAAAAGCACAGCAGAAAGCAGAACTGCTGGAAATAAACAAACAGGCAGCACAATATTTTTACTATCAGCTTCGTACAGAAAAAGGCAGGCAGGGTCTCCAGTATCTTACCGGACGCGGACTGAGCGAAGAGACTATGAGAAAATTCGGCCTGGGGTATTCGGATAAATTCAGTGACGGTCTTTACCGTTATCTGAAAGGCAAAGGATATAAAGACGACAGACTCAGGGAATCGGGACTTTTTAATGTAGATGAACGTCATGGGATGTATGATAAATTCTGGAACAGGGTTATCTTCCCAATCATGGATGTCAATAACAGGGTTATCGGATTCGGTGGCAGAGTCATGGGTGACGGCAAACCTAAATATCTGAATTCACCGGAAACGAAAATTTTTGATAAAAGCCGTAATCTGTACGGCCTGAACATTGCACGTACAACAAGAAAAAAATATCTGATCCTCTGCGAAGGATACATGGACGTTATTTCCATGCATCAGGCAGGTTTTACAAATGCAGTTGCATCTCTTGGTACAGCGTTGACGTCAGGTCATGCAAGCCTTCTGAAACGCTACACGCAGGAAGTGCTGCTCCTGTATGACAGTGATGAGGCCGGAATAAGAGCCGCACTCAGAGGAATTCCAATCCTGAGGGAAGCAGGGGTAAATTCCAGGGTGGTAAACCTGAAACCCTATAAGGATCCGGACGAATTTATTAAGAATATGGGAGCGGAAGCTTTTGAGGAAAGACTCAGCCAGGCCTCTGACAGTTTCATGTTCCGCGTCGGAATTGCTGAGGGAGAATTTCCGATGGAGGAGCCACAGGGACAGAACCGTTTTTTTGAAAGATGTGCGGAAATGCTTCTGGAACTGAAAGATGAACTTGAGAGAAATCTGTATATAGAAGCAATTGTCAAAAAATATCGAGGCATTTATGGCGTGAGTGTTGAAGATCTCCGCAAACGTGTCAATACACTTGCACTTAAAGGAACACCCGCCGAAAACAGGTCGCAGCCACGGAGCGGCACCAAAGAAAAGAAAAAACGGGATTCCGCTTCAGATCAGGCACAGAAACTGATGCTGACCTGGCTGGTTACTTATCCCGGAATTTTTGACAAAGTTGCACAGTATCTTACACCGGAAGATTTTGTGGTACCTCTGTACCGTGAAGTGGCCGGAATGCTGTTTCAGCAACATACAGAGGGGAATATAAATCCTGCAAAACTTCTGAACAGTTTTACCGACAGTGAAGAGCAGAGAGAAGTAGCATCACTTTTCAATGCCACGATCCATCTGGAAACACCTCAGGAACAGGATCAGGCATTTGCAGATACATTGCTTCGAATCAAGTCGGAAAGCCTTGCAGAAAGAAACCGTAACTGGGATCCTACAGACATGCAGGGATTACAGGAAATTGTAAAGGCAAAAAAAGATTTGGAAGAACTTGGACGGAAACGTCGGGAACTGCATATTTCTTTTGAATAAGGATAAAATATAAACACTATATGGAGGGAATGAGCACCTATGGAAATGAATATGGGCAAATTCAGCGAAAAACTGGTTGGACTTCTGGAGCTGGCAAAAAAGAAAAAAAATGTACTGGAATATCAGGAAATCAGTGATTACTTTAAAGATCAGCCGCTGGAAGTAGAACAGATGGAAAAGGTTCTGGATTTTCTGGAAGCCAGTGGAGTGGATGTGCTCCGTATTTCCGGTAATGATGAGGAACTGATTCTGGATGACGACGGAGATATAGACAAACTTGATGACGAGGAAGAAATTGAACTGGACAAGATTGACCTGTCTGTTCCGGAGGGAGTAAGCATAGAAGACCCGGTACGTATGTACCTGAAGGAAATCGGTAAAGTCAGTCTTCTTACAGCTGATGAGGAGATTGAACTTGCCAAACGTATGGAACAGGGTGATGAGGAAGCCAAGAAGCGTCTTGCAGAGGCAAACCTGCGACTTGTTGTCAGCATTGCCAAGCGCTATGTGGGACGTGGAATGCTTTTCCTTGACCTGATCCAGGAAGGAAATCTTGGTCTTATCAAGGCTGTTGAGAAATTTGATTACCGCAAGGGATATAAATTCAGTACCTATGCTACATGGTGGATCCGTCAGGCTATCACCAGAGCTATTGCAGACCAGGCACGTACGATCCGTATTCCGGTTCATATGGTAGAAACGATCAACAAGCTGATCCGTGTTTCACGTCAGCTGCTCCAGGAACTTGGACGTGAACCTACCCCGGAAGAAATTGCTGAGGAAATGGACATGTCTGTTGACCGTGTGCGTGAAATCCTTAAGATTTCCCAGGAGCCGGTATCACTGGAAACTCCGATCGGTGAGGAGGAAGACAGCCATCTCGGAGATTTTATCCAGGATGATAATGTTCCGGTGCCGGCAGATGCAGCAGCGTTCACACTTCTGAAAGAACAGCTGATTGAAGTTCTTGGAACACTTACAGAAAGAGAACAGAAAGTTCTTCGCCTTCGTTTCGGACTTGATGACGGACGTGCACGTACTCTTGAAGAAGTAGGTAAAGAATTCAATGTTACAAGAGAACGTATCCGTCAGATCGAAGCCAAAGCGCTCCGTAAACTCCGTCACCCGAGCCGCAGCCGCAAGCTGAAGGATTATCTGGACTGATGGGGATGACAGTGCAGCTTTCCATGAGACTGACGGCGATTGCCGGAATGATAACGGAAGGAAACCGGCTGGTAGATGTGGGTTGTGATCATGGATATCTGCCGGTATACCTGATATCTGAAAAAAAGATTCCAAAAGCCATTGCAGCAGACGTAGGTAAGGGTCCGTTGGCAAGAGCCAGAGAACATATTGCGAAATATAATCTGGGCGAATACATAGAAACACGTCTGTGTGACGGACTTTCGGGAATTAATCCCGGTGAGGGAGATTCACTTGTAATAGCAGGAATGGGTGGCCCTCTGATGGAAAAAATACTTTCTGCAAACTGGGAAACAACAGATTCTTTTCAGGAACTGGTTCTTCAGCCACAGTCAGATATTCCACATTTTCGGAAGTTCCTTATGGAAAACGGATACAGTATTATCGAAGAAAAAATAATTCTTGAAGACGGAAAGTTTTATCCAATGATGAAATCCGTCAGAAAACAGGAGCAGGATAGCTGGACAGTGGAAGAACTTATGTTTGGACGTTATCTTCTTGCTGAAAAAAATCCTGTTCTTCATCAGTTTCTCCTGAGAGAAATGAATATTCAAAATAAAATTCTTACAAGTCTCAGAACAGCAGAAACAAAGGAAGCTTTACACCGCAGAAATGAAATAGAGGAGGAAAAGCTGCTGATACAGGCGGCTTTGGACAGCTATGAAAGTTAGTGAACTTACAGACTGGCTTACTGCACAGTATCCGCCATCTATGGCAGAGGACTGGGATAATGTCGGATTACTGGTGGGAGATGATGCCAGAGAAGTGAATCATGTATTTCTGGCTCTTGACCTGACTGAGGATACCCTTGAGCAGGCCATAACAGCCGGAGCAGATATGATCATTACCCATCATCCGATGATATTTGGCGGTATCAAAAAAATCAATAACCATTCTTTTACAGGAAGACGAATTCTTAAACTTATTCGAAATGACATTCAGTATTATGCCATGCATACAAATTATGATGTGCTTGGAATGGCGGATCTGAGTGCTGATTACCTTGAGCTTACGAACAGAGAAGTACTTTCTATAACCTGTGAGACCGAGAATGGCCCAGAAGGATTTGGACGTGTGGGAAATCTTCCTTCCGAAATGACTCTGAGAGAATGCGGGGAATTTGTCAAAAAAGCCCTTTCACTTAATGATGTAAAGATTTATGGCGATCCGGAACAGAAGGTCAGAAAAGCTGCAATCTGTACTGGCAGTGGCAAAAGCATGATATCAGATGTTCTTACAAAAGGTGCAGATGTTTATGTGACAGGCGATATTGACCATCATACAGGAATTGATACAGTTGCAGAAGGCCTGACAATTATTGATGCCGGTCATTATGGCACTGAATACATTTTTATGGAGGCCATGAAAGAAAAACTGAATAAAGCATTTGATGATCTGAAAATAACCTGCGCAAAGGTAAAAAGCCCATATACTATACTGTAAGAAGTGGGAGGGATTTTTATGGAACAGAAACTTTTGAAAGTGACATATGAAGGTCAGGTAAAAGAATATCCTTATGGCACAACTTACCGGGATATTGTCAGTGAATATCAGGATAAAGTGCAGTTTCCAATTATCCTTATCACAGCAAACGGACGTCTGAGAGAACTTCACAAACGTCTGAAAGAAGACTGTGAGATTGGATTTGTGACCATACGTAATGATGTCGGTTACAAAACATACAAAAGAAGTGCCTGCTTTGTGCTTCTGAAAGCCATCTATGATGTGGCAGGCAAAGAAAATGTCAACAAAGTTGAAATTCATTATTCTGTCGGCTCCGGATATTATTTTACCATGGCCGGAAGTACAGTTTTAAATGAAGAATTTCTGGTAAAAGTTAAGAATCGTATGCAGGAACTTGCAAATGCTGAAATACCGATACAGAAACGTTCTGTTAACACAGATGAAGCAATTGCACTGTTTCACAGACATCACATGTATGACAAGGAAAAACTGTTCCATTACCGCAGAGTATCCAAGGTAAATATCTACAGTATTGATAATTATGAAGATTATTTTTACGGATACATGGCGGATAACACCGGTTATATTAAATACTTTGATTTGAAAATGTATGATGAGGGATTTGTTCTTGAACTTCCAGAATTCACTCACCCGACAGAACTTCCGGAATTTAAACCGGAGGAAAAAATCTTCCAGGTGCAGAAAGAATCACAGGAATGGGCAGAAAAAATGGATATTTCCTATGTGGGTGATCTGAATGACAGGATCACAAAGGAAGGAGTCCGCAGTATCCTGCTTGTACAGGAAGCGCTTCAGGAAGCGAAGATATCAAGAATCGCACAGCACATTGCAGAATCCGGAAACAAGAAATTCATTATGATCGCAGGCCCGTCCTCATCAGGTAAGACTACTTTCTCGCACAGACTTTCAGTACAGCTGACGGCACATGGCATGAAGCCACATCCCATTGCAGTGGATAATTATTTCAAAAACAGAGAAGATACACCGCTGGACGAATTCGGTGAGAAAAATTATGAATGTCTGGAAGCTATTGATGTAAAACAGTTTAACGAAGATATGCTTGCGTTACTCCGTGGAGAGAAAGTTGAACTTCCGGTATTTAACTTCAAGACAGGACTTCGCGAATACAAGGGAGACTATCTTCAGTTAGGAAAAGACGATGTACTTGTTATTGAGGGAATTCATGGGTTGAACGACAGACTCAGTTATGCACTTCCTTCTGAGAGTAAATATAAAATTTACATCAGTGCTTTAACTCAGCTGAATATTGATGAACATAACCGCATTCCGACCACAGACGGCCGTCTGATCCGCCGTATTGTGCGAGATGCACGGACAAGAGGAACTTCTGCGAAAGAGACTATAGCAAGATGGCCATCCGTACGGCGAGGTGAAGAGGCAAATATCTTCCCATATCAGGAACAGGCAGATGTAATGTTCAATTCTGCGCTTGTTTATGAGCTGGCATGCCTGAAGGTATATGCAGAGCCATTGTTATTTGGAATTGGCAAAAATGAGCCGGAATATCTGGAGGCGAAACGTCTTCTGAAATTCTTTGATTATTTTGTTGCAGTTCCAAGCGAGGAGATCCCGAAGAATTCTCTGTTGAGGGAATTTGTAGGCGGAAGTTGCTTTGATGTATAAAAACAGAGTAGGTATTATAGATAGGGGTGCCCCCAATATCTTAGAATAGAATTTACAGAAATGGAGAAAAACGTATAAAAATCAGGAAAATTGCAGCAGTTGGACTTTCTGCACTGATGGTGATGAGTTTTGGCGGAAGCGCTTATGCGGCAGATTTTACAGATCAGGAAGTTGCCTCCCAGGCAGGAGAAAGCAGCAGTGAGAGTAATGTATACAATGGAGTCTGGTACTCATGAGGATGGAATGAGGATGGAGGAGTTCTGCTCAAAACAGCGGAGCCTGCAGACTCTTCGTCAGATTATCCTTCTGAAGTGACAATTCCTGCCACCCGGGTGATTGATGGTAAGGAAGTGCCGGTAACCGGTCTTGGTGATGTGTTATTCAGTACGGCTAAATGCGCTACGATCAAAAAAGTCACAATGCCAGATACAGTAACTGTAATTGGTTCAGGTGCATTTGAAGGCTGTACAAATCTGGAGAGTATTACCCTGTCTAAAAAATTGAAAGAGATACAGGCGAAAGCTTTTTATGGCTGTACCAGCCTGAGAAGCATAGTACTTCCGGACAGCATGCAGAAAATAGGCATGAGTGCATTTGAAGGCTGTTCTTCTCTTTCAAGTGTAATTCTTGGTAACGGTTTAAGTTATATAGATGTATGGGCATTTAATTCCTGTCCGTCTCTGAAAAGTATCACAATGCCACGAAATGTTACAACAATTGGTGGCATGCATAAAATCTTCAGTAACAGTATGCATGTGACAGTTTACGGTTATACTGGTTCTGCCGCAGAAAAGAAATTTGCCAGCGACAGTAATGTGACATTTATTGCAATTGACAAAAAATCGAATTCCACAGCAGGTCAGAATGTAGCTGTTACAATCAAAGCATCCGATAAGACTATGACAGCCAGTGCTTCCAAAAAACAGACATGGACAATTGGTGCGAAGCTTACTTATACGAGCAGTAATTCTAAGGTGAAAGTATCTTCCGCAGGTAAGGTAACTGTTCCGAAAAAATTTGCTGGTAAGGTGAAAATCACAATCAAGACCGGAAAAGTATCAAAAACAGTTACTCTTACTGTGAAAAAAGCTGCGAACCCGATGAAGGTTGTCACAAAAAATCAGAAGGTTAAAGCAGCCGCTGTAAAGAAAAAAGCAAAAACCTTTACGATTAAAGTGACTAAAGCCCAGGGAAAGGTTTCCTATAAGTCATCAAATTCCAAATATGTAAAAGTATCAGGTAAGGGTAAAGTTACCGTAAAAAAAGGCTGCCCGAAAGGTACTTACAAGATTACTGCCACCGCAAAAGGTAAAGAAATTTATAACAAAAAATCCAAGACACTTACTGTCAGAGTGAAATAATAAATTTTATACAGTTGAAATACGGAAAGAGCATCCTGAAAGTCAGTTTGGGATGCTTTTTTTATTCATTTTTCATAAAGCATTACGCCATGAGCTTTGCTTAATTTGCATTGAGCGGAGCAAACAATAACATTGAAATTGAAAATATGTGTGATTTTCGATGCCTGGATATCCGCTGTAAAAATTGATGGCATCGAAATCAAAGTTTTGTATGTTTTCCGATGCCGAAAATACCCTTTATATAGAAGGTGTAGCATCGAATCAGACATTTCTACCATTTTCCGATGCCGAAAATGTTTGCTATCTAGGTTTTTTGGCATCGAAAATTGAGTTTTATGAAAAATCCGATGCCTAAAATGCTGATTCAAGAATGCCTCTGCAATCCTGTCGGGGGCTATATCAGATGTGTGATTGACTCCCACCAGTGATACTGATTTGTTGCTCGCCATCTACAGAGGTAGGAGTCATCTCACATCTGATATATGACTTTTACTCAAGTTACTGTAAATGTAACAGATCAAATCATCTCTCATAAGAAATTTTTATGATGGATGGTCAAAAATAAATTGACAGTATATTAGCTTCAAAAGTATACTTAAATCAGATGATTTTGCGTTACAGAATACGTGATCAGCTGGAGGAAAAGTGTATGAAAAGAAAAAGAATAGCAGCGTTGATGCTGACAGTATTTATGACCTTAAACGAGGCTGTTTATCCTGTTAATCAGTATGTTACATACGCTCAGTCAGAAGATGAAGTGAGTGTGGAAGAAGAATCCGGAGAGGGGGATTTTTCTGATGAAGAAGTCACTGTAGAACAGGAAACAGAAGAAGAAAATGATATGGTAGGCGATTCATCTGAAGAAAGCCTGTCTGTTTTTGATGATGAAAGTGAACCTGATATCAGCGAAAATACCGATATTGCAGGGGCAGATGAAACAAATATCGGAGACTCCGGGGACACTTCGGCTGAAGAATCTGATTTCATGATCAGTGATGCAGGAGTACTGACCGAATACAAAGGCACCGGTGGAGATATTGTTATTCCTGATGGAGTTACAGAAATCGGGACAAGTGTGTTTGCGAATAATCAGAAGATCACATCTGTAAAGTTCCCGGAAGGCCTGAAGAAGATTGGGAACAGTTCGTTCAGTGGCTGCAGTGGGTTGAAAGGGAATCTTGCTATCCCGGACAGCGTAACATCGATTGGGACGAGCGCATTCAGTGGTTGCAGTGGATTTACCGGTACATTAAAGCTACCTTCCAGTTTAAAGACCATCGAATCATACAGTTTTGTAAACTGTAACGGGTTTACAGGGGAACTGGAGATACCCGGAAAAGTAGAAAAGATCAACTATGGTGCTTTCAGCGGAC
>CAKRLX010000048.1 GCA_934359835.1 uncultured Blautia sp.
CTGTCTGACGTCCTTTTCTTACTAACTGGTTGAATGTTGGCATTCCATTTCACCTCCCGATTATTTTCTCCATGATTTGTCATGGGGCTTTGCGGTTGCTATTGTCAAATTCTGCGCACAAAAAACAGCGTTCCTGTTGCACGCCTGCTCATTATATCCCGTATAAATACTGCTGTCAAGGGATTTTACGTGATTTTTATTTTTATTTTTTCTATATTTTTTCTATAGCGTTTTCTCATTCTTGCTTTTTATTTTTCTACCTATTATAATAATTATCACCTGATTACTGACAGACATGCACACTATAGAAAGAGGATTTTTATGAAACCTAAACTAAATATTCACACAGCCGTTCTTTGTCTGACCGGTATTCTGTTCATCGCCGGACTTTTCTATGTCAGCCGGACTACCAGACAACAGATTCGTTCTGCTAATTCTGATTTTTCTACTTTTGAAGAACAGCTTCAGGACCAAAAAAGCTCTCTTGAATCTGCCAAAAGCACATTCGCAGATGCCATACAGTCCGAAAAAGATATTCTGAACTGGCGTGCACACAAAGCTGACGGAATTTCTTCCGCAGTTCATGAAGCTGATCCTGATCCGAATGCGTCTTCTGATACAAAACCTTCTATATTCAGTCAAAACACAGCACCTGAATATAATGATTTCTCAGATGAGAATGCTGACTCTGACAGCAATAATATGTGGTCAGATTCTGATGACACTCCTGAAAATTACGATTCAGATCAACCAGTAGCCTGATCTCTCAAAAATACTTCATATATAAATTTTAGAAAGGATATTTTTATGAAAAAAAATCGCCAGAAAACGCCAGTTTTTCTTTATATAGTAATAATACTACTCGCCCTTGTAATCCTTGCTCTCGGCGGACTGACTCTTATGTCACTGAATGATCTTGCAAATCTTCGTTCCAAAGTATCTGATCTTCAAACTACGGTTCAGGAAATTTCAGATACTTCTTCCGCTCTTATTGACCAGGCTAAGGAACTTAGCAGTCTGAAAGAACAGGCTGCTTCTTCTGAGACATCTGAAGTAGAATCCGAAGCACAGGAAGAAGGCACTATTTCACCATCCCATTCACAGTCTGAAGCAGAGTCTTCCACTGACGAAAGCATGAATAATCTTCTCTCTCAGATTCAGCCTCTGCTCCCGCAAAATAATGGTTCCTGGTCTGTATATGTATGCAATCTTATCAAAAACACAGATGGAAGCATCAACAGCCATCCAATGCAGGCTGCCAGTCTCATAAAATTATATATTATGGGTACTGTATATGAAAATTATGAAACCCTGTCTGAAAACTACGGTGCAGATACACTGAACAGCTATCTCAATCCTATGATCACAGTCAGCGATAACGATGCTGCAAATACACTGGTAAATATGCTTGGAAACGGTGATGATTCTGCCGGAATGGCTGCTGTCAATGCTTTTTGTCAGGAACACGGATATTCAGATACTTCCATGGGACGTCTGCTTCTTCACAGCAACGAATACGGAGATAATTATACTTCTGTTAATGATTGTGGTCGTTTTCTCAGAGAAATTTATCAGATTAATGCCGGTACTGCCCAGGAGATTACTCTTTCTCATGCTGATGCCATGTACGGGCTTCTGAAAATGCAGGAACGGCGTAACAAAATTCCGGCAAATCTTCCGGAAGGTGTCAGCGTTGCAAATAAAACCGGAGAACTTGACAATGTAGAAAATGATGCCGGAATCATATACAATACTGCCAAAGGCATCGATCTTGTAGTTTGTTTTATGTCTGAAAATCTTTCTGATACTGGAAGTGCTCAGGCTGCAATTGCTCAGGACTCCCGTATGATTTACGGCTATTATAATGAATAATTTCTACATTATTTCTGCATAAATACACCCCTGTTTTACAAAATACATACACGTAAAACAGGGGTATTATATTTTCAGGCCTCTACTTATTTTTCCTCTTCATATGACATTTCCCAAATATCGGCAAAAACGGCCAGAGGGCAGTCTGTAAGAAGACACATCAGAAGAAAGCATTCGTATGGATTTACTATATAAATATCACTCATTCCACATTTATGTAAAATTTTCTGAATCTCTTCAAGGAAATGATGATATCTGCTATAGGGATCTTCATCCTGCATCTTCTGTGACACTATAAAAAATTCCAGCGTAATAAGATCAAATCGTTCTACAGGGAATTTATGATTAAGTATACTGTTTATCCTCTGTCTGCTGAACCTTTTCTGACTGAAATGTTTTGCCAGTATTGAAGCCGACATTTTTTTGAGATTTCCCATCTTATTGACCGGAATTCCACTACAGATAACTTTTTCCACATCAGAATCTGAAATATCCGAGATACTCCACACTTTATTTCTTTTCTTTTCCTCTTCATCTCCCTGATACATTTCAGCGATAATTTTTTTTGCCTCAGTCAGCAAACGCACAAATTCCTGAAACGCCTGACTCTTTTCAGACATCGGATCATCTGTGCCGGCTTTAACATATGCAAGATATCTCAAAAGTTTTTCTTCCGTATCCAGATTCTGCTTGCCGGCATATACCTGAACAGCCTCCTGGTAATCCTGATCTGGCGTAAGTTCCAGATATTTTTGCTTCAATTCTTCTGCCTTGTGATATCCCTCATGGTTATCATAGCAATACCAGTAAATAACTTCATCCGGATTATGAAAATCGAAATCCTGTTCCCTTAATACTCTGGTCAGAAAATCCGAAACATCCTCTGCACTCATTCGAAGTCCAAATCCAAGCAGAAATACAGTTTCCCTTTTTACGGAAGCCTGCGACAGCCAGTTATTAACCAACGAAGTTAGTTTTGTCGAAGTCGGGTTCATTGATTTCGGAGTACATGTTTCGTGAAAAGATTCTATTACAATATCCCGGTAAACCTCCTGCGTAACTTCATTATACGGTTCTTCCAGTCCGGCCCTCTCATATATATATCTTTTCAGATGATCCCCAAATGAAACAAGTTCCATTTCTTTATAAAGATAATGAAAAATAACATCCGCATCTTCATCTTCAAATTCTTCAAGACTTACTACCTGTCGAAATCTCTGTGCTGCTTTTCGTGTAAATTCAAAATCCTTCACTGAATCAAAAGCCACAGTCTGTTCAAAATCCAGATCCTGCATTCGATTTTTCATTTTATATCACCTTCGTATCTTTTATGAAACCAGTCTGCCAGTCGCTGGAGCCATGTTTTTTCTGATTCTGTTATTTCACAAAGTACAATTGTTATATTGTCCCTTCCGCCTTTTTTCAAAGCACGCTCCAGAAGAAGTTCTACGGTTTCTTCTACAGAAATTTCTCTTGTAAGAACATCTGCAATCTCTCCGTCAGAAAGCATATCTGTAATTCCATCAGAACAAAGCAAAAAACGGACACCTATCGCAGCTTCCTGTTTTGTAATTGAAGGTTCAAGACCCATACTTTCCTCAGGAATTCCCACATACTGTGTCAGAGGTGATTTACCAAACAGTCCACCACCCAGAACATGATCAGTAGAAATTCGCCTGAAATGTCCTTCTTTTGACAAATAAATCCTGCTGTCTCCGAGGTTACAGCCATAAACAAACTCCTCACCAAAAGCCAGAACAGCTGCCGTAGTTCCCATACTGCTGATTTTATTTTCTTTGCTGTAACTACATACAGTGCGATTCATTTCATTACATAAGCCTATGAGAAAATGCTCCGGTTTTTCTCTGAACATCGTCTTATTTGAACTATAATGCTGTCCACAGGTCTGGGCCGCCAGATAAGCTGCCATTTCGCCACAACTTTCTCCTCCCATCCCATCAAATACCGCCATCACCGGAATCTCTGACTGTTTTATGCGACCACTCTGAACATGGCTCATTCCCTGATTTTCTGATGAGAGACTTTCGCCACAGCACCAGAAATTATCTTCATTATTATTACGTACCTTTCCAGTATGACAGGTATATGCATACTCAACCTGATATGCCATAATTTATCCCTTTCTTATTGATTATCAGTCGTAAATGAATCAATCAGAGCTGTGCTGCCCATAGAGGCATTCAGCTCACTTTTATATTCTTCTGCCTGATTCAGGTACTTTTCACCTCTGTTCACATACTCATCGTTATCTGTTTCATTATCATGACAGACATTATTCTCGTCAATCCAACGTATCAGTTTTCCATCATCATAATAGTAAAAATCGACCTTCTGCTCTCCTTCTTTCAGATAACTCAGTGTATTGTGATCTGCCCAGATATACGCGAAAAACAATTCTCCATCCCAGTAATAATATTCTTCATAGTACCCTTCTTTTGAAAGAGATGGATAAATTAAAACCTTCTTTACCTGTCCATCCTGATCCAGATAACTGATCTTTCCTTCCTCTTCAGAACCAATCCAGTTATAATTGTTCAGATTATCTGTGATCGTGGTTGCCTGAGTCTGTATCTTCTCCAGTGTTTCCTGAAGCTGCTTGTTTTCAGCACTCTGAACAGTCTCAGTAACAGACTGTTTCAATTTCTGGAGTTCGGAATTTTCTCTTACCAGCCAGATAAACACTCCAATGACTACACATACTGCAATTGCCATTACAATAACTGCAACTATGAGAGGATCTATGCCTCTTTTCTTTTCTTTGTACTTCAGGCTGTTAGACCTTCCATGGATTTTTTTAAAGGAATGTTCTTTTTTTGTACGTCCTATTTTCTTTCTTCCCTGTGGTTCTTCACGAACAATTACTGTGTTCTCAGCTTCCTGTTCATCATAAGCAATTTCTTCATTAAAACTTTCTTCTGATTTACTGTATTTCAATGCTTCAAGCGCTTCTCTGAAGTCTTCCGCTTTTTGAAAACGATCCTCCCTGTCATATGCACACGCTCTCAGGATCACCTCTGCAAACCTTTTATTTGCCTGTGCAGGTGCAGGAAGGTCTTCCCCTGCCATTCTCCTTGACAGGGCACTTTCCTTGTCTCTGTATGTAATCAGCTGTTTTTCCAAACTGATAAATGGAAGGCGGTTATGATTTTGTAATTTATACAGTACAATTCCCAATGAATAAATATCTACCCGTGCATCATAACTGTCCCCTTTGTACATTTCCGGAGCCATATATGAAAAAGTGCCTTTTTTCGAAAGACCACTCATAGTTTTTTCGAGTTCACGTGCAATTCCAAAATCTCCCAGCTTAAATTCACCGAATCTTGATACAAAAATATTCTCGGGTTTTATGTCACGATGAATAATATTTTGTTTCTGGCAATACTCCAGTGCTTTACAGAGATCGATTCCAAGCTGTATAACATCTTTTTCTGTGAGTGCCTTGCCAGCACAGTAATCCATAAAACTGGTGAGATACTCCATACGAATATAAATATCCCAGCCTATATCGTCCAGATATTCTACTACTTTATAGTCTTCTACAGAAACTACGTGTGAATTTCCACGAAAATATTCCATAGTACTGACTTCCTGAATACATTCTTCTACCAGTCCATGAAAATATTCTTTTACTGATTGTTCACTGGGATTTTCTGAACGTACACTGCTCAGTTCTCCCTGACTTGAAGGGATCGTTATTACCTTTATGGCAGAATAAAATGTTTTGCCCTGCTCAGTTCTTGTGGCTTTATATACTTTGCCAAAGGATCCTTCACCGATTTTTTCGATAATTTTCCATTCCGGCCATACAGAAACCGGCAGCTGCTTATCCATTTTCTCCCCTCCTCATCCTGATAATTATAATTAAACCTGCTTCAATATTGCTTGCATTCATTAAGTGTTCATAGTATACCATCTTAATTTGTATATGTCTGTAGTTTTCGATTTTCTTCCAGTATTTTTCATACAATCTTCATAATTATAAAGAAAAAAGAAAGTCCCTGAACTGTCAGACAACAGTCCAAAAGACTTTCTTATATTTATTATTCTTCAGTTGTTTCTGGATCCTCTGGAGTTTCAGATACTTCCGGAATTTCTTCTGTATCTTCATCCATAGTCAGCACTTCATCATCAAGGACAGACTCTTCTGCAGTTTCTTCTGCTGTCAGCTGTTCCTCTGGCATTCCTGTATCCAGCTGAATCTCTCTGTAACGTTTCAGACCTGTTCCGGCCGGAATCAGTTTACCAATGATAACGTTTTCTTTAAGGCCAACCAGATGGTCAACTTTACCTTTGATAGCTGCTTCTGTCAGAACTTTGGTTGTTTCCTGGAAAGATGCAGCTGACAGGAAGGAATCTGTTGCAAGAGATGCCTTGGTAATACCAAGCATAACCTGTTTTCCTTCTGCAGGAGTTTTACCTTCTTTTTCAAGCTGTTCATTAACATCTTCAAATTCAAGTACGTCAACAAGTGTACCTGGAAGGAATTCTGTATCTCCGTTTTCTTCGATACGGATTTTCTTCAGCATCTGACGAACCAGAACCTCGATATGCTTATCACTGATTTCAACACCCTGGAGACGATATACTCGCTGAACCTCGCGGAGCATATAATCCTGTACAGCACGTACACCTTTAATTCTCAGAATGTCATGCGGATTTACGCTACCTTCTGTAAGTTCATCACCAGCTTCCAGAACCTGTCCGTCTGTAATCTTAATACGAGATCCATAAGGAATGAGATATGTCTTGGAATCTCCGTTTTCCGGATTTGTCACAATGATCTCACGTTTTTTCTTGGTATCGTTGATAACTGCAACACCAGGGATTTCTGTGATAATAGCAAGACCTTTCGGTTTTCTTGCCTCAAAAAGCTCCTCAACTCGAGGAAGACCCTGAGTGATATCTCCACCGGCTACACCACCACTATGGAATGTACGCATGGTCAGCTGTGTACCTGGCTCACCAATTGACTGAGCGGCAATGATACCTACAGATTCACCAACCTGAACTGCTTCACCTGTTGCCATGTTTGCACCGTAACATTTAGCGCAGACACCAACTTTACATTTACATGTCAGGATTGTACGAATCTTAACTTCATCAATAGGACCACCATTAGCGTTAACACCCTCGCTCATGATACGTGCAGCACGTCTAGGTGTAATCATATGGTTTGCTTTAACAAGGACTTCTCCGTCTTTGTTTGTAATAGTTTCGCAGGCAAATCTTCCTGTGATACGTTCCTGAAGGTTTTCGATTTCTTCCTTGCCATCCATGAAACCTTTGACATACATACCGGAGATTTCCGGTCTGTTTTCACAGCAGTCTGTTTCACGAACAATAAGTTCCTGAGATACATCAACCATTCGTCTTGTCAGGTAACCGGAGTCAGCTGTACGAAGAGCTGTATCAGACATACCTTTTCGAGCTCCATGCGCAGACATGAAGTATTCCAGAACTTCAAGTCCTTCACGGAAGTTTGATTTGATTGGCAGCTCGATTGTGTGACCAGTTGTATCGGCCATCAGTCCTCGCATACCGGCAAGCTGTTTAATCTGTTTATCAGAACCACGGGCACCGGAGTCAGCCATCATGAAGATATTGTTATATTTATCAAGTCCTGTAAGAAGTGCTTTTGTAAGCTCATCATCTGTCTTCTTCCAGGTCTCAACAACTTCTTTGTAACGCTCTTCTTCTGTGATAAGACCACGTTTGTAGTTCTTTGTAATTTTATCAACGATATTCTGTGCATTCTGGATCATCTCAGGTTTCTGAGGCGGCACAGTCATATCAGAAATGGATACTGTCATCGCAGCACGTGTGGAGTACTTGTAACCTGTTGACTTGATAGCATCAAGAACCTCTGCTGTCTTTGTAGCTCCATGTGTGTTGATAACTTTTTCCAGAATCTGCTTCAGCTGTTTCTTACCAACAAGGAAGTCAACTTCAAGAAGAAGTTCATTTCCCGGAATGCTCCTGTCTACATATCCAAGATCCTGTGGAAGAATCTCGTTGAAAAGGAAACGTCCCAGTGTGGATTCAACATTACCTGTAATTACAGCTCCGTCAGGCATTGTCTTGCTGCAACGCACTTTGATTCTTGACTGAAGTGTGATTACTTTATTTTCGTATGCAAGAATTGCTTCATTTACACTCTTGAAGAATTTACCTTCGCCCGGGTTTCCTGGTCTTTCCTGTGTCAGGTAATAGATACCAAGGACCATATCCTGTGAAGGAACGGCAACCGGACCACCATCAGATGGTTTCAGAAGGTTATTTGGTGAAAGAAGCAGGAAACGGCACTCAGCCTGAGCTTCCTGTGACAGCGGAAGATGTACCGCCATCTGGTCACCATCAAAGTCTGCATTGAACGCTGTACAAACAAGCGGATGAAGTTTGATTGCTTTACCTTCTACAAGGATTGGTTCAAACGCCTGAATACCAAGACGATGCAGTGTAGGTGCACGGTTCAGCATAACCGGGTGTTCCTTGATAACATCTTCCAGTACGTCCCAGACTTCCGGCTGAAGTTTTTCTACCATTTTCTTGGCATTCTTAATGTTATGAGAAGTTCCATTTGCAACAAGTTCTTTCATAACAAAAGGTTTAAACAGCTCGATAGCCATTTCTTTCGGAAGACCACACTGATAAATTTTCAGTTCTGGTCCAACAACGATAACTGAACGTCCTGAGTAGTCAACTCGTTTACCAAGAAGGTTCTGACGGAAACGACCGGATTTACCTTTCAGCATATCAGAAAGAGATTTCAGAGCTCTGTTTCCAGGTCCTGTTACCGGACGTCCACGACGGCCATTATCGATCAATGCGTCAACTGCTTCCTGAAGCATACGTTTCTCATTACGAACAATGATATCCGGTGCGCCAAGTTCAAGCAGACGTTTCAGACGATTGTTACGGTTAATGATTCTTCTGTACAGATCATTAAGGTCAGATGTTGCAAAACGGCCACCATCCAGCTGTACCATAGGACGCAGATCTGGCGGAATTACCGGAATTGCTGTCATGATCATCCATTCCGGACGGTTTCCGGATTCACGGAATGATTCAACAACTTCCAGACGTTTGATAATTCTGGCACGTTTCTGGCCAGTTGCATCAACCAGTTCTGCTTTCAGTTCAGCTGCATCTTTTTCGAGGTCAATTGCTTTCAGGAGTTCCATGATAGACTCAGCGCCCATACCTACGCGGAAATTATATCCATAGGCTTCACGTGCATCCTGATATTCTTTTTCTGTAAGGATCTGTTTGTACTGAAGTCCGGAATCAGCCGGATCCAGTACAATATAATTTGCAAAGTATAAAACTTTTTCAAGTGTTCTCGGAGACAGATCAAGGATCAGACCCATACGGGACGGAATACCTTTGAAATACCAGATATGAGATACAGGAGCAGCAAGCTCGATATGTCCCATACGTTCTCTTCGAACAGATGATTTAGTTACTTCAACGCCACATCGGTCGCAGACAACGCCTTTGTAACGGATTTTTTTGTATTTACCACAATGGCACTCCCAGTCCTTGCTTGGCCCGAAAATTCTTTCACAGAAAAGTCCGTCCTTTTCCGGTTTCAGAGTACGGTAGTTAATAGTTTCCGGTTTTGTAACCTCTCCTCTTGACCATTCTCTGATCTTTTCAGGGGACGCCAGTCCGATCTTGATGGCATCGAAAGTCATTGGCTGATATGTTTCATTTGTTGTGGTTGGCTCTGCCATGTATTCTTTCCCCTTTCTTACTCGTTGTCGTCATCATC
>CAKRLX010000049.1 GCA_934359835.1 uncultured Blautia sp.
GAATACAATAGCATGCGGACCTTGATTGTACATTTTTATTTTCCACTAAATGTACATATTTATTTTATCATTTACATACTCTAATATAATCCAATATGAGATGGATATCCCCTTCCTCAAAATTAGCATTTATCAACTGTCTCAATTTTCTTTCAGCATTTCTACTGTTAATTTTTTTCTGTCCCTCCGTCGTTGGTTTTACTTTATCTCCACGTTTAATACCTTTCTTTTTATGATTGTTATTATAGTATTTCTCAACTTCTATGGTTTTTCCTGCTATAGTTGTTCTCTTATAATATGACATATTCGTATCTCCTATCATTTCTTCTTGTCGGTAAGTTAATGGCCTTATCAAGTGTTAAAACCAGATTCCATCTGGTAATCAATTAATTGTATATAAAGAATATGTAATATTAGGAGAAGCCTTGGCAAAAAAAGGCTTCTCTTTTTGATAGTTTCAACTTTTGGACAAAAAAAGAGAACCCTTTCGGATTCTCTTTCAATAAATTTGATTCGTTTTTTATACCCCATCCGGTACCCCATTTTGTACCCCATTTTTAAACCACATTATGTCTAACTACACCATTTTATGCCATTTCAGGCAATTTCTCCAAATCCGCATTAATCCATGTTTATACTCGCAAAATCAGGTGTTCCGTACAGGTCGAACGGCGTACTCTGGTATACGTAATAATTCAGCCAGTTTGTATAAAGATTATTTGCATGCGCTCTCCACATCAGCAGTGGTTTATTTTCCGGGTCGTTATCTCTGTAATAATTTTCCGGAATATCAATCGGCAGTCCTTTACTCATATCACGTTTATATTCACCATCCAGGGTAATGCGGTCATATTCCGGATGACCCATAACAAAAATGCGGCGGCCCCCCTGTGCCATTGCCAGAAAAAGACCTGCTTCCTCAGATTCCGCAAGAATTGTAATATCTTTGCATGCACGAATGTCATCGATCGGAACTTCTGTGTGTCTGGAATGTGGTGCAAGGAACATATCATCAAATCCTCGCACAAGCGGGATTTTGCGATTCAGTACTTTGTGCCAGAAAAGCCCGAACATTTTGTGATCCAGCTGACGTTTTTTCAGACCGTAAAAATGGTACAGACTTGCCTGAGCTGCCCAGCAGAGGAAAATTGTTGAAGTCACATGACTGCCTGTCCAGTCCATGATCTCCTCAAGTTCTTTCCAGTAATCTACTTCCTCAAATTCCATCTGTTCCACAGGTGCACCCGTAATGATCATACCGTCAAAGCGCTGATCTTTAAGTTCTGAAAATGTCTGATAAAATTTGTTCAGATGACTTACAGATGTATTCTTCGCCTCATGACTCTGCACTGCCATAAAAGTCACATCAACCTGAAGAGGTGTATTTGAAAGAGAACGCAGAAGCTGTAATTCTGTTTCTTCTTTCAGGGGCATCAGGTTCAGGATCAGGATCTGTATTGGACGGATATCCTGATGCATGGCGCGTCCTTCATCCATTACAAATATATTTTCTCTTTCAAGAATTTCTTTTACCGGTAAATCTCCCTGTACTTTAATCGGCATTTTCTGTTCCTCCTTTTACTTGCCTTTCCTCATGATAAGACTGTTCTGTATTTACATTCCAGATATTCTGCTTGTTTTTTTCTCCCGTAAGGATATTTCTGACTGCTTCAAACGACGTTACCATAGAATGGTCTATATTATTATATCTGTGCTGTCCGTTTCGTCCTACACAGTATAGGTTAGGTATGTCTGACAGATAACGGATCAGTGTATCCATTTCTTCATATGTATCAAAATATGCAGGATATGCTTTTGGAACTTTTTCCATATGTGTATCCAGAACATCGTCCCGGCTTTCGATCAGTCCTATTTCCAGCATCTCTGAAATCCCCATATCTGCAAACTCTTTTTCCGTCATATTCCAGAGAGAATCCCCCTCTTTCACAAAATATTCCAGTCCAAGCCATACTGTATGTTCCAGATCTCTGACCATATATGGAGACCAGTTATTATAAATCTGAAATCTTCCCATCTTTACCCTGCGATCCTGTACATAAACCCAGCAGTCCGGTACAATATTCCCAACAGTACGGAGTCTGGTTTCATTCTTAAGCTTCAGCCCGGACACCAGCACTCCAAGAGTCATATAGTCCCTGTAAGGAAGTCCCTCTGCAATTCTTCTTTCATTTGCAGGTACATTATCCATGCCTGTAACAAGATCTTTCACAGGCATAGAAGAGATCACACAGTCTCCGTTAATTTCCACTTTTTTTCCGTCTTTGATATACGTAAGACCTGTGATTATATTTTTATCATTTTTATGGATTTTAACAACTTTTGCATTTTTTATAATATTTCCGCCTGCTTCCTGAATTTTTGCAGCAGTTATTTCCCACAGTTCTCCCGGACCGAGTTTCGGGTATTTAAATTCTCCGATCAGAGATGTTTCTGTCTCTCTGTTTTCTTTATGAAAAACTTTGCACGCCATATCTTTCAGTACTGCTTTTACGGAAAGTCCTTTTACTCTCTGTTTTCCCCAGGAAGCATCTATCTCACGCGGATGCCTTCCCCATAAATTTTCTGTATAATACTCAAAAAACAATGAGTAAAGTTTTCTGCCAAATCTGTTTATATAAAAATTTTCGAGACTGTCTTCAGGTCTTTTGTGAAGTACAGCTCCCAGATAGCTGAAACCAACCTGCATAGTTGTGATAAACCCCATATTTTTCAGCGTATCCAGCTTTAACGTAACCGGGTAATCATAAAATTTGTCATCAAAAAGTATTCTCGATACCCTGTGTCTTTTCAGCATAACATGGTCTGTCTTTTCAGGATCCGGACCGCCTTTTTCAAGCGAAACTGTTCTGTCCAGAAGTCTGTCATCTATGGACGGAGCTCCCTGCGCCGGAAGCATCTTCTGCCACCATTCATTTACTTCCGGAATTTTTGAGAAAAAACGGTGACCGCCCATATCCATGCGGTTACCTTTGTAGTTGACTGTTCTGGATATCCCGCCAATACAGTCACTCTCTTCAAGAATTGTTACCTGTATCTTTTCTTCCGACTGCATCAGAAGTTCATAGGCTGCAGTCAGTCCTGCCGGTCCCGCTCCAATTATAAGAATATTTTTCATTTTTCATCCACCATTTTCAGGAAATCATCTTCAGAAAGAATCGGTACTCCCAGTTCTCTTGCCTTTTTGTTTTTGGAGGAATTGGAATTCACATCATTATTTATAAGATAATTGGTTTTACCTGTAACTGAACCTGTAACTTTCCCGCCAAGAGATTCTATCAGGCTCTTTGCTTCACTCCTGTTCCCAAAATGTTCCAGACTTCCTGTAATAACAAAATTCATCCCTTTGAAAATCTGTTCTTCTGTAATCTCTTCCTTTTGAATATGAAGATGTGACAGCAGATGATCCAGCTTGCGATTGTTCGCAGGATTTCCAACATAATCTGTCAGACTTCTGGCGATCACGGGTCCAATTCCGTCAATTGCACTGATTTCTTCTTCATCTGCCTGACGGATTTTATCCAGATCATCATCAAAAT
The DNA here is from genome assembly GCA_934359835.1 of uncultured Blautia sp. GTDB lineage: Bacteria > Bacillota > Clostridia > Lachnospirales > Lachnospiraceae > Blautia_A. The sequence continues at coordinate 3,558 of CAKRLX010000049.1, forward strand.
GCCGGCATATCACCCTTGCATTGGAAAGGCCTATATTTGCAATTCCAAGACTGTAGATTACTTTTGCAGGCGTTGTCTCTTTTGCTTTTTCAAGACTGCTCATCAGATTATCAAAAGATTTCTCGCCAAAGCCATCCATTGTTATGATTTCTTCTCTGTAACGTCCGATCTCAAAAATATCACCAAAATCATGGATAAAACCTCTGGCAATAAATTTTTCCAGAGTTGCTTCTGACAATCCATCAATATTCATTGCATCTCTGCTTACAAAAAGCGTAAATGCCTTGATCTTCTTCGCCACACAGTCAGGATTCATGCAATAGAGCGCTTCCACTTCGTTTTCGCTGATCACTCTGGCTTCTTTGCCACAGACAGGACAGATATCCGGTATTACAAGGTTTCCACTTCGTGTAAGGTTCTCAGCAATCTGTGGAATGATCATATTTGCCTTGTATACCTGAATGGTATCACCAATTCCCAGCTGAAGTTCTTTAACGATACTTACATTATGAACGCTTGCCCTGCTGACAGTAGTTCCCTCGAGTTCTACCGGCTCAAACACAGCAATCGGATTAATAAGACCGGTTCTTGACGGACTCCATTCCACGTCCTTAAGAGTTGTCTCACGAACTTCATCCGCCCATTTAAATGCGAATGCATTTCGCGGAAATTTCGCAGTTGATCCAAGGGAATCACCATATGCAATATCATCATACAATGCAACCAGTCCATCTGACGGGAAATCATTCTGCCGGACAGCCTGCGCAAAATAATCCATAGTCTCATCAAGTGATGCGCCGGTCACCATGTGGTATTCCACAGTTTCAAATCCCTGGCTTTTCAGCCATTCCATCTGCCATGCCCTTGAATTGTGCATATCCAGATCCTGCGCAGATACAAGTGCGAAAGCATAAAAACGGACATTTCTTTCTGCTGTTATCTGATTATTCAGCTGACGCACCGAACCGCTGCAGAGATTTCTCGGATTTTTATATTTTGCATCAACATCTTCTATTGTTTCATTTATTCTTTCAAAATCAGTATAGGTGATGATTGCCTCCCCACGCAATACCAGTCTTCCCTGAAATGCTATCTTCAGAGGTATGTTTCTGAATACTCTTGCATTGTTTGTAATGACTTCTCCGACAACACCGTTTCCTCTTGTAACTGCTTTCTGAAGCTCTCCGTTTTCGTAGGTAAGAACAATTGTAAGACCATCCATCTTCCATGACAGAAGTGTGGGATGACTGCCGATAAATTCCCGAAGCACTTCTCTGTCTTTCGTCTTGTCCAGGGAAAGCATCGGTGATTCATGTGTTTCTTTTGGCAGTGCCTCTACAGCTTCATAACCGACATTAACGGTTGGACTGTCTGTCAGAACGATTCCTGTTTCTTTTTCCAGTTTTTCCAGCTGATCGTACAGAGCGTCGTACTCCCTGTTGCTCATTATTTCTCTGTCTTCCTGGTAATATGCCTTTGCCGCGCGGTTCAGTTTCTGAACCAGTTCTTTTATCTGATTTACGGCTGTTTCCATGTTTTCCTCCTGTCTCTGTTCCCGGCTGACTGTATGAACCCTCAAGTCTGCGGTTCAGTTCCTGCCATTCTTCTTTATTGATACTACGGTATTCTCCTGCGCTCAGACCATTCAGTGTAAGATTCATGATTCTGACTCTTTTCAGGCTTTCTACTTCATACCCCAGGTATTCGCACATTCGTCTGATCTGACGATTCAACCCTTGTGTAAGAATGATCCGGAAACTTTTTCTGCCGGTCTTCTCAACAGTGCATGGCCTCGTAACTGTATCCAGAATCGGAATTCCTTCAGACATTTTTCTGACAAAATCAGCTGTAATCTCTCTGTCTACAGTAACCTGATATTCTTTTTCATGGTAATTCCCTGCCCGCATGATCCTGTTTACAAGATCACCCTGATTTGTAAGCAGAAGAAGTCCCTCTGATTCTCTGTCAAGTCTTCCTACAGGATAAATTCTTACAGGATAATTTATATATTCTGTCACTGTGGTTTCATTGAACTGCTTTCTGGTACTGCATACGATTCCTCTTGGTTTATAAAAGAGAAGAAGTACCTGTTCTTCTGTTTTCTTTACAGGTACTCCATCCAGACATACCACTGCATCCGGTTCGATTTTTTCTCCTGTTCCTATTTTATGGCCGTTTACTGTAACTCTGCCACTGTCAGTAAGTCTGTCCGCTTCCCGCCTGGAACATACTCCGGCACTGCTAAGATATTTATTTATTCGAATTGTTTTTAAATTTTCTGTTTGATCTTTTCCACTCATTATTTCATTATATATTTTTTTCAATCTGTCTGCAACCGCAGTTTTAGTCAAGACTTGTAATTTTTTGTCGGTTATTGTATGATGTTATTACTCATGTGATATTTTTATGTAACTGTTCACAGTAACATTTTTATTACCTGAAACATAATATAAAGGAGGATTCAACATGCCCGGTGATCAAAGACGGACAAATCCGTTTCTGCTTCTGATCCTTATTGTCATGTGTCTCTTTCTGGGAACTGTCCTTACGCAATCATCTGCTGACCCGGAGAGGGTCCGCAGCGAAAATACTACTGACAAAAAAACCGTAAAAGCCACCAAAAAGGAGGCTTCCGAAGAATCCACTGTTCCAGATCCCACTCCAACTCCCGAGCCAACAGCTGAACCTGTTGTTACTCCGACTGCGGCTCCGGCTCAGTATGAAGTTTCTCCTGAAGCCCAGTCAGGAATCTGGACTTCCAGCGGAAGTGACTGGCTTTTTATGGTAAATGGCAGTCCATACACCGGCTGGCTCACCGATACCGACGGCAAACGCTATTTCTTTAACAGCGACGGAATCATGCAGACCGGCTGGCTTGATGATAATGGCAAACGTTATTATCTGGATCTTGACGGAATCATGCAGACCGGAAAGATCACAGTTGACGGTGAGGAGTATTTGCTGCTTGATGATGGTTCTCTGGATGGATATGTACCAGATACGCCAACACCGACACCTGAGGCTTCACCCACAGCAGAACCGACGCCCGTAGCTTCTGCTGCAGATCAGACTCCCAAATATGTGGCTTTAACATTTGATGATGGCCCCAGTTCATTCACAGACCGTCTTCTTGACTGTCTGGAGGCTAACAATGCAAAAGCCACTTTTTTCATGGTTGGAAAAGAAATAGCAAGCTTTCCGGACGAAGTAAAACGCATGGAAAAACTTGGCTGTGAACTTGGCAATCATACCTATGACCATACAGACCTCACTTCTCTTTCACCGGAAGATATGTCTGCCCAGATTGCAGGAGTAGACGAAGAACTGCTCTCACTTACAGGTCATGGCGCCACAGTTCTCAGGCCACCGTATGGAGCTATCAACGACTCTGTCCGCTCAACAGTCGGGACTCCAATGATACTCTGGTCTATTGATACTCTGGACTGGGAAACACAGGAGGCCCAGGCAACTGTTGATACAGCACTTTCTCAGGTGCAGGACGGATCGATCATACTTATGCATGATATTTTCAGTACTTCCGTGGATGCTGCTGAACTTCTTGTTCCCAAACTGATCGAGCAGGGTTATCAGCTTGTAACCGTTCATGAACTTGCTGAACTTCATAACACAGAGCTGAAAACCGGAGTTGCCTATGGTGATTTTACAGATGCGGATACACAATAATTCATCATATACACAAAAAGAGAGATACCATTTGGCATCTCTCTTCTCTTTTTATTCAAGTAATCCGCTGTAGACATATCCGGTCTGGCCTTCATATTCAATCTGAACCCAGTCGCCTTCCTGTCCAAGTTTTTCGATCTCCGTGCCTGCTTCCAGTCCACCGATGATATCACCTTCACTGCTTGCTTCTGCACGTACATTACAACCCTCTGTGACAGTCATCGTTGTTCCGCTGCCTGTTGTTGACGAATCATCTGCTTCTTCGCCCAGTCCGTTAAGAAATGCGGCAAGTGCACTGTCATCTTTCTGAGCCTGTTCGTAAGCTGTCTGTACTTCAGATGTAAGCTTCTGAACATCTGCATCAGATTTCAAAGAATCCATGCATTCGGATACTTTTGTATTCTGTTCCAGATCCCCTAATATTTTATAATTACCATCACTGTCTTTTACTACATAAGAACTCCATAATGAAGGTGCTGCTGTATCAATACCTTTGCAGATAAAACTTCCCCTTGTATATACTACATAAGAATTATCATCAAGGCCTTTCTTCATATAGACTTTGTCAACCTGATATCCCTCTATATAATCTTTGGCATTCGTAATCCTTGATTCATCTGAAGGTGTCAGATTATTGACCAGTGTTCTTAATGTGGTAAGATCTTTTTCCCCTAAAGCTTTGTAATAGCTCTGCATAAGTGCAGTCACGTCTGCGCTGGCATCCTCCAAGGGATTCGTGTCTTCTTCTTTCTTCCCGTCGTTTGTCTCCCCATCATCTTCCGGAGAAGAAGGATCA
>CAKRLX010000050.1 GCA_934359835.1 uncultured Blautia sp.
CTGTTAAAGCGGAAAAGCACCAGGTCATTTCCATCTTTTGCTGCCTTTTCGTAAAGGAGCCGGCAGGCATCTGCTTCCACATAGTCATCGCTGTCCACAAACCAGATATATTCTCCATGAGAATGGGCAAAGCCGTAATTCCGGGCGCGGCTTACTCCGTGATTGTCTGTGGAATAGATAAAAAGCTTATCCGGGTGCAACGCCTGATAAGCCTGCAAAATCTGCAGGCTTCCATCTGTACTGCCGTCATTTACAGCAACGATCTCTATGTCCTCAAGGGTCTGGGCAAGCAGGCTGTCCAGGCAGACACTTAAGTATTTTTCCACGTTATACACCGGCAAAATAATGCTGACTTTGAACGAATTCATTAAAAACTCCTCATCCCTAAAATATGACCAAAAGATCACTGAAAAATACGAATTTTGTAATAATATAGTAACATTTTGCCACAGGGATTTCAAGGGAAAAGGGGAATAAGGGATTATTTTCTGGGAGAAAAGTCGTTAAAGAAAAAGTTGCACTATTTTGCGGATAACAAAAAAGTGCAATTTTTTTTGTGCCTGTACAGCAAATTCGCAACATTTTTTGGAAGAACTGCAAATATCTTGAATTTTTTCTGAGGGACAGCCATGCTATACTGGTATCATCAAAAAGGGGAAAGCAAATAAAAGGAAAGGCTTTCCTGGATAACGGCTTTTTAAAATGGAGGAAGAAAAAATGAAGAAAAAAGTAATTAGCGTTCTGGCTGCAGCTGCAATGGCAACATCCATGTTTGCAACACCTGTATTGGCTGACGGAGATGTAAAAGCTGGTGTTGTATGGTACAATTTCGCAGATACTTTTATCGCAAATGCCCGCCAGTGCTTAAACGGAGTCGCAGAGGCAGATGGAACAATTTCCATCACAGACGCTGACAGTGAAAACGATATCAACACTCAGGGAAATAACGTAAACAACTTCTACACACAGGGAGTGAAATACCTGATCCTGAATAACATCAACATGCCAGCAGCAGATGATATTGCAAAACAGATGAAAGAAGAAGGCGTAGTTGGTATTTTTGCAAATACAACAAGCCCGTCTGATGAAGCATTCGCAGACAATGAAAATCTGTGGTATGTATCTTCCGTATCCACACAGTCCGGCGAGAACATGGGTAATGCAATCGTTGATTACTTTAATACTCATGAGAATTGGGACAGAAACGGAAATGGAAAAGTTGATTACATTCTCCTTCAGGGTATTCAGACATTCAGTGATACCATCAACCGTTCTTCTTACAGCCTTGCAACAATTGAGGGCGCAGGTTACGAACTTGGAAGCTGCATCGGTGGTGATGATGTAACAGGCGTTAAAGGTGGAGACTCCATCAACGGCGTACTTTGTAACTTCTCCCGTTCTGAAGCACAGGAAAATGTAGAAGCACTTATTGCAAGCTTTGGTGATGATATTGACTGTATCATCGCAGATAACGATGATGAGGCACTTGGAGCAATCGCAGCACTTCAGGCTCATGGATACTTCACAAATGATGAGAACACAATTCCGGTTGTTGGTGTTGATGCTACAGCTGCTGGATGTGAAGCGATCAAAAACGGAACTCTTCTTGAGACCAGCCTCAACAACCCTGTAAAACTTGCAAAATCCATTTATAAACTGATGTATCTGTTAGAGAATGGTGAGGAAGTTACTACTGAGGCTATTGGAATGGATGGAGTAAAGGTTGACGGACATAGAATCATGATCGACTACATTTCTATTACAGCTGACAATTTAGATGATGCAAACTACGACATTACAGACACTTCATTCTAAATAACAAAAGTTTGGCCGCAAGGCTACATAAAGAGGGACTGTAAAGCGTCCCTCTTTATTATTGCCAAGAGCAGAACAGGAGAGAATAAGCTATGAGTAATTCCGAATACGTGCTGGAAGCCGTAAATCTTACGAAAACCTTTCCTGGTGTAAAAGCACTGGATCAGGTTTCCTTAAGAGTCCGTCCCGGAACTGTGCATGCACTGATGGGAGAAAACGGAGCCGGCAAATCTACGCTGATGAAATGTATTTATGGAATCTATTCCCCGGATGAGGGAAGTATTTCCATAAATGGAAAGCAGGTAAGTATTACCAGCCCAAGAAATGCCATGGATCAGGGAATTGCAATGATCCACCAGGAACTGCATCCTGTAAGACCGCAGACAGTGGCAGAAAATATTTTCCTTGGCAGGATCCCTTACAAAAAAGTGGCAGGGGTATGTTGGGTAGATAAAGAAAGACTGATAAAAGAAACGGAAGAAATATTTAAGAAACTGGGACTGGACATCAATCCAAAGCAGAAAGTTGCAGAGCTTTCAACCTCTTACTGTCAGCTGATCGAGATTGCACGTTCTGTATCCATTGGTGCAAAGATCGTTATTATGGATGAGCCTACGTCCTCTCTTACAGAGACTGAGACAGCGATTTTGTTCCGTATCATCAATCAGCTAAAAAACGAAAACGTAGCAATTATTTATATTTCCCATAAAATTGACGAAATCCTTCAGATTTCAGATGACATTACAATCATGCGTGATGGACAAAATGTTGGTACATGGTCTGCAAGTGAAATGACAACAGATACTATTGTAAATAAAATGGTTGGACGTGAGATGACAGATCGTTTTCCACCGAAAAAGCATACACCAGGAGCAGAGTATCTGAAAGTTGAAAACTTTACAAGCACAAATCCTCATTCCTTTAAGGATGTAAGCTTTTCTGTAAAGAAAGGTGAGATTTTTGGAATCGGCGGACTTGTAGGTTCCCAGCGAAGCGAGCTGATGGAAGCTTTATTTGGATTACATGGAATTTCTTCCGGAAAGGTTACCATCGAGGGAAAAGAGATCCACAACAGACAGCCAATCGATGCCATTAAAAACGGTATGGCACTGCTTACAGAGGATCGAAGAAAAACAGGTATTATCGGACCTGGCTCCATTACAGATAATACTCTTGTTGTAGAGCAGAATGTAAATCCAAAACGATATCACAAAGCAGGACTTCCTTTTATTGATAAGGCAAAGAGAAACCAGGATGCACAGAAATATGTAGATATGCTTTCCACAAAGACTCCAAGCCTGAAAACTGCCATCAAAACCCTTTCCGGTGGTAATCAGCAGAAAGTACTGCTTGGACGCTGGCTTTTAAGTGAGCCGGATATCCTGATTCTGGATGAGCCTACACGAGGGATTGACGTAGGAGCAAAATATGAAATTTATGAATTAATGGAAGAAATGGCACAAAAGGGCAAATGTGTAATTATGATCAGTTCAGAGATGCCGGAACTTATGGGTATGTCTGACCGGATCATGGTAATGTGTGAAGGACATAAGTCTGGTATCCTGGATAAATCTGAAGTAACAGATGAGAAGATCATGTTGCTGGCAAGTACATATGAAGCCAATGGGGAGGATAAGAAATGAAATCAAAAAATATGTCAAAAATCCTGATGGATAATATTCTTTATATCTGTCTGTTACTGATGATCGTGATCATTGCGATAATTTCACCATCATTTATTTCTGTTCGTGTATTAAGTGATGTATTGACACAGAGTGCCCCGAAAATGCTTCTTGCTGTGGGTATGCTGGTTGTAATCATTGCCGGTGGTATGGATATGACTGTAGGACGACTTGCAGGTCTTGGTGCTGTTGTATCCGGAACACTTGCACAGCAGTCCACTTATTACATTAAATTCTGGCCGTCACTGCCGGAAATGCCATTGATCGTACCAATCGTTGCTTCCATTATCGTTGGTATTATCTCCGGTGTGATCACAGGCCTTATCATTTCCAAGTTAAAGGTACCGGCTTTCCTTGCTGGTCTTGGACTTCAGCTGATCATTTATGGTGGAAACCTGTTGTTCATGAAAAAAGCACCGAACAACTCACAGCCTCTTGCAGGATTTAAAGAATCCTTTACAAAATTTGGTACAGGTTCTGTTGCTGGAGTTAACTATCTGATTATTGTTGCCTTTGTAGTTATGATCGCTGTTTACATTATCCTGAACATGACAACATTAGGTAAAAACATCTATGCTACAGGTGGTAACCGTGAGGCTGCAAAAGTAGCAGGTATCAACGTATTCAAAATCGACATGTTTGTCTATATCTTATGCGGAGTTCTTGCAGCTCTTGCAGGATGTATGCTTGCAGCACGTACCGGAAGTGCCAATGCAACATATGCGGAAGGTTATGAAATGGATGCCATTGCAAGCTGTATCATCGGTGGCGCTTCCTTTACCGGTGGTATTGGTAATGTACCGGGAGCTTTCCTGGGAGTTATTATTTTCAGTGTTATCAGCTATGGCCTTACATTTGTAGGTTTAAGCTCCTACTGGCAGAACATTGCAAAAGGACTTATCATCATCGTAGCAGTTGCACTTGATATGAGAAAATACGGTTCAGACAAATAAAAAAATGTATCAGACTATCCGGGGTTCTGTTAGTAGAACGCCGGATAGTTGCGTTTGGAAAAAACGTAAAGGACGAAAATGTGAATCGGGTAATTGTTTAAAAAAATGAAAAGTGAGATAATGGACACATTCTAAAAAATGAAGGAGACTGACCATGCCTGAAAAAAAGAAATCGGCTGCAGGGATATTTACGCTTCTGGTTTTATGCTGCGTGCTTGGCGGCTGTAAGGCAGGCATACCGGCTGCCGGAACAGATATAACCAGGGTGACTGTGATCCTGCCTCATTTCGATGACGGATACTGGATGCTGATTGAAGAAGGAATCGAACAATCCGGGGAGGAATTGAAGAAGAACTGCGGGATGGATATCAAAATACTCAAGCCTCAGCTGAACTACAATATTCCTCAGATGGTGGAGATTTTGAAGCAGCAGATTGCAGCCAAGGTAGATGTGCTGGTGGTACAGGGAAATGAGGATGAAGAATACATTAATACATTAAAAGAGGCATGGAGTGAAGGAATTCAGATTATCTGTGTGGATACAGACATTAAAAGATTTCCGGAGCATCTGTATATCGGAACAAATAATTATGAAGCAGGGAAAATGCTGGGAGAAGAACTGATAAACGCAACAGGTGGAGAAGCTAATGTTGCGGTGATTTCCGGTGAACCTGGATTTTCCAATCTGGAAGAAAGGCTGGAAGGGCTTCAGGACGCAGTCAAAGATTATCCCAAAATCCATCTTGGGGATGTACAATATGACAATTATGACGGACTTACAGTTATGAAAATGTACTACCAGAATGCAGAAGACGCAGATACCATTGTCTTTTTGGAGGGAACGGGAGGAGTAACCATCAGTTCCCAGTTTAGACAGAGGGACGAGCAGTACGAACATATTGTGGGATTTGATGCTTTTTACGGTGTAATAAGCGGGGCGATAGATGGAATTATCAAACAGGATACCAGGAGGATGGGAGAACAGGTAGTAGAAGAAATTGCGAACCATATCCGGATTGGAGAATACAGATCAGAAACAGTTCATACGGATACCCACTGGCTGACAGCAGAAAATTACCATAGCATTCTTTCCGATGCAGAACTGGAATATGCCCAAAAATGGAATAGTGGAGGAAGAACACAATGAAAAAGGCGCGTTTCCTTAATTCAGTTGGGAAAAAATATATTGTGGGTTATGGCATCGTAGCAGTTTTTTCAGTAGTTCTTCTTATGGTCGCTGTTATATGTAATAATTATGTGTCGGGTCAATATGACAATGCTATTGGTGAAATGATTTACATAAATAATCTGGAAAATAGTGTAGAAGTCTTAAATGGCGACATAAACATGGCATACCTGTATCTGTCAGAAGAAGGAACCGAAAATTATGAGCAGGACAGGAAGAGGGCTGAACAGTATTTAAAAACGGTGAAGGAGTTTCAGGAGAAAAGCTTTGTCAGGGAAGTAACAGACGCATACTGTACAGTGGAAAGCTTTCTGGAAAAATCTGATTTTCTGACAGATGCTTTGCAGGGATATTTTGAAAGCGATAAGCAGACAGGCTTTGAAAAACTGGAAAACAGCTATAATGAACTTCAGGAGCTTTATTCTTACGTTACCCTGCGTTTTCAGAAAGCATATTCGGTAAAACTGAATAAATTAAGCCAGTTGGAAAACAGGTTGAATGCCCTTCAGCAAAATATACTGCGGCTGCAGATCGGTATGATCGTGTTTACGCTTATCTGCATTGGTCTGTATCTGACTGGGGTTATTATGGAGGTTTCAAGATCTATTGCAACCATGCAAAAGGGCGTGGAATCAATTCAGGATAATGTGCTAAGTGCAGAGCCTATTCAGATTGAAAGCAATGATGAGTTTGAAGAATTTGCAGCTGCTTTTAACAAAATGACCGGCATTATCCAGAAACAGATGCGGGAAATTGAAGAAAATGCAGATATCAAAGAGCGCCTTGCAGAAATGGAAATCAAAAATCTGAAAATGTTCAGTGAACTGCAAAGAAGTCATCTGGATTTTCTGCAGTCCAGGGTAAATCCTCATTTTTTATTTAATACCTTAAATATGATTTCTTCTCTTGCAAGGATTGAGAATGCAGATCAGTGTGCAGAACTGATGGAAACGACAGCAGCCTTTTTACGGTATAATCTGGATAATATCAGTAAAACCGTTCCATTGGAAAAAGAAGTGGAAAATTTGAAAGACTATGTGGCGATTCAAGAATGTCGTTATGGTGGTCGATACCAGTACACCTTTGAAATTGATGAACAGTGCCTGAATTATAAAATGCCATGTATGATCCTTCAGCCAATGGTGGAAAATGCTATTCAGCATGGAATTGCCATGATGCTTGAGAACGGCCATGTATGGATCCGGATATATCCACAGGGGAACCGTGTATGTCTGGAGGTACAGGATAACGGTGTGGGAATGACCGGAGAACAGATCAGAAGTATCTATGAAGATTTTCAGGAAAACAAATCCTCCGGCAATCATATCGGTATCCGGAATATTTACCGCAGATTAAGGCTGTATTACCATAATGACCTGAAATTTGAATTTTATAATATGGATCCGGGACTGAAGATATTTATTTCGCTACCAGGAGGTGATGAAGACAATGAAATATACGATGGTGATCGCAGATGATGAGCCGGTAGTTTTGAAAAGTACAGAGCTTTTTCTGAAAAAAGAATTTCCGGATATCGAGATTATAGGAATGGCAGAAAACGGGATTAAACTGAAAGAAATGCTGGAAGTCTATAAACCGGATATGGCAATTGTGGATATCCGCATGCCGGGACTTTCGGGGATTGAGGTCATTGAACTGTTACAGCACAAAAAATGTTCCACTCATTTCATTATCAGTACAGCATACAGTGATTTTGATTACATAAAAAAGGCACTTGATCTGAAAACAGACGGTTATCTTGTAAAACCTTCCAAGCGGGAAGAAAAGCTGGATGTAATCGGGAAGCTTTGCAGGACTGTGGAAGAGGAGAAAAAGATAAATCTGCGCCAGGATGGAATTGAATCTGCCCTGGGTGTGGTGAATTCCGTGCTTGGCAGTGAGATTCTTATGTCGGTATTTTCTGATAACTGCGACAATAAGGAATTTGATGCATACTGCAATATCAACAATATCCATTTTTACGGCGGCTGTATTGCTACATTTCTTCCCCAGACCCAAACAGATCTTAGTAAAAGGGAATTAAATGATGAATTGGAGAAATGCCTGACTGGATTCTGTGATTTTCTTGCTACCATAACCTCAAAGGGAATTGTGGTTATGTTTTTTGTCCAAGAGGAAGTGGAAAAAGAAAAAAGAAGGGAATGGAGCAATGATCTTGCTTCTCTTGTGGCAGAGTGCCTGAAGGAAAGGACTAAAGTAGAGTACCTTTACGGAACAGGAAATGTGTATGACTCTTTTGAAAAAATGTCAGATTCCTACAGGGACAGTGTTCAAATGCTGCAGATCAACCGCAGGGA
>CAKRLX010000051.1 GCA_934359835.1 uncultured Blautia sp.
TTTTTCCGGTACTGATTTGGTGTTATCCCCATTTTCTTTTTAAATATAGTGCAAAAGTATTTAGCATCGGAATAACCGGTTTTTCTGGCAATTTCATTGATCTGAAAGTTGGTTTCGGACAGCATGATCTGAGCCTGTTCCAGACGGTAATTATTCAGATAATCAATAAAGTTTTCATTTGTTTCCTGAACAAAGAGTTTGCTGAGGTATTGTGGTGTAATAGCCAGATAATCCGCAACACTACTAAGAGAAATTGGCTCGGAAAAATGGTCTTTTACGTAAGTGATGGTTCGCTGCACGAGCTTGGAATAATGCTGTTCAGCATGCTGTAGAAAGCGTTCGGAGGAAAAGTAGTCACTCAGACAGGCTTCAATACCGGACATGGTGACAGTTTTGCGGATAGAGTTTACCGCATTATGTCCGGTTGTATCATAAGAGGCAGTTTTTACAATGCTGATGGCGGCTGTGTTCAGAATCACATTTGGCGCATAGCCGTTTTTCTGCATTCGATGAAGATAATCCAAAATGAAGTCATGACAGGCAGCATAATCTTCAGTGAAAAAGAGGCGTTGAATTTTTTGTACATAGGCTTCAAGGTCATGTGGTTTGCGCGTGTCCGGATATTGCATTTTGGTATCAAATGCAAAGAAAGAACTATGGTAGCTGATTGACCATGGAATACAGGACTGTAGCAGCTGATATTCTTCCAGAAGGGAAGTGATCTGCTCGTTATTTTTCACAGTATAAATACAGGTGCAGAAAGAATAGTCCTTTAACTGGGAGGCGAACCAGGAGATCCTGGAGTGCAATATCTTATGATCTGGAAAACCAAACAGAATGCCCTTATAATGGGAATCTTGCAGGGCAATATAATAAGCATCCGAGAAAGATTGTATGGCAGCTTTTACGGATCTTGGAAGGTGTTCTTCCTGCTCCAGATAGACGACTGCGAGAAAATAATCCGTATAATTCCGGGTGGTTAAAAAGGAATCCAGAAATACCTGATCATCTTCAGACAGCAGATAAAGCTTGGATATTTGGCCGCTTTGCAGCAGAACCGCCTGATCTTCGTGGCGGATTCTGGACAGGAGATCCTGGATCTTGTCCAACAGTTCGGTTGGATTGACCGGCTTCAGCAGATAGGTGTTCACGCCAAGTTCAATTGCTTTCTGAGCATATTTGAATTCTGCGAATCCGGACAGGAGGATCACATGCCCGGAAAACTCTTTTTTTCGCAGCTGTTCCAGCATGGACAGGCCATTCCACTCCGGCATCTGAATATCAGCAATGATGATATCCGGCGTAAGCTGCAAGGCTTTCTCATATCCGTCTTTTCCGTTGATGGCAGAATAAATGGTACAGTTTTTTAGATGTTGTATCAGTAACTGATAAATGCCTTCTCTGGATGTAACTTCGTCTTCAACAATTAAAATAGTATACATAGTCTTTACTCCATTTCTGACAGTGGTATAAATAATTTAAAACAGGTAGTGTGGTGATTGGATGCAATCATAATTTTACTGCCCTTATAGTAGGTATGCATACGGCACATGACATTCATCAGACCGATGGATTTGGCTGTTTCAATACGGTACCAGTCTGGGCTGGACAATATGGTACGCAGTTCCTGAAGCCTGGCTTCAGATACCCCTTTCCCGTTATCTGTAATCGTTATTTTTAAAAATTGATTTTTCAGGAGCTGATAACGAATCTCAATATGACAGTTTCGGTTCAGTCCGTCAAATCCATGTACCAGAGAATTTTCCAGAATCGGTTCCAGCAAAAGTTTATGAATCCGGAGCTGGTCAATAGATGGATCCTGAATGAAAAGATCATAAGAAAACTTGTTATGAAAACGTATTTTCTGCAGTTCCAGATATCGGTGAATCCAGTCGATATCGCTTTTCAGGGGAACCACCTGGTTAATACCGTATACAGTGTACCGGAGAATGGAAGCCAGACCGGTGAGCATTTCGCTGACATCCATGGCACCCTCCTGAACGGCTGTCCAGTTAATGGTATCCAGTGTATTAAAGATAAAATGAGGATTGATTTGTAGTTCCAGAGATTTCAGCTCCGCTTCATAGGTTTTCTGCATCTGAAGTTTATTTTCGTTCAGCAGATGCCGGATATTTGAAATCATACGATTGTAGGATTGCTCGATCTGTCCAATCTCATTCTTGCGAATATCGGTCAGCGGAGGTCCCAACTGATTGTCTGTGCTCTGATCCATGGTATGTGCAATATGTTCAATCGGATGAAGGATCTGCTTTCCGATCATGATATAAAAAATCAACATTAGCATGCTGATAAAGAGTAGTGTCAGCAGAGCGAAAGTAGTCCACAGCTGAACCAGATGCCGGTTCTGGAGACCGTAATCAATAAAGTTGTAAATAGTCATATTCAGCTTGTCAGTGTCCATTTCTGTGCGGCTGATATGTTTGGCTGAATCAGCATATTCCGGTATATCAGAAATCTGTTCCCCCCAATGCTGTGCTTTGTCACAGATGACGGAACCATCCTGAAGAAAAAGCACTCTGGATGTATAAGGGTAGATCTTGGAGTTTTCATCATTTAATATTTTATTCAGTTTAGAAGCATCAATAAACAGGATCAGAGTACCGGTGATGTGGACTTTTTCATAATGGATAACACCGCCGCCCAGATAAAAAACAGATTGCTGCAGAGAGGCATCTGTAGCATTGATACTGCCTGCGGTACATTTTGGCGAGGACCCCAGCTGCTCATTCAGTTCCAGATAGTGTTTAGAAAAATAGTCAGAAATATACTGATATTTTTCCCGTTTTTGTGAGTAAAAGTAGGATACTTTATTGGGAGCAATGACTCCCACGCCCTGAATCTCCGGATACAGCAGTACATCGGACATGACAACCGTATCCATAGTATCTTTGATTCTGCGGTAGATCATGGTATCCGGACTGGTGTTATTCAACTGATCCAGACTGCTTAAAAAAGCAGAATCTGTAGAGATATTAAAATATACATCCTTATAGGCAGAAAGCTGGGCGTTCAGAAGTGCAGTGCTCTGCTTCAGGTTCTCATCCAGAATGTCCTGATTCTGCTGATGCGTTACTGCAGAAGTGGTGATGACGTTGGCGGCCTGCAGCGCCATGGTAGGGATCAGGATAAAGGCTACAAGTAAAATCAGGATATTAATGCGGATATTGGACTGGTATTTTTCTTTTAAAATTTTCAACATAGCAGTATCTCACTCCCGAAATATCGTTTAAAATATATCATAGATTTTCTAAAATATATCATTTCTTAAGCAAAATGACAAGATATATTAAAATATTGGAACTTTATTTGATTAAAATAACAAACCTTTCTTAAATAGTTGAAATTTTCACGCGCAGGAAAATGAAGTATACTTTTGGTATCAAAGATGAACGAGAGAAACATAAAAAGGAGGGTTTTTACAAATGAAAAAAATGTTTAAAAAGGCGTTAACAGCATCTGTCGCAGCAGGAATCCTGTCAGCGATGATGGCAGCAGGAGTGGCAGCAGATGATCCGACAACTATCGAAATGTGGTATCACATCTCACCGGATCAGGCAACCGTATTACTGGATATGATTGATCAGTTTCAGGAGGAAAACCCGGATATCAAGGTTGAGACCCAGAGCGTTGCTTTTTCTGAATTAAAGAAACAGGTTACTATTGGGGTAGCAGCAGATGAATTACCGGATGTAACCTTATGTGATACCGTAGACAATGCATCTTTTGCAGCAATGGGAGCAGCCAAAGACATCACAGAAGAAGTAGAGGCATGGGGCGAGATTGATAATTACTTCGAGGGACCTCGAAATTCTGCAATGTACGAAGGAAAATATTATGGTTTGCCATATTACAGCAACTGTCTGGCCATTATGTACAACAAAGATATTCTGGATGAAATGGGAGTGGAATATCCAACTGCGGACTGGACCTGGGATGATTTCAAGGATGCAGTAGCCAAAACAACAACCGATGACCATTATGGACTGACTATGTCACTGATCAAGTCCGAAGAAGGAACTTTCAATGTGATACCATTTATCTGGCAGGCAGGCGCAGACTATGATTCTATGGATTCAGACGGAGCAAAAGAAGCACTGACCATGATCAATGATTTTTATCAGAATGGTTACATGAGTAAGGAACTGATCTCCATGACGCAGGCAGATATGTGTGCATCCTTATTCGCAACTGGAAAATCTGCATTTATGGTAGGTGGTTCCTGGCTGAAGACCAATATTGCAAATGAGAATCCAGATCTGAATTATGAAGTAGTGACATTTGCAAATAATCAGAATGCAGCATCTCCGATCGGTGGTGGTAATATCATTATGCTGAAAGAGGATCATCGTGATGCTTCCTGGAAGCTGATGGAATATCTGAGTGGAAAAGATAATTCCAGAGTATTCAGTGAGAGCGCCGGCTACATTTCATCCCGTGAAGATGCAGCAAATGAGTCTGAATTATGGACCTCCGATCCGATCTTATCCGTATATCTAGATCAGCTGAAAGTAGCGAGAGCAAGAGGACCTCACGAAAGATGGCCGGAGATCTCATCTGCAATTCAGACCTGCTTCCAGGGAATCCTGGCAGGAGAAACTGATGTAGATGAAGCCTGCACAAAAGCAGCAGCAGACATTTCTGAAATTATTGGCTAAATAGATTATGAATAAAGGGGAGGCAGAAAATTGTCTGTCTCCCTTTTATGATAAGGAGAGTTGGATTATGGGTAAGATGAGTTATTTCAAAAAGAAGAAATTATCCTTTTTCTCGTTTGTGCTTCCGGCTGCGATCTTCATGACCGTATTGATCATTTATCCGATTCTGTACAATGTGTACATGAGTTTTAAAAATGTAGATCTGATGAATTTTGCAACAGGTGACAGCCATTTTATAGGGTTGGAGATGTACAAAGATATTCTGGGAGAAAAGGTGACCTTTACAGCAATTAAAAATACACTGGTATATACCATATTGTGTCTGTTATTCCAGTTTCCGATTGGATTCGCCATGGCTTTGTTCTTCGGAAAAAGATTCAAACTGGCGAGTTTCCTGAGAGGATTTAATGTCATAGCCTGGATGGTGCCGATGGTAGCAGTAGCTGGTGTCTTCAAATATATGTTTAACAGTGATGTGGGAATTATCAATCAGATTTTGATGAATCTGCATATTATTCGCAAACCGATTGAATGGCTGGCTCATGGCAATACTTCTATGGCGGCGGTGGTAGTGGCCAATACCTGGAAAGGTGTTCCGTTTAATATGCTGCTTCTGGCTACTGCACTGACCACTTTACCGGCAGATTATTTTGAAGCAGCCAGCATTGACGGTGCAACCAAATGGCAGAGCTTTATATACATTACACTGCCACTGTTAAAACCGGCGATTATTTCTACATTGACGCTAGGATTTATTTACACATTCAAAGTGTTCGATCTGGTATATGTCATGACAGGAGGAGGCCCTGGTACTTCCACAGAGATGCTCTCCACATTGGCTTATCGTTATTCTTTCAGTGAATACAATTTCTCGAAAGGAGCAGCTGTTGCCAATATTCTGTTTGTATTACTGATGTTGGTGGGCGTTTTCTATATCAAGATGGTTATGAATGAAGATAAGGAGGAGGATGCGGTATGAAAAAGCATAAAAGAATGACTGACAAACAGAAAAGCATCCTGCTTTCTGTTATTGGTATTGTGATTACCATGGCGTTTTTATTTCCGATTTACTGGATGATTACCACAGCGATCCGCCAGCCGGGAGAGACTTTTATGAATCCGACCTTTTTTCCGAGAAGCTTTTCTCTGGAAGCATTTAAAATAGAAGCACATAACGGAGTTGGTCTGTTTACTTATATGAAAAACAGTGTAATCATTGCCTTTTCCGCAACGGTACTTGGGATTGTACTGTCGGTACCGGCTTCTTACGGTCTGGCAAGATTTAAAACAAGATTTGTGGCGATTCTATTATTTATCTTCCTGGTTGCACAGATGCTTCCAAGCTCTCTGATTCTGACTCCGTTGTTTATGACATTTAAAAAGCTTGGAATCTTGAATAACTATCTGAGTGCAATCTTATCGGATGCAACCTTAACAATTCCATTTTCTGTCATCGTGTTGCGGACCTATTTTAAGGATATTCCAAAGGAACTGGATGAAGCAGCTACTATTGATGGATGTAACGCCTGGCAGACATTTTTAAAAGTGATGCTTCCGATCTGTAAACCGGGAGTAGCGACTGCAGTAGCCATGTCCCTGTTTATGGCATGGGGCGATATGGTATTCTCTTTGACATTCCTGACAAAAGAAGAGCTGAAACCGATTTCTCTGATTTTGTATAAAGCTATGGGTGAACTGGGAGTCAGATGGGAGATTCTGATGGCCTATGCAACGTTAATTGTACTGCCAATTTTGATTATATTTATTTTCATGCAGAAATATATCGTATCTGGAATGACAGCAGGATCAGTGAAAGGATAAAAAGAGATGGCATATTATGTAATTCCAAAATTTGAAGGAAAAGTAGAAAACCAGAGATTAATCTGGGAAACAGCGGGAGAAATCGTATATATTGAGCCTTATGGGAAAGATGCAGTTCGCTTTCGAAGTTCCAAAAGTCTTCATATTGACGAAGACTTGAACTGGACACTTCTGGAGCCGGAGGGAAGTGCGGATTGCATCATTGAAATGAATGAGAAAATGGGAACTTTGATCAATGGAAGAATCAAAGTAACCATTACAGGGGACGGATCCGTTACTTATTACGATAATGAAACAGGAAAAGTGCTCCTGGATGAATATTGGATTGATGGACGGGTACATACTGCACCGCTTCGCAGGGCGCGGGAATACCGGGTGACATCCGGAAATCAGTTCAAGATGAGCCTGTATTTTAAAGCAGACCGGGAAGAACATTTTTATGGTATGGGACAGGATGCCAATGACTGCTTTGATCTGAAGGGCAGTACCGTGGAATTGTGGCAGAAAAATGGAAAATGTACGATACCGTACACCTATTCTTCTAAAGGTTATGGATTTATCTGGAATAATCCGGCGGTCGGTCGTGCAGAATTTGTAAATAATCATACTCTCTGGCATGCAGAATGTGCGAAGCAGATTGATTATATTGTGATTGCAGGAACCTCACCGGCTGATATCAATGAAAAATTTACAGCCATGATTGGTCGTGCACCGAAGTTTCCGCAGTGGGCAGCCGGTTTCTGGCAGTGTAAGCTGAGATATGAGACACAGGAAGAACTGCTGGAAGTAGCCAGAGAATATAAGCAGAGAGGACTGCCGATTTCCGTTATCGTGATTGATTACTTCCACTGGACCATGCAGGGAGAGTGGAAGTTTGATCCGGTGAGATGGCCGGACCCGAAAGCTATGGTAGAAGAACTGGAGAGCATGGGAATCAAGCTGATGGTATCTATTTGGCCGACCATAGATCCAAGAAGTGAGAATTATGAAGTGATGAAGAATCACAATTATCTGTTGCGGGGAGAAAAGGGTGTGGATGTGGTATTCATGTTCTTTGGACCTCAGACCTATGTGGATTGTACCCATCCGGATGCACAGAAATTCTTCTGGGACCGTGCAAAAGAGAATTATTATGATTATGGCATCAAGATGTACTGGCTGGATGAAGCAGAACCGGAGATGCGTCCATATGATTATGATAATGTGCGCATGTATCTGGGAAATGGACAGGAAGTCAGCAATGTGTACTGCGTAGGATATGCAAAAGCCTTTTACGATGGAATGAAGGCAGTGGGAGAAGAGGAAGTGTGTAATCTGATCCGTTGTGCATGGTTGGGAAGTCAGCGGTA
>CAKRLX010000052.1 GCA_934359835.1 uncultured Blautia sp.
CGTCGAGGATATGATGTGTATGTTGGAAAAATCGATTCATATGAAGTGGATTTTGTGGCACAGAATAAAAAGGGAACGATATATTTTCAGGTAGCATTGACTGTACGGGATGAAAATACACTTTTGAGAGAATTAAGACCATTACAGGCAATACGAGATCATTATCCAAAGATTATCTTAACAATGGATGAAGAACCAGAAGAACAATATGATGGAATTCGACGTATTAACGCGCGAGACTGGTTATTGGGGATTGCAGATTGAGTAATGTAAATTTATGGTAATAATATCTAAAAACAGAAGCTGAATTTTTGGTAAAAATCACTTTTGAAGGAAAAATAAAATAGTTTTATAATAATCATAACGGCGAGTAGCGTACACTGAAATAATTTCATGTCTTGTAGGATACGTGTTCTTAAAGAAAATCAGAAAAAGTTATCTTGGATCTGGCTGAGAAAGAGCCCTGTGTGATCATTGGAAGAAATGCGGACTATATCCTGAAAGACCGTGACGATGTGATGAATGTATTTATTCATGGAAATATGCCGGAAAAAATACAGCGTATCACTCGTTTATACAATGTAGAAGAGAAGGAAGCTGTCAAAATGATGACAGACACAGATAAAAGACGTATGACAAATTATAACTTTTACACGGATCAGAAATGGGGAAAAGCTGATAATTATACGTTGTATCTGAACAGTTCACAGCAACGCAAATTCAGTTTTTTGTTTGGATTAGCATACTTTTTCGTGACAAACGTAACTATTAGTGATATCATAAAAACATATAAACGAAAATGACTTTTGCAGAAGCAAAAAGAAGTCAGAAGCAGGAGAACAGTTCGAGTATATACATATATATATCAACTGTTCCCTTTTTTTCTTTTTAAAAACCAAATAGAAAATAATCGGCAAAGCAGATGAAAGTCTGTGACGCAAAGCTATAGGGCCTGTAAAATGGCAGCCAGTTGCACGAAATGATGATGTACACTGTCTGCGGGACAGTGTTTTTTGATTTTATAACAACTTAAAGTATCAACAGGGGATGGAAGAAAAATGAAAGGAAAAAGAGTAATCGCAGGCATTCTGCTTGTGGGAATTTTAGCGGTCACCCTGGCAGGGTGCCAGAATACAGATAACAGTAAAAATGAAACAGAAAAACCCGTCATCACGCTCGGCAGCGACAACTATCCACCATACAATTATCTGAATGAGGATGGCGTACCGACGGGTATAGATGTAGAACTTGCCACAGAAGCCTTCAAAAGAATGGGATATCAGGTGGACATTGTCGAGATTGACTGGGAAGAGAAAAAAGAACTGGTGGAGAGCGGAGAGATTGACTGTATCATGGGCTGCTTTTCCATGGAAGGACGTCTTGATGATTACCGCTGGGCAGGACCATACATAGCAAGTCGTCAGGTGGTTGCCGTAAATAAGAGCAGTGACATCTATAAACTGAGTGATCTGGAGGGAAAGAATCTGGCAGTCCAGTCCACAACCAAACCGGAAGGCATCTTTCTGGACAGGACAGATGAGAGAATCCCAAAACTGGAAAATCTGATCAGTCTTGGGCACAGGGAACTGATCTATACTTTTTTGGGAAAAGGGTATGTGGATGCAGCTGCCGCACATGAAGAATCTATCGTACAGTATATGAAAGATTATGATGCAAGCTTCCGTATCCTGGAAGAACCTCTGATGATCACCGGGATAGGCGTTGCTTTCGCAAAAGATGATGACAGAGGGATTTGTGAGCAGATGAGCCAGACGCTGGAAGAAATGCGTCAGGATGGTACATCCCTGAAAATCATTGGCAAATATCTGGATGATCCGGAAAAATATCTGGAGGTGGATGATCTTGGATATTAAGAAAAAAGGAAAACGAATCCGGTTGGTCGGCGGTCTGATTGGAATCTGTGTGGCTGTAAGTTCTCTGTTTTATTTTTTTCATGCGGAAAAAGAGCAGGCAGAGAAAAGGATGGTGGAGATTGTAAACTATGTCAAAGTGCAGTGTTCCACCTACACACATTATAATGAATCTTCAGAATCCAAAAGTCTCCTCCGTGCCATTGAAAGTGCCGGACAGATGAGTACAAATATTAACATGGAAACAGAAAACGGTGGTCAGCTAAGCAGGGAGTTTCTGAAAGAAAATCTGCAGACTCTATGGGTGGATGGTATCATTGTGCTGAATGCAGAGGGAAAGACGGATTGCGAATACGGCATGGATGAGACTCTGACCGATGAGATTACGGAGTATCTGCAAAAAGATATTATCATGGATTTCAGTGGATATGAAGAAAGAAGCTATTCGGAACGGTTTACCAGGGAAGATGGATCACATATCGACATTGCAGCCTGTGCCAGAAAAGATGCACCGGGTATCGTTGCAACCTACTATTATACATCTCCCGAATTTGCCAGAAACTATACCCTGACGATGCAGAGTCTTTTAAATGGCTATAGTACTCAGAAAGATGGAACGATTATTATTGCAGACAATGGGACAGTTGTTGCCAGCAATGATGAGAGCCTGTTAGGGCAGAATACAGCCGACAACGAAGTTGTTCAGGCAATGAAAAAGCATACAGACAGCCAGCACATTTATCATTTGAAGAATGAAGGAATCGGATGTTACGGAATCATGCTGAAACAGCGGGATTATTATATTTATGCATATCTTCCGGATACGGAAGTGTTTCATAACCTTCCATTGAGTGTTGCAGGGGTTATCCTTCTTTATTTTCTGATATTCAGTATACTCTGGTTCTGGACATATAAAACAAATCTGACACACCAGAAACTGGAACAGGAAAAAGATGAAAAATATAAGGCAGAACTTCTGGTAGCTGCAAAAAAAGCAGAAGCCGCCAATGAGGCAAAAACCGAGTTTCTCCAGCGAATGAGCCATGATATCCGGACTCCGATCAATGGAATCTGCGGCATGGTCAATATGGCAGACCATTATGCAGATGACATGGAGAAACAGACGGAATACAGAATAAAGATTAAAGAGGCTTCCAATCTGTTGCTGGAACTGATAAATGATGTCCTGGACATGAGTAAGCTTGAGTCAGACGAAATCGTTCTGGAAGAGGCCCCATTTAATCTGAGCAGTATTTCCAGGGAAGTATTTGTTGTGATCGAGCAGATGGCTGCAGAACAGAATATCCGGATCATGTGGGAGAAAAAAGAAATCACACATCGGAATTTTATTGGAAGTCCGGGGTATGTGAAACGGGTGATGATGAATATCCTGTCGAATGCGATAAAATATAACAAAGAAAACGGACATATCTATATCAGCTGCATTGAAATTCCATCCGAACAGCCGGAAATGACGACAATGGAATTTATCTGCCGGGATACAGGAATCGGAATGACTGAGGAGTTCCAGAAATGTGTGTTTGAACCATTTGCACAGGAACACATAGGAAGCCGCACAAAATTTGCAGGAACAGGCCTGGGAATGGCAATTGCAAAGAATCTGGTCGAGAAAATGGGCGGAACCATTACTTTTGAAAGTGAAGAAGGCGCAGGAACCACCTTTGTGATCCGGGTTCCGTTCCGGATTGATACAGACAGGGACAGCAAAGCTAAAACCGGAGAAAAAACAGAAGCTTCCATTTGCGGACTGCATATTCTTCTGGCAGAAGATAATGAACTGAACATGGAAATCGCAGAATTTGTGCTTCAGAATGAAGGTGCTGAGGTGACCAGAGCATGGAATGGTCAGGAAGCTGTTGAACTGTTCAGAAATAGTGAACCTGGTGAATTTGATGCCATTCTTATGGACATTATGATGCCGGTCATGAATGGTTATGAGGCTACAAAGATGATCCGGTCTCTAGACAGAGAGGATGCAAAGGCAATACCGATCATTGCAATGACAGCAAATGCATTTACAGAGGACAGGCTGAAAGCTAAAGAAGCAGGAATGGATGAACATATTGCCAAGCCTGTTGATGTAGAATTACTGGTAAAGGTAATTCATAAATTGGTGGAGTGATGAAAAAATATGGATAAAAGACAAAAAATCCTGATTGTAGATGATGCAGAACTTAACAGGGATATATTGAAAGAGATTCTCGGAGAAACATATACTTATCTTGAAGCTGAAAACGGAAAACAGGCAATCCAGATCATGGGAGATAATCCAGGAATTGATCTGATGCTTTTAGATATCAATATGCCACAGATGAATGGTTTTGAAGTTTTGAAATGGATGAATCAAAGTCAGTGTATGGATGAAACTCCGGTAATTATGATTTCTTCTGAAGATGCTGTTGATACTATGCGTGAAGCATATGAGATGGGAATCACAGATTATATCTCACGACCGTTTGACTCTGTTATTGTAAAGAAAAGAGTTCAGAATACGCTGAGCCTTTATGCAAACCAAAAGCATCTGATCAATGCAGTTTATGATCAGGTTTACGAAAAAGAAGAAAATAATAATATCATGATCAGGATTCTGAGTAATATATTGGGATCCCGTAACAGCGAGAGTAGCGAACATATTCTGCATATCCGGACAGTGACGGAAATACTGCTGAGAAAACTGGTAAAAACAACAGATGCTTATCCTATGACAGAGACAGATATTTCTTTAATTACAACTGCGTCCTCCCTTCATGACATTGGTAAAATTCGTATTCCGGAAGAAATACTGAATAAACCGGGCAGGCTGACCGATGAAGAATTCAAGATCATGAAAACTCACAGTGAGATTGGTGCAGATATAATCCAGAATATGCATTTCCCAAAAGACAATCCATTAGTACGTGCTTCATGGGAAATCTGCAGATGGCATCATGAAAGATGGGATGGAAAAGGATACCCGGATGGCCTGAAAGGAGAAGAAATACCAATCTCTGCACAGGTGGTATCGATTGCCGATGTTTATGATGCACTTACAAGTGAAAGATGTTATAAGAAAGCATTTGATCATGACACAGCGATTCAAATGATCCTGGATGGGCAATGCGGACAATTTAATCCCATCCTGCTTAAATGTTTGAAAGAACTGAACCCTCAGTTTTCAAAAATGCTGGATAAAGAGATGGCTGAAAACAGCTATTACCATGAAGTACAGAGACTTTCGAATGAAATACTCAGCGACAGATCCTTACCGAACCAAAACTATTCACAGAGTGTTGTCAGGATCATGCAGGAAAAGATTGATTTCTTTAAATCAAACAGTGGCATGAATTCGATTGATTACAATGCAATTTCAGGTCAGTTAACTATATTAAACGGAAAACAGCAGATATTATGTCAGAGAGATAATCCGAAATTTGATCTGTTCAAAGAATTCGGAGTAAATGAAGAAGATGTTCAACATATTCGGGCTTTGTTACATCAGACATCTGTACAAAATAAAGAAATCTCAGTGCAGATAAAAGCAACGGTGGAAAATGACACTCAGATGTATAAACTGAAACTGCATACGTTGTGGTCGCCGTTAAAAAAGGATGGATACATAGGAATCGTTGGATATTTTGACACTGTAAAATAGAAAAATACAAAATTTCTCCTTTTGAGAGGGAGCGTACTTCCACAGTCAGCAGGACCCAGGGTACAGGGTTTGGAATGGCTATTACCAAGAATATTGTAGATATGATGGGCGGAACCATTGAGGTTCAGACAGAACAGGACAAAGGCACAGAATTTATTGTCCGTCTGCCATTCCGGATCCAGTCTGAGCACCAACGTATAGAGAAGATCGCAGAGC
>CAKRLX010000053.1 GCA_934359835.1 uncultured Blautia sp.
ATCATAGCCATGCTGTGCTATGGATTTATGCTGTTGATGTTTTTGACAGCAAAGAGAAATAAAATAATAAACAGTTTTTTGGTGGTGCTGACAGGCCTGCTATTCTGGGCCGGAGGTTCCGCCTTCATGCGAGCACAGCTTTGGCCTGGATGTGAATTCTGGTACCAGGTTTCCCTGCTGGGAATTTTGCTTCTGCCATATGCATATTACCGTTTTATACTTGCGTTTGGCGGTGAAAAGAACGGCATTGCGGGAAGAATATACTTTGTGGTCATGTTGATCTGCTTCTGGGTGAACGCACAATTTGGAGTTTTCCTTGAATCACCGAACATGGTAGAAAAAAACGGAGCTGCAGCTTTTGTATATGAGATCAAGCCTGCAATCATCGTATTTTTTATACCGGCGGCAATTTTCCTGATCCATCTTTTTACAGTCCTTGTACGAATCTGTAAAAACAATCCAACTATGAAAGTCCAGTATGAACCAGTCATGATGGGAGTTTTGGCATTATTCTTAGGAAATGCATTTCTTGGAATTCCGTTCTTCAGCGGATTTCCGATTGATATCTTAAGTGGTGTAGTAAACGTATTTTTACTGTTCTACGCACTGATCCGCAGACGTTTGTTCCGTCTGCAGATGCTGGCATCCCCTTCCCTGTGTTATGGTGTCGGCTTCCTGTTTTCTATTCTTGTTTTCTTAAATATTGTTCCATCCCTGCAAAATTTATTCCACATGCAGCCGGATAAGAATACCCAAATTTATACTCTTGTTTTTGCAATTGTTTTCCTGATCATTTATGCATTCTTTACATTCCTGTGGAAGCTTTTGATCCGCAGCGTGTTTGTCAGAGAAGAAAACCATCAGGCTGAGAAGATCAGAGAATTTAACTCAGCAATCTCCAAAACACTGGATCTCCAGGAAATCCTGGATAAAACGATCCGTGTTATGAAAGATCTGATGGATGTTGGAAATATCTATATCTGTATGCAGGACGCACCTGGCGAGCCATATCGTGGGGTTGCAAGTGACCAGCCTTTAAGTGATCTGGCGTTTGCCTTTGAAGAAGAAAATCCAATGGTCCAGTGGCTGAAAGACCACGAAGAACCGATCATTTACCGTGATTTCCGCTACTCTGTAGAGTACAAGTCCATGTGGGAAGAGGAAAAACATCAGCTGGATAAAAACCATACACGCTACTGTGCCGGATTAAAAGATGGTGATAATCTGGCGGGAGTGATTCTGATCACATCATCTTCTTCAAAAAAGAGACTGGCATATGATGAAGTAGAGATAATCTCAAACATCACATCAGTGGCATCTATTGCCATCAAAAATGCAAAGCTGTATGAGAACGCCCGTCTTGAGGCAAGAACCGATGAACTGACAGGATTATTAAATCGAAAATATTTCTATGAAGTCCTCAATGAAGAATTCGAGAAAAACAGAGATGCTTCGCTGGCACTGGCCATTATCAACGTAGATGATTTTAAATTATATAATCAGCTGTATGGTATAAAAGAAGGAGATATGTGTCTGCAGCGTATCGCAGACATCATCAACAGCAGCGTAGGAGAAAGTGGTTATACTGCCCGCTATGGCGCAAAAGAATTTGCTGTTCTGCTTCCAGGATATGACCTGTTCTCTGCCAGAAATCTGGTAGAATCCATTGCAAAACAGATTTATGTTATGAATAACCGCAGAACCGACATGAAGCTTAAACCGATCACGGTCAGTGCAGGAATCAGTGCTGCACCGTATGCGGCAAAAAATGTCAAAGAGCTGATGGAAAATGTTGACCTTGCGGTTTACCACGTAAAACACAGCGGAAAAAATGGAATTCAGGTTTTTGATACCATGTTCCGCAACAACAATAAAAATGCTCACGCAAAGAACCATGCACATATCTATAAAGAATACGAGTCAACCATCTATGCATTGACCGCAGCCATTGACGCAAAAGATCATTACACCTTCAGCCATTCTACAAATGTTGCCTATTATGCAACAGCACTTGCAAAAGCACTTGGAATGAACGAAGATATGATCGAGATTATCCGTCAGGCAGCACTTTTGCATGACGTCGGTAAGATTGGTATTCCGGAAAGTGTATTAAATAAGGCAGGATCATTGACAGATGAAGAATACGAGATGATCAAAGGCCATGTAGAAGCTTCCATCGACATTATCCGACATCTTCCGTCACTGGATTATGTTATCCCGGCGGTCATCGGTCATCATGAGCGCTATGACGGAAAAGGATATCCACGCCGAATTGCAGGCGAAGATATTCCACTGACTGCACGTATCCTGTGCGTGGCAGATTCATTCGATGCCATGACATCCGTACGATGCTATAAGAAAGCTTTCCCTGTAAAAGTAGCACGGGAGAAGCTGATCCAGGATGCTGGCAAACAGTTTGATCCGGAGCTTGTTCGTAAGTTTGTAGAATGCCTGGATAACGGAAAGATCACTCTTGTAAAAGCAGAAGAAGAAGAAGAAGAATGACAACAGAGAGAAATCAACATGAAGAATGCAGAGGCATTCTTGAACACAGATACAGTGGGAGCACGTCACGAGAGAGGGATGCGTATGGATGATTTTAAAAAACTCACAGAACAGCTTTTTAAAATATATATTAATGCTGAATCAGTAAATGATTTTGGTATAGAGAATTATTTTGATGAAAATATTAGTCTGATTGGAACCGGGAAACATGAGTTGTTCACAAATCTACATGAGTTTTTAGAATCATTTAGAGTTGATGTAAAACGAAGAGGTAAAATCAGAATTGAAGTACAAAATTTACATCAGGAAGAAGAACGGCTTGATGATGACCATGTTCTTGCACATGGGACAGTAGATTTTGTTGGTCTGTTTAAAGATGGTTCGATCTGTTTTAAAATGGAGACAAGATTTACGATTGTCTATAAGTGGACGAATGGGAAATGGATGGTTCAGCATCTGCATCAGTCAACACCAGATTTGGAACAGATGGACGGTGAAGAGTTTCCTGTTACATTGGGAAAGCAGGTGAAAAAAACTCAGCAGGCGCTTCAGGCATTAGGTACTGCCTATTATCATATCTCAAGGTTGAACTTGAAAACAAAGAAGATCGAACTTGTCAAAAGATCCCGAAAAATGGAGTTGGATATTAAAGATAATATTGCAGATTGGAATCCTCAGTTCAAGGTTATCGAAGATATTATAGCAGAATCATTTGTACAGAAGTATATAGATTTTTTT
This sequence comes from uncultured Blautia sp., assembly GCA_934359835.1. Classification (GTDB taxonomy): domain Bacteria; phylum Bacillota; class Clostridia; order Lachnospirales; family Lachnospiraceae; genus Blautia_A. Next base: position 3,244 of record CAKRLX010000053.1, read on the forward strand.
GATATACAAACCATGGCGGCACGGCTTCATAATAAAGAATCTATGTCTTCTGAATTTAAAAAGAAGAATGGATCATGGTTTCTTTCCATGGTTATTCCTCAGAGCTATGATAAAAATGGAAATGTTATCTCCGTGCTGATTGCGAATCGCGATGTGACAGATGAAAAACTGCGGGAATTAAGACAAGAGGAAGAATTACGGGAAGCTAAATTAAAAGCAGAATGTGCAAATAAAGCAAAATCGTCATTCCTGTTCAATATGTCCCATGACATCAGGACTCCGATGAATGCGATCATTGGCTATGCAGAACTGGCGTCCAGACATTTGAAAGAAACAGATAAACTTGGCAGATATCTTGAAAAAATTCAAATATGCGGAAAAGAACTTTTGTCGATGCTTGGTAATGTTTTGGATCTTGCAAGAATTGAAAATAATAAGGTTGAAATGGAATACACTGTTTCAAATGTCCATGAGTGCTTTGAAAATTGTGTCATTATGTTCCAACAACAGGCAGAAAGTAAAAATCAGACGTTCTCTCTGACAGAACAGATTATGTATCCGTATGTATATATGGATGTACCGCACCTGTCAGAAATCTGTCTCAATATTATAAGCAATGCAATAAAGTATACAAATACAGGAGGTACAATATCCTGTAATGTTGTACAGAAATCCTGTGAAAAAGAAGACTGGTGCGATATGATCATTACCATTACCGATAATGGAATTGGTATGTCTGAAGAATTCCAAAAGCATATTTTTGATACTTTTGAAAGAGAACGCAACACTACATTAAGTCATATTGATGGCAGTGGCATTGGAATGGGAATTACGAAAAAACTCGTAGAACTCATGGAGGGCACTATAGAAGTGAAAAGTAAGCAGGGTAAAGGTTCCACATTTACAGTGACTATTCCTTGCAGGAAAGCGTCAAAAGAAGAAACCCTGGCGAAGAAAAATAGTAATCCGTGCAATAAGAATTGCCTGAACGGTGTTCGGATCTTACTAGTCGAAGATAATGAAATTAATACAGAAATTGCAAAAGAACTATTGACGGAAGAAGGCTGTATTGTTGAGACTGCAGATGATGGTGTTGCATGTATTGACATGATTGAAAAAGCTGATGCTGATTATTACAAGCTGATCCTTATGGATATCCAGATGCCTGTTATGAATGGATATGATGCTGCATTAGCCATCCGAAAGATGAAGGATACGAAAAAAGCCAGGATTCCGATTATTGCGATGACTGCCAATGCTTTCGCAGAAGATACACAAAAGGTTCTTTCTGTTGGAATGAATGATCATGTTGC
>CAKRLX010000054.1 GCA_934359835.1 uncultured Blautia sp.
GGTTAAAGAACGCCCGATGTAATTCGGGGAAAAAGTGTCTTGTAAAGGTCATTCATTGATGCTAAGATAAAATAAACTTACACTCATGAGTGACATATTTATGAGAAATGTTTTCAAACAGAGAGAATGCCTGGAATATGTTCTGCAGGTCATTATGGAAAAACAGGATCTGAAAGTAATTGAGCAGATCATCCAGAAGGATTATAAGAATCTGCAGGGACGATCCGCAATCATGGACTGTGTTGCCAGAGATTCCGAAGGCAAACAGTTTGATGTGGAGATCCAGCAGGATAATGAAGGTGCATCACCTAAGAGGGCACGTTACCATAGTGGTTTGATGGACATGAACACTTTAAATCCGGGTCAGGATTTTGATGAATTACCGGAAAGCTATGTGATCTTTATTACCAGGGATGACATCCTTGGGTATGGCCTTCCTATTTACCATATTGACAGACATATCAAAGAAGCCGATGATAGCTTTCAGGACGAAGCACATATTATATATGTGAATTCCAGAAAACAGGAAGACACAGAACTTGGGAGACTTATGCATGATCTGCATTGTAGGAATGCGGATGAAATGCACAGTCCGGTTCTTGCAAAACGGGTACATGAATTAAAAGACACGCAGAAAGGGGTTGAGCTTATGTGCCATGAAATGGAAAAAATTTATAGCGAAGGAATGGAAAGTGGGGAGAAACGTGGTGAACTCAAAAAAGCAAAAGAAACAGCACTTTCACTTGCAGAAATGGGTCTGCCTGTTGAAAAAATTGCAAAAGCTGTAAATCATAATGTGAATGAAGTCCAAAAATGGATTGATGAAAATCTATGTGCAATAAAATAAGGAACGCATTTATAAATGGGCAGGTCTGTTGGGCTTGCCCTGATTTATATAATATCGTGCTTAAGAGTAAATATCCAGTTATAATAGAGCAGTTATTCTGTATCAGAGTTGTAGAGACATCAGCCATAAATATATTGTACTAGAAAAGGAGCCTATCAAATGGAAACATTAGTTATCTATTTTTCGCAGAAAGGAAAGACAAAAGAAGCTGCTAGACGGATCGCACAGCTTTCCGGTGCAGATCTGGCAGAGATTAAGACTCATAAATCTTACCGGATGTCTTATAGAAAAACGGTATTTACCTCATTAAAAGAAATTTTATTAAATGAGCGGCCAGAACTGGATATGGAGATTCCTGATATTTCTGCATACGACAGGATACTGATAGGAAGTCCGATCTGGTGTGGAACATTTCCAAATGCAGTATTCAGTTTTCTGGACAAGGTAAATCTGAATGGAAAAAAAGCAGCAATTTTTACAACCAGCGGAGCTACAGAACCACAGAAGATTGCGGTGAAGATCAAAAAGAAATATTCTGCAAAATGGTGCAGACCATTTAATGCGAACCATGCAACAGATGAAAATATCACAGATTGGTTAAAATAGTATGATCTCACAAACAGGAATGCGGATGAAATGCACAGTCCGGTTGTTGTAAAACGGTTACATGAATTAAAAGACACGCAGAAAGGGGCCACGCTTATGTGCCATGAAATGGAAAAAATTTATAGCGAAGGAATGGAAAGCGGGGAATTAAAGGCCAAAAAAGAAATAGCTCTTTCTATGGCTGAAGAGGGGATGGATGTTAAGAAAGTTGCCCGCCTGGTTAAAGTAAGTGAAGACGATATCCAGAAATGGATTAATGAAAACATGTGTGTGGCGAAGTAAATAAAAATCATATTATAGTGGGTAAGCCGGTTTTCGACTTACCTATTTATTAATTAAAGGTCAGGAATTTTTAGTGTTGGAATGATTATAGGTATTTGTTTTCGGTATGAAAATACCGTTTATTTATTCTAGACATAAGATGTCCGGTTGAAAATTAACGGATTCTCGTTTTATGTCGTGGTAATTTTGGTGCATATTGGTAAGCTGTAAGTGGAAGAGAGGTAGAGACATGGATACAAAAAAGATTGGAGCTTTTTTAAAGCAATGTCGTAAAGAAAAGAATCTTACGCAAGAGCAGCTTGCCGAGAAGTTTGAGGTATCTGCAAGAACAGTTTCCAGATGGGAAACAGGAATAAATATGCCAGATCTCAGTATACTTGTTCAACTTGCTGAATATTACGATGTTGAGATGAGAGAGCTCCTGGATGGAGAAAGGAGCCAGACTATGAATAAAGAGATGAAAGAAACACTGGACAAAGTTGCGGTGTATGAAGAATGGGTGAAACAAAAAGCATTAAAGGCTGGAAATCTTGCATTTGCATCAATGTTTGTGATTGGTGTGTTAGCGATTATTATTCAGATGCTATTAATGGTGGATACTCGTTTGGTTTTGGGAGAGATAGTAACTGTCTTAGTAGGAGGAATCCTATATGTAGCTATTATGGTGTATAATGGAATATGGGATAAATGCCTGCCAAAAAGTGCTGCTATATGGCGAAATTTTCTCACCAGTGTAATATGTGCAGGAATTTTTACAGTCATCTATGGTATATGTTTATTTAGAATGGGAGCTACAGAAACACAGATAACACGATTGGCATTGGGATTTCTGATAGGTATTACTATTGTATCATTTATTATTCTTAGGACCTTAGCATTTATTAATCGAAAAAGAAATCAGAATTCACCAAATGTTCAGGAGAGAAAAGAAACTTCCCAATCTAAGACAGAATGGACAAAGATTTATAATGCACAGAATATAGTAGAGACAGAACAGCTCGTAGAAATGTTAAAGCAAAGTGAAATAGAAGCTTTTTCCCAGGAAGCAGGTGCGAATGTTGCAATGCATGGGGCACCTGGATTTGGAATATATGGTGTGGATATATTCGTGAAAACCGATGATGCAGAGAAGGCAGTACAGCTGATCAAGGAGATTAATAACCAAGAGAATGAAGAAATTTTTTGAAATTGTCACATATGCGTGCTAATATGATTATAGAAAAAGTGTGCTGCCGATAGACGGTTAGTCCACATACTTAATTGATTGAAAATAACCGTTCAGTTTTGCAAGGTGATCGATAAAAAAGTTATCTCAGCCCACAGATGCGAGCAAGTTCATCCTCATTTTCTTCCCATTCCGGAGTCTCGTCTGGAATTGTAGAATTAGCAGTACTCATTGCTTCTCCAAGCATTTCAATGGATGGAGTCGCATAAATCCTGGTTGTTTCAGTAGATGAATGTCCAAGAATTACAGATATCATCTCCAGTTCAACACCGTTTCGGTATAAACCAGTTGCCCTGGTACGCCGGAACATATGGCAATGCAGGTGTTTCGGGAGATTTGGGTGTTCTGACCTGATCGCATCCGCATATTTATTGATGATTCTTGAGACATTTCCAGGGGACATTGGAGCAATACTTCCTTTGATTTTCGTATAGAATAAGGGGTTGATCAGGAAGCATTTCCGGATGAAACTGTCTTAAATACTTTTTTAAATGAGATACTGTTGCATCTGTAATGGATACGGAACGTTCCTTATCACCTTTTCCATGTATGTGAATGCTTGGAACGGATTTAAGTTTCAGGGATGCTATCTTAAGTTCAAGAAGCTCTGCTATACGAATTGCTGTATCATACAAGAGAATCATGATCATCCTGTCACGGTTTCCTTTTTGTGTATCTGGAGGAGCTGCAAGCAAGGCTTTCATATCCTCGTCCTGAATGATCTGTTTTTCCTTTTTTGGTTCCTTCAAAAAGGGTACATGAGATGCAGATAACGCTATCGACTGAAGAGAGATATCCATATCCGACGCATACCACAGATAGGCCCTTAGTGCAGCAAGCCTGTTGTTGCTGGTAGAAGCTTCGTATCCCTGGTTTTAGAGGCAAACTTGAGATTTGGTGTCGATGTAGAACAAAATAGGATTAATCAGTTTTCTAACAGCTGATTAATC
>CAKRLX010000055.1 GCA_934359835.1 uncultured Blautia sp.
ATCTCATAGTTCTTTAAGGTTGTATTTTCCAGCAGTTCTTTTGCTTTTTCCATTCTGGTCCGAATCAGGACTTCGGTAAATGTCTCGCCTGTCTCGTCTTTAAAAATCGTACTGAAATAGCTGGTGCTGATATTCAGATAAGAACAGATACTGTTCAGACTCAGATCCGGATCCATATAATTTTTCTGTATGTAGTCAATCGCAAGTCGGGCCTGCCTCTTGCTGCTGGATGTATTCAGTTCAGAAAGGATCTCAAAAATCCTGTCCGTATGTTTCTGTACAACTTTGCAGGCATCTTCAAAAAATTTCTGATCTGTTATCTGGCGGAGCAGTTCATCTCTGTCTTCTCTGATCCTGTCCATATCAGCAGATACATCTTCGCATGCATTGTCCATTGTACGGATGACCTGCTGCAGATACATGCAGGCACGGCTTTTTTCCATAAGTGCCTGACGAATGGAATCTTCAATCTTTATGAGGATCTGGTAAACCTGCTCCTTCTGTCCGGTCTTCATGGCTTCTTTGAGTTCTGCCAGATCATCTTCGATTGCGATTTCCTGAACGGGGTGCTGTTCTTCCATATCAATAAGAAGGTTTCCACCAAGGAGATAACGATACTGAAGGGTCTGTGCAGCCATATCGTGTGACTGGATCAGTTCTTCTGGTTTTTTTACCCATTTACCGATACCCATGGATACGTCAAATCCCATAACCTCTTTTGTTTTTTCCTGAATCTCATGACAGATTTCTTTTGTTCTGGATGTAAAATTACGGCTCCATTTTTCCTGAAAAAGGATTCCGACTCGGTTATTGCCTTCCTGATAGGCAATACCGGCTTCTTCTCTGGTGACGATCTCATCGCTGATGTTGAAAAGAACAAATGCCATCAGTGCGCTTTCCTGACGTTTTTCTGTATCCAGCTGGTACATGCCGGAATAGAGGTCAATATCAAAGATTGCCACGCGGTAGCTTGCTGCGGAGATGTCAATCCCCATTTCTGCAAGACGTTCAATACTTGCATTCACATCTGTCGTGCAGTTTACAAGTGCTTCTATATTTTTTGACCGGATCATCTGCTTATTTTTACGATACTCTTCCGAGTTTTGGGCCAGTGCATCCATTTTACTTTTTTCAAGACGCTGCTGTTCCACTTTTTTCTTCATTTTTTCAATTACCCCGGTAAGTTCCATCGCTGTCACCGGTTTCAACAGATATTCACTTACTCCATACTGAATTGCCTTTTTTGCATATTCAAATTCTCCGAATCCGCTAAAAATCACAATTACAATTTCCGGATAATTATCATGCAGAAAATTGCTCAGTTCCATTCCGTCCATGTATGGCATCAATATATCTGTCAACACAATATCCACCGGATGTTCTTTTACAAATTCTGCTGCCTCTTTGCCGTTTTCACAATCTCCGACCAGTTCACAGTCCATGCCCTTCCAGTCAATGTTTTCTTTGATTGCATCTCGAACAAGGATTTCATCATCTACTAGTAAAATGCGGTACATACAGTTTGTTTTCCCCCTGCTGATAAAATAACGTTTTCCGTCTTTGCCTTCTGGTGATTCAGTTTACAGACAGAAAGATACTCCTCATATGATAGTTACAGAGTTTCTCCCACTGTCTACCATATAAGGAGCATCTTAGATCATATGCTTATTTATTTGAGAATATCTTCATAGCCTCATAAGCATTTTTCTTCATGGCTTTCATTCCCCAGTCTACGATGTCATGATAGTAAACCGGAATTTCCTTTCCCTCTTCCTGAAGTAAATAATGCATCTTATATTTCCTGCCCTGGTGAACAATTGGCATTTCTTTAAATGGAAGTTTGCTCTCTACACCAGTTCCGCCGGCTTTTGCCATATATGTATAGTAGTTGATCTTTCTTACGCCACGGGCGATAACTTTCCTGTAGTCTTCTTCACTGACACCAGATCCACCATGCATAACAAGTGGAATATTTACTCTCGCTTTAACATTCTCAAGTACAGACATATCAAGCTTCGGCTTGGTCAGATACAGACCATGTGCTGTTCCAAATGAACAAGCCAGTGCATCAATACCTGTTTCATTAACAAATGCTTCTGCCAGTTTCGGATCTGTATAGATTTTCTTCGGCTCATCGCCTGTCGGGATTCCGTCGTCATGTCCCAATCCAAGTTCGCGTTTGCCGAGAGTACCAATCTCTGCTTCTACGGATGCACCTTTTGCATGTGCAAGTTTGACTGCGATCTTAGTGTTAGCTACATTCTCTTCATATGGAAGAGCCGAGCCATCAAACATAACAGATGTAAATCCAATATTTAATGCCTGGTCAAGATATGCAAGTGTTTCGCCATGATCCAAGTGAACACATACCGGAACTTTGGCAGCTTTGGCTCTTTCGATCATGATTGGTCCGATCACACTGATCGGCATCATTGGCTCATGTACTTCCGCATGCATAATGATCACCGGTACATTTAACTCTTCAGCCGCACCAATAACAGCCATAATACTTTCAAGGTTTGGTGTATTAAAAGATCCTACAGCACATTTCTTAGCCTCTGCAAGCTGCAGGATCTCAGATAACGTTACGAGCATTTTGTAACTTCCTTTCTGTCCACTTCGGACTACAACAATATGTTAAGATTATAACACAATATAAAAATATTGTGAAGAGTTCCTGTCATCTTATTTTTTCAAAATAAGTGCGATAAATTTGAGATCTTCTTTTCCATTATTCAGAAGTCCATGTCCTTCTCCATCATCACAAAAGACGACATCTCCTGCTTTTACCGGATACTTCGTACCATTGTCATTATAAATTCCGGTTCCGGTCAAAATATAATAGGTTTCTGATTCTCCTTCATGTACATGAAAAGCAAGATCACTGCCTTCTGGCATAACAACTTCTGTATACATTCTGCAGTGTTCTCCCAGCTCTTTATCATAAAGAAGTGCATTTTTCTTTAAAATGCCTGAACCTTCGCCGGTTAATTCTTCAATTTCAATTTCTGATCTTGCGATTTTTGCCATAACTATCTCCTATCTCTTCTCAAATCAAGCCATTCTACTTCTTCTTTTGTAAGTACAATATCCAAAGCTTTCGCATTGCTTGCGATCCTGCTCGCCTTTCTGGCACTGACAAGCGGAAAGACCTCAAAATCCTGATTCAGGATCCATGCAAGTGCAATCTGCGGTACTGTGCAGTCCTTTTCTTTTGCCA
>CAKRLX010000056.1 GCA_934359835.1 uncultured Blautia sp.
GGGCATCTGTTGTTATATGCAATCTTAAGCATGAGATTATTTACATGAATCCGGCAGCTGTTATCAGCTATGCGAAGCGAGGTGGCGATAAACTTATTGGAAGAAGTCTGTTAGATTGTCATAATCCGGAATCAAGAGATAAAATACTGCAGGTAGTGGACTGGTTTGCAGTAGATGAAAGTCATAATATCGTTTATACTTTTCACAATGAGAAACAGAATAAAGATGTTTATATGGTGGCACTCAGAGATGATGGGAAGTTGATAGGATATTATGAGAAACATGAATATCGAAATGCAGAGACTATGAAGCAATACGATTTGTGGTGATGATATGACGAAGGATGAACACTGGATTTTTGGGATATGAGTTATGATTTAATTGATACGGGAAGAAAATATTTTTTTAAATACCCTTTAGGAATAGAAATAAACCTAAAGGGTATTTTCCTCTTAAGCGACATACAAGGGAGGGTTTGGTAGTTTCTATCTTAAGAGGGAAGCTTCCTGGTTGCAGTAAATACATCTATATTTTCCACTGGAGGACAATTTGAAGATGTGCTCGCAGTTTGCTTCCGTACTGGTAATGCAACGGGGATTTTTGCATTTGATTACATTTTTCAAGGTTCTTGGTGTTATAAGCTTGAAGAGACTTCTTAATCACTATATTTTAAAGAATTGGAGCTCCAAAGTGATTAAAAAGTCTCTTGAGGCTTATTTTTTTACGCAAAACACAAAATTGTACTTTTTTAAAAACATTCTGAAACATACCAACCTTTTGGCACTCCAGACATGTAATTAGTGTAAGGAGCATTTCAGAATGACACAAAACCAAAAAGTTCCGTCAGGCACACTGTGGAAGTGGAGCCGGGCAATGGGTTTCGTGTAAAGGGATTTTTGAGGTTTCTTACACGAACCTTGAAAACGGAACAGCCTGCCCATAGGGATACCAGACCTGAATGTGCATTTTGCATGTCTCTTCTGGAAATACGTGCCGGAAACATCAGAACCCGGTACAGGAACGGATATGGGATGAGAACAGGAACGGAAAAACGAAGAAAGGAGGGCGTCAGAGAATGGCACAGACACAGGGATTCATGACAGCGTTGTATGAGCGTCTCAGTCGTGATGATGAATTAAATGGGGAATCCAACAGTATCTCCAACCAGAAAAAACTGCTGGAGCAGTATGCAAAAGAGCATGGCTTTACCAATCTGGTACATTTTACCGATGATGGAATCTCCGGCACAAGATTTGACCGCCCCGGCTTTCTTGCCATGATGAAAGAAGTGGAGTCCGGGAAAGTTGGGACGATCCTGATAAAAGATATGAGCCGAATGGGAAGAGATTATCTGAAAGTGGGGCAGTACATGGAACTGCTCCGGCAGAAGAACGTCCGGCTGATCGCAGTCAATGAGAACGTGGACAGCTTCCGGGAGGACGATGATTTTACCCCATTCCGAAATATCATGAACGAGTGGTATGCAAGGGATACCAGCAAGAAGATCAAATCTACCTTTAAGGCAAAGGGCAAGTCAGGGAAGCATGTGGCAAGTACAACACCGTATGGATATCTGAAAGATAAGGACGATCCGAATATATGGGTCATTGATGAAGAAGCGGCAGCAGTTGTACGGAGGATTTTCCACATGACGATGGACGGATACGGGCCATACCAGATCGCCCGGATACTGAAAGAGGATAAGGTCGAGATACCAGCGGTTCATATGGCAAAGAAAGATGCCGGACTATGGAAAGGCAGGGTAGAGGAAATCAAAGACCCGTATGGCTGGGGTTCTTCCACTGTTGCAGGGATTCTGAAGAAACGGGAGTATCTCGGTCATACAGTGAATTTCAAAACCAGAAAGCACTTTAAGGATAAGAAAAGCCATTATGTATCTGAGGATAACTGGACAGTATTTGAGAACACACAGGAAGCAATCATAGATCAGGAAACCTTTGATAACGTGCAGAGAATCCGAAGCAATGTGAGACGGTATCCAGATGGATGGGGAGAAGCCCACCCGCTGACAGGTCTGATGTATTGTGCGGACTGTGGTTCAAAAATGTATATCCACCGGGTAAACAATGGGAAGCGAGTACCGCAATATACCTGCTCTGCATATTCTAAAGTCCCGGTTGGAACACTCTGCCCGACACAGCACAGGATCAATGCTGATGTGGTCATGGAGCTGATTAAGGAACTTTTAAAGGCAGTTGCAGAATATTCCCAGCTTAACCGGGAAGAGTTCATGGAAACGGTAAAAAAGGCACAGACCTCTCAGCAGTCCAGTGAGATTACAAGGCTGAAAAGCAGACTGTCGGAAGCAAAGAAGCGTGTGCAGGAACTGGAAAAACTGATCTGTCGGATTTATGAGGATAACATTCTTGGTAAGCTGCCAGATGAACGCTATGCGATTCTGGACGGGCAGTATTCCAAAGAGCAGAAAGAATTATCCGCAGAGATCGCAGATATGGAAGCTGAGTTATCGAGCTATGAGGAAGGTCGCAGGTCAGCGGAGAAATTTATTTCACTTGTAGACAAATACCAGAATTTCGATGAACTGACCACCTACATGCTGAATGAATTTGTTGAAAAGATCGTGGTGCATGAGCGTGACCGGAAAGGAAGCGTTGAGACGACACAGGAAGTGGAAATCTATTTTAACTTCATCGGCAG
>CAKRLX010000057.1 GCA_934359835.1 uncultured Blautia sp.
ATGTCAAAGGTGGCAGCGGTGTCCGGTGCGACCGGTTCAGAGATGGATGCTCTCCGGGAAAAAGCACGTGAAATGGGGTCAAAAACAAAATTCTCTGCAAGTGAAGCTGCGGAAGCAATGAATTACATGGCGATGGCAGGCTGGAAAACCAACGATATGCTCAGCGGTATCGAAGGCATCATGAATCTTGCTGCCGCCAGTGGCGAGGACTTGGCATCTACTTCGGACATTGTCACAGACGCTCTGACTGCCTTTGGTTTGTCTGCTTCGGACAGCGGACACTTTGCGGATATCCTGGCAGCGGCATCAAGCAATGCCAATACCAACGTCAGCATGATGGGCGAAACTTTCAAGTATGCCGCTCCGGTGCTGGGTTCTCTGGGATACTCAGCTGAGGATTCTGCCATTGCCATCGGTTTGATGGCGAATGCCGGTATCAAATCCTCACAGGCTGGTACAGCACTGCGTTCCGCCATCACCAATCTGGCAAAGCCGACAGACACGGTGGCATCTGCCATGGAACAGTACGGCATTTCTCTGACCGACAGTTCCGGCAAGATGTATTCTCTGCGGGAACTCATGGAACAACTCCGTCAGAAATTGGGCGGTCTTTCTGAGGCAGAACAGGCACAGGCTGCTGCATCGCTGTTTGGAAAAGAGGCCATGTCCGGTATGCTGGCGATCATCAACGGTTCACCGGCGGATTTTGAAAAGCTGTCTAATGCCATTGACACTTGCTCTGATACGGTAGACGGCTACAATGGTACGACCGAAAAAATGGCGGCGGTCATGCAGGATAACCTTGCCGGACAAGTGACCATCTTGAAGTCCCAGCTGGAAGAGTTGGCGATCTCCTTTTCTGATATCCTGATGCCCACCATTCGCTCCATTGTTTCCCGCATTCAGGAACTGGTGGACAAGCTGAATCAATTGGATCCGCAGACTAAAGAAACCATTGCAAAAATTGCACTGGTAGCTGCTGCTCTGGGTCCGATGCTGGTGGTGCTTGGAAAGACCATCTCCAGTGTGGGAACCGTCTTTTCCGCAGTGTCCAAACTGCCTGCCCTTTTCTCGGCTGTGCAAGGTGGCATCGGAGCCATTACCGGAGCGTTGGGGGTATCGCTTGGTCCGCTGCTTGCAATTATTGCAGCTGTTGCCGCTCTGGTGGCTGCTTTTGTGCATCTCTGGAAAACCAATGACGAATTCAAAAGCAATGTCATCGCCATCTGGGAGCAGATTAAAAGCACCTTTACCGGATTGACACAGGGCATCACTGATCGGTTAAATGCTCTGGGATTTGATTTTGAGAGTTTCACCGATGTGCTGAAAGCAGCGTGGGACGGGCTGTGCAATCTGTTAGCTCCCATTTTTGAAGGTGTTTTTCAAAACATCTCCAACATCTTTTCAGAGTTTACTGGTGTTCTTCTGGGGTTGCTGGATGCTCTGATCGGTCTGTTTACTGGCGACTGGGAGCAGTGCTGGGACGGCATCAAGGGGATTTTTACATCTATCTGGGACTTCATTGTCAACACGTTCCGTAATATCATGAATACCCTGAAAGGTATTGCAGATGTGGTATTGAGGTGGTTCGGAACAAGCTGGAACGAAGTCTGGACTTCCATCAAAACATTTTTCGTGGACACATGGAACAGCATTGCTTCCTTCTTCACGGGAATTGTTACCGGAATCCGGGACTTTTTCGTCAACACCTGGACATCCATTTCCAATACATTCACCACCATTGTCACTGCCATTCAGACGGTGGCAACGACCGTATTTACAGCCATTTGGGACTTTTTCACCACGATCTTTACGGC
>CAKRLX010000058.1 GCA_934359835.1 uncultured Blautia sp.
GATTCCCATTTCCATTAGAACTGGTAACATTACTATTCTTAAATGCGTGCATCCAGAACTGATATCCTGAATTACTATCCTCTGTAACAACATTCTGAATTTTGTTATTTTCTATAATAGGATAATTGCTATAGATTTCTTTGAATTCATGATAAGATTCTTTTATATCTGTACGCTTTCCATCCGTAATAATTTCATAAATTTCATGAATGCTATAAGGTAGCATCTTCAATGGTGCACGAGTTACAAAAACAAAATAATTTCCAGATTCTTTTACATAACTGGCAAATTCCTTTGTAAATACAAATTCATTATTTTCCTCAATAAAAATAACTGTATTTTTTAACGGATATAATGCATCTTTCCAATCACGTCCCACTTCATCTCGAATATATACATAATATGATGCATTTGTTGAAACAGCATATCCTGACTGCCTTCCAATTCTCAAGTATTCATATAAAATACGTAAAAGAGTAGTCTTTCCTGTTGCACTGTCACCTTTTATAACGGTAATATTTCTTCTAATGGAAAACTCAAATAATACTTTTTTACTCTTAGCCTTAAACCAGTAACTTCCTTTCATCTTCCATCTCCTCTGCTTCCAATAATCCTTCTACATATTCTGCCGGATTGCATACGATCTTCCCTGTATTCATAATTTGAATTTTAAATTCACCTTCAAATCGCATTATATGTTGCAGATATACTGTCAGGTCCTTTTTCTCTGCAATCTTCAAAATCCATTTTGCGCAGTTATCTCCACAATTAGACATGTTGTAAATAAAAGAATCATCCTTCAACATAAGAATCAAAACTTTCACACCACCAGACAATTCGCGTGGCGTTATGGCTCCCAGTATAGGACTGTCAATAACATGTGAACTGATAACTGTGCAATGATCCACATCCTGAATCATTTCTTTTACAAAACTATCTTCAATCCATTCATCTTCATATACATTATCAAAATACGAAGGTGCATCTTTCATGTATTCGATATTGGCATAGTACCATATTTTTAACATCCTATCACGACCTCTCTGTTCTTAATATATTCTTTATCAATATCTATCTCTATAATTGATTTTACTCACTTTTGAAATTTGCGCATTCTATCCTTTAGTTAAATATATAACTGTTTACGCACCATTATTGATATATATTCAAGCCAATTCTGTCCCTTACACATATTCTAATTATAACGATTTTTATCTTTCATGAAAAGTCTAATTCTCCAGATTTTATCTTTGACTACACTGGAGATTAGCTTAGATTTCTCCAGCAGATAAGCGTCAGTTCTTTGCTTCAAAAGATTTAGAACTCACTTATATCTGTATCCAGGCAAAATAGAACTCTTATAAATATTGTGGTTTTATCTCATTTATCTTTATATATAAGTGATATTTCCAATTTTCATGTTTTATATGCCTGTTTCCGTAATTTTATTTCTGATATTGCATTATATATCTTCATATTCTGCTTTTTAAATCTTCATGTCAAATCTCCAACCATGGTCACCATGGTAAATCATTTGTTTTGTCATGCCACCGTCAATACAGATATTTTCACCTGTGATAAAGCCTGCTTTTTCAGAGCAAAGAAACAGTACCATATTGGCAATATCCATAGGATTTCCGACACGATGAACCGGCTGCTGCACTGCATCTGCTCCTGTATATTCGGTAAAATCAGTATCTATCCATCC
>CAKRLX010000059.1 GCA_934359835.1 uncultured Blautia sp.
AGATGTTGCACCATATCCTATGCCATATTTACTGTATCTTATACTGAAAATACAGAAACACTTTCTGCTGGCACTGTCAGAACTCCGTCTGTTATATCTGCCGCATCTCCATTGGTATAGAGAATTTCCTTGATATTGAGTCCAGAGATTCTGCATGAAGCTGCGTTTGATGACGGATTTATTGCAACGATTATACTTTCGTTATCATCGTATCGGCGATATACAAGCGGATATGCATTCTTTTCAGCATAGAGAAATTCAATCTTTCCGTTGCTCTTGAGTGCTGAGTGTGCTTGTCTGAGCTCTATAAGCTTTCTTACTTCATTATAAATTGAATCAGGATCATTTACAGCCTTTTCAACTGTAGGACGGTTGACATCTGAATCGATAGGAATATAAAGATTCTCAGGATCTGCTGCAGAAAATCCCGCATTTACAGAGCTATTCCACTGCATAGGTGAACGTGATGCTGTTCTCTCAAAACCGCCCTCAACTGACTTTGCACCTTCAAGGTGACGCATTCCGATTTCATCACCATAATAAATAAAAGGAGCACCGGGCATTGTGAGAATGAATGAAAAAGCAAGCTTTATTTCTTTCTTGTCAAGACGCTGAGAAATTCTGGACATATCATGATTGCCAGATGGTATACAGATAAGTCCTTTGCCTTCTGTTTTTGCATAGTTTTCTTCATATGTCTTTACAAACTCAGATGCATCACCTGTTCCCTTTCTGGAGAAAAAGGGTTCTTCCACACGGAAAAGGTCATTGTAATGTGAAGGACCGAAATGCAGCAGAAAATCCATGTGAAAACCACCCATAAGAGATTTATCCGGCTGACCCCATTCAGAAATCATAGCAGCCTCAGGAAATTCTTTATTCAGAAATGCTCTGAAATCCTGCCAGAGTGCAATTGTAGCCTTGCTGTCCGTATCTCCCTTTACAAGTGAATGTGCCATATCTACACGGAAACCGTCGCAGCCCATATTCAGCCAGAAACGCATAACATCTTTCATAGCCTCTCTTGTTGCCATCGGACCGGGGGCATCTACAGCCTGCATCCATGGCTTTGTAGGATTTGCAAAACCATAATTCAGTGCCGGCTGAATGGTATAGAAATTTGCCGCACAAGTGCCATCTCTGTCGGAAATTCCTCTTATAGAGCCTGTGATGTTCTCAACTCCACTTGCATCCTCCCATACGGAATCTGTCCAGATATATCTGTCTGTAAATTCATTTCTGTCAATCTTCATCGACTCCTTGAACCACTGATGCTCAATGGAAGTATGACCCGGAACGAGGTCGAGAATAACATGAATATCGAGTTTGTGTGCTTCTTCAAAGAAACGTTTCAGGTCTTCATTCGTGCCATATCTGGGAGCAACTTTTTTGTAGTTTGAAATATCGTAGCCTGCATCAAAGAAAGGTGATTCAAAGCATGGATTTATCCAGATTGCATTGCAACCTATACTTTTGATATAAGGCAGGCTCTCTGTCATACCTGCAAGATCACCTATACCGTCTGCATTTGTGTCCTTATAGCTCTGAGGGTAGATTTCATAGAATACTGCATTTTCAAGCCACTGTGGGTTATTGTTGTTCATAGTATTTTCCTCCTGTACT
>CAKRLX010000060.1 GCA_934359835.1 uncultured Blautia sp.
GATAATGAAAAGGAGACAAGATTATGAAGAAGATGAGAAAAATCTTTGCAGTGTTATTAACACTGGCCATGGTACTCACAATGAGTATGACAGCATTTGCTGCAAGTAGTAAAAGTGAAAACCATCCAGCAAAAGGAACTGCAGAGGATACTGGAACAATTACAGTAAGCGGTATAGATTCAACCGAAACAAAAATTACAGTAACAGCATATCAGATTATTAAAGCAAATTATGATAACGGTGGAAAATTCTCAGGATATAAATCTTTATATCCGACAATAATTCCGGATCCAACAGGTGATGTAACTGTAACTGCTGCTCAGCTTGGTGATATTATTGCAACAAATCCAAAGGTTGCAAATACAGAATATTCTATGACTACTACAGATAACAGTACTTATACAGCAACAGTTCCGGTAGGCTCTTATGTAGTTGTTATCACAGGTGCTGAAAATAAGATTTACAACCCGGTAGTTGTCTCTGTAGTATACAAAAACAAAGATGGACAGACAGTAATGGATTTCAACAATGTAGATGTTGTTGATAACGGAAATGCATGGGTTAAAGTCAGTGATCATCCAGATTTAAACAAAGTGATTGTTGATGGCGCCAATGAAGTAAAAGGTAACACAGCAAATATTGGTGATACAGTAAGTTATAAACTGACAACTACAATTCCTTACTATGGTGGAAAATATCCAGTATTCAATATTGTCGATAATTTAGACGGATTAACTTATGCAAATAATTTAAAAGTACAAGTTGAAGGTAAAGATTTATCTACTGAAAAGTATACAGTAACTCCAGAAACTATCACAAACACAATGACAATTAATTTTGTTGTTAACGGAGCATATACACTGAATGAGTTCCAGGGCAAAATTTTAACAGTTACTTATGATGCAACAGTAAATAATAATGCTAATATTAACCAGAATGCAAATACCAACAGTGCTACTTTAAACTATACAAAAGACTCTAAAGTTCAAGGCGGAGATACTACTGACAACGACAAAACATATACCTATACATACGATATTGATGCAGCAGTAGAAGGTTCTGTAACAACTGAAATTCTTACCAAATATGGTAAAAAAGCAGACGGAACAACAGAAAAACTTTCAGGTGCAGAATTTACCTTATACACAGATGAAGGATGCACAAATGCATATACAAATAGTGTATTTACGGGAACAGTTATAACCGATTCAAATGGTAGTATGCCAATTAGAGGTCTGAAAGCCGGAACATATTACTTGAAAGAAACAAAAGCTCCAGATACATATACATTAAATGATACTGTATATACAATCGTAATTGATCAGAAACTTGATAATACTGGAAGACTGGAAAAATGGTCTATTAAGATTAACGGTGCTACAATTGCAGATTCAAATGGAAATAAATCTAACTTTACTGTAAAATATGAAGGAGAGCAAATCACAGTTGATGCTTCCAGGACAGAAACTCAGATTATGAACACTAAGATTTCTAACCTTCCATCCACAGGTGGTATCGGTACTACAATCTTCACAATCGCTGGATGCCTGATCATGGTTACAGCAGCTGGCTT